>NZ_JBQFYP010000001.1:0-571555 GCF_056541545.1 Ruegeria sp. AG7
CGCCCATTCCTCGTCCGACATCAGGTCTCGTGCCAAGCTGGTCTCCGTCGTAGATACCAGCTTGAATCATGCCCGCCGACAGATGTGAATCCCTTTTGTCAACATGACCTAGTCTCACTATCAACGTTAATGAGAAACGCATGCTGAAACAGTCTGAGGCGGCGGTTTACACTGGACTTCCTCCAAAGCTCTTCAAAACAACGTGCCCCGTCCAACCAATTGAAATGCGGCCCGGCACAGTCCTTTGGGACAAGCGCGATCTGGACAATTGGATTGATACAATGAAGGAAGGGGCCGAGATGGCAACGCAGGACGTCATTCTTGGCAAGTTGTAATGACACGTGTCAGGGTTAGAGGTTTCAAGATATTCGATGATCGGCACGGGAAACCGCGCTGTTATCATCGCGCCACGAGTCACAAGATCGACCTGGAAAAAACTCCGTTAGGATCGGCTGAGTTTTTTGCGGAATGTGCCCGCATTGCTGCCATTGTAGAGGCGAAGAAGGCGCAAGCACCTAAGCCGGGAACCCTTGGCGGTCTGGTCAATTCCTATTTCCAGACTGAACACTATGGCAATCTGTCGGACGCCACCAAGCGCGACTACCGCAAGTGCTCTGACTTCCTGCACCCAATCCGGGACACGCCTGTTTCCGCAATAACGACGCCCCTCGTTTCGGGCATCCATGACAAAGCGGCGGACAAGATTGGCTGGCGGCGAGCAAACATGGTCCGCACCTTCCTGAGTCAAGTGTTTCGTTATGCCATTCCGCGCGGTCTGATCGACCGGGATTATGCGGCAGGTGTCATTCCCAAGCCGCGCCCGAAAAATCGGCCCTATGCCAACCGGCCTTGGACGGTGGAAGAACGCGCAGTTGTGCTGGATCGGGCCGCCCCGCACGTTCGAGTGGCGGTGGCGTTGATTATGAATACCGGCCTTGATCCGTCCGATGCGCTTAAGCTGACCCGTCGCCAGATAGACGGCGACACGATCTGGGGCGTCAGGGGCAAGACGGGCCAGGAAGTTGCCGTTCCAATCGGTCCGACGCTGCAAGCGGCTCTGGATGCTGCGCCCACGCACGACGCCGTGACCATCCTTGCCTCATCAAACAGAAAGCCTTGGACCTACAACGGCTTTTCGACGGTCTGGTACCGCTTCAAGAAAAAGCTGGAAGCTGAGGGCGCTGTGCAACCCGGCCTGACACTCAAGGGGCTGCGGCATACCGTGGCCACGACACTGCGAGAAGCAGGGCTTGAGGAACGCCAGATTGCGGACCTGCTGGGGCAAAAAACCCCATCGATGGCTCGCCATTATTCCCGATCCGCCAACTTGGCAGAGCGTAACCGGATAACGATGGAAACTCTGGAGAAGGAGAACGAACGCCGATCAAAAATTGTCAAACCCTTCAAGAAAACTGTCAAACCCTGAAAGGTTCAAGGATGAATATTGAGCATTATCAAGAGTTTGAATGGTGCCCGGGGGCGGAATCGAACCACCGACACGAGGATTTTCAATCCACTGCTCTACCCCTGAGCTACCCGGGCACGGGAACGACGTTTGTCGTTGGGTGGAGGCGTTCTATGACTTGCTACCGGCAGTGTCCAGAGGCTTTTTTACATTTTTTCAGTGCGGTCGCATTGTATTGTGTTCGTCCGTATCTCCCTCGGTCTCAGGGTCGTCTTCGCGCTGAGACGGGACCGCGTAAGAGCCATTCAGCCACTTGGCCAGATCAATGTCTGCGCAGCGTTTCGAACAGAACGGGCGGAACTTCTTTTGCGTTTCTTCTCCGCAGATCGGGCAGCTCATTTCAGGATCTCAGCGACAGGTAACCGGCTGCGTTTGCGCTGCAACTCGAAATGACCCAGAGGTGTCCACCCCGCCAATATCGTCTCGTCCGGATCCGACTTGAAGGCGGCACGCAGGGCGGATTCGAACCCTCGGCGGTCTTTCTTGGGCATCGGAGCCAGATCCAGTGTGATCTGCCCTGCCAGCCCGCGCACACGCAATGCACGTGGCAGAGCTTTGGCACAAGCGAAGTTGGCTTTTGTTCCTGCCGCCAGCGACGTATCCGCGCCTGTGTTCACATCTACGGCCACTAATGCGCGGGTCGGTTCGATATAGAGGTGTCCGCCTCCGGGTAGAGGTTCGGAGATGCCACGGGCAACATCCAGCGCATCCAGCACACCATGGGTTTCAAAACTGCCGGTTTTAGTCACAACCTCGGCAGGATCGGTCCAGTCGCGCCATGCGAGGATATGCGGGCTGTCACCTTCGCTGAGCAGTTCGACGTCGGACCCCTCGTCGTTCATCACTTGTTCAGCTTGCGCAAGCATGGCCGAAATGTCGTCGGCAATGTCACCGGCATCCGCATCCATGCAGCAGGAGCGGAGGATCAACCCGTAGGGGCTGTCGCCCATTTGTTCATGCGCGATTTCAAGCAGTTGATCCCGCCTGTCTTCATCCTTGATGCTGCGCGAGATGTTCAGGCCCGGCGCGTCGGGCGTGACAATGGCAAAGCGACTTTTGAACAGGATACGGTTGGTTACAGGGATGGCCTTGCCAGGCTCGGCATATCCGCCAACCTGCACCAAAAGCGTGGCACCCGGCGCCAACCCTTTGACTTGTCGCAGAAAAGCTGGGCCGTCGGGTGTGGTCAGGAACATGCCGCCCTGCCCCTTGACCGGTCGATCGGCACGGGCGCGATAGATGGTGCCCGGCGCGGGTGCGTCGGCGGCGATCAGGAGATCATCAAGCTTTCCGTCGACCATCAATGCCGCGGCCTCGCGGTCTTGGATATGGTCCAGAACGATGGTTCGACCCTTCATGATGCCTCGCTATATAGTGGGTAGCCGATCCCTTGCAGCAAGGCGGCGGTCTCGGACAGGGGCAGCCCCACGATGCCAGTGAACGAGCCCGAAATCCATGGGATGAATGCGCCAGCAGGGCCTTGGATCGCGTAGGCCCCGGCTTTACCCTGCCAATCACCGGTCGCTAGGTAGGCGTTGATTTCAACGTCCGACAGGCGTTTGACCTTGACCTGCGAGACGACATCACGTTGCAGGATGCGATTCCCGCGCCGAACGGCGACCGAAGTGATCACCCGGTGACGACGACCGGACAAAGCGTACAGGAACTCTGCGGCCTGACCCTCATCCTCGGGCTTGCCCAGAATACGCCGCCCCAGTGCAACAGTCGTGTCCGCGCAAAGCGTGATGTCGTCGCTATCCGATTGAACTGCCTTTACTTTTTCACGCGTAATGCGGCTGCAATACGGAACAGGAAGCTCACCCTTCAGCGGTGTTTCGTCTATGTCAGGGGGGCGGATGGCGTCGGGCTGCACGCCAAGCTGCGCCAGCAGGTCCAGCCGCCTTGGGCTGCCCGATCCCAGGATAAACGCCATCTCGGCAGGCGTTATTTGAAGCGGTAGTTGATCCGACCCTTGGTCAGATCATAGGGGGTCATCTCGACCTGAACCTTGTCGCCGGCCAGAACACGGATGCGGTTCTTGCGCATCTTTCCTGCCGTATGTGCGATGATTTCATGGCCGTTTTCCAGCTCGACCCGAAACGTCGCATTAGGCAGGAGTTCCTTCACGACACCGGGAAATTCGAGCGTATCTTCCTTGGCCATGTTGTCTCCATCATTAGGTTGCGCCCGCAGAATCTGCGGGGATGTGCGCTTAAATGAGCCTATTTTTCCCTTATTTCAAGGGCGGATTCATCTAAAGGGTGGATAATGTGACCGTTTCGACTCGGGCGTCCTGCTCTGGCCAATGGGTCCGGTTCAGCACGTGGCCATCGGCGCGGACCTCGGCGATGGCGGACAGGTCGACATCCGCATAGGTCCAGCCGGGCTGGTTCAGAGCGCCCTCGGCCAGCACTCCGGTGGCCGGAAACCCCTTGTCCGGCGGGCCGAAAACGCCGCCCATGCCGGTGTTCATGTCCACAGCTACGGACCAGTCGTTGGCTCCGACCAGTGACGACATAACTGTAACACATTGATTTTCCAATGCTCTTGACATTGCCCCGATGCGAACACGCCAATACCCTGACAGCGCTTCGGTGCAGGACGGTACAAGGATCATATCCGCTTCGCTGAGTGCGCGGCCCAGCAGGGGAAACTCGCTGTCATAGCAGATCAGAACACCGATTTTGCCCAGCGCGGTGTCGAACAGCTTGAGCGGACCGCCCGGAGCGATGTCCCAGTCCTCGCGTTCAAAGCGGGTCATGATCTGCTTGTCCTGATGGTCGCGGCCACCGTCCGGGGCGTAGAACGCGGCGCGGTTCACCGGGCGGCCGGACCCATCCACAACCGGGGCCGATGCACCCAAAATGTACGTTTTGTACGCGCTTGCGAGGCGCGAATGCAAATTTTGTACATCCTCGAACCGGTCCGAAACCGCGCGGATTGAGCGTTCGAGATCACCCGCCACGTCGGCACCATCGAGCGTCGACACCTCCATCGCGCCGTATTCGGGGAACACCAGCAGCCCGGCCCCCTGCCCGGCAGCTTCGGCAACCCAACGGTCCAGCTTGTCCTCGTACTGCGCCCAGCTGTCGAGCCAGTCGAGATTATACGCTGCGGTTGCGACTTTCATTGATGGGATCCCCTGAGCCGATGTGTCGTGGCACTAAACCGTGAGAGCCGCCGCGTGTACAGATCAAACTGGCGCTGAGGTTGGGTGAGAGGCCTTATCTGCCATTTCCGTTCTGATGAGATAATGTCGATAAAGTTTGCAGAACACAGCCACAAACAGGGCCTCCACCACCTTTTTCCCTCACTTGTCATCCAAGAAACATGTTGCGCGAATTTTCTAGACGAGGGTGTATCATTCAAAGAAAAGATCGTGGCTTTTTGCGCACGGGTAACTTCGACACTTTGCTTTGAAAATTGTTTTTAGGTGAGGCCTTTCATGAAAGATAACAATACTCAAAACCCATGGGAACGAGACCTTCTTGGTTATGAAGCTATCGGTGAAGCTTACACAAACCTAATTCAATCGATTGACGACTCAAAGGTAGTTTCAATTGAGGCTGGGTTTGGTCGTGGCAAGACATTCTTTCGCGAGGCTTGGGCTGCTCATCTTAGGAACGCCGGTGAAGTGGTCATAGAGATTGATGCACAGCAATCTGACCACTCAGGTGATCCTGTAGTGACTTTTCTTGCTGCACTGATGGAGAGTTTGGAACCTGCCGACAAAACGTTGTGGACGAAGGCGATTTCAAAGGGAACCGTGTTTGCGCTTGGCACTGCAAAACTCTTCGCCAGTTTTGCTGCTCGCAAGGCTGGCGAGGAAGCTGTTGATGCCATTGAGAGCTGGTTAAAAAGCGATAACGACGAAAGCGAACTTGATAAAATTGTCGCGGATTTTAGCAAGGAAGCATCAAAGTCATTAAGCGCACAACTAACAGCGCAAATTGCGGCGGAGCGCGTCCGCACTCAAGAAATGCCTGACCAAATGAAAGCGCTGAGACAGGCACTGACGGCAGAGAAGAACACCCAACGAGTGGTAATTCTGATTGATGAGCTCGACCGGTGCCATCCTGAGTATGCAATTTCCTTACTTGAAGCGATGAAATTGGTCTTCAATCAAGATGGTTTTGTTTTCGTACTCATGGTAAACGCAGACCATCTGGAACGACTGGCGGGGCGCCTTTTCGGTGCTGTCACAGATGATGAGCGGTACCTGGACAAGTTTGTTGACATTCGGCTGCAATTGCCAACAACCGATGAACATATTGGGCAAGCCGCATTTGAATTCGTAAGAGCCTTGCCATTCGGACAGCCATTCGGTGACGGTCCGGAGTTCTCTGTGGAACGGGCGGCCGATTTAGCAAGGACTTTGGCGCCAGTCAGTAGGCTTACTATGCGGCAAATAAAGCGACTGTTGCTCAAGGTTGAATTGGCGCTGCGGTGCTATAAAGATGTGCCGTTAGATGCGCCTCTACTTGTTTTTTTAGCTTTCCGAGATGCCATGACATCGAAACCGTTATCTGAAAATTTCTTACCAAGAGCGAGATTAAGCAAAAAGTTTGTGGATGGCCTCAAAGAACGACACGACCGATCGGACCCAATGAATGATGAGAAAATACTACAAAATAGACTAAATAGCTTTATTCACGACAATTGCACAGAACTCCTTAAGCTGCCAATTGACCGTTATCGATTGCCGGAAAAGGACAAGAATTACTACGACTGGGCAAAGGTTATGTACTTGGCGGATCATTATCTGGATTCTCACCAGAATATTCTGAATGCAGTTCATCGGATTTCTGTTGAGTAACTCGAACCGAGTAGGCTCAAACACGCACCGACGCCATTACCCACCAACCCGAACCCTACAAATCCCTGATCCAGAACTGCAACGGCTTCAGCGTTTCTCCCTCTTCCCCGATATCCTTCCACGAGAATTGGGCGATTGCGCCGGGTAAGGGCTTGTATCCGCGGGCGCGCCAGAAGGTATCCAGTGGGCGGTAGTGGTCGGGGCGCAGGGGGTGGTCGGTGGGGCGTTGCACGCTGCAAAAGGCGCATTTGGCAAAGCCCAGATCGCGGGCGTGCCCCTCGCGCGTGTCGAAGAATTTGTGGCCGACGCCCTGCCCGCGATAGTCGGGCAGCAGGACGGATTCAGCGCAATAGAAGATCTGCGACAGGTCCAGCCCGGTGTCTGCGAAGGCCGCGGCGAAATCGTCGGCGTGGTCGGTCAGCGGCGCACCGGTCGAGGCGCCGATCAGGCGGTCGCCATCGAAGGCGCCGACCACGATGGCCTTGTCGCTGTCGCGGTAGGATTGCAGGTAATTGCGTTCGTATTCCAGATCGCCGTCATAGAGATAGGGCCAGGCGTGAAATACCCTGATCCGCAGGCGGGCGACATCATCCAGAGCGGCCCCGAGTGCCGCTCCGGTCAGGGGGCGGACGTCGGTGACGTCAGCCATTCGAGACCTGTTTGGTCCAGTCTGCAAGGTTATAGAAGGTGGTGACGCGGGTGATCTTGCCGTCCCTGAGGTCAAAGAACGACCCGGCAGGCAGGCGATAGGTCTGGCCGTGCGCGTCGGGCAGGCCCTCGTCGGTTTCCAGATAGGTGCCGTTGACGATGAATTCGGCCGCGGCGCGGGTGCCGCCCTGAGCCTCGAACACGACGATGTCGGTCAGGTTTTCTCGGTAGCAGCGGTTCATATGGGCGCAAAAGGCGGCGAACTTGTCCTTGCCGACGCGAATCTGACCTTCGTTCACGTGATGGGCCACGTCATCGGACAGGCAGGCCAGCATGCCATCGACGTCACCGGCGTTGAAGGCATCGAAATAGGTTTTGACGGTCTGGTTCATGTCCCCTCCGTTGGTTCGCCCCAGCGGTCTTTCAGATGCTGAATGATCTGGTCGCGGGTCTGTCGGTAGTGGTGTAGCTTTTGTTCGCGGGTCTCGCCCATCCCGGTAGGGTCCATTATTGGCCAATAATCGACATCGAGGTGAAAAACACGGGTCAGTTCCAGCGCCTGACGCTGGCTGGCGGGTGAAAGCGCCACAACCAGATCGAACGAGCTGAGGTCATCGCCCCATTCCTGCATCTCGTCGAAGGAGCGCGACCGGTGGCGGGACAGTTCCACGCCGACCTCGTGGCAGACCGCGATGCTGAAGCCGTCGATTTCCAGATCGTTATGCACACCGGCGGACTGGACATAGGTGCCGGTGCCATAGAATTTCTTCATCAGCCCCTCGGCCATCGGGGACCGAACCGCGTTGTGGTCGCAACAGAACAGGACCGACTGCGGCAGAGGCTTCACGCGTCAGCCCCCAAAATGCAGAACGCAGATCAGCGTGAACAGGCGGCGGGCGGTGTCGGTGTCGACATCTGCCTTGCCTTCCAGCCGTTCCTGCAAAACACGGCTGCCTTCGTTGTGGATACCCCGGCGGGCCATGTCGATGGTTTCGATCTGGCTGGGTGGCAGCGATTTCACCGCGTCAAAATAGCTTTCGCAGATCTGGAAGTAATCCTTGACCACCTGCCGGAAGGGGCCGAGCGACAGGTGAAACTCGGCCGCTTTTTCGTTGGCCTCGGTTTCAATGTCGAAGACAAGCCGTTTGTCGCGGATCGAAAGCTGGAGGTGATAGGGGCCCTCGGGCACAACGCGGTCGTCGCGTTTGGGCAGCGAGAAGCTGTTTTCTTCCAGCAGATCATAGATGGCGACCTTGCGCTCCTGCTCGATCTCGGGCGTTGGCGGCGGCAGATTTCTATCATCCAGTTCGATATGCGAGATGCGGGTCATCTTTACAGTCACATTCCTTGCGTCAGCACAGACCTATAACAATGATATTCGGCGAGCAACGCACAGAAACGCCATATGCGCCCGGTCTTTGCGTCATTTCAGCCATTCAGGCGGTTCAGGCGCGCGGTGACCGAGAGGCCATGCGCCTCGAGGCTTTCCGAGCGCGCCAGCTGTTCGGCGGCAGGACCGATGGCACGCAGAGCTTCGGGGGTCATCTGGCTGAGCGTGGTGCGCTTGAGGAAGTCCATCACGCTGAGGCCTGACGAAAACCGTGCCGAGCGGGCGGTGGGCAACACGTGGTTGGGACCGCCAACGTAGTCGCCGATGGCTTCGGGTGTGTACTGACCCAGAAAGATGGCTCCGGCGTGGATGGTTTTTTCGCTCAGCGCGCGCGGGTCGGCCACGCAAAGTTCCAGATGTTCCGGGGCAATGCGGTTGGACAGGGCTGCGGCCTCGTCCAGGTTGCGCACGGTGATCACCGCGCCGTAGTCACGCCAGCTGGCCCCGGCGATGGCGCGGCGTTGCAGGGTTTCCAGCCGTTTTTCGACCGCCTGCGCGACAGATTGGCCGAATGCGGCATCGTCGGTGATCAGGATCGACTGCGCGCTTTCGTCATGCTCGGCCTGGCTGAGCAGGTCCAGCGCGATCCAGTCGGGGTCATTGTCCTTGTCGGCGATGACCAGAATTTCCGAGGGGCCCGCGATCATGTCGATGCCGACCTTGCCAAAGACGCGCCGCTTGGCGGCGGCGACAAAGGCGTTGCCCGGCCCGGTGATCTTGTCGACCGGCGCGATGGTGTCGGTACCATAGGCCAGCGCCGCCACGGCCTGCGCGCCACCGATGCGATAGACCTCGTCCACACCCGACAGCTGCGCTGCCAGCAGCACCAGCGGGTTCACCTGTCCGTCCGGGGTGGGCACCACGATGGCCAGCCGTTCCACACCGGCCACCTTGGCAGGGATCGCGTTCATCAGCACCGATGACGGGTACGAGGCCAACCCACCCGGCACGTAAAGCCCTGCGGCCGAAACAGCAGACCAGCGCCAGCCGAGTGTTGCGCCCGTCGCATCCGTCCATTCCTGATCCTCGGGCATCTGCCTTTCGTGGTAGGCCCGGATGCGGGAAGCGGCCAGTTCCAGCGCCGTGCGATCTTCGTCCGAGACCTGCGCCACCGCATCCGCGATATCCTGTGCGCTGAAGGCCAGTGTTTCGGGTGTCAGCGTCAGCCGGTCGAATTTGGCTGTCAGTTCGATCACCGCCGCATCGCCCCGGTTGCGCACATCGTCGATGATCTGCGCCACGACCGCATCCACATCCGGGCTGTCCTCGCGCTTGGCCAAGAGCAGGGTCCGGAAGGCGGGTTCGAATTCGGGCGATGTGGTATCAAGGAAGACGGGCATGATCTGGCACTCCGGGCGTTGCGCATTGGGACATATCGCCCGGAGCGCGCGGCCTCAACCCTCAGTCCCCAAAGTGCAGCGATTTGCGCATCGGGTATTGCGGAATGCCGTGCCAGTCACCGGGCCGGCCTGCCGGTTGCCATTCCTGTTTCAGATAGAACGCGTGCGCCGTTTGGGTGGCATCCAGATGCGCCTCGGCACAGCCGCACACAGCCAGTTGCCGTTCCAGCCGGTTGAGCAGCGCGCGCCCCACGCCCTGCCTCGTATGATCCGGATCGACATAGAGCAAAGTGACCGTCCCAGTTTCCAACAGCCCCCCGACGGCGGCCACCTGCCCCCGGTGTTCGGCCAGCCAGATCTGCGATCCGGGCCTGAACCAGCCCCGTATGGTGGCCGGGTCCTTGTTATCGGTCCACCGCCTTTGATGGTCCGGGTCATTCTTGTGATCGGCCGCGCAAAGCTGCGTGATCGAGCGGATCAGAACCCGGCTGAGGTCGAACACGTCGAACACGGTGGCCGGACGCAGGGAGATCCCTTCGGGCACCTTTGAAAACGCCTGAGAAATCCCGCGCTTGTTCTGCATCTATTCGGGGTGATGCGGGGCCTGACGGGATGGGGCCTGATAGGGGCGCGTGACGTCCTTGAGGGTGGCATCCAGCGCCTCGACCGTCAGGCGGATCGCGCCGTCACCGGCCAGCGTCAGCAGGACATGGCCCGCGCCATCCTCGCCGGGTTCGAAAACAACTGACATCAGCGACATGACCATGTCGGTGTCACCGCGATCAATGCCCTGACTGGACACCGAGAGAACCGAACCGAAGACCAGCACCGACTGCACCCGTTCAAACGGGCGGTCGCGGCGGGCGGCGGCATCCTTGTCTTCCCAGCGGAAGCGGTTCAGCAGCAGGCCAAAGCGGCGCTGCGCCGGTTGCCACTTCATCTCGGTCACAGGAAACACGGCATCCTGCGCGAGGGTCGAGATTACCTGAAGGTCATCTGCATCCTCGGCCCCAAGATTTAGCGGCGCCTCGCGCCCGTCTTCAAAACTTGCGTCTGTCATTGACCCTTGATCCGTTCAATCTTTGCACCTACGCCTTCCAGCTTGCGCACCACATGTTCATATCCGCGGTCCAGATGATAGACCCGGCTGACCGTTGTTTCGCCTTCTGCCGCCAATCCGGCAAGGATCAGCGAGACCGAAGCCCGCAGATCCGTCGCCATCACCGGCGCCCCTTTCAGGCGTTCAACACCGGCGACCGTGGCGGTGCCGCCATGCACCTCGATATGCGCGCCCATGCGCACCAGTTCGGGGGCGTGCATGAAGCGGTTTTCGAAAATGCGTTCTTCGAGAACCGAGGTGCCCTCAGCCGTGCACATCAGCGCCATCATCTGCGCTTGCAGGTCGGTCGGGAAGCCGGGGAAAGGTTCGGTCACCACATCCACCGCGCGCACGCGCCCGTTTTTGCGCGCCACTTTCAGACCGCCTTCGGTTTCTGAAACGCTGACGCCTGCCGCATCCAGTTTGGCCGCAAAGGATTCGACCAGTGACATGCGCCCGCCCAGCAGTTCCACCTCGCCGCCACAAATCGCCGGGGCCAGCATATAAGTGCCCAACTCGATCCGGTCGGTGACAACCTGATGTGTGGCCCCGTGCAGCCGGTCGACGCCCTGAATTTCGATGGTCGAGCTGCCTTCACCAGAGATCTGGGCACCCATCTTGCGCAGGCATTCAACCAGATCGACGATCTCGGGTTCGCGCGCGGCGTTCTTGAGCACCGTGGTGCCCTTGGCCAGCGTGGCGGCCATGACGATGTTTTCTGTTGCTCCGACAGAGGCAAAGCGCATCTGATGCACGGCCCCTTTCAGACCACCCGGAGCCTTGGCGTGCAGATAGCCGTCCTTCAGCTCGATCTCGGCGCCCAGCGCCTCGAGCCCTTCGACATGCAGGTCCATCGGACGGGCGCCGATCGCACAACCGCCCGGCAGTGACACGACCGCCTGCCCGAACCGCGCCAGCAAGGGACCCAGCACAAGGTTGGACGCACGCATCTTGCGCACGATGTCATAATCGGCGGTCTGACTGGTCAGGCTGTGACTGGACATTGCAATCACCTGACCGTCCTGCAGCGACGACACCTCGGCCCCCAGCGATTGCAGCAGCGCGGTCATGGTCTTGATGTCGCTCAGCCGCGGCGCATTGGTCAGCGTCAGCGGTTCTTCGCTTAGCAATGTTGCGGGCATCAGCGTCAGGCACGCATTCTTGGCCCCCGCAATCGGTATCTGACCGTTCAGCGGGCCATTGCCCGTTACCAAAATCGAATCCATCTGCTCTTATCCCTTGTCCTTGTCAGGCTTGTCCCCCGCGGTCGCGCGCGCCTTGGCCTGCGCCTTGCGACGCGCCATGTTGGCCTTAAGCGCCGCCTTCAGCCGCGCCTCGCGCGCATCGCCGGGTTTACCTTGTTTTTTGGGTGAATTTTTTTCCGTCATGATCTTTCTCTACAGGAGGCGAAAAAAACCGTCCAGACACCCTTGCGCCGCGTTTCGTTTGAGTCTAATCACCCGCCCACAGCGCTGCTGTAGCTCAGAGGTAGAGCACTCCCTTGGTAAGGGAGAGGTCGAGAGTTCAATTCTCTCCAGCAGCACCATATCCCTTAAAAATTCACGTAGTTATCAATATATTACGCTTTTGAGTATATTTTCGGCTTACTCCTTGGCCCACCTTATGGAAATACCATTCTCAATTTGGTTGTTTGCTATCCGAAAAATCGGCGCGAGTACCAACTGTGGTATACGATATTGGTTTTCTCGAAGCCTTGCGACACTTCCGGTAGCACAGCAGCGCCATCAAAGGGGCTGTCGAGGGTTACTGTCATCCCAAATTCCGCCATCCGTCAGCCTGCCGGCGTGTACCAGATCGGCGAGGTATAGGCGCGCTCCTGCTGCGACATTGGTGCGCCTTCAGGAATCTCGATCCCGTAGCGATAGGCATCGTAGACATACCAAGGCGGTGTGGGGATCTCCAATACCCGGGCGTAGTAGAAGGCCGGGCGTGCCGGATCGAAATCCGGGTCGGTCCAGACAGTCGCGAGTTCGGATGCGCCAATCGAGTTAGCCCAGCTTGCCGTCGCCACATTCACCGTATCGCCTACCGCGGGCAGCATGCCATCCGAGCCGGGGACGCGCCCGTCGGACCAGGCGACGTCATAGATGGCTTCGCTGGTCGTGCCGTCCTCATTGAGCCAGCCCTTCACGACCTGGATGCGGTCGAGGTTGGCGCCAATCGGATCCCTTAGCGCGGCCACCATGAATGTTGGCGCCTCGGCACCATCGGGTGCAGCGGACAGGTCAGCGCCCATTGGCACGCCTTTCGAATACCCTACGGTTGACGGAATACGAGATGCGATATCGGCCTCGTCAAAGTCCCAGCCACCGAAGAAACGAACCGATATTCTAGGGCCGGTCGTGGCGTAGACTTCCTTGCGCGCCATGGCGTCGAAGATGCTTTCGCGGGTATTCTCCTCGGCCCAGACCGCCGTGAGACCGGCAGCGACCATCTGCCAAGCGAACAGCTCACCGTTTTCATTCTTCATGAAAGGATGCTGCATCCGCTCTGCGGACGGCTCGTACCCGGTGTGCTTGCCAAAGAAATTCTCTTCTTCGGCGGTCACAAGACCGGTATGACTGTCTGTCGCGCCGCTGAACCCAAACTTGTAAGGATTTGTCCCGAACTCAGCTTCCAGCGCCAGCCCGCTCTTCAGCGCTTCGCGGGCATATTCTCGCGCCAGCATATCCTCGGTCTTGGCTTCGGATAGATCGAGGTTGCCGACATCCCAATTGTAATAGTCGGCAAACTCGTCATTCGGGCTGAGAAACGGGTGTGCCTCGCCGTCGCCCTTGATCTGAGTGATCTCATAGAGCGGTTCCCATTTGGCCCGGGCTTCAACGTACTCTTGAGTCACAGGCGAGCCGTCGAACCGGATGTCGATCGGAAACATTACGCCGTTGGACAGGTTGCCGTTATGTGCAAGTGCCAGCACCGCGCCGTTGGTCTTCTCCTCGTAGGCCTCGAGATAGGCATAGAGATCCATGGGATCGGGACTGCCCCAGGGCGGCGTCATCACCATGGGAACAACTTGCCCAACGCGGTCCGGCCCATCGCGGAAAATCACGTTGCGGTGCATGTTGTTGCCCGCGACGAGCGAAGTCCATTCGAACCCGAGCATTGGGGTAAAGATGCCGGGCTCGTAGAAGCGCTCGGCGGTCTTGAGGTTGTCCGACCAAATCGTTGCGAACCTTCGCGAGCCGGGCATGTAATTGTTGAACATTTCCTCTTCGATGGCGCCCTGAGAAACGCTTCCGATCAGGTCAAGCGCTGTATCCACTGCTGTCTGTCCGCCCGCGCGGAACCCGTCGGACCAACGTTTGCCCTGTTCATAGCGCGTTACCGACGGATTGCCTGCAAGAGCGTCGAAGATCATGCCCATACCATCCGAGTGATCTGCAATAACCAGCCAGTCTAATGGGCGCGACAGGCGAACAGGCTGGCCAGAGGACGCGATGATCTCTTCTCCGCGCGCAAAACGATAAGCATCCTCATGGTCAAGGCGCGCACCGAAACCTCCGGCGTCCATAGATTGTCCCGTATGAAGATGCGTCTCTCCCCAAAGTGGCCGTTCCGGGAAAGTTCGACCAGCATAGGGTGAATAGGCCGGCGCTGGATAGGTATCGGCGAGCTGTTCCGAAGTTGGGGTCCATTCCTGCGCATGGGCTGGCATTGCCGTAGTGAGGACAGTCGTTGCGAGCAAGGCAATCGCGTTTTTTACGGCGGCGTGTCTCTGCTGTTCCATGTCTTCTCCTCCCAACGCTTCTGTTTTAGCATAAAACCATATTTTAGCGGTTTGGTCGAACAGTCCCCATGACCGAGATCAAACGGACGTCGTGCTTGGTATAGAGATTTGGCGTTGGAAATCTGGTCTGATTAAGGGCGCCCGTTTGGTGCCAAAGCTTCCGTGCCACGATACCCTTGATCATCGTCGAATGCATGGAATCCGGCGGCAAGCGTCGCGAGGTTGGCGATTGTAATTGCCTCAAGATTACTTGGGTTTTGTGTAATAGCTTGCAATCACATCGCCGACCGTAGAGCTTACCCCCTTGTGGCGACTGATACCCGAAGGCCTGATGATACGCATGCACACGCTTCTTCTTTCCCCGCTTGTCCATTTCTTCGCGCTTGGTGCCCTGATCTTTGCCGCATACGCGGCGATCGAGGATGAGCCAGTTGCGCTCAGCCCCGATATGATCAGCTTGACCGAGAGCGAGGCAAACCGACTGGTGCAGAACTTCATTGCCACCTGGAACCGCCCCCCCACGATCCGGGAGTTGGAGAACTTGATGCAATCGTGGGCGCTGGAAGAGGCCTATGTCCGCGAGGCGCTGATCCTCGGACTTGATCAAGGCGACGTGGTCATACGCCAGCGATTGAACCAGAAGATGAAGTTCCTCGCAGAATCCGGCGCCGCGATGGTGGAACCAGATGAGGCCATGCTTCAGACGTATCTGGACCAAAACCCGGAACGGTTCACGCAAACCGCTCGAATGGCTCTGGAACAGATCGTTGTGCCCGGAGATCGGGATACCTTAGAACTTCTGGCGCTGCTGGAGAACGGTGCCGACCCGGCGACGCTGGGACCGGCTACTCTACTGCCACAGTCCTTTCCGATAACGCCTTCGCCGGTGATCGACCGCACATTTGGAGAGGGGTTCCACGAGGCGCTGGCGGACCTGCCGGTCGGAAAATGGCAGGGTCCGGTCGAGAGCGGCTATGGCCTGCATCTCGTGCGGGTAATCGAGAGAATGGACGCCGTGCTGCCACCGCTGTCCGAAATCCGCGACCGCGTAAAGGCCGAATGGCTCGCCGCTGAGACAAAGAAGATGCGCGAAAGCTTCGGTCAAGCGCTGCTGGACCGCTACACCATTATCTTGCCCAACGCCGAAGAGGTGTTGAACAGATGAAACGGCTGCTGTTACTTCTGCTCGCCATTTCCGCCATCTGTCTGCCGGGATACGCGCCGGCCCACGCGCTTGATCCAGGGTATCTCGATCTCGCGTCCATGGGGCAAGAGCGCTGGCGCGTGACCTGGCGCGCACCTGACGTGAACGGTCGAATGATGCCCATAGAGGCTCGCCTGCCAGGGAACTGTTCACATGAGCCGCCTCCGTCACCGTCCTTTGATGGACGTGCCTGGACAACCGCATGGGTAACCACCTGTCCAGGAGGCCTTGAGGGCGGTGTGATCGAGATCGTCGGGCTGGAGCAGACCAGAACGGAAACCTTAGTGCGGTACGAATTGGAACCGGGACAGACGCAGGTGCGTCGCCTGACATGGACCGAAACCGCATTCACTGTACCTGAGGATCCTGGGGTTCTCGACATCCTTTCGAGCTATGTCGCGCTCGGAGTGACACACATCCTCGAAGGCCTTGATCACCTGCTTTTTGTCTTCGCACTTGTGCTGCTGATACGCGATCGCAGTCGGTTGTTCTGGGCGATCACGGCGTTCACCGTTGCGCACAGCATCACGTTGGCTTCGGCCACTCTCGGCTGGCTGAACCTCCCTCCTCCACCTGTCGAGGCCGTGATTGCGCTTTCAATCGTGTTCCTCGCCCATGAGCTATCGCTTTCACCGGAGAACCGTGACCCGTTGGCCGTGCGTTTCCCCTGGATCGTCGCTTTCGCATTCGGCTTGATACATGGTCTGGGGTTCGCCGGGGCACTGAGAGAGATCGGCTTGCCTGAAGGGGACATTCCACTGGCCCTGTTTGCTTTCAACGTCGGGGTAGAGCTTGGTCAGATCCTGTTTATCGTTGTGGTACTGACCATTGGGTTCGCGGCCCGGCTTCTCTATCCGGCAGTAAAAGAGCGAGCGGTCCAGCTTGAACACGTGACAAGTTACTGCATTGGTAGTCTAGCCGCCTTTTGGGTGATTGAACGGATTGCGGGATTTTGAGCGAAGTTTGAAGAAGCTACCGAAAAAGCCACTGGTGCAAACCTTCGCCCGCGAACACCTATCCAAGCTTTATCGGCGGCTACTCCAAGTTGTCTGACGTGGATTGGAATAAGCGTGAGGTCATAGCAATTCATCTGGTTCATCTACGAAACTACACAAATGCATTACTGCGGTTGTTGGATTGGTTTGATTGAAACAGGGCTTTCGGATCAAAAGAACCACTTATGCCGTCATCGTTATTGATTTCGGTGTATATAACAAGTTGGGTGAAAGGCCCTCTGGCTAGATCAATTCAGTGTAAGTGGTGACAGCGCCAGGGTTGGTATTAATGGTCGTGTCTTAGGCTCAGGACCTACAAATCTTGCTCGTATAAAGTGATCTGCTGGCTGCGAGGAGCTGCAACTATTCAATTCGGGCGGAGGTCTGCCTTGGTTCAGGGGATTTAGGCTCGCAATGTTCCGCCGCCCCGGATTTCCGGAGCGGCGGTTGTCATGTGATACTTGGAGGGGTCGGTCTAAGTTTCAGGAGTTCGCGTTGCAGGTCCCCCATTTTACGTCGCCATTGCCATCATTGGCCTGCTGGATGAGGTCGGCGCAGACAGGACCGTCGAAGGCCTTCGTGTCCTCAATGTTGAAAGTGATCGTCTGAGCCGTATCCATGGCGCGGGTGCGAATATCCCCATTGTCCAAGTTGTACTGGAAGCTTACCCAGGTGGGGTAGTCATCGCCTGCGCCGTTGTCCTGCGGGTCCTGGATGTTCAAGGGCACGGTCACCGAGTAATCGAAGGCCTGCTGGATGCGGCCCAGCGTTTCGGCGTAGTTCAGATCGCTGTAATCCTGGTTCATTGACGTCCAGAGCATCCGGACATTGCGGTTGGCCGACCCGATGTCGGCAGGGATGCCTTGCCCCGACGGATTGTTTGCAAGATCAAATTGGGCGGCGTACTCGCGCTGGTCCTGCTGGAGCGGGCTGTTGACCATGACCCGCAGATCGCTGTCGGTATCGCCGGTGTAGACGACCTCCAAGCCACCTTCGTTGAGCTGGAAGAGTGCGATATGGCCGCTTTTGTCGACCGCCGAGAAGTGCACGCCGTGGTAGCTGTCGCTGCCGCGCATCTTTGCTCCCCAGGCGATCTGGAAATCTCCGGCCTCGTGTCCGGCGACGACCTCGGCCACGGTGGCGTAGTTCTCGGCGATGAATGTCGTCAGGTCTGCCATGTTGACCGCTGGCGCACCGCTATCCTTGTGCTCGGTAACGAACGGTTTGGAGTCGTTCATGTAAAGGCCCATGGCGCTCAGGCCCTGGTCGTTGATTGCCTCGGCGGTGACACCGTGGAATGTCTCGTGCTCTTCCATGGCAACCGTGTGATACTTGACGGTCCATTCCTTTACGTTGGCGTATTCGGCAACATCAGAGGAAACGCGGGCTTCGCCCTCCGGGTGGACACGGGCATAGGCGCCCAGACGGCTGCCGCCCCAGTCCAGCGAACGGGTCACGATTGTGCCATAGTCCGTGTCGGCAACGAAGCGCGAACAAGCATTGGCTGTGACGGCAGTGGTGGTCACAGTGGCAGCCAGGATGGCGGTGATGGCGGTGGAGGTCAAGGAGCGGTTCTTGGTGTTGGAGGCTTTCATCTTTCTGTTTCCCTTCGGCTTTTGCGGATCTGTCCGCGTTTTCGATGATTGGGACTTAGCCAA
Organism: Ruegeria sp. AG7; assembly: GCF_056541545.1. Classification (NCBI taxonomy): domain Bacteria; kingdom Pseudomonadati; phylum Pseudomonadota; class Alphaproteobacteria; order Rhodobacterales; family Roseobacteraceae; genus Ruegeria; species Ruegeria sp. AG7. The sequence goes on from NZ_JBQFYP010000001.1 coordinate 18,364, forward strand.
CGGTGTGATGAAGCGGGACGTCGACAACTGTTAACAACAGTTGGGCGATCAGAGCCGAACGCCAACCGATCCACCCGATGGGGAGCAATTTTGCAAACAGGTTGCAAGCGCGGGCTTGCGGCTTAGAGTTTAGGGGTTGAAGCTACAGAGGCTGACCATGAGAGACCAACCGAGCAACGAAGAGATAGCCCAACAACTTGAGCAAATCCTGGCATCGCCTGACTTTACGGCTGGCCCAAGGATACAGAAATTCCTCGCCCACATTGTTACCGAAGAACTTGAGGGTCGGGGCGAATACCTGAAGGGCACTGCTCTTGCGATGGATATCTTCGGACGCGGCGCCGATTTCGACTCAAACAATGACTCCATTGTCCGAATCGAAGCGATCAAGCTGCGCAAGGCAATTGAACACTACTACCTGACGGCTGGTGTCGCCGACGAGATCATAATCACTGTTCCGAAGGGCAGGTATCGCCCGCAGTTCGTGCGGCGCGCGGTAGAGGAAAGCAAAATCCAAAAAAGAATCCCTCGTGGACTACCAACACTCGCAATCTTGCAGTTTGAAGGTGCGGACTCCGAAAAAGCCCTGATTTTCCGAGAAGGGTTGCCTGAGGAGATCGCGCTCGAGCTCGCCCGCTTTGGCCAGATCAAAGTGTTGTCAGGTTGGCACACCGACCACTCAACGCGGGAGGTAGGGCAACAAGAACTTATAGAGAGCTCAGACTACATCTTGAGAGGCAATGTCCGGGAGGCTGGTGGGAGCCTGCGTGTGTCAGTTCAACTCGACCGAAACCCTGGAAAAGCTTTAGTCTGGTCCGACAGGTTTCGCGTTTCCGGCGATTCAGAAGATCCCTTCGATGTGCAGGAACAAATTGCGCGGCAATGCGCGACCCGTATGGCGGACGCCTACGGCGCAGTCGCCGAAGATCTCAATGCGCAATACTCCGGGAGGCGTGCGGAAGATGCAGGTGTCTTTGAGGCCCTTCTGGCGTTTCACGCACACATGCGGACTTCACGCCGATCCAGTCTCGAAGAGTTCAGTGACCTCATCGACACCGCGCTACGCGACAATCCTTCGAGCGGGTTGGCCCACGCGCTCAAGGCCATTGCACTAATCGAGGAAGCAGCTTTGGGCGCCCGGTCTGCGGAAGATGTTGTCTCCGATGGAAGGAGCCATGCAGAAACGGCCATCGCGTTGGCACCTAACTGTCAGGAAGCTCTCTACGCCGCTGCGAGTTTCGCGCGATTCCACGGTGAGAACACCCGGTACGCAAACCTGATAGAGCGCGCTATCGAGGCGAACCCGAATGCCACGTTGTTGACTGCGATGGTGGGAGGTTGGCTCGCCGCAATCGGGGACACGCGAGAAGCGACAGCCATGATCGAAGGCGCAAGAGAACACAACCCGCTACTGCCAATCTGGATCAACATCCCTTGTGCGCTCGATCCCTTCATGCGGGGCGAATACGAGGTGGCCTCGGATATGATCAGCGAGGTGGATGGCCGTGACAATCTGTACGACTGGATGCTGATTGCCGCCATGCATGCAATGGCCGGGCGAATAGATATGGGGAAAAAGGCTCTGGCGGCATTCTTCGAGGCCGGGGTCGACCCAGAATATTTCCTGCGTTCGATCCCGCTTGCGGAGCCTGTCGCAGGACGCATCGAGCAGGGGATTAGCGCTCTACTCTCCGTTAAATGAGCTCCAACCGAACGCGGGCTTTGGAAATTGGCGCTGTGTTTTGCTAACGGTTGCCCCTTCCGTCAGACGGCGGAAAAGTCGGCATTCTTGACGTTAGATATGGCGGTTCCAACCGGCGTAAGCCCGTGATTCAAGGGCGACGGGAGGAATGCACATGTCGCATCTGTTTTGGCATAAGTCAGACCACGTGAACCGCATCAAACACCTTTTCCCGAAACCTCGCGGGGGTGGACGATCCGACGACCGAATGGTGCTTAGCGGTATCATCCATGTCATTCGAAACGGCCTTCGGTGGCGAGACGCTCCGGCGGATTATGGGTCGCACAAGACGCTCTACAATCGTTTTGTGAGATGGTCCCGCATGGGTATCTTTGCCCGTATCTTTAGGGAACTGGCTCAGCCAGGACAGGATGGTGAAACCATCATGATCGACAGCACTCACCTAAAGGCACACCGAACAGCGTCAAGCCTCTCAAAAGGGGGGGCTCGAACGCGTGCCATCGGTCGCACAAAGGGCGGTTTGAACAGCAAACTGCACACGGTCTGCGACAGACGTGGAAGGCCACTGACGTTCTTCCTCTCATCCGGCCAGATGAGCGATGCAAAGGGTGCTATGGTGTTGCTGGGCAGCCTTCCACGAGCCAAATCACTCTTGGCAGACAAAGGGTATGATGCAGACTGGTTCCGTGAGGCGCTTGCCGAACGCGGCACCGAGGCCTGCATACTGGCGCGACGTGGTCGAAGAAATCCGGCTGAACATGACGCCAAGCTATATCGTCAGCGCCATCGCATCGAGAATCTGTTTGCCAGATTGAAAGACTGGCGCCGTATCGCGACGCGCTATGACAGGTGCGGTGACTTGTTCCTGTCCGCCATATGCCTTGCCGCGACCGTCATCTTTTTGTTGTGAGTCCTGACCGTAGGGACATGGCAACCTGGAACGCATAACTTTGCCCCGAGACATCAATTGAGCTGTTTGGGTCAAAGTTCAGCCAGACGCAGAATGCGGAATCGTTGCTTTCGGCATTGGTTAAAGTGATAAAGAACGTGCGGTTTTTCGGAAGAATTGTCTGCTTCTTAAACCCTAGATTTGTTCTTTCTCTGTCGGCCCCCGCCGCTACTGCAATTGCAAGATATCCGGAACGCATAGCTTTCTTTTTGTCGGCATTTTGTCCGCACCATCCGATCGTTTCAGTCTTTTTGGTCCGTCTTTGACCTTAACCTTCGGCTTAGCCAGCGGGCCCTTTAAAGTCACTGGCCACGGACTTCTCGAAAGAGGCTCTCCGATTTTGCGGGGTTGTAGATTTAGGTCCAAGGCCTTGCCCGCCAAATCAACAGCACCAAAGACGACAACCTGGACGTGATCTGTTTCCAACGTGGTTTGTTTCGTCGAGAGGTTCCCATTGGAAATACTAATCGGCGCTCGCAGACATACAATTGGAGCTACCTTCTGTTTTTCCTTGGTAAACACCCAAGGTAGCAGCCCTAACCCTGCCAGATCTAAAAGCTGGGTTTCGATCGAGCCATCACGCAGTGACACTGTGGCGTTGCCGCTCATAGTGTTAGTAAAATGCTTAGGTGAATCGGTTCCCCCTGTCACCGAAAAGTCTGTATAGATCTTACCGCTCGCGCCTTTCTTGAAGTTCAGATTGTGAAGAATATCCTCCAACTGCCAGCCACCCGCTTTGCCGGTCAACGTGAGCAGGTGCGCGTCGTTTGATAGATCCATTTGCCCGCTGACGTCAAAACTTGCGCCCCCGTATTCAAACTTCAAAGGCCCAGCCTTCAGCTCGTTTTTGTTGAGCGTCAGTTCGCTCTGCAAACTGCTGATGCCCTTGGCACCCTCTATGTGCCGAAGGTCGATGTCGACATCCATATCCATACCGGACAAGAGAATTGAACGCCCGATAGGTTTAAGCGTTACATCTCTTAGCGCACCTTGGTCGCGCTCGTCTTCTTGCTTAGTTTCTTTCTCTTCCGGCTCTGGACCGCCTATTTTCCTCAACTGTGCAGCAGCCTGAACGATGGTTCGGATCTGATCTACCTTTATCAGGTCACTCTCTATGGAACCCTGCAGTACAGGGTCACTTGTCGCATCATCAAGATCGGCCACAATTTGCAAGACCGAGTCGGCAACCTCGACGTTGGCACTCGCGTTCCAATCAGTGCCTTCACTAGCGATGTCTATTTCAAGGCGAGCCTGCCCAGTTTCCACGCGTTCAAGCGATAGAGCCTCCAATAGGTCCGCTCCGGATGGGACTGCGACATCAATGGCCAAATCCAGGTCCTCGAATTTAAGTACATTTTTAACAGTGCCATGCACCTCGAGGTTCCAGACTTCCGTTTCGCTTGTCTTTGCATCCAAATTCGTCAGCGAAAGCTGATTGATGTCACCGTTCAAATGGAAGCCGCCGGAAAACCTGCCGAGTTGGTCGTCCGGTCCTAGGAGTTCTGGTGAGATCAAACTGCTTGCATGAATATCCATTAGGCCTTCGGCTGATATTCCTTGCACCTGAAGCGCGTCATCGACCGAACCTTTCAAAATGATAAACGGATTGGCGGGTTCCCCAATTCTCAGGTTGATGCTCCCGACCCTTAAGGCGCCTTCGGGTGTTCTAGAGAGCTCGGAGAACTCCATCGGGGGCGGGCCTTCGCCAGACGTGTCCAACGTGAAGCCGTTGGTCTCAATAACCATTTGTCGCTGCGGAACCTGCCCGGGCACGCTGTCAATAACCATGTCGACCGCGATAAGTTTAAGATCATATCGCGATGCGGCAGGGGCTGGTTCAGCATCTTCAGGGTACAACCTAATGCGGGTTGTCAGCGATACGTCTTCCGGGTTTCCCAATTCTCCGACCTGCCCCGTCAGCGAAAGGCTTTGTCCGCCTTCCAATTCAGCCGATACAGATAGGTCGTCAATTCGTGCTACGCCGTCAACTGATTTGAACGTTGCACCAATATTCCCAGTACCTTCCAAAACGCGGTTTAGCTTCAGGATATCGAGAAACTGGCCAAGTTCGGCAACATCTAAGGTCGTTTTCACTTGTAACCCGTTCTCTTGAGGGACTTCCTGAGCGGCAATCGAGATCTGTTCGAAGTTCACTGCAACCTGAAACGGGTCTTCCGCGGGAAATGTCCCGTTCAGATCAAAACTCTCTCCGTTTAGCGAACCAGTCCCAACTGCGGTCGCAACGTCGGTTTCCGTATCACGCTTCAAAAGCAACTCAGGCAGCTGCAGATTCAACTCAAGCCCGTTTAGATCGTTCCGGTAAAGAACGGCAACATTAGTCAGGTCAATTTTGTGGTCCGATAGAATTCCAGCTACTGGCAGTTTCGGAGATTTTGCAGGTTTCCCGGCATTAACGTCCGCTTGGGAAATGGACTGCCAGTTTCCGACGCCTGCTTTGTCTGTGATCAGGTTCAGGTGAACCCCCAAGAGAGAAAGGTCACTCAGCGAAAGCTTACTGTTCCAGAGGTCGCGCGCGGAAACTTCAAACTCAATTTCATCGATTGCTGCCAAGTTCACATCAGCATTCGGAGGTCCAGGCAATACCAGCCCCGCCGCTGATACCTGCAATTGCCGACCAAGACCCAGACGCACTTCATCTTCAATTCTAACCTCTTGACCAAGTTTCTTAGAGATCAGATTTTCAACGAAAGTTTTTCTGACAGAGGAAAACAACGCAGAAGACAGGAAAAGCCAAGCTGCCAACACAGCGACAAACGCGACAGCGCAACAAATCAACATACCTTTCGCAACGTATCGCAAGGCTTTCTCCTAATATTCCGTTTCATCCCGTGGGCAACCTAGACCATTTGATCAATAAATTAATGAAATATATGGTCGGCTACTATTCTGAACTGTAAATGACCTTGACCGTATAGCTGGCACTCTCGCCGATTTGGTCGAACGTCTAAGAAACGGGTAAATGACCAACGCTCTGTTTGTGCGGCACACCGGCCTGTTGCACAAATCAGGGGGTGAGCACACTTCCCCTTTCCCCGGACGGATTTATGCTACGGGCTCAGTGTTGGTTATGCCAAGAGCTGTGCAGCGGTTGAGCACCGCAATCCGGACCTAGAACTCGGCAACCTGCCGATCGAAGTCTCGGGCCATGATGCCTTGGCCAAGGAGTTTGACGCAGTTCATCTTTGTCTCTGCGCGGCTTGGGGTATCGCCGATGTTGCTTGTCGTGACATCAACCGCGCGGATCTCCAGTGTTTCTTCATCTATTCCGAGATGAAGCTTACGCCACAGGCGCTTTTTTACTGCCGCCATGTTTGCGGGCGTTCCACTCACCTTCGCCCTCAGCTTTGATCCCGGTCGCGTCGATCAACAGGTGCAACGGCCCAGTTCCACCGCGGTATGGGATAGAGACGTTCAACGTCTTCTGGTGACGACAGAGGGTAAGAAGTCCGGAACTTTCCGGTCAAGCCCTGCTGGGCGCAACAGGCTTTCAACGAACCCTGTCGTCTGGCGAAGAGGCATGCCGAACAGCACCTTCAGCATCAGACAAACCTGGATCGCTGCATCGCTGAAATCTGGCTGACGACCGCACTTGCCCGTCGCTGGCGCATACCATGCCATCTCAGGTTCAAACCAGATCGATAGTGAACCGCGCTGCTTCAACGCCGTGTTGTACGACGGTCAGTTCTTGGTCTTGTACTTCGTAGGGGACCAACTGCTCATACTCTCCAGCTATCAACTTGGATTCATGGAGTGAATCCCTAAGCGCAATTGTGCAACAAAACCCGGCACACCCAGTTTCTGAACAGCTGGTTTGAAGTGGATTTCAAAAGCCAGAAACGGACACGTTGCATGAGCTTTGACTATGGCTGCTGGACACATCTTCCAAACTACAGGCAATCAGATTCCTTCTATTCCCCACATTCATGTAATTACTGCTATATGTGAATTCTTCAATCAACGAGGACAAGATGAATTCACTAACCAGAATAACACGAGGGATAGGCGTCGCTTTCAAGGACGGTAGAGTTAAGGGCATCCTTGCCTTCACAATTGGAATGATTTTTTGGGCCTCGGTCTTCTACCACTTTGTCGAAGGTTGGAGTTGGCTCGACTCAATCTACTTTTCTGTAGTGACAATTTCGACCGTGGGGTTTGGTGACTTCTCCCCTGAAACTGCGGCAGGAAAAATCTTCACAATGGTATACATCATCGTGGGCCTCGGTGTCTTCGTGACAGCAGCTACCACGGTGGCAGATACGATCTTGTCTCAAGACGACGAAAAAACGGATAAATAGATTATACCCAATTCAGCCAAACTGAGTTCATGCGCAGGTATTAGTTTGACTAGGCACCTCAGGCCGCGCCCCAGATTAACTTGTGTCTTCAAGCTGATAGGCGGACGCATAAAACTAAAACATATATACATATTTTGCTTTTTGAGTGTAATGTTCAGAAAACAGCTAGTGGAGGGATGGAATGGAAAAGACCCAGGACGCGAAGATTGTCGATCTGGCGATACGATTGCTCTTTCTCGGACTATTCCTTTACAGCGCTCTGGTCATGGTGGCCCCGCTTGCAAGCGTAGTTATCTGGGCAACGATCCTCTGTGTGGCGCTTTACCCGGTATTTAATTGGATGCAGTCCAAGTTAGGAGGCCGAAAGAAGCTTACAGCGACGATCTTGGTTTTGATGGGTCTTGTTCTGACCCTCGGGCCAGTCGCAACTGCGGTGTCTGGTGCCGCAGAACTTGGGTCTGAATTCGCGGAACAAGCAGACAGGGGTGAATTGAAAATCCCCCCAGCGCCCGAAGGTATCAAGGAACTACCGCTAGTCGGAGGAAAAATTGCCGATGTCTGGGGAATGTTCGAACGGAATCTGGACGGTGCGCTTGCAAAATACGGCGCCCAGATTCTTGAGATCACTAAATCCTTATTTGGAAAGGTGCTGGGGATCGGAATTGGACTTCTCGGCCTTGCATTGTCGGTATTGATAATGGGGGCTTTGTTTAGCCCAGGGCCGAATCTGGTTCAGGGCCTTCAGCACTTTGCAAACCGTGTATTTGCGCCGCGTGGCGGTGAATTCGTAACATTGGCGGGGGCAACGATCCGTAATGTAACAAAGGGTGTAATCGGCGTTGCAGCGATTCAAGCGGTGGTCGTTTGGGTATTGTTGGTGCTGTTCGGGATTGGCTCGGCCGCCACGCTGGCGTTCATCTGCCTGATCCTCTCGATCATCCAGATTGGACCCGGCTTGGTTCTTTTGCCTGTTATCATCTACGCATGGAGTTCCATGTCCGGAGGTGCAGCTTTGATCTTCACCATACTGGCGATTCCCGTAACAATTATGGACAGCTTCCTGCGGCCCGTATTTATCTCAAAAGGCCTTGATACGCCCATGCTTGTGATCCTCATCGGGGTGCTAGGAGGCATGATGGCCTATGGCTTAATCGGCATTTTCATGGGCCCCGTTTTGTTTGCTGTCTTCTATGAGTTGTTCAAAGTCTGGATCGACGCCTCACCGGGCACCGAAAACGCCGCTGAAGGAGTGGCGAAATGAGGAAAACGATCTGGTCTACATTGGCTGTCATTCTCATCTTTCTCGTCTGGTATCTGGTCGCTGACCGCAAGACACCTTTCACCGGGAACGCCAGAGTAAAGGCCGTGGCGACCCAGATCGTTCCGCAGGTCACTGGGACGGTGACCGAGGTTCTTGTTGAAAACGGTCAGGTCGTTTCGGCAGGAGACGTTCTAGTTCGGATTGATGCCAGACCTTACGAAATTGATCGCGACAAAGCCGAAGCCGATCTCGAGGCAGCCACTCAGGAAGTGGGAGCGTCGTCAGCGGAAGTAAGCGGCGCGCAAGCCAAACTGGCAAGGGCGCAGAGTGATCTCGACACCATGCGTCTGCAGACGGAGCGTGTGTTTGCGCTTGAAAAGAAAGGGTTGATTGCCGTCTCAAAGGCCGATGATGCCCGAGGGCAACTGGCACAGTCCGAGGCGAACTTTGAGAACGCAAAAGCAGATCTTGAAAAGGCGAAGCAGCGGCTTGGTGTTGACGGGATTGATAACCCGAAAATCCAGCGCGCGTTGGCGGCCTTGGCGGATGCAGAACTAAACCTTGAATGGACTGAACTGCGTGCTCCGGCGACAGGTATAATCTCGAATCTGCTGATAGCCCCCGGAACGTATGCGAGATCCGGCCAAGATCTTCTGACATTTCTGGATGCAACCGACATTTGGATCGAGGCGTACTTTACCGAGAACAACTTGGGAAGAGCTTCGGTGGGGTCTCCGGTTGATGTAGTGTTGGATATGCATCCCGGTCAAATTGTTACGGGCGTCATTGAGAGCTTCAGTGCTGCTGTGTCTTTGAGTGGCGGTGATGAACCCGGGAAATTGGCTAGCCCACCAAGCACAAAGGGATTTTTGCGTGAGCCGGAAAGGTTCCCGGTCAGGATTATCTTGCCCGGCTATGAAGCTGGTAGTGCTGAAGATGATCTTCGTTTCCAACTGAACGGGCAGGCCGATGTGATTATGTATCTTAGTGACAACTCGTTGCTGAACCTCGTGGGCCGTACCTACATCCGCGTGGTATCAATTCTGTCCTATGCGTACTGAGGACCGGCGCTCTGTCACCCGGCTTGCGCTAGGTGTTACCGGTGTATTTACATTGGGCCTGTTTCTCGGGTGGCCACTCGCCGTCGTCGGGGCGGTTTTCACTGCCCTTTTTCTTCAAGCGCCTGCCGCTTTGCCTTTGGCAGCATTTGCTAAGTTGTTTGTCTTTTCAATTGGATTGATGTTCATTTCCTTCCTGGTCTCGTCAATCTTCTCGCCATATCCTCTTGTGTTCCTCATCCTCGTGGCCATTGGAATAATCCTGTCGTTCATTTGGTCAGTTTCTGGTGCCGGAGTATTGCCGGGTGTCATCGCCCTCATGGGGGCCTTGATGATTCCAAACCTGGTTCTGCAATCTCAGAATCTGGCTTTGGTGCTCGTGTATTGGATACCGTTGAACCTGCTTTTTGCAGGCTTCGTATCGACGCTGATGTTCGTGTTGATACCCGCTGAACCTCAAACGGCGGCTCAAAAGAAGGCAGCAACGTCGCCGGACTTCGACCCCCATCGCCGAATTGTCAGGATGTCGCTTGTAACAGTTCCGTTTGCTATGGCGTTCTTTATTTCCGGAGCGTCCGCATTGCTGGTTCTGTTTTTTGTCGCTCTGCTGAGCCAGCAACTTGCGGCTATGCCTGCCGCAGGCAAAACCGTTGCAAAAGCTATGCTGACGGCAAACCTTCTTGGGGCGGCAGTATCCATCATATGCTATGAAATAAACGTAATAGCTCCGGTTATTCTGACGCCCGTTCTGCTATGTTTTTTCTTCTGTCTGACCCTCGGAGCACTTGGAAAATCTCAAGTCCCGCTCGCAGCTGCCGCCGGCTCTGCTATTACAACGGCTCTGATTGTGTATTGTGGGTCTGTTGCACCATTTTCAGACGAGGCTGACGTCAAGAGCATCACTCGAGTATTACAAGTTGCTAGTGCCGCCTTCTTTGTAATTATCGCATATGTCGTTGTGGATGAATTCTGGCCGGAAAAAGAGCGCCACGCAACTCAATGAAGTTAGTTGCCAAGTGGTATGGTTCTGAATCAAGTAGAGTTCCCAGCTTGACCACTTTTATTTAATTCATCCGAGTCGAAAGACGTCTGCATTGTCCGGAGGCTGTGTGGAAACGCGCAGTATTCTGTCTGTTTCTGAGGATTTGAGTCTTGGCGCGGAGTTTTCCCCAGATTTCTCAGTTTCGGTTGCAAAACGACCTTAGTGGCTGTTTTGGCCCGTCTAGGTTGATGGGACCGGTGCGGCGGCTGGTTTTCCGGCCGTAGAAACGGCCTATGCCTTCATTGCGGCAATCAATGCGGGTGTTCCGATCAGGTTCATCAAGCGGGTCGGCGCCTTTGGCCATTGGCACGTCAGAGACTTTAGTGGTTCGAGTTTGGTTTATGGGCGGTTCGATACAGCCCGGAGGCGTCAAGTGCAGTGCCTGCGGGATCGCGCGACGGCTCTGATCACTTGGCGTCGGACGAAACCGACCACGCAAAATGAAATGATAGCTGCGGTTGAAGGCCCCGGAACAGGGGTGTCTGACCCTGATATTTCTCCGCTACGCAGACCAGGGGATGGACTGCGGCGGAGCGTGTTTCATGGCGGTCGGGCTTAGGTCATACCCAGCGCTTCTTTGTACATTTCGATGACGGCCTCTTGCTCGGCGATGTCATCCTTGTCCCTTTTTCTGAGCGAGATGATGCTGCGCAGGGCCTTTACGTCATAACCACGCGACTTGCTTTCGGCGTAGACCTCTTTGATCTGGTCGGCGATGTCTTTCTTTTCCATCTCAAGGCGCTCGATACGTTCCACAAACTGGCGCAGCTCGCCCGCGGTGACCTTGTAATTTGCTTCTGCTTCTTCAGACATGCTCATCTTTTTTGTTCCCGGTTATGGACCTGCAACCAGAAGAGAACAGCCTGCGGCCAGCGGTGAACGGCGGTAGCCCGATCAACGGGAGCACCTTCGATACGCGCCTGCCCCAGAGGCTGAAACCCTGGTGTGGAATGCCGGATACAGTGCTGCCGCCCGGGTCGCAAGCACCCAATGGGCTGGCGCACTTGTATGACCCCAACCGATCCGTTAAGCGCGTGATCAGGTCACGAGGATATGCGGGGAACCATGTTTGAATTCATCACCTGGGGCGGTGCAGCCCTGTCTGTGGCCGGGCTTGCCGGTCTGGTCTGGTGCATTCTTCGCGTGATGCGGGCGCGCAAGGCCGGTCTGTCGGATGACGAGCTGCGCGCGGTGGTTCAGGGGGTCTTGCCCTGGAACCTGGCCTCGCTGTTTCTGTCGGTGCTTGGATTGATGCTGGTCATCCTCGGGATTTCCCTTGGATGACCATCCGGTTCACACCGGCAAGTTATCAAACTGCGCTTCAATCGCATCTTCGCACAAGGCCGCATCCAGACGACGCAGGCGCGAAGGCACCTCCATCCCCTGCTGCCGCATCCGGTCAACAATTTTACTCACACTCGGCTGAAGCGCCAAACGCGTTTCCAGACCCGCGTTCACAAGCTTACGTTCAAGCTGCTCGGCTTCGGAATAAAGACCAGTCGGTGTCATAACCATCCTCCCAAGTGGCGCCAGTATCCCCAATATACGTAACGGGATTACGACCAGCAGATAATATCGTAGCCTTGTGCGGGAAATTGCCTGCCATGGTCGAAGTTTCGGCAATCTGACGCGGATAGGTTAAAGATTAAGCTAGGATTTCAGCGGTTGCTTTGACCGGCATCAAATTCAGGTTCGATATTGCATCACATTCCAATTAACATATATGATATGCCAGACCGAAACGGAGAAGATCATGACACCGAAAGTGAAAGCGTTTTTTGACGAGCAGACCTTCACGGTTTCCTATGTGGTTCATGAACCTCAGGGGCGGGCCTGCGCCATCATCGACAGCGTGCTGGATTTCGACCATGCCTCGGGGCGGACGTCGACAACCTCGGCGGACAAGATCATCGATTTTGTGCGCGCGCAGGACCTTAAGGTCGAGTGGATTCTGGAAAGCCATGTCCATGCCGACCACCTGTCGGCGGCCCCCTATCTGCAACAGGAGCTGGGCGGAAAGATCGGGATTGGCGACCAGATCGTCACCGTGCAGGACACGTTTGGCAAGGTTTTCAACGAAGGAACCGAGTTTCAACGCGATGGCAGCCAGTTTGACGCGCTGTTCAAGGAAGGCGACAGCTTTCACATCGGCCAGATGCGGGGCGACGTGCTGCACACCCCCGGCCATACACCGGCTTGCATGACCTATGTGATTGGCGACGCCGCATTTGTCGGTGACACACTGTTCATGCCCGATTTTGGTACCGCACGTTGTGATTTCCCCGGAGGATCGTCGGCTACGCTGTTCCAGTCGATCCAGAAGATACTGTCGCTGCCGGACAACACCCGCATCTATGTCGGGCATGATTACAAGGCTCCGGGCCGCGACGAATACGCGTGGGAGACAACGGTAGGTGAACAAAAGGCGCTGAACGTCCATATCGGACAGGGGCGCAGCATCGAAGAATTCGTGGAGATGCGCGACGCGCGGGACGCCACGCTGGCCATGCCGCGCCTGATCCTGCCGTCTTTGCAGGTCAACATGCGGGCCGGTCAGATGCCTCCGGCGGATGAACAGGGCGATGTTTTCCTGAAACTGCCGGTCAACAAGCTGTGACGCGGGAACAACAAATCACAAAGGGAAATCCCACATGAATATAGAGTGGATCTGGGGGCTGTGCGGCGGTCTGGTGATCGGTCTGGCCGGGGCGGTTTACCTGCTGGGCAATGGCCGGATCATGGGCGCAAGCGGCATTCTGGGCGGCCTTGTCGATGGCAGCGCTAAGGGGAGCATGGCCGAAAAGCTGGCCTTTATTGCGGGGCTTGTCGGAATGCCCCTTCTTCTGCGCCCGTTGATCCTGCCCGAGGCTCAGACGCATCTTACCAGCAATCTGGGTGTTGTCATTCTGGCCGGGCTGCTGGTCGGTATCGGTACACGGATCGCCAATGGCTGCACCTCGGGGCACGGGGTGTGCGGGATCTCTCGGTTCTCGCTGCGCGGCATCGTGGCCACCGTTTTCTATATCCTTGCCGGGGGCGTCACCCTTGTGCTGCTGCGTCATGTGTTGGGAGTGATCTGATGCGCCTTTTCATTTCATTGATCGCCGGATCGCTGTTCGGCGCCGGGTTGCTGATTTCAGGCATGACAGACACCACAAAAGTTCAGGGCTGGCTGGATGTGTTTGGCAACTGGGATCCGACGCTGGCCTTTGTGATGGCCGGTGCCATTCTGCCGATGCTTGTGGCATGGCGGATGACAACCGGACGGCAAAACGCCCTGACCGGCGGAGCCTTTCCACCCCCTGCAAAGCCCGAGGTTGATCGCAGGCTGATCGTGGGTTCGGTTCTGTTCGGGATGGGCTGGGGACTGGCCGGGCTGTGCCCCGGACCGGCAATGGCCTCGCTGAGCTATGGCGGGCTGGGCGGGCTGGTCTTTCTGGTTGCAATGGCGGCCGGGATGTTCGTGGCACCACCGCTGGGCGCGCAACTGGACAGGGCGGCAAACGCGGCCTAAGGAATTGGCATGGAGATTCGTCAGATTACCCCCCGCTATGCTGTCTCGCCGCAGATCACGGTCGAGGATGTTCCGGCCATCGCCGAGGCTGGCTTTGCCAAGGTGATCTGCAACCGGCCCAATGCCGAAGTTCCCCCGGCCATGCAATCCGACGCGATCGGCGAAGCGGTGCGGGCCGCAGGTATGGAATATGAGGTGCTGGAGCTGACCCACCAGACGATGACACCTGAGAACGTGAAGCGGCAGCGCGACATGGCGGAAAACGGCAGAGGCCCTGTTCTGGCCTATTGCGCCTCGGGCACGCGGTGTTCGGTTGTCTGGGCGTTGGGCCAGTGCGACCACATGAGCACGGACGACATCCTGAGTGCGACCGGCAAAGCCGGGTATCAGCTGGACAATCTGCGCCCCATGCTGGACCAGATGCGCGGCAATGGCGGCTAGGTGCCCCTTAACCTAGCTGGCGGACTCCGGGGGCGCCAGCCCCGCCAGCTGCGTGATTTCCGCGACCATCCGTTCTGAATCGTTCACGATCAGATCGCTATCTGTCAGATCTGACACCCCGGCCGGGACGGTCTGGGCGTGCGCATCATGCACAGCCGGTTCAACCGGGTGATCTTGCGGTGGTGTTCCACTTTTGCTGGCGATGAAGTCCTGCGCGTCAGAACCAGTCAGGGCTGGCAATGCAGCGGTTTCATTCAGCCGCACGGCCCGGAGACCACCGCATTGCCCAAGGCGACCGATACCGGCGCGTGTCCGGTCGATCGTCAGAACCTCGGTCCGGTCCAGACGCGCCCCGCGCAACGGCAGAATGTCCCCGATCCGCATTCCGGACAGGTCGGACAGGGGCAGCGACATGCGGCACAGCGCGGCGGTCAGTTCCGCCCGCATCACGCCCGAACACTGATCCATGCGCAGATCAGCCTTTTCCCCGGTATCTTCTGCCACATCCGAGACTGCAGGATGTTCTGGCAGAAAGACCGAGATGCGACCCTGCTGCTCTCCGTTCGCCAGATCGACGGTCAGTTCGAAAATGCGGTACACCTCTTCCGTCATCGCCAGCGACAGGGTGCGCAAATCCTTGGCGCGCGAGGTAAATTCCAGCCCTTCAAGGCAAATCTGATCGCTTGAGGCGTCGAACAAAGCGGCGGAACCGGCCAACGCGGCTTCGATCAAGGGAGCCACGATGGCGGCGTCCGTATCCGTGAACGTGCGTGCGCCGGGGTCACCGGGCAGAACCTGACCAATGGTCTGGGCCTGAACAATGGCCGAGACCACATTCGGGTTCAGACAGGCCGCGGCGCGGCCTTCAGGGCCGTCAAACACCAGCAGCAGCCAATCCTGCCCCGCCGCGTCCCCCGGCACGTCCTGCGACTGGCTGGATTGTTTTGCCCCGATAACCGCCAGCGGCAGGTTCAGCCGGTCGCCCGCAGCCCGCGCGAACCCAAGGCGCAGCGCCCGCAGAACCGAACGCGGGCGATCCCCCAGATCCTTTTGTCCGACGGACAGTTTGCGCGCCAACGCGGCATTGACATCTTGTGACATGACGCCCGATCACCAATTGTTCCAGCACCTGGCAACCGGTTTACACCCTCGGGCGTTACCAAGTCCTTTATGGCCGCGTCACTGCGCCGCCTGCTGATAGGCCTGTGGCAGGCTGATCCGGAAGGCCGCGCCGCCCTGCCCCGGCAGATAGGTAATCTCACCCCCCAGCCGCTGCATGATTTCGCGGCAGATGGCCAGACCAAGCCCCGCTCCGCCAGCTTTGTCGCCGCCCACGCGGGCAAATTTTTCAAACACCATCGAGCGCGCACCCGGTGGGATGCCGCTGCCATTGTCGATGAAGTCGACGATGACCCGCCCGCCGACATCATGGGCGGAAATGACCAGCACCGGATCGTCCGCGTCACAGTATTTCTGCGCGTTCGAGATCAGGTTGATGAACACCTGCCCCAACCGATCCAGATCCGTATGCAGAAAGATACGTTCGGCCGTGCGGGTCCGGCGGACGGTGATCTTTCGGTCCGCCCCGGCCAGAGCGCTGGGCACGGCGCGGTCCAGAACCGAGCGCAGGCTGTCATCACTGAGATTGAGGCTGACCTGCCCGTTTTCAAGCACGCTCAGATCCAGCAGATCATCGAGCAGCCGGGTCAGGCGCAGGGCTTCGTCATGAATGATCGCGGCATAGCGGGTCTGCTCCTGGCGGCTGAGGCCATCGGTGTCGCGCATGATTTCCGAAAACGCCCGGATCGAGGTCATCGGCGTGCGCAATTCATGACTGACCTGACTCAGAAAGCTGTCCTTCTGTTCGGAAATCTGGGTGAGCTTGGCGTTAGCCTCGCGCAGCTGGCGTGCGGTTCGGCTGAGTTCGGAGGACTTTTCCTCGAGCTGGCCGGAATATTCCAGCAACTGCGCGGATTCGTCGGCCACGGCCAGCAGATCCTCGACCGAGACCGACGATCCGCCCACGATCTGGCCGATCATCGCATGGGCCATGGCCGCGCCGACCGAGCCGCTGAGCTCGCGTTCCAGACGGTTGAGAAAGCCCGGCGTCGGTTCCGGCAGGTGCGAACGGCCACCCTGTTTTTGCGCCTCGGCCTGAAAGAATTCCTGTGTGGGGCCGGTGCCCAGAATGCGCTGCGTCATGATCATCAGGTCTTCGCTTTGCGCCACTGACCCGGACCAACCGCGCGGCGCGACCGAGTGATCGAAGACGTTGACGAACTGCGCCCCTTGCAACCGTTCCAACGGGCTGGGAAAGCTGAGCAGGGACGCGACGCAGAAGGCAAGCGTGTTCAGGGACAAGGACCACATCACCGTATGCACCATCGGATCGATCCCCTCGATCCCGAACAGGGCATGAGGGCGCAGCCAGCCGAGACCGAACAAGCCGTTTTGCAGCACGGTTTCGGGCATCCACGCCCCGCCCATTCCCGGCAGCAGCAGGGTGTAAATCCACAGCACAAAGCCGACGGTCAGCCCGATCAGCGCCCCGGTCCGGGTCGCCCTGCGCCAGAACAGCCCCCCAACCAACGCTGGCAGAATCTGCGAGATACCGGCAAAGGCGATCAACCCGATCGAGGCCAGCGCCGCACCGCCACCGGACAGCCGGTAGTAGAAAAAGCCCAGCGCAATGATGGCGGCAATGGAAACTCGGCGTGCCATAAGAACAATGTTGCGCACATCGCCCGATACCGAGCCGGTGCCTTCCTGCGTGTTCAGCCAGATGGGCATGACCACATGGTTTGACACCATTGTCGACAGGGCCATCGCACTGACGATGACCATCGAGGTTGCCGAGGAAAACCCGCCGATGAAGGACAGCATTGCCAGCCAGTCATTGCCCTGGGACAGCGGCACGGTCAGCACGAACAGGTCCGGGTTGGCGCCCTGGGGCAGCAGGTCGAGACCGACTACGGCGATGGGCACGACAAACAGGCTCATGAACAGCAGGTAGAGCGGGAAGGCCCAGGCAGCGGTTCTGAGATGGCCTTCGTCATCGTTTTCCACCACCATCACCTGAAACATCCGGGGCAGGCAGATAAAGGCGGCGGCGGACAGAAAGATGAACGTCGTCCAACGCCCGGCATCGACATTCCACTGGCCGATTTCCGAGGCGTCGATCCGGTCCATCATCGGGCCAATGCCGCCCGCGATCCCCCACACCACGAAAACGCCCACGGCGATCAGCGCAAACAGTTTGACAACGGCCTCGACCGCGATGGCCGTGACCACGCCATGATGACGTTCGTTCACGTCCAGATTGCGGGTGCCGAACAGGATGGCAAACACGGCCAGACCAGCCGCGACCCAAAACACGCTGGACCCTTCACGGTAGAGGCCTGACGGATCAGCCTCGGCAAAGATCGAGAAGGACAGGGTAATCGATTGCAGTTGCAGTGCGATATAGGGCGTGCCGCCGAGCACCGCCAGAATGGTCACGCAGACCGCCAGCGTGTTCGACTTGCCATACCGGGACGACAGCAGGTCGGCGATCGAGGTGACCCGCTGGCTGCGCCCGACGCGCACCAGCTTGCGCAGCCCCCACCACCAGCCGACCATCACCAGCGTCGGACCGAGGTAGATGGTGACAAACTCCAGCCCCGACCGCGCGGCGTTGCCCACCGCGCCATAAAACGTCCAGGCAGTGCAATAGATCGACAGGGACAGCGTGTAGATCACGGGCGAACGCAACCATTTGCCACGCCCGGCCGCAGCCATGCGATCCGCGGCGAAGGCCACCGCGAACAGGAACACGACATAGCCAAGGCAAACCAGAATCAGAATATTTATGGTGGCCATCACTCAGCGCCCGTGTCCGATCCTTCACGCGCGGCCATGCGGCGGGCGGCCAGCCCAAAGACAAACCCGGCCAGGATCAGCGCGCCCCAGCAGAGGAATATGTAATACATCGCCGAAGACAAGGGCACAGCCGCATCCCCGCCAGACCGATCCGGCCACAGCAACGGAAGGGCCAGTAGAGCCGCGCCCAGAAAGGGCAAAATCCGGGCGGCATCCGTCAACCTGTGACGGCGATAGCTTTGACGTTCCAGAAAAAGCGAAGGGCGTGCGCCCGGTGGTTTGGTCTTGTTGCCCTCGCCGGACATCAAATGCGCGTCGCCTGCGCGTGAAGATCACGCACGGCTGTCAGAACTTCGGCATTGGAAAACGGCTTGGTCATGAAGCGGCTGACGCCTGCGTTTTCGGCCATTTCCCGGTCGCGCGACTGACCCCGTGCGGTCAGCATCAGAACCGGCAAGCCTGCCAGTTCCTCCATTTTTCTGAGTTCCCGAAGGATATCCATACCGTTCTTGCCCGGCAGCATGACATCCAGAATGACCAGATCGGGCTGCGCCCCCTGGATCACCTGAACCGCATCCGTTCCATCGCCATGCGTTTCGACCTGCCATCCCTCGCGCGACAGCAGGAACCGGATAGCCTCGGCGATGTTCGGTTCGTCCTCAATCAGCAGAACCTTTCGGCTCATATGTTCAATTCCTCCCATAACCGGCCTTCCATCCCGGGACCGGTTCCCGCCAGATTAAGCGGTCTGTCATGAACGTGTCAAAAACCTTCGCTCAAAATCGACGGCTCGCGCCGGGCTTTGCAATCGCGGTTTGGGCAGACACGGCAATTCGGCCCCACCTGAGTGACCGGCACCGTGTCTGACGGGTCCCTGACAGGGCGCACCACCATGACCGAGCGATAGGCCGGGTCCTGATCGTATCCCGACACTGCATGCGGCCAGGCATAGGCAACGCAGTCGAACAGGACCGAGGACCTGCCGGTCAGGACGACCTGCTTGCGCACCGGCACCAGCGGACGGCTGAGGGCTGTGAACAGCGGCCAAAGCGGGCAGACATCGCCATGCCGGGGCAAGGTAAACCCCTGAATCGGTTTGAGAAACAGGATACTTCCGGACGCGTCGCACAGCACCATGCCAACCGGTTGTGACAGGATGCCATCCGGCAGAAAGGCCAGCCGCCTGAGGACAGTGGCAAAATCAACCGAGAACCGCTGCGCCAGTTCGATGGGGTTCGGATCACCCTGTTGAACAACCGCTTTGACAGCCTCTAGCGGCAGGGCCTGCGCGTCTGCGCGATAGATTCTGAGAACTTCGCGCGCGACGGTGCGCGCCGCCGAGGTATTGAGCCCGCTCAGGTCAACCGCGTCCACATCGCCACCGTCTTCCAGTTCGGAAATCGTGTAGCCGCGGGTTTCAAAGAAGGCTTCGACCTCTTCCAGGGGAACGGCACGTGGATCAACCGCCGAGTCGCTTTCGTCGAGGAAGGTCACCAGCGCCTTGGAACTGCCTGCCAGCCGTTCGGCATCCTGATGCAGGTTCTTGTGGAAACGCTCGCGCCATTCGGCCTCGATATCTTGCGTATCCGCAAGGATCGCGGCGGTCGAGCGTATCGCGGCGGCGGTTGACAGAACCTCGTGCATCGACGCGGCCAGTTGCGGGTCGTGCGTAAGGCGGTCGGACAGGGTTTCGACGTTCCGCTCCAAAGACACGACACGGCGATGCATCTGCGCCAGAACACCGGCCCAGCCGGGAAAACGACCGGCAAACTCCTCAAGCCCGTCAACCTCGGCCTGTTGCCCGACCGCTTCCTCGGCCGCTTCACGTAGGGCGGAAACCAGAGTTGCCTCGATCCCTTGTGTCAGGACCGAAGGTTCAACGCCCAGCGCCGCCGCGATATCGACCAGCAACTTGCCCCCGATCCTGCGGCGATTATGTTCGATCAGGTTCAGATAAGACGCCGATACGCCGGCCTGCCGCGCCAGTTCGGCCTGCCGCAGCCCGGCAATCTGGCGTCTTTCGCGAATGCGGCTGCCTGTCAACGTGTCGCGCATGCTTACTTTCCCTGAATTCAGATCCGGCGGAATTCACATTCGTTTTCAGATTATAACATCTGTTTCTGTAGGTTAATCATTTCTTTTCAACCGGCATTTACAACTTTCACAAACTGGCGCAGACCACAGCATCTGTTTCGGGCGTCAATCTGGCGCAAGACATCGCATCCCCCCTTCATTTCCGCGCGCTTTCCCGGCACCATACACGCATGAGCGACCCCGCCTTTGAATATGCGCCGATCGGGCTTGTTGAGCTGGAAAACCGGATCATCCGGCGCTGCAACCTGCAATTTGCCCGCACCTTTGGCGGAGAAGAAAACGACTATCGCAACATGCCGCTGTTGCATCTTTACCCTTCGGTCGCTGATTGGGAGAGGATCGGTGAGCGCAGCCTGCAGGTGATGCGCGGCACCGGGTATTACACGGATGAGCGTGTCATGCGCCGCCGCAGCGGGGACCTGTTCTGGTGCCGCGCCCGGGGTCGGTCGCTGACGCCCGACGACCCGTTCCGCCACGGTATCTGGAGCTTTTCCGACATATCCGAGGAACGACCGCTGGTTGAACTGACCATCCGTGAACGCGAAGTGGCCATCCTGTCCTGCCGTGGCCTGTCGGCCAAGGAAATCGGAGCAGAGCTGGGCCTGAGTTACCGCACAATCGAGGCTTACCGCGCCCGTTTGCTTGAAAAATTCGGCGCGCGAAAGCTGTCTGAACTGGTCGCCAAATTATCGGGGATGCCCCTGTGAGCTGTCCGACCCTTTAAATTACGCGTGAAACGCATGCCAGATGGTGCGAGTCGGCGCTTTTCATGCACCGCCGCTTAGCCTATAACCCTGCGTAATTTGATCAGAGCCCGCAAGAAACAGACGGGCCAAAGGGGAACCGTCGAGGATACTCATGACAGACACCAAACACGAAGCGGATGTGGCATTCATCAAGGCTCTGGCCGAGTTGCTGCGCGAAAACGATCTGACCGAGTTGCAGGTCAAACGCGAATATGGCGAAGAAGACAGCCTGAACGTGCGCGTCAGCCGTATGACACAGACCGTGGCCGCTCCGGTTCAGATGGCTGTTCCTGCAGCAGCGCCCGCCCCCGTAGCGGCACCAGCCGCGGCCCCCGCGGCGGCCCCTGCTGCCGCTGAAGATCCGGCCAGCCATCCAGGCGCTGTCACCTCGCCTATGGTGGGCACGGTCTATATGCAGCCGGAACCCGGAGCGCCCGCTTTCATTTCCGTCGGCGCGACAGTGTCCGAAGGCGACACGCTGCTGATCGTCGAAGCGATGAAGACCATGAACCACATCCACGCCCCCAAATCAGGCACCATCAAGCGCGTGCTGGTGGGCGATGGCGACGCTGTTGAGTTCGGCACCCCTCTGGTCATCATCGAGTAAGGCGGGCCCATGTTCGACAAGATCCTGATTGCCAACCGAGGCGAGATCGCCCTGCGCGTCATCCGCGCCGCACGCGAGATGGGGATAAAGACGGTTGCCGTCCACTCCACCGCCGACAGCGACGCGATGCATGTGCGCATGGCGGACGAATCGGTGTGCATCGGCCCCCCGCCCAGCCCGCAAAGCTATCTGTCGGTGCCCGCCATCATCTCGGCCTGTGAGATTACCGGCGCGCAGGCGATCCATCCCGGCTATGGCTTTTTGTCCGAAAACGCCGAGTTCGTGCAGATCGTCGAAGATCATGGCATCACGTTCATCGGTCCCACCGCGGAACATATCCGCGTCATGGGCGACAAGATCACCGCCAAGGACACAATGAAGGCGCTGGGTGTGCCTTGTGTTCCGGGGTCGGACGGTGGCGTTCCCACGCTGGCCGACGCCAAACGCATCGGTGAGGAATTCGGTTATCCCGTCATCATCAAAGCCACCGCTGGCGGCGGTGGGCGCGGCATGAAAGTCGCGATGAACGCGAAAGAGATGGAAAGCGCCTTCATGACCGCACGCGCCGAAGGCAAGGCCGCCTTTGGCAATGACGAGGTCTATATCGAGAAATATCTGACCACGCCGCGCCATATCGAGATTCAGGTCTTTGGCGACGGCAAGGGCAATGCGGTGCATCTGGGCGAGCGCGATTGTTCGTTGCAGCGCCGTCACCAGAAGGTCTTTGAAGAGGCCCCCGGCCCCTGCATTACCGCCGAAGAGCGCGCCCGGATCGGCAAGATCTGCGCCGACGCAGTGGCCAAGATCAACTATATCGGCGCTGGCACCATCGAGTTCCTGTATGAAAAGGGCGAGTTCTATTTCATCGAGATGAACACCCGCCTTCAGGTGGAACACCCGGTCACCGAAGGGATCTTTGGCGTCGATCTGGTGCGCGAACAAATCCTTGTCGCAGCGGGTGAATCGATGTCATTCGGTCAGGACGATCTGAAGATCAACGGCCACGCCATCGAGGTTCGGATCAACGCGGAGAAGCTGCCGAACTTTTCGCCCTGCCCCGGCAAGATCACGGCCTATCACGCGCCGGGCGGTTTGGGCGTGCGGATGGACTCGGCACTTTATGACGGCTATTCGATCCCGCCCTATTACGACTCGCTGATTGGCAAGCTGATCGTGCAGGGCCGCGACCGGGCCGAGGCGCTGGCGCGTCTGCAACGCGCGCTGGGAGAGTTGATCGTCGACGGTATCGACACCACCGTACCCCTTTTCCACGCCCTGTTGCAGGAGCCCGATCTGCACAGCGGCGAGTACAACATCCACTGGCTGGAGCGCTGGCTTGC
Organism: Ruegeria sp. AG7; assembly: GCF_056541545.1. NCBI lineage: Bacteria > Pseudomonadati > Pseudomonadota > Alphaproteobacteria > Rhodobacterales > Roseobacteraceae > Ruegeria > Ruegeria sp. AG7. Next base: position 41,292 of record NZ_JBQFYP010000001.1, read on the forward strand.
GGAGAACATGGAAAAATAAGGGCCATGTGCCAGAGGGCCCGCGCCCTCTGGTCGCCCTATCACCGGCATGAGCCTGACCCCCGAACTGCTGCTGCACGGGTATTCCATCGGTATCTTCCCGATGGCCGAACACCGCGACGATCCTGAACTGTTCTGGGTTGATCCCAAGTTTCGCGGGATATTTCCGCTGGACGGGTTCCACATCTCGCGCAGTCTGGCCCGCCGCATCCGGAACTGCGGGTTCGGGATTTCAATCAACCGGGATTTTTCCGGCGTTGTTGATGGGTGCGCCGACCGATCCGATACCTGGATCAACGCGGAACTGCACGCCCTTTATCGCCAGCTCCACCAATCCGGTCATGCGCATTCTCTGGAAGTTTGGGATGGAGCGGCACTGGTGGGCGGCGTATATGGCGTGACGCTGGGGGCCGCGTTCTTTGGCGAAAGCATGTTTTCGCGTCGCACGGATGCCTCGAAAATCGCGCTCGCCTATCTTGTGGACCGGCTGCGGCAAACCGGCTTTCACCTGTTTGACACGCAGTTCCTGACCGCGCATCTGGCGTCCCTTGGGGCGATCGAAATCCCGCGTGGTGCTTACAAGAAAGAACTGGAAGAAGCCCTGAGCCAGAGCGCCGACTTTGCCGCGCCGATCACTCAGTCCGCAGAAGGCGTGATACAGCGGATGACCCAAACGTCATACCGCGCGTGATCCAGCGCATTCAGCGCCGGAGAGGTCGCGATCATCCAGCCGTCAAACAGCTGATCCGCCTTGCCCGTTTCCCAAATGGTCAGATAGGCGAAGGCATCGCCTGTCGGGTTGTCCACCGGATACCGGCAATCCCCCAGCGCCACATCCAGCCCGAACACAGGTTCGGTCTGACCTGTCTGCAATTCGATATCAACCGTCTGGCCACTAACCTTGTCGAGCCCCCGCAGCATGGCGCCGGGGCCAGAGTTGACTTTCTGCTGCGCGGCGGCGCCGGTTCCAGTCAGCAACAGGGCAATCAGGGCGGCGCGCATCATTCGCCGCCATCTCCGGCCACGAACTTGACCAGCAGCGAGATCAGGCTGACCGCACCCTGGGTATCCTGAATCTCGTCTCCGGGTTCAAAAAAGAAGGGCGAACCGCCGGGCATAACTTCGACAAAGTTTCCACCCAGCAACCCTTCGGACGAGATCACGATGGCGCTGTCATCGGGCACAAGAACGCCTTCCGCAACAGAGAAAGTCGTGTCAGCACGATAATTATCCGGGTTCAGCTTGACCCCGGTAACAGTGCCGATTTTCACACCGGCAAGACGGACATCGGTGCCGACGCCCACCCCTTCCAGCGACCGGAACGAGGCGCCCAACTCATAGCCCGCAGCACCTTGCGACAGGCCGGTCGATTGGCTGGCATAGACGCCAAACGCGATGGCACCGGCCAATACGACGCCTCCGACAAGAACTTCGGTCCAGTTATGGGTCGACATCTTCGCCTCGTTTATTCCGGGCTCCAGGCCTCGTAATCCCTGCGCTCAACCGGCTTGGCCCGACGCAGCGACCCGGCAGGCGCATAGGCCAGTGCCGTACCTGTCAGGTTCTCCTGATGCGGTTTTTCCCAGGCTTTGTGCGGCAGCGGCTTGTCGGTCGGGGGTTCATCCCAGGTGCGATGCAACCAGCCGTGCCATTCCGGGTCAATCCGGCTGGCTTCGGCCTCGCCATTGAAAATCACCCAGCGCCTGCTGTCGTCGGCGGTGCGATAAAACACATTGCCTTCATTGTCTTCGCCCACTTTCACACCCTTGCGCGCCGTATAAAGCTGCGTGTTCAGTGTTGACCCGTTCCACCAGGTCACGGCTCGTAAAAGACTGTTCAGGATTCCCATCGGCTGCCTCCGGCATTTCGGTCGAGAGAAGGTATGGACCAAAGGCTCGCCAAGGTCCAGTGCCCCTTGGGCTTCCAGTGTTACTCCGGCAGGAAGGCGGTCACTTCGATCTCGATCCGGTACTTCGGATCAATCAAACCGCATTCGATCATCGTCGCGGCCGGTGGATTGGCGCCAAACGTCTCGGCCAGAACCGGCCAGCACGGCGCGAACTCATTGCGATCCGGCAACATGTAGGTGACCCGAACCACATCTTCGAAACCCGCGCCTGCCTCAGCCAGCGCCTCACCTATGACATCCAGCGCAGACCGGCATTGCGCCACCACGTCGTCACCCTGCCCGACGGTCCCGGCGACATGAACCCAGCCACCCGCAACCACCGCGCGGCAATAGCCGACTTTCGCCTCAAACTCACCGCCCGAAGAAATGCGTTTCACAGTCATAACCTGTCACCTTTGTCGTTCGAAAACTTGCTTAAGCTCCCGCCGCCTGACCGCGCATGCCTTCGCGTGCGAGCGACGGATCCCCAGCTTCATCTGGCTATAAATATCCCGGGGGAGATGCCCGAAGGGCGGCGGGGGCAGAGCCCCCTGAACCGGTTCAACTGAAGTCCCACCGTCGCGGCAAAAAGCCCGGCCTCAACCCGCCGAGGCCGATTCCTTGGCCGCATCGGCATAGATGAACAGCGGCTGCGCGTCGGACATCACCGCCTCTTCGTTCACCACAACCTCGCTGACATTTTTCATGCCCGGCAGTTCGAACATGGTGTCCAGCAGGATATCCTCGAGAATAGATCGCAGGCCGCGTGCACCGGTCTTGCGCTCGATGGCCTTCTTGGCAATTGCCTTCAGCGCGTCATCGGTGAAGCCCAACTCAACATCTTCCAGCTCAAACAGGCGCTGGTATTGCTTGACCAAGGCGTTCTTTGGCTTGGTCAGGATGGTGACCAGCGCTTCTTCGTCCAGATCCTCAAGCGTTGCCAGAACCGGCAGACGGCCCACGAATTCGGGGATCAGGCCGAATTTCAGCAGATCTTCGGGTTCCAGATCCTTGAAGATCTCGCCCACGCCGCGCTCGTCATTGTCACGCACATCGGCGCCAAAGCCCATGGCCGAGCCCTTGCCGCGTTGTGCAATGATCCTGTCCAGACCCGCAAAAGCACCGCCACAGATGAACAGGATGTTCGTGGTGTCCACTTGCAGGAACTCCTGCTGCGGGTGTTTGCGGCCGCCCTGCGGCGGAACGCTGGCCACGGTGCCTTCCATCAGTTTCAGCAGCGCCTGCTGCACGCCCTCACCGGACACGTCGCGCGTGATCGACGGGTTCTCGGATTTGCGGGTGATCTTGTCGACTTCGTCGATATAGACGATGCCGCGCTGCGCGCGTTCGACATTGTATTCGCTGGCCTGCAAAAGCTTGAGAATGATGTTTTCAACATCCTCGCCCACGTAACCGGCTTCGGTCAGCGTGGTGGCATCGGCCATGGTAAAGGGAACATCCAGTATCCGGGCCAGTGTCTGCGCAAGCAGCGTCTTGCCACAGCCGGTGGGGCCGATCAGCAGAATATTGGATTTCGCCAGTTCGATATCATTGCCCGCCTTCTGGGCGTGGTTCAGACGTTTGTAGTGGTTGTGGACCGCAACCGACAGGACGCGTTTTGCGGTGGACTGGCCGATCACGTAATCGTCCAGCACCTCACAGATATCCTTGGGCGTCGGAACGCCGTCCGAAGACTTCAGCCCGCTGGCCTTGGTCTCTTCGCGGATGATGTCCATGCAAAGTTCGACACATTCATCACAGATGAAAACGGTCGGGCCTGCGATCAGCTTACGCACCTCATGCTGGCTTTTGCCGCAGAAGCTGCAGTAGAGCGTGTTTTTCCCGTCACCGCCTGAATTCGTCGCCATGATCTACCTTTCGGGCCTCACCCCAGCACCCCCGGCGGGGATGCGTTTTCGCCTGTTCGTGCAGCTTAGGCCAGCGTTTTGGCCGCTACAATCTCAAAATGGTTCCTGCGCCGGTGACGCAGGCTCCGGAACTCAGACCTCATCCGCGTCCGTTTTTGCGCGGTTTTCCACGATCTCGTCGATGTGGCCCCATTCCTTGGCCTCTTCCGGGCTCATGAAATTGTCACGGTCCAGCGCTTTTTCAACTGCTTTTTTCGTCTGCCCGGTATGACGTACATAGATATCATAAAGGCGATCCTTGAGTTTTTGCGTCTCGGCCGCGTGGATCATGATATCACTGGCCTGGCCCTGATATCCGCCGCTGGGCTGGTGCACCATGATCCGGCTGTTGGGCAGCGAAAAGCGCATCCCTTTCTCGCCACCGGCCAGCAGAACCGATCCCATCGAGGCGGCCTGACCGATCACCAAAGTGGAACATTTCGGCTTGATATACTGCATTGTATCGTAAATCGACAAACCGCTGGTCACAACGCCACCGGGCGAGTTGATGTAGATCGAGATTTCCTTTTTGGGGTTTTCCGCTTCAAGGTGCAGCAGCTGGGCCACGATCAGATGGCTCATGCCATCGTGAATCGGGCCGTTGATGAAAATGATCCGCTCTTTCAGCAGGCGGGAGAAAATATCATAAGCGCGCTCGCCCCGGCTGGTCTGCTCAACGACCATGGGGACAAGCGTATTCATGTAGGTATCTACGGGATCGAACATTCGCAACCTGCCTGTTTTGCTGTGGATCGGGACATTATCCCAACAAGTGTTACCTGAGTCTTAGTGTTGGCTCCGGGGGGCTGCAAGGGGGTGTCGGTGAGAACACGGAACGAATGTGGACCAACGCCAATAAGATTGCCACACCTGCCGCTGCCTCGCAGTACCACCACATCCGTGATTGCGCCCTGCACAAGGGGCTGCGGGAAAAACGGCTGCGGGTTCCCCTTTTCTGATCACGGTTTTTTGATTCATACATATAGCAATAATTGATCGAAACATGTACTGAAGGGGCTCGCAGGCGACGAGCTTTACGTAACGGAAACTACGCCCGGTCAACGGGTTCACAAGGAACACATTCGATGGCACTTCCACAGCTGTCTCAGGACATGTCGCAACACGACCTGGATCGTATGGTCGATAATGCGACACGCGCGTCCAACTTCCTCAAAGCAATCAGTCACGAAGGCCGGCTGATGATCCTGTGTCACCTGGTCTTCGGTGAGAAATCTGTCACCGAGTTGGAAGAGCTGTTGTCCGCCAGACAAGCCGCTGTTTCGCAACAGCTTTCCCGCCTGCGTCTGGAGGGGCTTGTGATACCGCGCAGAGAGGGCAAAACCATCTTCTACCGGTTGGCCGATGACCGCCCGCGCCGGATGCTTGAAGTGGTGTACGAGCTGTTCTGCGGTGAGGACAAAGGCTAGCTCTGGCTTGGTGTCGAGAAAGGTGCTACCGAATCCGTATCGAGCACTGAGGAGACACACATGATCCGCGTAATTCTGATTGGCCTGAGCCTGTTTGCACTGACCGCCTGCGAAACCGCCAAAGGCGCGGGTAAAGATATCGAAAAGGCCGGGGATGCAATCCAGAACGCAGCTTCGGACGTGCAGGAAAGCCTGTAAAACGCGCTTATCTTGCGGGCAAACCGAACATTAACGCAATATATGGTTGAAGATTGCGCCCACACGCAGTAGTCTAGCCCTACAGGTGCATAGACGCGGCATTGCATATCTGACACTAAATCGGGGCTCTTTCGCGCACGCAGAAGAGCCCCGTTCCCGTTCGGCAGGGGTGAGTGGTAGCCTGTATGAAACCGAATTTCGGCATAAGAAAAGGCGTCAGGTGCGCAGACGCGGTCTTTGCATGTACCCTTACGGATACGCCCTGACGCCTTACCGGGTCGACGCACCCCGAGGAGCACTCCGATCCAGTCGCCCCAGCCCCCTGAGAGACTGTAGCCGCCGCTTTGTCCCCTAAGGTCCATCGCGACATGCATTGGCCGTTTGAGAAGATGGCCACCCGACCTGGGTCCGAGACCCATATCTGGCTGATCACCAACCGGTAAGCCTTTGCAGTTAAATGCAAATCCTAAGATCCGCCTTCCTCTGCTCAGACCCCCTTGGCCTTTGCGTCCCGCCCCGGTTCCGAAGACCCTGTGCGGTGAGATGACTGTTGCACCACGCCCTGCATCCGACAAGCAAATAGCACTGCAGCATGAAAATTAGACGGGGATAAGATGTTGATATCCGGCGGGAGAGTTTTGTGGATAACCCGAGAATCCCCGATCCCGCGAAGGGTTGAGGGCGGAAAAAACCGGACATGACCCCGGCGCCCGAAATTCCTGCGATGCTGCGGGTGCAAAACGCTCCGCGCGGGCCGTTAGGCCAAAATTGTGCGATTTGTACAACGCTCGGACCTCCAATCTTACGAATCGTACAGACGGAGATTCGCCGATGCGCTGCACCATTTCCTATGCCCGCGCCCATCTGGGGCCGTTGATCACCCGCGCCCAGGACCCGCGTGAAGTGATCATCCTGACCCGGCACGGCAAGCCGCTGGCCGCGCTGGTCTCGATGACCGAGGCCAACCGGATCTGGCAGTTGCAGGATGATGAGGAGATCGGATGGAAACACCCGCTGTCGGGGCTGCGGGGGATGTGGTCGAAGGGGCGCAACATCCCCGGTATGGAACCGGGACCGGACGGCCGCTATGTCACCGCACGCGAGGCCGCGCTGAAGGTCCGCGAGATCCAGATGACCCGCGCCGAGGAACGCCGCATTCTTGCGCGGGGCGGTCTGGATCCTGTCGCAGGCGGTGAACTGGCCGCCCGGCCTGCCTCCGCACGATGGAGACGCTGGTTCCGTTTCTGAGAAGCGTTCCGGCCCGGCGGTGGTACCAACACCCCCTCCGCCGCAATCCGTGAGCAATGGCGGCTCATACCCCTTAACAACCCGACCGGGCCGGAAACGCTTCGGTTCACCTGACGGGCCGGAACGGGGTCGAAAACAGTCCCGGTGCGCAGGCTACGGAAATCTCTGATCTGATGATCGGCACCCTCCTTTGGGATGCGGGCCGTGCTGGCCTGTGACTGAGATTGGAAGGGCGCGCGGCGGTTACAACTTGTCTGAAGGAAACTTCATCAAGGGTTTATGCGCGGGAAAGGTGGACAAGAAGAAAACCCCATCCTGCCGGGTATTGCGCATTGCGTTTTTCCTTCCAACACCGCGCGCCTCAACTTAAACAGGGATTTCAGGCAACTGCCCTCATCCGGGGGCGTCCGGTCAAACTTGAAAAGCGCCAGACAGAACATGCGATTTCCAAAGCGACAACATCGAGAGTTCAAGAGCATTGTGCGCAGGTTCCGCAACGAGTTTTCGCTGTTCGTGCTGGAACAAAGCCGCGGACAGGTGCTGTGCGGGCCGATGAAGGGGTTTCGCTTTGTCGAAAACGCATTCTGGGGCGGGCATTCGGATACGGCCACAAAAATCTTTGGCCTGTATGAGCAGCAGAACCTGAAGGTGCTGAGCAACTCGGACAAGCCGGTGCTGGTGGATATCGGCGCGGCGGACGGCTTTTGGGGCGTCGGGCTGGTGGCCGCCGGGCAGTTCGAAAAAAGCGTGTGCTTTGAGGTTTCGGCAAAAGGCCGGGATGTCATCCGCGAAACGGCGGAACATAACGGCGTGAGCGACCGGGTGACGGTGTTTGGGGATGCGCTGACGGACACGGTTGAAAACATCGCAAGCGTGGCCCCCGACCCGGCCGACATCTTCTTTCTGATCGATATCGAGGGCGTTGAATTCAGCCTGTTGACCGAAGATTTTCTGACGCATTTCCGCAGATCGGAGTTTCTGATCGAACTGCACCCCCAGATGGTCGAGGATGGCGATGCGAAACTGAAAGCGATCGAAGCGTTCTGCGCCGGGTATTTTGATGTCGCCTATGTAGACGGAAGCGTGCGCGACACGTCCGAGATGGATGAGATTATCCGGTTGGGGGATGATTTCAAATGGCCGATCCTGTCCGAGGGGCGCGGTTTTCCGATGCAATGGTTGCATTTGGTGCCGCGCGGGTGAGGTGTGGTTTCGGCGATTGACCCGCAGACCCGAGGGCCGCGAACGGCCAGAGCCCCAATGGCGCAAGCGCTGATACAACCGCCCAACCAACCCTGCCCTACGGATGTCGCGACGGGCTAGACAAACGCTGCGATCAGCAGGACCAGCCCGGTCAGGCCAATCAGCGCGTGAGAGACCAGCTTCAACCCTTTTGTGTTCCTGTTCTGCAACCCCTTGGCATAATGGGTATTGGCGAATTCCCCGTCGATATCAGAACGCAGATTGACCAGATCATCCAAAGTGGCCCCGCCCGCCAGAATGCCGTAGGCGGTTGTGGCGATGACCAGAATGGCCTGAGCCAGCGCATAACCGTCGGGCGCAAAGCTGATGATGGCGGCGATACCGACAAAGCAGAACAGCGTGGTGCGCATGATGACGTGGTAGTCTTGAAACCGGCTGATGGCGTATTGCGCCCGAAGTTGCGCGTCCATGGCAATCCCTCCGTTTATCAATTGATTGGAATGCCGGGAGTGTATCACTGTTTGCCATTTTCCCGAAATTTGAACACCACCCCGTAGGGCGGGCTTCAGCCCGCCACCGGACGCAGCCAATCCATGCGCGTTGGTTTTGAGGTCGGGGAAATGGGGGAGTGGTGGATTGGCGGGCTGAAGCCCGCCCTACGGCATATTAAACCCGATTGGGCGACAGAACAGAGGGCAGCGCCGGCCCGAGGGGGTGAGGCCCGTCTCGGAAACGGTCCAGTGGACCGCTTCAGGGCCGAACGGGCGGAGCCCCGGGGAGCAAACGCGCCGCCCGTTTTGCCGGAGGCAAACCTCTGGTTTGACGGGGGCGGGTCATGCCGGAGGCATGCTTTCAGCATGACGCGGCCCGGTGATGCCGCCGGGTGGGTGGGTTGATTTGACCGCGGCACAAAGCAAAAAAATAGAAATAAGCTCTTGCTGCAGCTATTTTTTTCGCGCTCAATCAGCTGATTGAGACAGAACCTGTTCGAGCAAATACATGAGTGAACAATTTTTTGACAAAGGCACGGCTATGGAGGGATTGCTTCCAAAAGAGTTCGCTTATTGCCTAGGGCTCTATCTACAAACCTGCGCTCACATTGAACTTTGGGTAAGTGCGCTGATTGTTTGCCTTGAAGGATTGAAGCCAGAAAACAAAGACTGGTTTGATCGGTACTGCCAAGTTCGAAAGCTCCCTACAAAAGAACTCATCAGAGAATTGAAAAAGTCTAGCGAACTCGCCAAAAAATTTGGATTCGATGAAGACTTGTCAGCGTTATCAGATTGGATAGGAAGGTTTGTTGGTAACCGACATATGGCCGCGCATGGCGCTTTTTTCGGATCGCTGAACGGTTTCCTTCGTGTTGACTATGTGACGAACACTGGCTCGAGAAAGGACCCTATCTTCAAACGTTCAACAAGTGCCGTGACAAAAGAAAGTATTGACGAAGTACTAGCAGACGCAGATCGAATCTACCTCATCGTTCTTGGGATGATTGGCCGTATCCAAGAAGATTTGCCAATTAGAGTACATCGAGCGATCGTGCCGATAGTAGAGCACCCTACTTAGGAAACTCGGTCGCTCCCCCCCAACCGTGTGGGCACGCAGGTTGGCTGCGCCAACCGCTTTCGCCCACCGTCACTAAAAATGGACAGCCTTAGCTGTCCATTTTTAGTGCTGAAATAAACGCCTCCTGCGGGATATCGACCTTCCCGAACTGGCGCATCTTCTTTTTCCCCGCCTTCTGCTTGTCCAGCAGTTTGCGTTTCCGGGTGGCGTCGCCGCCGTAGCATTTTGCGGTCACGTCCTTGCGCAGGGCGGACAGGGTCTCGCGGGCGATGACCTTGCCTCCGATGGCGGCCTGGATCGGGATTTTGAACATGTGGCGCGGGATCAGGTCCTTGAGCTTTTCGCACATCGCGCGGCCCCGCATCTCGGCCCGGTCGCGGTGAACCATGGTCGACAGCGCATCGACCGGTTCGTCATTCACAAGGATCGACATCTTGACCAGCGCGTCCTGACGGTAGCCGGTCATCTGGTAGTCAAAGCTGGCATAGCCCTTGGTCACCGATTTCAGGCGGTCGTAGAAGTCAAAGACAACCTCGTTCAGGGGCAGGTCATAGACGACCATGGCGCGCTGGCCCGCATAGGTCAGGTCCATCTGGATGCCGCGGCGGTCCTGGCAGAGTTTCAGCACGTCGCCGAGATATTCGTCGGGCACCAGAATGGTCGCCTTGATGCGCGGTTCCTCAAGATGGTCGACCTTGGACAGGTCGGGCATGTCGGCGGGGTTGTGCAGCTCGATCATCACGCCGTCTTTCATGTAGACGTGATAGATCACGCTGGGCGCGGTGGTGATGAGGTCGATATCATATTCACGCTCGATCCGGTCGCGGATGACCTCGAGGTGCAACAGGCCAAGGAAGCCGCAGCGGAAGCCAAAGCCAAGCGCGGCCGAGGTTTCCATCTCATACGAGAATGAGGCGTCGTTCAGCGCGAGCTTTTCGATCGCGTCGCGCAGGTCTTCGAATTCGGCTGAATCCACCGGGAAGAGGCCGCAGAACACCACCGGCTGCGCGGGTTTGAAGCCCGGCAGGGCGACTTCGGCGCCACCCCGGTCATTGGTGATGGTGTCGCCGACGCGGGTGTCGCGGACCTGCTTGATCGAGGCGGTGAGAAACCCGATCTCACCCGGGCCGAGGCTGTCGATCATCTGCATTTCCGGGCGGAAGACACCGACGCGGTCGACATGATGGAGGGTGCCGTTCGACATGAACTTGACCCGCATCCCCTTTTTCAGCGTGCCGTCCATGATGCGGACCAGAACGATGACGCCCAGATAGGCGTCGTACCACGAATCCACCAGCATCGCCTTGAGCGGCGCGTCCAGAGTACCCTGCGGCGCGGGCAGTTTGTGCACGATCGCTTCCAGCGTCTCGTGGATGCCCTGCCCGGTCTTGGCACTGACCTGAATGGCGTCGCTTGCGTCGATGCCGATCACGTCCTCGATCTGTTCGGCCACGCGGTCACAGTCGGAGGCGGGCAGGTCGATCTTGTTGAGGACCGGCACGATCTCATGATCCGCGTCGATGGCCTGATAGACATTGGCCAGCGTCTGTGCCTCGACCCCTTGGGTCGAGTCCACAACCAGCAGCGAGCCTTCGACCGCACGCATCGACCGGCTGACCTCATAGGCGAAATCCACGTGGCCGGGGGTGTCGATCAGGTTCAGCACATATGTCTCGCCATTATCGGCGGTATAGTCGATGCGAACCGTGTTGGCCTTGATGGTGATGCCACGCTCGCGCTCGATATCCATGCTGTCGAGCAGCTGTTCCTTCATGTCACGATCCTGCACTGTCCCGGTCTCTTGGATGAGCCGGTCAGCAAGGGTGGATTTGCCATGGTCGATATGCGCGACGATGGAGAAATTGCGGATATGAGCGAGGTCTGTCATGGAGTGGGGATATGTAGAGGAATCGTGGGTTGGTCAATAGAAACGAGACAGTGTTTCATTGCTTGTGTGCTAAACTGCCGGAGGGTAGGCTGGAACGCACATATTAGCAGGGATGCACATGGTTATATTATCCCGTCCAGAAGAGTTTGACGATTGGCTAAATTCGCTTTCAAACACGGCACTGAAAGCATTTGCAACGCGTTCAGCCTTACAAGTTCTTCCCTATGCTTTTGTTTTATCAGATCAAGAAAGTAGCAGCCGCGAACAGGCGCAATTCCTTCTAGCTTGCTTTAGAGCCAATATTGTTTCTGGACTCGTTGGTGCTGGGCTTTACCCAGAAATAGGTTGATCACCTCTAGTGCTCTAGTCACCCTCGACGCCGCCAATACCGAAAACGGGTACGGTACGTTAACCGAACCGACCTTATCCAATGTCGCTACTGCCGTCGCCGCAACCTTCTATGCAACGCGCGCCACGTCTGCAGAAACAATTCACGATCTCAATGCCAACGCATTCACCTACGGTGCCGAAATTACCCAAGCGCTATCTGCCGATGTTATTGCGCTAACCGCGACACCAGATGAAACTGAGCAGGTGTTTGCCACCGAACTGTGGCATGGTGCAGTACCAGAACCATACGCCAGCTTGTCGCAGCAGTTTTCCGAAAATGCCCCCGAGACGCCATGGGAGTTTTGGGCTGAATGGTACGAGGGAATGCTGAAGGGTGAACCGTTGGACTGGGAACTTCAACGAAGGATTGCGCTGATCGATGAGAGCATATGGAACTCTGGGGTTGACGCAATTGCCCATGAGATCGAACAAATCCGGGCGCGGTGGGAAGTCGGGAAGGCCTTATCGGACATCAAAGGCAACCTGAGTGTCAGAACCTCAGCACGCCACTGTATCGGAGGGAACAACCCTCCTGAGAGCATCGAAGATGAACAGTTGTCCGGCGCTATAACCTTGATCTGGGAAGCGACCGAAGAACTCTCGACGGCTTTGGAAGAGGAACGCCCTGCTCGTGAGTGGATTGAAGCAATTCTGGGCAAACTCAAAGCTGGATTGGCAGGATTCCTCAGATGGTGTGCAGGCAAAGGCGATCTTGCGGTCGATACTTTGATCAAGTGGGGTATTCCTGCGACAGGAGCAGGGTATGCTGCAAATTATCCAGAGAAAATTGAAGCGTTGATCAAAGCCATCGAAGACTGGCTGCCGCACTTGCTCTGACCGGTGCCGGGCTGAAGCCCGGCCTACGGGGTGGTGGGGGTGTATCGTTTCCGGACCGTGCAATCACTTTTTCGCAACGTATGATTGATCCGCGCGCCCGTTTGATTCATACTCCGCCGCAGACCGAGAGGGGCGCAAGACCCGTCCGGGCAGGCAAAAACGAGGCTCGAGTATGAAACAGTTCCTCATTATCGCATTTTGTGCGGCATCGCTGACGGCGGTGGCTCAGGACGCGGATGCGGCGCAGATCAGGCAGGCGTGCATGGCGTCGGACCGCTCGGCCGCGACGCGGGACCGGTGCAGCTGCATTCAGCGCGTGGCGGATCAGGCGTTGACGCGCAGTGATCAGAAGACCGTGGCGAAATGGTTCAAGGACCCCCATCAGGCGCAGGTGCTGAAGATGTCGAAATCCGCGCGCGATGATGCGCTGTGGGATCGGTACCAGAACTTTGGCCAGATGGCGCAGGCGATCTGCAGCTAACCCGTTCAGAATGCTTGACCTGATCCACGCTGCGCCCCAGAAAGGCGCAGCGAAAGGTGTATTGCATGGTAATGAAAGGGCTGACTCTGCGGGGCCTTGAAGTGTTCGAGGCTTTGGCGCGGACGGGATCGGTGGCGCAGGCCGCCGAGATCACGGGGCTCAGCCAGCCATCCGTTTCGCAGCAATTGCGCAATCTGGAAAACGCGCTGGGGACCGAATTGGTCGATCACGGGCGGCGACCGATGCGGCTGACGCAGGCGGGGCGCAGTTTCCTTGCGCGGGCCGAGGCGGTTCTGGCCGAGCTGCACATGGCCCAGAGCGAGCTGTCGGTCATGGATCTGGGGCATCTGACCACGCTGTCGATCGGGCTGATCGACGATTTCGACAATGATCTGACGCCCCGGCTGGCCACCTTGCTGGCCGACAGCCTGACCCGGTCGAAATTCAAGCTGATCACCCTGTCGAGCCTTGATCTGTTCGAGGCGCTGGCCGAGCAGCGCCTGCATATGGCGGTCACCGCCCATAGCGGCGAAGTACTGGAGGGGGTGGTCGAATACCCGCTGGTCCATGATCCGTTCATTCTGGTGGCGCCGCAGGGATCGGGCGGGGTCGAGGCCGTGCAGGAGCGGCTGCCGTTTCTGCGCTATGCCCGCGAGCAGCTGATCAGCCGCCAGATCGAGGCGCATCTGGCGCGCCGGTCGCAGGTGTTCGAGGAACGGTTCGAGATCGGCTCGCACATGGCGCTGATGGCCATGGTGGCGCGGGGTCTGGGCTGGGCAATCACCACGCCGCTGGGCTTTATGCGCGCGGCGCGGTTCCATGAGGGGCTGGAGGCGCACCCTGCCCCGTTCGGGGAATTCTCGCGCAACATATCGCTGCTGGCGCGCACCGAGTGGTCCGATCAGGTCCCGCAGGAGGTTGCGGGCATGACCCGGCGTCTGATGCAGAACCAGATCGTGGACCCGGCGGTTGCCAAGCTGCCCTGGCTGAGCGGCCAGTTGCGGGTGACCGGCGGCTAGGTGTCCAGATGGGCGGCAAGCCCCTCGACCGCCGCTTCGATCAGGTCCAGCGCGCCGTCGAAATCCCGCGTGTAATACGGATCGGGTACGTGATCGGCACCGGTCTGAGGGGCGAAATCCGTCAGCAGGCGAACCGGCGTGCCGTTGCCCGACGGGCGCAGGTCTTCGATATCGGCGATGTTTTGGGCATCCATGCCGATGATCAGGTCGAACCGGTCGAAATCCGCGACGGTGAACTGGCGCGCGCGCAGGTCGCCGAGGTCGACGCCTCTGCGGTTTGCGGCCTTCTGCATCGGGCCATAGGGTGGATTGCCCGCGTGCCAGCCCATGGTTCCGGCACTGTCGGTTGCATGATGCGGTGCGCGGGCGCGAAAGACGCCCTCGGCTGCGGGAGAGCGGCAGATATTGCCCAGGCAGACAAAGAGGATACGGTGTGTCATGGCCAAGGTGTAACGCGCGGAGGGGATATGGGAAAGATCGTCATTCTGACCGGGGCCGGGATTTCTGCTGAAAGCGGGCTGAGCACCTTCCGCGACGAAGGCGGGCTGTGGGCACAGCACCGGATCGAGGATGTGGCCACGCCCGAGGGCTTTGCCCGCGATCCCGCCTTGGTGCAGGGGTTTTACAATGCGCGCCGCGTTCAGGCCGCCGCCGTGCAGCCCAACGCGGCCCACATGGCGCTGGCCCGGTTGCAGCAGGGCTGGCCCGCAGAGGTCGTGATCGTGACCCAGAACGTGGACAGCCTGCATGAAGCAGGCGGTGCGACGGGTGTCATCCACATGCATGGCACATTGGCGGGTGCCCTGTGTTCCGGATGTGATCATCGCTGGCCCGCACCGCCTGAGATGGCCGTTGCCGAGCCCTGCCCCGCCTGCGGCCAGCCCACCGCCCGGCCCGATGTGGTCTGGTTCGGCGAGATGCCTTATTACATGGACGACATCTACGACCACCTTGCCAGCGCGTCGATCTTTGCCGCCATCGGCACCTCGGGTCAGGTCTATCCGGCGGCGGCCTTTGTCCACGAGGCGCAGGCGGCGGGTGCGCGGACGGTCGAGATCAATCTGGAGCCGACGCCCGGGCCGTCGGGCTTTGACGAGCGCATTGTCGGCAGGGCATCCGAAACGGTTCCGCGATGGGTCGGGCAGCTTCTTGCGGGATACTCTTAAGCTACAGACAACGCTGGCTTAATTTGTGTACACTATCTGCGATAACGACTGGAGGATGCCCCATGACTGATCAAGACCCCCGCACCGGTGAAATCCTGGATGACGGCAACATGGCCGGGCGCGACATGCTGGGGGAACAGCTTTCCAGCCTGTGGTGGACTTTTCTGCTGCGCGGGGTGCTGGCCGGGCTTGTGGGCATCGCGGCCCTGTTCTGGCCATCGGGCAGCATCGCGCTGCTGCTGCGGCTGGTCGGTGTGTTGCTGATCCTCGACGGTGGGCTGACGCTTTTGGGGGTTGGCCGTCGCGGGGTGCTGGGAGGTGCTGCGATCGGCGCGCTTCTGATCGGGCTTGTCCTGCTGATCTGGCCGGAAGGCACGGTGAAACTGGCGTTTTTCCTGTTGGGCGCATGGGCGCTGATCATCGGGATCGGATCCTTGGCGGCTGCCGGGCAGATGCATGCAAGTGACCCGCAACGCGGTTCCATGCGCGTTTCGGGATTTGTCGCGCTTGTCGTCGGGCTTGTCCTGATGATCTGGCCTGCGGTGGCGCTGGTTGCGCTGGGCTGGGGTATCGCATTCTCGGCGCTGGCCATGGCCGCTGTCATGTTCTGGCTGGCCTCGCGATTCCATCAGGCGGGCGACCGTGTCGGCCTGAAAACCATCAACAAATAACGCCATCCGCGGCCGCATGGAAAACAGGCCGGGCAAAGCCCGGCCTGACGCATGGATGAGGGCTGCCGCGCGGCCCGAAGACAGGCGTTGCCTTAGTTCGATTGTGATCCGTGGCCGCCTTTGTCCTGACGCTCCAGATCCACGGGAATCTCGATCTCGACCTCGCCTGCCTTTTCAAAGATCAGCGTGACCGGCACCTTGGCGTCCTGTTCGAACGGGGCCGTCAGCCCCATGAACATCACATGGTCGCCGCCGCGTTTCAGCATGTGGGTTTCACCGGCTGGAATGGCAAATCCTTCTTCGACATGCACCATCTTGGCCACGCCGTTTTCATCGACCTGGTGCGTGTGCAATTCAACACGCGCTGCCGCGTCCGAGGTTACACCGATCAGCCGGTCATCCGCGTCACCCTGATTATGGATCATCATGAACGCAGCACCGGCGATGGCGGTCTTGCCCGAGGACCGGGCATAGGCGTCGTCAACCGTGATGGTGCCTTCGGCAAAGGCGGGGATGGCCAGCGACACGGAGGCCAGGGTTGCGAGCAGAGTGGTTTTGAGGGACATCGTGCCTCTCCTGTATAAAGGTTTGAAAAGGGTGGGTTTCAAACGCTGACAGGAGGCGCGCGGGCCGGGGTTGCGGGAACCGGAAGGGCGATCTGGTTGCCCAGATGCCGCAGCGGTGCTGGTTGCGCCTGTTCCGGCGCGGCTGGCAGTGCCTGTTCGGCAACCGCAACGGCCCCCAGCAAGGATATTGCGTATTCCGGGCAGTAATGCGGCGGGGCGGTCGGTTGCCCGTTTTCGTCCATATAGACGACAACCGGGCCGGTGCCCGTACACAGCACCATCTGACCCACCGCCTTGTCCATACCGCGCGACATGGCCAGCCCATGCCCGGTCAGAACCAGCAGAAGGGTCAGCACATAAGGCAGAAATCTGGTAACAGAAGGTCTCATTCTGACCCAGCTATAGGTCAGCAACGGGAAAAGCTTCAAGCGCCAAAGGGTCGCGCTTGAAGCTGTTTTTCAATAATCCAGTCCGGGTCTTTTCACCCTGTCTGTGGTGAAGCTGGTATGGGACCGGTTCACCCAGCGCTGCATCCGTGTGCAGGTTGTAATCGCCTTGCGGAATACCGCGGCCAGAAACAGGAAAAGATAAAAACTTTTTAACGTCATAATTTGGCCCCCGCCTGATGGATGACAGTGACGTTAGGTCAGATTCGGAAACCTGTATGTGAAGAAGTTCACCAATGGCGAAAAATTAGTTCCATATTGAAAACAATGGAGGCCGAAAGGGGCTGGCCCAACAGAAAAGGCCCCGCACCGATAGGGTGCAGGGCCTGAAGAACTGTTAAGTGAAAGACCTTAGGCCGAAGCTTGCGCCTTGGCGATTTCTTTCTTCACTTTCAGAGCATTTGCCGACAGCTCATCGTCCTTGGCTTTGGCCAGGAACGCGTCCAGACCACCGCGGTGGTCAACCGAACGCAGCGCAGCCGCCGAGATGCGCAGCTTGACGCCACGGCCCAGAGTTTCGGACTGCAGGGTAACGTCGTTCAGGTTCGGCAGAAAACGACGACGAGTTCTGTTTTTGGCGTGGCTGACATTGTTGCCAGTCATCGGGCCTTTTCCGGTCAGTTCGCAACGGCGCGACATGGTTTCTTCCTTTGTTTCTGGAGGCCGGGCTAGGTACCCGCGGCCAAATCACAAGGGGCGCAACCCGAAGTCGCGCCCGAAAACTGGTTGGATGCGTGTAGTGGGAATCGCGCGGAGGGTCAAGACGGGCCGCGCGAAATCTTTCATTTTGCCTGCCATGCAGGAATGGCCCGGACGGGCCATGCCGTTGGCGAGAGTATTTGGCAAAAGGTGAAGCGGCCATGACGGCCCTTCAGCCGAGCGTGTCCAGAAGTTGTCCGGCAGCAACCGCCGGGCTGAGTCGTCCCTGCGAGACTTCGTCATTCAGGCGCTCCATCTCGGCGCGGGCCTGCGGTGTATCGAGACGGGCGAGAAGGGCGTGGCGGACCTCCTGATCGAACCAGTAGCGGGCCTGGGCAGCGCGGTTTGCCTCCCAGATACCGGTGTCGCGGCGCCATTGGGTCAGGGTTTGCATTTCGTCCCAGGCCTGTTCCAGCCCGTGTTCTTCGACGGCGGAAACGGTCATTGCCTTGGGGAAGCCTTCGGGGTCCTGCGGGCGTTTGCGCAGCAGCCGCAGTGCGCCGGCATAATCCGCGCAGGTGCGGGTGGCGGTGGCTTTCAGGTCGCCATCGGCCTTGTTGACCAGAATGATGTCCGCCATTTCCATGATGCCGCGCTTGACGCCCTGCAACTCGTCCCCACCCGCCGGGGCCAGCAGCAGCAGGAACAGGTCTGACAGTTCGGACACCACAGTTTCCGACTGTCCCACGCCCACGGTTTCGATCAACACCACGTCATAGCCTGCGGCCTCGCACAGGGCGATGGCCTCGCGGGTGCGGCGGGCGACGCCGCCAAGGTGGCTCTGGCTGGGAGAGGGCCGGATGAAGGCGTTGTGCTCGCGGCTCAGGCGTTCCATCCGGGTCTTGTCGCCCAGGATCGAGCCGCCCGAGCGGGCCGAGCTGGGATCGACCGCCAGAACCGCGACGCGCAGCCCCTGCCCCGTCAGCATCATGCCAAAGCTTTCGATGAAGGTGGACTTGCCCACGCCGGGTGTGCCAGACAGACCTATGCGCAGCGCCTGACGCCCCGAACCGGCAAGCTGTGCCAGAAGGTCGCTGGCCTGTGCCCGGTGATCGGCGCGTTTGCTTTCAACAAGGGTGATCGCACGCGCCAGCGCCCGGCGCTCGCCCTTCAGAATTCTGTCGCTCAGGCTGTCTGTCTGCATTCTTGTCCCGTTCCTAGAGGCAGGAACAGTTGCCGTGCTTGGGGGGTGTTTGTCCAGACCGGATGCGGCAGGAAATGCGAAGATCGCGCAGCCTGTGTCATTTCGTGCGGGGCGATTTACTGATGTGAGCGCGGAAACTGGACGCCACCTGCGGGATCGCGGATAAGGGCCGGATGACCCTACGCCTGCCTATAGACGATGCCATACCCGGCCTGCTGGACACCCTGCGGGCGCAGGGCCGTGCTGTGCTGCAAGCACCGCCCGGTGCGGGCAAGACCACGCGAGTTCCGCTGGCGATGCTGGAGGCGGGTCTGTGCGGCGGCAGGATCGTGATGCTGGAGCCGCGGCGGCTGGCGGCACGGGCCGCGGCAGAGCGGATGGCAGAGACGCTGGGAGAGCGCGCGGGCCAGAGTGTTGGCTATCGCGTGCGGGGCGATGCGAAAGTGTCAAAAGACACAAGGATCGAGGTGGTGACCGAGGGCATTCTGACCCGGATGCTGCAATCGGACCCTGACCTGCCGGGCATCGGGGCGGTGATCTTTGATGAATTCCACGAACGCTCGCTAAACGCGGATCTGGGGTTGGCCCTGTGCCTTGAGGTCACGGGCGCGCTGCGGGACGACCTGATACTGCTGGCCATGTCGGCCACATTGGACGCGGACCCGGTGGGGCGCCTGATGGCCGCGCCGCTGGTTACGTCGGAAGGCCGGAGTTTTCCTGTCGAGATGCGCTGGCTGGACCGGCCCTTGGGGCCTCAGGCACGGCGGCTGGATGCATTGGTCGATCTGGTCGTTGAGGCCGAGCGCGAGACCCGCGCCACCGGTGGCGGGATCTTGGTGTTTCTGCCCGGTGAAGGTGAAATCCGGCGGGCTGAAGCAGCCCTGACCGGACGCCTGCCCGCCAGTTGCACGGTGCGCCCGCTGTTCGGAGCCATGCCCTTTGCGGCCCAGCGCGCAGCGATTTCCCCGGTTGAGACCGGGCGCAAGGTGGTGCTGGCGACGTCGATTGCCGAAACCTCGCTGACGATCCCCGATATCCGGGTGGTGGTGGATATGGGGCAAGCGCGGCGGGCACGGTTTGATCCGGGCTCGGGCATGTCCCGACTGGTGACCGAGCGGGTGACACGGGCCGAGGCCACGCAACGCGCGGGTCGTGCGGGCCGTGTGGCAGAGGGGCTGTGTTACCGGCTGTGGTCAAAGGGGGAGGATGGCGCGCTGGCCGCGTATCCGCCTGCCGAGATTGAAGCCGCCGATCTGACCGGGCTGGCGCTGGAGCTGGCGCTGTGGGGCGCGGATGCCGCCGATCTGGCCTTTCTGACCCCGCCACCCGAAGGCGCGATGGCCGAGGCGCGCGCCCTTCTGGCGATGCTGGGCGCGCTGGACGGCAAGGGGCGGATCACCGAACACGGGCGGGCGCTGGCGGCGCTGCCGTTGCATCCCCGGCTGGGGCATATGCTGGTGCGGGCCGGACCGAGTGCCGCGCCTTTGGCCGCCTTGATGGCCGAGCGCGACCCCCTGCGCGGCGCGCCGGTGGATATCGCCTTGCGGCAAGAGGCACTGCGGGATGTGCGCACCTTTCAGCGCAACCGGGTCTGGCAGGTGAACATGGGCGCCGTGGATCGGATCAATGCCGAGGCCAAGCGGTTGAGGAAACAGGCCGGAAGCAAGACGGATGATCTGAGCGCTGCTGCCATGGCCGCCCTCGCCTATCCCGATCGTATCGGACAGCGGCGCAAGGGCGATGCGCCGCGTTATGTGTTGTCGGGGGGCAAAGGTGTCGTGCTGGACAGCGGCGATTCGCTGGCGGCGGCGCCTTTTCTGGTTGTCACCGACACCGATGGAAACCCGCGCGAGGCAAAAGTGCGGATGGCCACCCAGATTTCGGAACGCGAGATCCGCGAACTGTTCGCCAACCAGATCCATTGGGCCGAGGTTTGCGCCTGGTCAAAACGTGAGCGGCGGGTTGTGTCACGACAGCAGGAGCGGTTTGGGGCGATCACGCTGGACGACCGCATCTGGAAGGATGTCCCGGACGCCGCCGTGGCGCGTGCGATGCTGGACGGGGTGCGCGATCTGGGATTGCGGCTGGACGGGGCCGCCGCACGGCTGGCCGCGCGGGTGGAACTGGTGCGCGCCGACGGGGTGGACCTGCCCGACTTTTCAGTCGAGGGTCTGATGGCCGAGCTGGACGACTGGCTGTTGCCGATGCTGTCCGGTGTCAAAAGCGCGGAGGACTGGAAACGGTTCGACCCGCTGCCCGCCTTGCGCGCGCGGCTGGACTGGACCCAGTCCCAGGAACTGGACCGGCGCGCCCCGGGATCGTTTGAAACACCCCTGGGGCGCAAGGTACCAATCGATTATGGCGCGGCGGTCCCCGAAATCTCGGTTCGGTTGCAGGAGCTGTTCGGAGTGACCCGGCATCCGGTGGTTGGCGGACAGCCCCTGAAGATTACGCTGCTGTCCCCGGCGCAGCGCCCGATCCAGATTACCCGCGATCTGCCGGGGTTCTGGGCCGGGTCTTATGCGGATGTGCGCAAGGATATGCGGGCGCAATACCCCAAACATCCATGGCCCGAAGACCCGACACAGGCCGACCCGACGCTGAGGGCCAAACGCAGGCAGGAATAGACCCATTGCCGTGTTGCTTCCGGCAAGCGGCTCAGGCTTTCGGGGCTGTTGCACGAAATCTCACAAATCACAGTAAATTGACCGAAGAACCGGTCATAATCAGAAATAAGCGGACATTTCATTGAAGTCTGGCATTATTGTTGTTACGTCACACAGGTTTCGAAGACAGAAACAGGATTTGAAGACATCTCATGAGTGCTTGGCTGCGAAATATCTGGGAAGAGGTCGGACGCCCCTTGTTCCTGCGTCCCCTAAGGGTGCAGTTTGCGGCCCTGTGTACACGCAGGCATGAGGATCAGGACGAGGTTCTGCTGATCACCAGCCGCGAAACCGGGCGCTGGATCATCCCGAAGGGCTGGCCTGTCAATGGTCTGGACGGGTTGGAGACGGCCCTGCTGGAGGCGTGGGAAGAGGCTGGCGTGCGTGCAGAAGCGGTCGACAAGGAGCCCATCGGCCAATTCACCTATGACAAGATCTTCAAGGGGGGATCGGCACAGTCGGTCCTGACCCGCGTCTACCGGGTTTCCGTGCGAGAACTTGCCGATGATTTTCCCGAAGTGGATAAGCGCAAACGTCAGTGGTTTTCACCGGCAGAAGCCGCCAAACGGGTGCAGGAGCCCGAGTTGCAGGCGCTGCTGCGACAGATGTAGCCGTTTCGCAACAATTTGATGGCTGCGCGCTTGCCCCTGAACCGGGAAACCGTTAGCTGCGGGCGATCTGCGAAACTTTGACCAAGCCCATGTCTGACACAAATTCAAAACCGCGCTGGCAGTCGCTTGACAGCGACCTGCAACGCATCTCGCGCGTAGAAATCGCCAATCTTCATGTCGCCCGCCCGCTGCTGGCGCCGGGAATTGCACTGGCGTTCATGGTGCTTTCCGGATTGATGGCGGCGGTGCTGTTCGGTCGGGCCGACGGCACCTATATCGTCGTGGCTGCCGCCGCGTTCGGAGCCTATATGGCGATCAACATCGGTGCCAATGACGTGGCCAACAACATGGGTCCCGCGGTGGGTGCGAACGCGCTGACCATGGGCGGTGCCATCGTGATCGCCGCCGTTGCCGAAAGCGCGGGCGCTTTGCTTGCGGGAGGCGACGTCGTCTCGACCATCTCGAAGGGGATCATCGACCCGGCCTCGGTGCAGAACACCAATGTGTTCATCTGGGCCATGATGGCGGCGCTGATCTCGTCCGCCATGTGGGTCAATCTGGCGACCTGGATCGGTGCGCCAGTGTCGACAACGCATTCGGTTGTGGGCGGGGTCATGGGCGCGGGGATTGCCGCTGCCGGTCTGAGCGCGGTGAGCTGGGGCACGATGGGCGCGATTGCCGCCAGCTGGGTGATCTCTCCGGTTCTTGGCGGCGTGATCGCGGCTGGGTTCCTGGCGCTGATCAAGACCAAGATCCAGTATCAGGACGACAAGATCGCCGCCGCGCGGCGTTGGGTGCCGATCCTTGTGGCGGTGATGGCGGCAGCGTTTGCCACCTATCTGTCGGTCAAGGGTCTGAAGCGGATCGTGAAGATCGAACTGGAGGTGGCGCTGCTGATCGGTCTGGGCAGCGGCGTGCTGGTCTGGGCGCTGACGGTTCCCTGGGTACGCCGCAAATCCGAGGGGATGGAGAACCGGACCCGGTCGCTGAAAACCCTGTTCGGCCTGCCATTGGTGATATCGGCCGCGTTTCTGAGTTTTGCCCACGGCGCCAATGATGTGGCCAACGCGGTCGGCCCTCTGGCGGCGATTGTACACGCGGCTGAGTTCGGAGATTTCGCCCAAAAGGTTTCGATCCCGTTATGGGTGATGATCATCGGCGCGTTCGGGATATCGTTCGGCCTGTTTCTGTTCGGGCCCAAGTTGATCCGGATGGTCGGCAGCCAGATCACCAAGCTGAACCCGATGCGGGCCTTTTGCGTCGCACTGTCGGCGGCGATCACTGTCATTGTGGCCAGCTGGCTGGGCCTGCCGGTCAGTTCCACGCATATCGCCGTTGGCGCAATCTTTGGCGTCGGGTTCTATCGCGAATGGCAGTCGGATCGCAGGCGGAAGCAGAACAATGGGAGAAACGCGACAGCGCAGAAGCTGGCCCCCGAAGAATTCCGGCGGCGCAAGCTGGTGCGGCGGTCGCATTTCATGACGATCATTGCAGCCTGGGTCGTGACCGTGCCCGCCGCCGCCGCCATGTCGGCCGTGATTTTCTGGATACTGACCGGCCTCGTCTGACGACCGGGATCAGAGCCTGATCTGTTCCGGGGACAGCGGATGATCAGGCGCGTGTTTGATCAGGTCTGACACTTTTGTGCACAGGGGGGTGGGCACCCCGGTTTCATGTCCCAGCCGAATGATATGGCCCTGAAGGCTGTCGATTTCCGTTTGCCGCTCGGCCATCAGGTCGTAGGCCATCGAGGTCCGGGCGGTGGGGTCGATGGTGAGCATCCGCGCCGCGATCCGGCTGAACAAAGGTGTCGGCAGGCGCAGTATATGCGGCGTCAGCCACGCCGGAAGCGGCGTTGTCGAGGCCACCGGATGCCCGGCCGCCTTGAGAACGGACAGCGCCTCGGCCATCTGGTCGGCCATGAGGTTGCGCCAGTCACGGCTGAGCAGCTGATCCACAAGCGGCAGGCCTGACAGCGCGTTCAGCGCGTTGTTCAGGTTGATCACCAGCTTGCCCCATTGCACCGCCTCGATCCGGTCACTTGCGATAACGGGCAGGTCCGGGCTGCTGAGGGCGGTGGCCAGGTCGCCGGGGCCGTTCTGGATCACAATTTCGCCTGATGTGGCCCGGTGATAGGTGGCGGGGCCGTTCGGGACCACGTTGAAGGGGACCATTCCCGCGCGCACATCGCGACCGGGCAGCGCCTTGCGCAGGGTCGCCGCATTCTCGATCCCGTTTTGCCAGGACAGGACGGGCGCATCCCGACAGGCGGCGTCCGCGATATGACCGGCCATATCCGCCGTTGCCCCGGATTTGACGGTGACAATGACCAGCTCGGCCTGATCCAGGCAGGCGGGATCCGTGCTGAGTGTCAGGGCTTCCGCCGCAACATGGTAATTGAGGCCATCGTAATTCGTGACCGTCAGCCCATGTTCGCGGATGGGGTCCAGTACACGGGCACGGCCCAGCAAGGTCACCGCATGCCCCGAGCGGGCCAGTAAACCGCCGCAGTAGCAGCCGATGCTGCCCGCGCCTGCGATGACAAGTTTCATGATACCCCCTCTGGTATACCAGAAAGGATCACCGCAAACGGACGGTTACACAAGCCCACCCGCCCCTGACGCCGCTCGCGGGCGGGCCAGCCGGGGCTTTGTGCGCTCAAGCTGTTCCGAAATGGCAATAAATTCGCGGTTATCCCCTGCCGGAAGGTGGAACGCGCCACTGACCCAATCGGCGCTTTTCCACTCATGAATCGCCGTCTCGATCTTTTCTTTCGAGGATGACACGAAATTCCACCAGATATAGCGATCCTTATTCAGGGTAGCGCCGCCCAGCAGCATCAGCCGCGCACCCTGCGGACCCGCTCGGGCCGACAACCTGTCACCGGGGCGGAACACCATCATGCGGCCTTCGTCGAATGTGTCGCCAGCAATCTCGATTGATCCTTGCGTGACATAGACACCGCGATCCTCATGGTCGTCGGGCAGCGGGAAAGTCGCGCCGGGGGCGAGTTCAACATCCAGATAAAAGGTCTCGGACAGCATCGTCACGGGGCTGGATTCGCCATAAGCAGTGCCGAGGATCAGCCGTGCGCTGACGCCCTTGTCTTGGATATGGGGCAGCGCGCCTTGCTTGTGGTGTTCGAACTCGGGGGTCATATCCTCATGCGTTTCGGGCAGGGCAAGCCAGGTCTGAATGCCGAACAGCTTGTGGCCTTTACCGCGCGTTTCTTCGCTGGTGCGCTCGGAATGGGTCACGCCACGGCCTGCAACCATCCAGTTGACCTCGCCGGGGTAAATCATCTGGTGAGTGCCGAGGCTGTCGCGATGTTCGAATTCGCCCTGATAGAGGTAAGTGACGGTTCCCAGCCCGATATGGGGGTGCGGACGCACGTCAATGCCGCCTTCGGTGACAAATTCTGCCGGGCCGACCTGATCGAAGAAGATGAACGGGCCAACCAGTTGGCGTTTGACCGAGGGCAGCGCGCGGCGCACCTCGAACCCGCCCAGATCGCGGGCGCGGGGAATGATGAGCGTTTCCAGCGCATTTTTTTCGGAGGCGCATTCGGGGTCATGGGTGGGGTTCCAACTCAATCCTGATCTCCTTTTTTGGTCCTGCGAGACGGCTTCATGTTCGCCCATGCTGAAGGTATTGGGAAAGTATCGCATGAAAAGTGCATTTTTGCACAATGATCGTGAAGTCCCTGGAGCGATTTGCAGATACTCACAAAGGCGTGGAATGGCGTATTTGGCACGCTCCTTCGCGACTCTCGGAATCATGAACAATCGTGCTATCTTTAGACATCGGGTGTCGCCGGTTCAGGGAAGCCAGTCGAAGATGGGATTCAACCGACAGGAGTGGATGCAATGGCCCGACTCGAAATCAACCGCCGCAAGTTTGTTGCGACAGGGATTGGTACACTTGCAGCCGGTATGATCGGCATTTTCACACCTGCGCACGCCGCCGGTCTTGCGCCGACACCGTCGATGCGGGGCGGGTCGAACAATTACAGGCCCGGTGCGCCGATCGTGAAGCGCATCGGCGGCGGCGGGTTCTGGATGACCGGCACCGTGCGGCGCGCGGGCGACGGAGCCCCCCTGCCCGGCCAGCGCATCCAGATATGGGCCCACACGACCGAGGGGCATGAACGTGACCAGCGCAGCCATGGGGCGACACTAACCGATGCGAACGGAGAATTCCGGTTGGAAATGCCTCAGATTGTGCCTGCTTTTGGTCAACCGCACGGGCATCTGGCCTATGACAGCGGTGAATTTGAGACTGTGTTCCTGCGCCCTGTGATGGCGAGCGCAAAGGACAAAACCCTTGCTGCACATTTCGTGCTGCAACCTGTCTGACAGGTGTTAAAGCGCGTTGCGATCTGGGCGGCATTGATCGCCGCACTTCTGGCACCGGTCGTAGCAGCGGCTTTCAGCCCCTATCTGGCGTGGCGAGAGCCGGTTTACATCGTCGCCGGTTTCGCAGGCATCATCGGGATGTGTCTTCTTCTTCTGCAACCCTTGCTGGCCGGGCGTTGGTTGCCCGGACTTTCTCCGGTCAACAGCCGCCATTGGCACAGGCGGTGTGGCTTGGCCCTTGCTGCAAGCATTATGATCCATGTGACCGGCTTGTGGATCACAAGCCCGCCTGATGTGGCGGACGCATTGCTTTTCGTGTCTGCAACACCTTTTTCGACATGGGGGGTCATCGCCATGTGGGCGGGTTTTGCGGCGGCGGCAATGGGGAATTTTCGGCAGCGACTAAACTTGCGGTTTCGGGTCTGGCGCCTGGGCCATGCAGGACTGGCCATGGTAACCATTCTGGGTAGCGTCATTCACGCACTGCTGATCGAAGGTTCGATGGAGACGATGACCAAGGTCGCTCTGTGCGCGCTGGTGGTATTGGTGAGCGTGGGAACACTCGCCAAGTTGCGGATTTGGGAGGTGCATCGGCGTTAAACCACCGAGGAACGCTGCCGGGTCCGCGTCAACCAGCCAAACGCTTTGCATAGGTGGCGCGGGTCATCTCGACATCCTGCACGGTGATGCTGCCGACCTCGGGCATGGTCTGGGCCAGAACGTCCAGAATGATGGCGTTAAGCTCGGCCCGCGTGGCCTCATCCCGGCCGCGCATCAACAGCAGCGTGGCATGCACGAAGGTCTGCGGTTGCGTTCCGATGTAGGAATAGGCAATCGGCGCGGCGCGGATCTTGAGCGCTGAGGCGTCGATTTCATCATGTTTTGCGAGAACGGTATGCAGCCGCTCGCAGATCATCTTGAAATCATGGGTGTCGTCCAGAGATTTGGAGAATTCCAGGGTAACGTGAGGCATTGAATGCTCCGGGGGTCATGAGAGAGCCTGATGGCCCTCTCGAAACTGCAAGTTGATCCTAAACGCCCAGACACCAGCGCATTACGGCCTTTTGTGCGTGCAGGCGGTTTTCGGCCTCATCGAAGATGACCGAGTTCGGGCCGTCCATGACCTCGGAGGTTGCTTCTTCCTCACGATGCGCGGGCAGGCAGTGCATGAACAGCGCGTCGGGTTTGGCATGTGACATGAGTTCCGCGTTGACCTGATAGGGGCGCAGCATGTTGTGGCGGCGTTCCTTGGCGGATTGGCTGTCATGCATCGAAACCCAGGTGTCGGCAACCACCAGATCCGCGCCCTCGACCGCTTTGTGCGGGTCCCGTTCGATGACGACTCTGGACCCCTTCTGGCGGGCAAACCCCATGAACTCCTCTTCGGGGTCAAGCTGGGCCGGGCCGCTGAAGGTCAGATCGAAGCCGAATTGACCCGCCGCGTGCAGGAACGAGGCGCAGACATTGTTGCCATCACCGGTCCAGACCACTTTCTTGCCCGCGATGGGGCCGCGGTGTTCCTCGAACGTCAGCACGTCGGCCATGATCTGGCAGGGATGGGTACGATCGGTCAGACCGTTGATGACGGGCACGTCGGAATACTCGGCCATTTCGGTCAGGATGGTCTCATCGAAGGTGCGGATCATGATCATGTCGACATAACGCGACAGCACACGGGCGGTATCGGCAATAGTTTCGCCGTGACCCAGCTGCATGTCCTTGCCCGACAGCACCATGGTCTGGCCGCCCATCTGGCGTACACCGACGTCAAAGGACACGCGCGTCCGGGTCGAGGGCTTTTCGAAGATCAGCGCGACCATGCGGTCTTTCAGCGGCTGTTCGTCGTCAGGGGCGGCCTTGGGACGGCCCAGGCGCGCCTGTTTCATCGCGCCCGCCTGATCGATCATGGACCGCAACGCGGTGGCATCGGTTTTGTGGATGTCGAGAAAGTGATTCATATCGCTTCGCTTTTGGCTGGTCGGGCGGTGGGGGCCAGCCCCCACACCCCCGGAGTATTTGGGAAAAGATGAAGCTCAGGCAGTTGCGAGCTGGGTTTCGATCTGATTGGCGGCCTTGTCGAGGCGGATCATGGCCTGGGCGATGTCATCCTCGGTCAGGGTCAGGGGCGGCAGCAGGCGGATGACGTTGTCGGCGGCGGGGACGGTGATGACCAGATTGTCATAGCCCGCATTGACCACGTCGATATTTGGCGCCTTGCATTTCAGGCCGAGCATCAGGCCCGATCCGCGCACCTCTTCGAAAACCTCGGGGTGATCGGCAACCAGACCTTCGAGTTTCTGGCGCAACAGGCCGGCCTTGCGGTTGACACCTTCGAGGAAGGCGGGTGTGGCGACCTGATCGATCACGGCACAGCCCACGGCACAGCCCAGTGGGTTGCCGCCATAGGTGGAGCCATGCGTGCCTGCGGTCATGCCGGATGCCGCGTCTTCGGTTGCCAGCACGGCGCCGAGGGGGAAACCACCGCCGATGCCTTTGGCGACCATCATGATATCCGGGGTGATCCCCGCCCATTCATGGGCGAAGAGCCTGCCCGTACGACCGACGCCGCATTGCACCTCGTCCAGGATCAGCAGCAGACCGTGTTCGTCGCAAATGGCGCGCAGGGCCTTGAGTTCGGCGTCAGGCACAGGTCGGATACCGCCCTCGCCCTGAATCGGTTCGATCAGGATGGCTGCGGTATTTTCGGTGATGGCGTTGGTGACACCGTCGAGATCGCCAAAGGTGACGTGGACAAAGCCCGGCAAAAGCGGGCCAAAGCCTTTGGTCATCTTCTCGGACCCGGCCGCTGCGATGCCCGCCGACGACCGGCCATGGAACGAGCCGTCGAAGGTGATGATCTCAACCCGTTCGGGCTGGCCTTTGTCATAGAAATACTTGCGGGCCATCTTCACGGCCAGTTCACAGGCTTCGGTGCCGGAATTCGTGAAGAATACCGTATCCGCAAAGGTGTGTTCGACCAGCTTGTCTGCCAGTGCCTGCTGTTGCGGGATGTTGTAGAGGTTCGAGACATGCCACAGCGCATGGGCCTGTTCCGTCAGGGCGGCCACCAGCGCCGGATGGGCGTGGCCCAGCGCGTTCACCGCGATCCCTGCACCGAGGTCCAGAAAACGTCGGCCATCCGCCTCGGTCAGCCAGGCGCCTTCGCCCTTTACAAATGACAGGGGCGCGCGGTTATAGGTCGGCAGAACGGACGGGATCATGGGATCATCCTTTTCGGGTCGTTTGAGCCTCGTGAGTGATACACGAAGGCCCGGTTCGTCAACAGATTTGGTGAGATTTGTGCCAATTTGGCAGGCACATGGGATCAAACAGGCCGATTACGCAGAGCGGCGTCGGCGTCGGAGCAACTGGATATGTGCGCGTTTGATCATGGCCGCTCTATAGACGTGAAAAGACAGCCTGAAAACCCTATTATTGCCGCAGGGTCAAAATTGCCGCCTGATCATTTCGCCGGGCGCCAGCGGTCGAGCTTGCCCATGCCGCGGGTGAAAGCCCAGGCAAGGATGCGGGGCATGCCTTTGGCGACAAGGGCATCGACGCAGTGAGACTGAAACTCTTCCAGCGATGCGTCGGGATGGCGGAACGCACCGTTTTCGTAACACAGCGAGCAGTAGCGCGTGCTGCACCCTCCGTCGGCTTCGGACCCGCCGCCCTGGGGATCTTTTGACAGCGGCATGCCGCAACTTTGGCATTTGGGACCCATGGTGCTTGTCCTTGCAGAGAATAACTGTCTGACATAGGATCAAAACCATGGAGTTGAGTCAACGGTTTTGAAACATGCGGATCGGGGAACTTGCGCGGCGCAGCGGGCTGAGCCGTGACACGCTGAGATTTTATGAACGCCAAGGGCTGATCCAGTCAGCTCCGGGGCCGGACAACACCAACAGCTATCGCGACTATCCCGAAGACGCGCTGATCACGCTGGAGCAAGTTGCAGATGCACAGGCGGCAGGCATCAGCATTGCAGAGCTGGTCATGTTGCTGGGGCAGTTGGAAGCCGCCGATCCCGACAGCTTTGACGGCGAGGCGTTTTTGCAGGACCGGATTGACGAGGTCGAAGCACGGATCGCACGGGCAGAGCGGTTTTTGAACAGCCTCAAACAAGCCAAGGCGGCGCTGGCTGCCCCTCCGGTTTTGCGCTGAGCGCAGAATTGCGTCTTGCCAAGGCACACGTTTTGGCGCACCGCTTTCGCCCATGTTCACCCCGAAGGCGCAAAATCCTGCTGTGGCCGCAGGGCTGATCTTTGTCGCGACTGCCTTTATCGCGGCGACGACGCTGTTGGCCAAGGCGTTGGGGACGGAGACACTCGGGCCACCTTTGCACGCGATGCAGATCAGTCACGGGCGGTTTCTGTTTGCTCTGCTTGCCATCCTGTCGGCGGTCGCAGTGCTTCGCCCCCGGCTGGGACGGCCCCATTGGGGGCTGCATGTCGGGCGAACCAGCTTTGGCTGGGCCGGGGTGACGTTGATGTTCGCGTCTGTTGCGTTCATTCCGATGGCGGATGCGACGGCGATTTCCTTTCTGAACCCTGTCTTTGGTATGGTACTGGCCATTCCGCTATTGAGGGAGCGGGTCGGCCGGTGGCGCTGGCTGGCGGCGGCCGTGGCCCTTGTGGGTGCGGTGATCCTGCTGCGCCCGACACCTGCAAGTTTTCAGCCCGCCGCCCTTCTGGCGCTGGCTGCGGCGGCGTTTATCGGGATGGAGCTGATCTTTATCAAGAAACTGTCGGGGCGCGAGGCTCCGATCCAGATTCTGCTGATCAACAACACGATGGGGCTGGTGATCGCTACGGTCGCGGTCAGCTTTGTGTTTCAAATGCCTACGCCGCAGCAATGGGTTGCACTGGTGGGGATCGGCCTGCTGATGGCCTGCGCGCAGGTTTGTTTCATCAACGGCATGGCACGGGCGGACGCGTCATTCGTGGCCCCGATCAGCTATGCCACGTTGATTTTCGCCGCGCTGTACGATTTTGCGGTGTTTGATGTGATCCCCGACCGGATCAGTCTGATTGGCGCGGTCACGATTCTGACCGGAGGGCTGATCCTGGTCTGGCGCGAGGCAGTAAACCGCCGGACCTGACAGAAAAAACTGCTCTTGCGGTTCAGGGGCGACCTTTGTGTCGCAAACCCCCATGAACGGCAAAGCAGCAGGCGCATTCTGGGCTGAGTTGATTTGCGAGTTTGTCATGCATGAACGCCGAATACCTGAATGGGTCCGCCACGCGCCTGCCCCATCAGTTCGCGATTTTGGGATTCTGGCCGGGATTGAAGCCATCGTGCGTGGCATCCTGATTTCAGTCTTTCCGCTGGCGATGTACCGGGCGCTGGGCGATGCCTCGTCCGTGTCATTCCTGTATTTCCTGATTGGCATCCTGTCCCTGCTGGTCGGGTTGATGGTGCCGTTCCTGATCCGTTTTGTACCGCGCAGATGGGCCTATTCCACCGGTTGTGTCATGTTCATCTGTGGTGCATCGCTGGCGATCGAGGGCAGCCCCGAGGCCGTGGTCGGCGCATTGGCCCTAAATACCATGGCCACGGTTGTCACTTTCATCTGCTTCAACACCTATGTGCTGGATTACATCAGCAAGATCGAACTTGGCCGGTGCGAGACCAGCCGCATGTTCTACAGCGCTTTGGGATGGACGGGCGGCCCAATGGCCGGTGTCCTGCTGATGGAGCTGTGGCACCCTGCCCCGTTTGTCATCAGTGCCGGTGCAGCGCTGGTCATGCTGGCGCAGTTCTGGCGCATGCGTCTGGGCAATGGCAAGCTGATCACCAAGGCCCGTGGTCCGGCCAACAACCCGTTGGCCTTTCTTCCCCGGTTCTTTGTTCAACCCAGATTGGTTGCCGGATATCTGTTTGCAATGATCCGGTCCTGCGGGTGGTGGATATATGTGGTCTACCTGCCCATTTTCGCCATCCAAAACGGGCTGGGAGAACAACTGGGCGGCATCCTTCTGTCGTGCACAAACGCCATGCTGCTGGCCGCCCCTTTGATCCTGCGCTGGGTCCAGACGCGGTCGCTCAGGTCGGCTGTTCGCATCGGGTTTGCTGCTGCCGGGGGCTGCTTTTTCGCAGCCGGATTGGTCGCGGGATGGCCTGTCGCCTCGGTCGCTGCGCTGGTTCTGGGGTCTGCCTGGCTGATCGTTCTGGATATCTGCGCCGGATTGCCCTTCCTTATGGCCGTGAAACCGTCTGAGCGAACCGAGATGTCGGCGATTTATTCCAGTTACCGCGATGTCTCGGGCATTCTGACGCCCGGTATTGCAGCTCTGGTCTTGCTGGCGGCACCGGTGGCCGGTGTGTTCGCGGCAGGCGGGATTGCTTTGTTTGGGGCATGGGCTGTCTCGGCCCGCTTGCATCCGCGGCTGGGCGAACCCAAGCCTGCCCTGTCGCCCGATAGGCTGGCAGAGCCCGGTTAAGCCTTAAGCCGATAGCCGGTACGCAGCATCTGCCAGGTGATCAGCCCGATGGCCAGCGTGGCAAAACCACAAACCGCCATGCCCAACCACGGAGAGCTGTCGGACACGCCGATCATGCCGTAACGCAGCCCATCGATCAGGTAGAAGACCGGGTTCAGATGGGTCAGGCGGTTCAGGACAGAAGGCAGCGCCTCGACCGAATAGAAGGTGCCCGACAGGAAGGCCAGAGGTGTGACAATGAAGTTGGTGATCGCGGCCATCTGGTCGAACTTGTTCGCAAAGATCCCGGCAAAGAGGCCCAGCGCGCCCATGAATGCGCCACCCAGAACAACAAAGATCAGCGCAATCAACGGGTGCTGGGGCGCGATGGACAGCAAAACCAGCAACGCAATCGAAATCACCAGCGCGATCATCAGGCCACGGGCGATGCCACCGGCAAGATACCCCAGCAGGATCTCGAGCGGGGACAGCGGCGGCATCAGCGTGTCGACGATATTGCCCTGCACCTTGGCAATCACCATCGAAGAGGAGGTATTGGCAAAGGCGTTCTGGATCACCGTCATCATCAGGATCCCCGGTGCCAGAAACACCACAAACGGCACGCCCATGACGTCAGGGCGGCTGGGCCCAATGGCGATTGTGAAGATCAGCAGGAACAGACCAGCCGTGACCAGAGGCGCCAGAACGGTCTGGGTCCAGACCGAAAGAAAGCGCCGGATTTCGCGCTGCGCCAGCGTGTAAAGCCCCATCCAGTTGACCGCTCCAAAGCTGCGTGCGGTCTGTTCTGCGGGATTCTGCATGCTTTGCCCTCAACCTGATTCGAAGACAGCTTGTAACTCGGGCCGCAGTGTTTAGAATAGGGGGCTGAGACGAATTCCCAAGGCGGCCCGAATCCGGGGCCGCTTTCCGCTTTTGAAAGGCTGACGATGTCCTGGACAGACGAGCGCGTAGAACTGCTGAAGAAGATGTGGGGCGAAGGCCAGTCGGCCAGCCAGATCGCCAAGGAACTGGGTGGCGTGACCCGCAACGCGGTGATTGGCAAGGTCCACCGCCTGGGCCTGTCCAACCGGACAGCAGGCGCAGCCCCGGCCAAGTCCGAACCGAAAGAGAAACCGGCACCCGCGCCCAAGGCCGAAGCCAAGCCCAGACCCATGCCAAAGACAGAACCGGCGCGCCCGGCTGCTGCTGCCGAGGCGAAACCCGCCGTTCCGGCGCGCCGCCAGATCATCCCGGCCGGTCAGCCGCTGCCGCCGCAGCCCTCGGCCAACGAAATCAGCCCCGAGGCGCTGGCCAAGGTCAACGAGATCGAGAAGAAAGCCAAGAAGCTGACGCTGATGGAACTGACCGAGAAAACCTGCAAGTGGCCCGTGGGCGACCCCGCGACCGAGGATTTCTGGTTCTGCGGCCTGCCGGTTGAGGCAGGCAAACCCTATTGCGAGGCGCATGTGGGCGTGGCCTTCCAGCCCATGAGCTCGCGCCGCGACCGGCGGCGGTAATTGCGAACACAAATACCTAAATCTTGTCTATGGAACGTGAAAAAGGCGCAGGCGTTTCGCCACGCCTCTTACCGGAGGCGTTGCATAGTCCAGAACGACGCAAGGCGTAACGGGCTCTTACTTAGAAAACACCCTCGCTGAATGCTGCGAGGGTGTTTTAGTTCGGAGCGTCAACTTTGCGGACAATTAGGACACTGGGCCGTCAAAACTCTAGGTGAAAACTTGGTAGTGATATGATGCGCACGGTTGATGTAGGACGCGCTTGCCATCGACGCTTTCGATGACGCTTTCAAAAGTATGCCGCATATCGGAAGCCACTGCTTCGTACTGTGAATACCGGTCAGGATCAGTTCGCACGATCTTATCCAAAAAGTACTCAAAAGTTGGGTACTCCCGGGTCAAAACATACTCATTTTTGGCCAACAAGCTGTAGCTTTGGTCTTTATCGAGTCGATTCAAAACGTTGTGGGAGTTTGTACGCACAGACGTCTCGTCTTCGACCATCCGAACTAAGTCAAACATTGTTCCATACGGATAAGGTTCGACCACATGCAATCGACCGTTTTGCCTCAAAACCCGGCGAACTTCATCGAAGGCGGCTTCGTGCAGATTGGCTGGCACGTGATGTAGAGAAAAGAAGAAACAGGCCAACTGCTGTGAGTTTGTTTCCAAAGGCAAGTTTTCTGCCGTTCCTAGTCGAACATCAACGTCGGGTGGCAAGTTTGATTTCGCATTCGATACTTTGGCGGGGTCAATTTCGATGGCGGTTACATGTGCACCCTCCGCATGAAGTTGCTTTGAGTACACGCCATCCCCCGCTCCGATATCAACAACTGGGCGACCCTTCATCGAATACATGGACCGCAACAGCGCAATATGTGCCATGTGGATAACCTCCAATGCGACGGCGCGCACAACATTTCCAAACTAGCAAAGAAATATAGTAAAGTCCGAATGGGTTCGAACCGGGCATTCTCTGTTAATCTCATGGGGGTCCGCTGAGCGGACAATGCAGCCGTTTGATCTATCGCTATTGGGCGGCTCGAAACATCGGAAACAGGGGTGGGGCTTGGTCGGCTTTGATTAGACCCATCTCTTGAAAACCATAGCGCTTATACAGCGATAGATTTGTAGGGTTTGTCGACTCTAAGTAAGCAGGTCTTCCATCTTCGTCACAGCGTTTGAGGCAGCATTCAAGCAAGGCGGACCCCAACCCTTTTCCTTGGCGAAATGGATCGACCGCAATAAAAGCTAAATGCCAGCAGTCCTCATCCGGATGATAATTGTCCATCTGCCCAAAGGTTTCGAACAACGCATTATGCTTTTCTGGTGAGACCGTCTGCTCAAAACAGGCGACAAGCCGTTCTTCATCGGGGTAAATGCCTGGCGGAAGCCAAAGTGCGCCAGCGGTGAAATCATCGTTTCGAAACGCGCTGCCCTGTTCAAATGCACGCCCTCCAAAGAAGTCCATTACTCGCGGGAAGTGGGTAAGGAAATCGGCAGGTTCAGGATACAGCCAACGCATGAATGGGTCCGCAGAAAATCCAAGAGCAAGTCCGCTTAACAAACTTTCTGCTTCACTTCGGGTTGATGATCTAAACATGGAATTACTTTGGTCGTTCCACCTCGATTTTCAAGTTATAGCATGAGGGCCGCAAACACTTGTTGTCAAATGCGCAATTTATTTTCCTGCTTAAGCAACGAAGGATGACTGCTCCGGGCTCGAACCTGACATTGAAGTGCCGGTGATCTTGGAGTCACTGGCACATGGTTGCCTTTCACTGCGCGGGATGTGTCGGCAGGTTCGGCATCGCCACCCAGCCCGGCAATTCATCCGGCACGACCGAGACATGCAGGCGTTCTGACTGATCCCGCCCGACCTTGCGGTGTTTGCGCAGCAGAAAGATCTTGCCCCAGCCGCGCCAGGTTCCAACCGATTGCGCATGGGCATCCGTCGGGAAACGGGTGCGCCAGCCTTCGGGCATCGGCAGCCCGTGCATCTCGGCCTTGTCCAGCATCCAGATCAACGAGATATTGCTGAGCGGCCGGGCCTCTTCATAGCCGTTCAGCTGGCCGCCGATATCGCCGTGGGTGCCACGGAACCAGACCTGTTCCACATGACCTTTGAAATCGGGCTTGCATCGCCATAGAACCGGCTCGAACACCTCGCGCGTTTCGTCGAGGGCCAGCGCGTGATAGCCATGCAGAGTGGCCGGGCCCAGCTGGTGGTTGTGAAAGGCATGGCGATCCTCGGCCCAGCGCCACAGCAGCGGCAGGCGCAGGCCCAGCGCCTTGACCGTATCCCAGACTCCGACCATCTCGATCTTGACATTGTCATGGCAGAACTTGCGGCGAAAATCGCGGGCGGCGGTGCCGCTGACATTGCATTCATAATGGCGGTAGGCTTGCAGGATGTTCCGCTCGGTCGCGTGTTCGGCCTTGAGCAGGCCGATCATGTCGATCACCCCGGCCAGGCTGCGCACGCCGTAGGCTCCACGGGAATAACCGATGAAATAAATCCGGTCACCGGGCTTGTAGCGTGACGCCAGATAGCCATAGGCGCGGCGGATCTGGCGGTTGATACCCCGGCCCATCATCACGTCCATGGTGGATTTCCAGCTTTCCCACTGCACACCCGCCTCGTAGAACACCGACAC
This sequence comes from Ruegeria sp. AG7, assembly GCF_056541545.1. Taxonomy (NCBI): domain Bacteria; kingdom Pseudomonadati; phylum Pseudomonadota; class Alphaproteobacteria; order Rhodobacterales; family Roseobacteraceae; genus Ruegeria; species Ruegeria sp. AG7. Next base: position 78,285 of record NZ_JBQFYP010000001.1, read on the forward strand.
CTTGCTGCCCATTTCGCAACACAGGCGATAGGTCTGACCGGCATGGGTTTCGAACCCCGGTTCGAGGGTGGACATGGTGCCATCTAGGATAATGACGTGGCTGATCGGCTCGCGGTGCCGCGTTTCGGCGGAGTGCTCGGACCGTAAGGGCCGCCCGAGCCATCCCAGAACCTTCCTACTTAGCCGCGACAGATTCATGCGTCAGCAATTCCCAAACCTTGTGAGGTGTGAAAGGCATATCCGCCTGCCGCACCCCGTGATCCCAGAGCGCGTCCTGAACCGCGTTTGCCACAGCGGCCAGAGCGCCCACCGTGCCAGCCTCGCCGCATCCTTTCATCCCCATCGGGTTGGAAGTTGACGGCACCGGCGCCGAGGTAAACTTTATCATGGGTACGTCCACCGCGCGGGGCAAGGCGTAATCCATAAACGATGCCGTGAGCAGCTGTCCGTGATCATCATGCACCACATGTTCCGACAGCGCCTGCCCGATGCCCTGAACCACCCCGCCATGCACCTGCCCTTCGGCCAGCATCGGGTTAATAAGATTTCCGAAATCATCAACCACGGTGTAGCGGTCCACACGGGTTTCGCCGGTGACGGAATCGATCACGACCTCGGCAACATGCGCGCCGTTGGGATAGCTGCGGGCATCCAGTTGCGCGCGGGACTCATGCGTCAGCAAGTCCACGCGCGCGTCGGCGCGCGCCATGGCCGCGGCTTCGGTCAGGGTGGGCGTCAGGTTCGAGCCCGGCGCGCGGAATGTTTCATGGTCAAATCGCACATCACTGTCCTCGACCCCCATCTTATCGGCCAGATAAGGCGTGAATGCGGCGATCATCTTGTCAATGGTGGCGAGGGTCGCGGTACTTTGCACCGTCACCGAGCGCGAGCCACCGGTTCCGCCGCCATGGCCAAGCCGGTCGGTATCACCCTGAATGACGGTGATTCTGTCCATCGGGACGCCGGTCTGATCAGACAGGAACTGAGCATAAACCGTTTCGTGCCCCTGCCCGTTCGATTGTGTGCCGACATAAAGGTTCACCGTGCCATCCGCGCAAAACTCGACCTTCGAGTTCTCGGAAGGGTCCCCCAAAATACTTTCGATATAGTAACTAAGACCCTGCCCCCGGATCAGACCGCGTTCGGCATCGGCGGCCTTGCGGGCTTCGAACCCGCTGGTCTGGCTGGCCGCGCGGCGCAGGACCATGTCGAAATCGCCGACGTCATAGGTTTCACCCGTGGCAGAGGTGTAGGGGAAATCGCCGGGTCTGATGAAGTTTCTGCGACGCAACTCCCACGGGTCAAGGCCCAGTTCGCGTGCGGCGCGGTCCATCACGCGTTCCAGCACATAGATCGCCTCGGGGCGTCCGGCGCCACGATAGGCGTCAACCTGCGTTGTCGTGGTATAGAACCCCTCGACCCGGAGATAGGTGGTCTGAACGTCATAGACCCCCATCAGCACCTTGCTGAACAGGCTTGTCTGGATCGCCTGCGCGAAATGGCTGTTATAGGCACCAAGGTTGACTTTGCTGTGGACGCGGTAGGCGGTGATCCGGTGGTCGGCATCAAAGGCCAGCTCGGCCAGAGAGGTCAGGTCGCGGCCGTGGTGATCGGACAGCATTGCCTCGGACCGGTCGGACATCCAGTGCACGGGCTGGCCTAGTTTCATCGCGGCCACGGCCACGCAGAAATATTCGGGATATGGCATCACCTTCATGCCGAACCCGCCCCCCACATCCGGGGTGGTGACACGGATCGCATCCGCATCGAGTTTCAGCTTTTGCGCCAGCTGTGCCTTCATCGCCCAGACACCCTGCCCGCCATAGGAAAAGTGCAGACGCCCGCCAGACCAATCGGCCTGACAGCCCCGTGGCTCGAGCGAGCTGATGATGACGCGGTTGTCGTGCACGTTCAGCGACACGGTGTGGGCGGCGGCCTGAAAGGCGGCCTTGGTCGCGGCCTCATCCCCCAGACCCCAATCAAACGCGCGGTTGTCGGGCGCTTGCGGGTGCAGGGCCTCACCCCCCGCTTTCACGTCCAGCTTGGCGGGGCGTTCCCGGATATCCATCCAGATCAGTTCGACCGCGTCCTGCGCCTGTACCAGCGTATCCGCGATGACAACGGCCACGGGTTCGCCCACAAAGCGCACACGGTCCTTGGCCAGCATATGCCGATCCGGCGCGGCAGAGCCGGTCCCGTCGCGGTTGGTCAAGGTTGCTGCATTCATCACCGTGTCGATGCCCGAGGCGGCAAGATCGTCCAATGTCATGACCAGCCGCACCCCGTCGGCGCTCCGCGCGGATTCAAGATCCAGCGCAGTGATATCGCCATGGGCCACTGGGCTGCGGAAGAAAGCGGCAAACAGCGCATTGCCGGGCACGGCATCGTCCATATAGCGCCCCTGCCCGGTCAGGAACCGCCGATCTTCGGTCCGTTTGACGGGCTGGCTTTTGCCGAATTTTTCCATGGGATGCTCCTGTCGCTGCCTTGATGGCGACACTAGCCCTGTGCTTGCTTATGTCCAGCGCCTTGCATGAAAGCGTGTGGCGACACCGATGTCGTAAACAGGATTGCGGGAGCCGCAGAGGGATTCGTAGGCTGTTTTAAGATACAGCCTGCCGGAGGTCCCCCATGCCCGAACCCATTTCCCTGTCACAGGGCCGTCTGGACGCCCCATCGGTCGACGCGTATTGGCAAGACGGGTTTGCCTTTCCCATCACTGTCTTTTCGCCGGATGAGACCGCACAGTTCCGGGCCGAGCTGGAGCAGATCGAGGAGACCTGGCGCGTGGCTGACCTTCCGCTGCCGCTGAACATGTACAAGCGCCTGAACGCCCATGTGGTGATGCCGCTGGTCGCCCGTATCGCATTGGATCCAAGGGTTCTGGACGTCGTCGAAGGAATACTGGGGCCAGACTTGCTGCTGTGGTCTGCGGAACTGTTCATCAAAGAACCACGCACGACCCAGGTGGTGGGAATGCATCAGGACCTGACCTATTGGGGGATGGGCGAAACACCGGATCAGATGACCGCGTGGATCGCATTGTCGCCTGCCACGGTAGCAAGCGGCTGCATGGACTTTGTCAGGGGCAGCCACAAAAACCCGATTCTGCCCCATAACGATACGTTTTCAGACAACAACCTGCTGTCGCGCGGGCAGGAGGTGGCTGTCGATGTGGCAGACGAGGACAAAACGCATATCGAATTGCAGCCGGGTCAGATGTCGCTGCACCATGGCCTAACAATCCATGGCTCGGGGCCCAATATGTCGGACGATCGGCGGATCGGGCTGGCGATCCGGTATCTGAACCCGAACGCACAGCAAAAAGTGGCGGACCGCGATTACGCGGTCTTGGCGCGGGGCGAAGACCGGGTGGGCAATTTCATCCTCATCGAACCACCGACCGAGTTGTTTTCGCAGCCAGCCTTGGCGCTTCATGCCCGCATTCGGGAGGATCAGGCCAAGGCGATGACACAAGGCGCGGCACAAAGCACGCACCTGTACGGAAACGAGGCGACCGGCACGGGGTGACTTCGGCAATCGTCGCCGCACAGGGCCTTCCCCTTCCCGTCTCCATTCGCTATTGCAGGCGCTGACCCGAATTTGTTGACGCAGGACGCATCCCATGGCGATGGAAAAGACATTCAACGCGGCCGAGGCCGAGGCCCGTATCTATGAGGCTTGGGAACAGGCCGGAGCCTTCAAGGCAGGCGCGAACCGTTCGCGTGATGAGAGCTTTTGCATCATGCTGCCACCGCCCAACGTGACCGGCGCGCTGCATGTGGGACATGCCTTTAACCATACACTGATGGATATTCTGATCCGCTGGCACCGGATGCGCGGGTTCGACACTCTGTGGCAACCTGGTCAGGACCACGCCGGCATCGCCACGCAGATGCAGGTTGAAAAGAAACTGATGGCCGAAGAGGGCAAGAAGCGCACCGACTACGCGCGCGAGGAGTTTCTGGCCAAGGTCTGGGATTGGAAGGGGCAATACGGCCGCAAGATTATCGAACAGATGACGCGGTTGGGGAATTCCTGCGACTGGTCGCGCAATGCCTTTACCATGGCGGGCGCGCCAGGTGACCCACGCACCGGGCACGAAAACTCACCCAACTTCCATGATGCTGTTATCAAGGTCTTTGTCGACATGTACGAAAAGGGCCTGATCTATCGCGGCAAGCGACTGGTCAATTGGGACCCGCATTTCGAGACGGCGATTTCGGACCTTGAGGTCGAGAATATTGAAACGCCGGGCCACATGTGGCACTTCAAGTACCCCTTGGCGGGCGGCGAGACATATGAGTATTTGGAAAAAGATGAAGATGGGAATGTGATCTTCCGCGAGGAGCGGGATTATATTTCCATTGCAACCACGCGGCCCGAAACCATGCTGGGCGACGGTGCTGTGGCCGTGCATCCGTCGGATGAGCGCTACGCGCCGATCGTCGGCAAACTGTGCGAAATCCCGGTTGGCCCGAAAGAGCATCGCCGCCAGATCCCGATCATCACCGATGAGTATCCCGATCCCGATTTCGGCTCGGGCGCGGTGAAGATCACCGGCGCGCATGACTTCAACGACAACATGGTGGCCAAGCGCGGCGGCATTCCAATGTACCGCCTGATGGACACCAAGGGCGCGATGCGGGCCGATGGCGCGCCTTACGCCGAGGAGGCGGGCAAGGCGCAGGAATACGCGCGCGGCAAAGCGTTCACCGAGAATGAGATCGACGCGATCAACCTGATCCCGGATCACCTGCGCGGACTGGACCGGTTCGAGGCGCGTGTGAAGGTGGTCGAGGAAATCACTGCTGACGGTCTGGCCGTGATGACCCGCGCGGATGATCCGCGTCTGGGCACCAAACTGGGCGAGGATGACGACCCGGCGGCTCTGGTGCCTTTGGTCGAGAGCAAGCCGATCATGCAGCCCTTTGGCGACCGCTCGAAAGTCGTCATCGAGCCGATGTTCACCGACCAGTGGTTCGTCGATGCCGAAAAGGTCGTCGGCCCGGCGCTGGATGCGGTCAGGGATGGCACGGTCAAGATCATCCCCGAGTCGGGCGAGAAGACCTATTACCACTGGCTGGAAAACATCGAGCCCTGGTGCATCTCGCGCCAGCTGTGGTGGGGGCATCAGATTCCCGTCTGGTATGGGCCACGTGTAGTCGATATTTCCGATGAAGATGTAAATGGTTGGGAGTACGACTACCTCAACCCAGTACATTTCTGTGCGCCGACGCTCGACGAAGCTAAGTCAAAGGCGATGGAGTATTACTACGCAAACGCTGGACCAGATGCTAAATGGGTTGGCGAAGCTGAAGACGCTGGCCATGCTCACGACATTGGCGACGAATCCGGATACATGCTTCCCGTTGCGTTGTGGCGCGATCCCGACGTCCTCGACACCTGGTTCTCCTCCGGCCTCTGGCCCATCGGCACGCTGGGCTGGCCCGAGGATACCGACGAGATGCGCCGCTATTTCCCGACCAGCGTTTTGGTCACCGGCGCGGATATCCTGTTCTTCTGGGTCGCCCGGATGATGATGATGCAGCTGGCCGTGGTGAACGAGGTTCCGTTCCACACCGTCTACCTGCACTCGCTCGTCCGCGACGAGAAGGGCAAGAAGATGTCCAAGACCACCGGCAACGTCATTGACCCGCTTGAAATCGTGGACGAATTCGGCGCCGACGCGCTGCGGTTCACCAACGCCTCGATGGCGGCGATTGGCGGTGTGCTGAAACTCAGCAAGGAGCGCATCACCGGCTATCGCAACTTTGGCACCAAGCTTTGGAACGCCGTCCGCTTTGCCGAGATGAATGAGGTCTTTACCGACGCCGTGCCGCAACTGGATGTGTCAGACCTGAAGCCCAAGGCCGCCGTCAACCGCTGGATCATCGGCGAAACCGCCCGCGTGCGGGAAGAGGTCGACGCAGCGCTGGAAAGCTATCGTTTCAACGACGCGGCCAACGGGCTCTATGCCTTTGTCTGGGGCAAGGTCTGCGACTGGTATGTGGAACTGTCCAAACCGCTGCTGCAAGGCGACGACGCCGAGGCACGGTCTGAGACCCGCGCCACCATGCGCTGGGTTCTGGATCAGTGCATGGTCCTGCTGCACCCGATCATGCCCTTCATCACCGAAGAGCTGTGGGGACTGACCGGCAACCGCGCCAAAATGGTCGTCCACGCCGACTGGCCGACCTACGGCGCGGAACTGGTCGACGCCGATGCGGATCGTGAGATGAACTGGGTGATCTCGGTAATCGAAAACACCCGCTCGGCCCGTGCGCAGATGCGGGTACCTGCGGGTCTCTACGTGCCGATGCTTGTGACCGAGATCGACGCCAACGGCCAAGCCGCATGGGACCGCAACGAGGCGCTGATCAAACGTCTGGCACGCATCGACAGCCTGACTAAGGCGGACGCGCTGCCCAAGGGCACCATCTCGATTGCCGCCCCCGGAGCCTCCTTCGGCCTGCCGTTGGCGGATATAATCGACATCGGCGCGGAAAAGGAGCGGCTGGAGAAAGCCAAGGGCAAGCTGGCCAAGGAACTCGGCGGCCTGCGTGGACGGCTGAACAACCCCAAATTCGTGGCCTCTGCCCCGGACGAAGTGGTCGAGGAAGCCAAAGCCAACCTCGCCGCCCGCGAGGAAGAAGAAGCCAAGCTGAACGAGGCGCTGGCCCGTCTGGCCGAGATCGCCTGATCTTCATCTTTTCAAAAAAACTCATATCCCGAACCCCGCCGCTGATCCGGCGGGGTTTTCTTTTGCGCGTTCAGACCTTGCCCGCCCCTGCCGCCGCTTGTTAGCAATCACCAACCCCAACCGTCCGAGGCTGTCATGACCCAGTTTGCCCCACCGCTCCAGACAGTCTCGACCGGGCTGGTTGTCGCCATTGTCGGGTTCTTCAGTTCCTTTCCTATCGTGTTGCAGGGGCTGGCCGCGATGGACGCGTCTCCGGCGCAGGCGGCCTCGGGTTTGATGATGGCGGCCATCGCAATGGGACTGACCGCCATTGTGCTGAGCCTGTGGTACCGGCAACCGATCAGCGTCGCCTGGTCGACACCGGGGGCGGCGCTGCTGGCGGTGTCCGCGACGCCGGCGCTGGGGTTTTCCGAGGCAACAGGTGCGTTCCTGTGTGCTGGGGCGCTGACGGTGCTGGCCGGGCTCTGGCGGCCATTGGGGCGGCTGGCGGCCGCCATTCCAACGACTTTGGCACAGGCCATGCTGGGGGGCGTTCTGCTGCCGCTTTGCATTCTGCCCTTTCAGGCCGCAGTCGAATTGCCCGCGCAAGCCCTGCCGGTGATCCTGACATGGTTCATCGCAGGCCGGATCAACCGGCTGTTCGCCGTTCCGGCGGCCGTTGCCGCCGCCGCGCTGGTTGTGGTACTGAACGCAGGCGACACCTCGGTGACCCCGGCGCGATGGCTGGCGGCACCGGTCTGGACCATGCCCGGTTTCTCGCTGGCCTCGACCATCGGAATCGCCATCCCGCTGTTTATCGTCACGATGGCGACCCAGAACATTCCCGGCATCGCGGTGATGCGCAGCTTTGGCTATACCCCGGCTCCGGGCAGGCTGTTTTCATCCGTGGGTGGGGCAAGCCTGTTATCGGCTCCGTTTGGTGCGCCTGCCACCTGCCTTGCGGCGATCACGGCTGCGATGTGTTCCAACGAGGACAGCCACCCCGATCCTGCGCAACGGTACTGGTCGGCCGTCATGGGTGGGGTGTTCTATGGTGTATTCGGCATCTTTGCCGTGGCGATTACCGGCTTTGCATCCCATGCCGATCCGCTGTTGATGGGGACATTGACCGGTGTCGCCCTGATCGGCGTGCTGGCCAATTCGATTTTCGCAGCACTTGAGGTTCCGGCCGAGCGTGAGGCCGCGATGCTGACCTTTGCGATCACCGCATCGGGCATCTCGGTCTTTGGGCTGGGCGCGGCGGTCTGGGGCCTGCTGGTCGGCGGGCTGGCCTATCTGGTGAGCAACAGAATCCGGTAGCCGCTTTCGGATCCTGCCCTTGCCAGGATTAATCGCCCCTTGGTTGGTTCGGCAGAACGCAAGGTTGTGATGGCGAAAAACGCCGATTTTGAAATGCGTTACAACATGGCCCGCGATGCACGGCGGGCTTTCATCCGCTGATCATTTGAACTCGGGCTTGCGGCCCTGCATCTGCGCCATCACGACCTCCATCTGATGCGGCTTGCCGATCAGCTCCACCTGCTCGGCGGATTCCGCCTTGAGAACATCCGCGCGGGGCTGGGTTTCGGCCACTTCGATCAGCCGCTTGGCGGCACGGATGGCCGAAGGGCTTTGTCCTGCGATATTCTCGGCAATGGCCAGAGCTTCGGTCAGCGGATCATCTGAAAGCTGCGTGACCAGCCCCCAATCCATCGCCTGCTGCGCACCGATGGGCCGGGCCGTGTAGGTCAGCAGACGCAGAACGTCCGAACGCACAAGCCGGGGCAACAGAACCATGCCACCCATATCGGGGATGATACCCCATTTCATCTCCATCACCGCCAGTTTCGCCTCAGGGTGCGCGATACGGATATCCGCGCCCAGCGCAATTTGCAGGCCACCACCATAGGCGACGCCCTGAATGGCGCAGATCACCGGCACCGGTACGCGACGCCAGATCAGGGCCAGCTCCTGCATCTCGTTGGCATCCTCATGGCTGCGGGTCATCAGCCATTCGGTGGGATCCATATGGGCCATCTTTGCAAAGCTCGCCATGTCGAGCCCAGCGCAGAAGCTTTTCCCCTCGCCCGACAAAACCACGGCGCGGGCGTCCGAGGCGGCGACCTCTTGCCCGGCAGAGAGCAATGCCTTGACCATCGCGTCATCCAGCGCATTCATCTTGTCACCTCTGGTCAGGGTGACATGGGCAACATGGTCTTGATAGGTGACGGATACACGTGACATGGGGGACCTCCCGAAATTCAGTTGCGGCGACCATGCCCGGACGGGACGCCGAATTCCACTGCGACGTCAGGGCAGATCGCTGACAGGCATCCGCCCGAACCAGGGGGAATCGAGCGTCATGACATAGAACTGATCGCCCACGATCCGGCCCCCTGTCGTGATGCCAATACGGCCTTGAGGGTCTTGAAGCGTGCGCAGGATCGTGCCTTCACCATCAAACTGCACCAGCATACCCCGATGGATCGGTGCCGGGCGTACAGCCGGACCCAGCCGCCAGACCACCTTGCGCAGGAAGGGGTACGGCATCAGTGCCTCGGACGGGACACGCGGGCTGGCGAAGGCCATCCAGTAGGTGCCATCACCTTGTGCTTCGAGATTGTCGGGATAGCCGGGCAGGTTGTGCAGCACGACCTCTTGCTGACCGGCTTTGGGCCCGCTGAGCCACAGCTTGTGTACCCGTGCGCGACCGGTCTCGGCGATCAGCAGGAAATCTGCGTCAGGTGAGAGCGCAATGCCATTGGTATAGACGAACCCAGTGGCAATCTTTTCGGTGCGGCCATCGGGTGTGTGACGGGCGACATAGCCTGTATCGGATTGTTCCCAGATGGTCAGGACCGAAGTCGGCTTGGTCCCGCCCATGGTTTCGGGATCGAACCGGTCGGAAGAGTTCGAAAAATAGATCGTGCCGTCCTGCGCCACGTCCAGTTGGTTTGCATAGACCACGGGCGCACCGTCGATATCGGCCACCACGGATTCAAGCGTGCCCGGCCCAGTCCAGCGCATCACGCCGCGAAAGCTGTCGGCAATGTAAAGCGCGCCATCCGGTCCGGCCCTGAGACCCAGAGGACGCCCACCGAGTTGGTCGGCCACAACAGGGTCGGCCCCGTCAATGCGATAGAGCGTGCCAGACCGGCTGGTCGTATAGACCGCGCCGTCGGGCAGGATGGCGATGTCTTCGGGGCCGGTTTCCCCATCGGGCAAGTGGATCAGCTGCGCGGCGTCCAGCACGGTGTTCTCGGCGAAATCCCCTGTGAAACCGGCATCTTCCGGCATCTCAACGGCGACGGGGATAACGGGAACGGGCCAGAACAGAAGATAGGCAAGGCCCAGAAGAACAATGGCAGACAGTATGCGCATTTGCGCTCCTTACTTGTGTTTCAATACGTTCTGACGCGCGGGATGATGTGCGCGCTTGCCCGAAGCTCGGGCTTGGGGTTATCTGCAGGCATGACAGGACCACGATACACCCCGCTTGCCCAATCCCTGCCCGCCACCGTGCCCTTTGTGGGCCCCGAAACGCAAGAGCGTCAGCGCGGCGCGGCGTTCATTGCCCGTCTTGGCGCCAACGAGAGCGTGTTTGGCCCCTCGCCCCACGCGATCCGGGCCATGGAGCAGGCCGCGTCTGATATCTGGATGTATGGTGATCCCGAGAACCACGATCTGCGCCATGCTTTGGCCGAGTATCATGGGGTAACCTCCGAAAATATCGTTGTGGGCGAAGGGATTGACGGGCTTCTGGGTTATCTTGTGCGTCTGATTGTAGGGCCCGGGGATGCGGTTGTGACCTCGGACGGGGCGTATCCCACCTTTAATTATCATGTCGCCGGGTTCGGTGGCGTTTTGCACAAGGTTCCCTATGCCGGGGATCACGAAGACCCGGCGGCCCTGTTTGCGAAGGCGGCCGAGGTGGGTGCAAAGCTGGTCTATCTGGCCAATCCGGACAATCCGATGGGCAGCTGGCATTCCGGCGCGGATATCGTGGCGGCGATGGACGCCCTGCCCGACGGGTGCCTGCTGATTCTGGATGAGGCTTATGTGGAATGCGCGCCAGTTGGGACAGCGGCACCCGTCAGCGCAGACGACCCTCGCGTGATCCGGATGCGGACATTTTCCAAGGTCTATGGCATGGCGGGCGCACGGGTTGGCTATGCCATGGGAGCGCCCGACCTGATTGCAGCCTTCAATAAGGTGCGCAATCATTTCGGCATGAACCGCGCGGCGCAGGCCGGGGCGCTGGCCGCGTTGCAGGATGGTGCGTGGCTGGAGCATATTCAGGCGCAAATCGCCGAGGCGCGTGAGCGGATAGCAACGATTGCCCGCGAAAACGGGTTGGAGCCGCTGCCCTCGGCCACCAATTTCGTGACGATTGATTGCGGGCGGGATGGGGATTTTGCCCGAGCGGTTCTGGAGGCTCTGGTTGCGCGGGGCCTGTTTGTCCGGATGCCGTTTGCAACGCCCCAGAACAGGTGCATCCGGATAAGCTGTGGTGAAACAGCAGATCTGGATGCTTTCGCGGCCGCCTTGCCCAAGGCACTCGCGGAAGTGCGGGCAAAGACGGACTAGCGCTGGTCTGTCTTGCCATCGGGTCAAAGGGGGGCTGTCTGCCCCCATCGCGCAAAGCGCGATTCCCCCCGAGGATATTTTTGGCCAGATGAAGGGGCGGATCAGCGCTGTTCGTCTGAGGCGTGTCAGGCGGCCAGGACGGCAGCGGCGGCCTCGAGCGCGCCTTTGCCACGGGGGACGTCAAGCGCGACCATGGCCGTTTCCATACCGCCCAGCATCGCCATCACCATTTGCCCGTTGACATGGCCCATATGCCCGAGGCGGAAACAGCTGTCGTAATCCTCCATCCCGAGGCCAATGCCCAGTGTCAGGCCCAGCTGATGTTCAGTGAACGCGCGCAGGGCCGTGCCGCGCCCCCCGTTCAGGCGCAGGGCAGTGACGGCGTGACTGCGGTAGGCGCGGTCGGCAACGTTCAGATGCAGCGCGCCGCCTTCGGCCCATGTTTCGCAGGCCGCCCAGATGGCAGTAGCCAGACGTTCATGGCGGGCCCAGACCTGTTCGATCCCTTCCGCATGGATCAGGTCGAGCGCGGCGCGCAGACCATAGAGGTGATGCGTCGGCGCGGTACCGTCGAAATACTGGTAGAACAGTTCAGGGTTAGCGCGCGGCTGCCAGTCCCAATATCGTGACACACGCGGCATGGCGGCCCGCTTGGCCTGTGCTTTGTCGTTGAAAAAGACAAAGCCTGTGCCTGCGGGGGTCATCAGGCCTTTCTGGCAGGCGGTGACCGTGACATCGACGCCCCATTCATCCATCTCGAACCGGTCGCATCCCAGCGAGGCGATGCAATCGGCCATCAACAGCGCCGGGTGGTCCAGATCGTCGAGCAGTTTGCGCAGCGCCGGGATATCGTTGCGGATCGAGCTTGATGTGTCCACATGAACCGCGAGAACAGCCTTGATCTGGTGGCCTTTATCCGCGCGCAAAGCGTCGGCAATCCGGTCGAGATCCCAGGCGGATGAGGTGCCGAAATCGATCAGTTGCACCTTTGCCCCGATGCCTTCGGCCATCTCGGCCCAGCCATGGGTGAACCGGCCCGAGGCAGGAGCCAGAACGGTTTCGCCGGGGGCGATCACGTTGGACAGAGCGGCCTCCCACGTGCCGTGACCATTGGCAATGTAGATGGCAACGTCATGGCCTGTGCGAGCAACCCGGCGCAGATCGCGGGTCAGGTCGGGCATCATGTCGATGAGCGCGCCATCGTAGATATTGGGCGACGGGCGATGCATCGCCTGCAGGACCGCGTCCGGCATCACCGAGGGGCCCGGGATTGCCAAATAAGTTCGCCCCTGGGAGAGGGCAGATGTCTGTGTCATGGGGTCAGCCTGTCTGAGGTGACGCCCACATTACCGAGGGGCTTCGCGGCGTCAATCCGCCAGCTTTGATGCCTCGCGCGCAAGTGTTTCGATCCCGGCCCAGTCACCGCTTTCGACCATCTGCTTGGGCGCGACCCAACTGCCACCGGCGCAGACCACGTTGGACAGGGACAGATAGTCACGGGCGTTGGACGGCGACACCCCGCCTGTCGGGCAAAAGCTGATCTGCGGCAGGGGCGCACCGATTGCCTTGAGTGCGGGCGCGCCGCCCGAGGCCTCGGCCGGGAAGAATTTCAGCATGTCATAGCCTTTTTCCAGCAAAGCCATCGCTTCGCTGGCCGTGGCCGCGCCGGGCAGCAACGGCAGGCCCTCGGCCTCGCACGCCGCAATAAGCACGTCGGTTGCGCCCGGAGAGACGCCGAACTGCGCGCCCGCCTCTTTGGCGGCGCGGACGTCTTCGGGTGTGACCAGCGTACCTGCGCCGACCACGCCGCCGGGCACCTTGGCCATCGCGCGGATCGCGTCGAGCGCGGCGGGCGTGCGCAAGGTGACCTCGAGCGCTGGCAGACCGCCGGCGACCAATGCCTCGGCCAGCGGGCGGGCCTGCGCGACGTCATCGACAACCAGAACCGGAACGATCGGGGCCAGTGCGCAGATTTCACGGGTGCGTTGGGATTTGGACATGAGGTTAAACTCCGAAAATGCTGGCACCGGTGTCGGCCGAGCCGACATTCTGGCGGAACGCGCCAAAAAGATCGCGCCCTGCGCCGTGTTGATTGGCGGATAGATCGGTGGTGACGGGCGCGCGGTCCAGAACGCCTGCGGTGAGGATTTCCAGATCACCCCTGACCGCGTCAACGCGCAGGATGTCACCGTCCTGAAGGTATGCAATGGGGCCGCGGTCGAGCGCCTCGGGGACAACATGGATGGCGGCGGGCACTTTACCGGAAGCGCCAGACATGCGGCCATCGGTGACCAGCGCCACTTTCTGGCCCCGGCCCTGGAGGATCGACAGCATGGGCGTCAGCGAGTGCAGTTCCGGCATCCCGTTGGCCTTGGGGCCTTGAAACCGGACCACGACGATGACGTCACCGGTGAATTCTCCGGCTTTGAACGCGGCTTTCACCTCATCCTGATCGTGGAACACCCGCACGGGCGCTTCGACGACCTGATGTTCTGGCGCGACGGCTGATACTTTCATGACCCCGGTGCCCAGATTTCCGGTCAGGCGCGACAGGCCGCCGGTGGGCTGGAACGGGTCGCGGGCGGGGCGGACAATCTTGTCATTCAGGCTGTGGCCCGCGCCGTCTTGCCAGGTCAGCTCACCATCGATCAGCTTGGGCTCGCGCGTGTAATTGTGCAGGCCCTGCCCGGCAACGGTCAACGTATCGGGGTGCAGCAAACCTTCTTCGAGCAACGTGCCAATGGTGAACCCAAGTCCGCCTGCGGCGTGGAAGTGATTCACGTCGGCCAGACCGTTGGGATAGACCCGCGCGACCAGCGGGACCACGGCGGAGATATCGGAAAAATCCTGCCAGTCCAGAACGATACCACCAGCGCGCGCCATGGCAATCAGGTGGATCAGCAGATTGGTCGAACCTCCTGTCGCCATAAGGCCGACGATGCCGTTCACAAAGGCCCGTTCGTCGAGCACCTGATAAACAGGGGTATAGCTGTTTCCCAGCGCACTGAGCGACAGGGCGCGGCGCGCGCCCTCTTGTGTCAGCGCGTCGCGCAAGGGCGTGTTGGGATTGACGAAGCTGGAGCCCGGAAGGTGCAGGCCCATGAACTCCATCAGCATCTGGTTGGTATTGGCGGTGCCGTAGAAAGTGCAGGTGCCGGGGCCGTGATAGGCGGCCATTTCGGCGGCCATCAGTTCGTCGCGCCCGACCTCTCCGGCAGCGAATTTCTGGCGAACCTTGGCCTTTTCGTCATTGGGCAGACCGCTGGTCATTGGCCCTGCGGGCAGGAACACGGCAGGCAGATGCCCGAACGCCTGCGCGCCGATGATCAGACCGGGGACAATCTTGTCGCAGACGCCGAGGAAGACTGCCGCGTCATAGGTGTTGTGGCTGAGCGCAATGCCAGTTGCCAGAGCAATCACGTCGCGTGAAAACAGCGACAATTCCATCCCTGCTTCGCCCTGGGTGACACCGTCGCACATGGCTGGCACGCCACCTGCGACCTGAGCAGTACCTCCGGCGGCGCGGATCGCATCGCGGATCAGGGCGGGGTACCTTTCAAAGGGCTGATGGGCGGACAGCATGTCGTTATAGGCGGTGACAATGCCCAGATTGCCCGCCGTGCCGGTGGCCATGGATTGCTGGTCTTCACCCGCACCCGCATAGGCATGGGCCTGACCACTACAGGACAGGTGCGCACGAGCGGGGCCCTTGGATCTGGCCTGTTCCATCCGGTCGATATGGGGGCCGCGCAGATCGGCGCTGCGGTCGATGATCCGTTTGGTGACGTCGGAAATGACAGAGTGAACCATGATTACCCTCCGATCTGACGCCAGCGACGCCCATCGCGATGCATCAGCATCAGTGCTTCTTCGGGGCCTGAACTGCCCTGATCGTACTTGGCGGGTTTGTCCCCGCGCTGTTCCCAGCCGTGAATGATGGGATCGACCCAGGCCCAGGCGGCCTCGGCCTCGTCCCCGCGCATGAAAAGGGTCTGATCGCCCCGGATGACATCCATGATCAGGCGTTCATATGCGTCCGGGGATTGCGAGTCATCACCCAGCGCGTCGGCAAAGCTCATGTCCAGAGCAACATCGGACAGGCGGAACCCGCCCTGCCCCGGTTCCTTTATCGTCGTGCGCAGGGTGATGCCTTCGTCTGGTTGCAGGCGGATCACCAGCACGTTGCCGTGCAACGGGCCGACATTGGGAAAGATCGTGTGTGGCGGGTCGCGGAAGAACACCGCGATTTCAGAGGCACGTGCGCGCAGGCGTTTGCCTGTGCGCAGGTAGAACGGCACCCCGGCCCACCGCCAGTTGCCGATATGGACCTTGAGCGCAATGAAGCTTTCGGTGCGGCTGGCGGGGTTGCCAACGTGATCAAGGTATCCGTCACCGCCCTTGCCCGTGCGATATTGACCACGGGCGATATCCCTGGGTTCGACCGGTTCCAGCGCCTCGATCACCTTGACCTTCTCGTCACGCACCGCGTTGGGAGAGAACTTTGACGGAGGTTCCATCGCGGTTAGGCACAGCAACTGCACCAGATGGTTCTGGATCATGTCCCGCATCGCGCCGGATTGATCGTAATAGGCCCCGCGCCCTTCGACCCCGACGGTTTCCGCCACGGTGATCTGCACATGGTCGACATGGGTCGAATTCCAAAGCGGCTCGAACAGGGAATTCGCAAAGCGCAGCGCCATCAGGTTCTGCACGGTTTCCTTGCCCAAATAATGGTCGATCCGATAAATCTGGTGTTCCTTGAAACACGCCCGCAAGCCTTCGTTTAGCGCCCTGGCCGAGGCAAGGTCATGACCGAAAGGCTTTTCAACAACGATGCGACTGTCCGGCGTGGCCAGACCGGCGTCATGCAGGCGCTGCGCAATGCCCGAAAACAGGCTGGGACCCACCGACAGGTAAAAGGCCCGCACCACGTCGGGGCGCAGCAGCTTGGACAGATCGGACCATCCGGCATCGCCCAGTGCATCCACCGGCACGTATTCAACATGAGACAGGAACCGGTCCAGCGTGTCCTTTTTGAACTTTGGTGCGAATTCCTGCATCGATGCGCGGACCTGATCGCGAAATTCGTCGCTGTCGATATCCGAGCGCGCCGTGCCGATGATCCGCGCCCCATCGGGCATCTGGCCAACCTCGAACCGATGGTACAAGCCCGGCAAGATCTTACGTTGCGCCAGATCCCCGGTCGCGCCGAACAACACAAGATCGAACGGCTCTACCGGAATTACGCGTGAAACCATCACAGGCTCCTTCTCGAGTTTGCCGATATCAGTTCAGCACGGCATGAAACGGCTCTGCGGCACACTGTTACCGCTAACATTGCCTGCGTGATAGAAAGCCTGCGCGAAAAAATCAAGCATAGTTTCCCCAAAAAGCGAGGTTTTGAGGGCTATACCTGACTGCGCAGCCATTCCATCACGGCCGGACGTACGGATTGTTCGCCGCGATGGCGCGCGTCGGCGATGATTTTTCGCACCTCCATCAGGTCGCACCGCAGCAACAGGCTTTTGACCGGACCAATCGACGCCGGGCGCATAGACAGGGTGCGAATACCCATGGCCGCAAGGCACAGCGCCTCGACCGGACGGCCCGCATCCTCGCCACAGAAACTGAGCGGAGTGTCCGAAAGCCCGCAGCGTTCGACAATGCGTTCCATCAGGCTCAGGAAACTGACATTCAACGTGTCATAGCGGCGGCGGACCAGTTCATTTTCGCGGTCAGCGGCAAAAAAGAACTGCTTGAGGTCATTCCCACCGATCGAGATGAAATCGACTTCGTCAAAGAACTTTTGCGGCGCAAAGGCCAGTGAAGGGGTTTCCAGCATCGCGCCGACTTCAAGCGTTTCGGGCAGAACGTGGCCCAGTCGCTTTTCGCGTTCGATGGTTTTGTTCACTTCCCAGCGGGCTTCGCGATATTCCTCGGCCTGCGCGACAAAGGGGAACATGACGGTCAGCGGGCGACCATTGGCGGCGCGCAGAAGGGCCTGCAACTGCATCCGCATCACGCCGCGTTTGTCCAGACCGACACGAATGGCGCGCCAACCCAGGGCCGGGTTGGGTTCGGCCACGTGTTTCATATAGGGCAGTACCTTGTCCGACCCAATATCGAGCGTGCGGAACACCACCCTTTTGTCGCCCGCAGCATCCAGAACCCGCTGGTACTGAGTGACCAGCTCGGACCGTTTGGGCATCTTATTGCGGATCAGGAATTGCAGCTCGGTTCGGAACAGGCCAACACCCTCGGCACCTGACGTTCCCAGCGATGGCAGGTCGGCCATCAGACCCGCGTTCATCACCAGATTGATACGCGTTCCGTCGCGAGTGACACAGGGGGTTTCGCGGATCGAGGCATAGCGTTCCTGTGCCTTGGCCTGCATCGCGATTTTGTCGCGGAAGGCGCTGACCACGCTGTCTTCCGGACGCAGGTGAACAACGCCCTGATCGCCATCCACCAGCACGTGGTCGCCGTTCAGCGCTTCGGTCGTGATCCGGCCCACATGGACCACCAGAGGGATCGCCAGCGCACGGGCCACAATGGTGGCGTGACTGCCGACTGAACCTTCTTCGAGGATGATCCCCTTCAGCGCCCGACCGTATTCCAACAGGTCGCCGGGGCCGATATTGCGCGCGACCAGAATCGGATCGGGTGGCAGATCGGCGCTGTCGGTTTTTCCCTGCCCGGTCAGAATGCGCAACAAACGGTTGCTGAGATCGTCAAGATCCGCCAGCCGTTCGCGCAGATAGGGATCAGACACCTGCCCCATCCGGGCGCGCGCCTGGGATTGTTCTTTCTCGACCGCGGCTTCGGCGCTGAGCCCCAGGGCAATGTCCTCTTCCATCCGGCGCATCCAGCCTTTGGAATTGGCAAACATCCGGTAGGCTTCCAGCACCTTGAGCTGTTCGGTGTCACCATCCCGGGAAATTTCGAGCATCTTGTCGACGCCGACGCGCAGCTCTTCCACCGCCTCATTCAGACGTTCGCGTTCCCGGTGCGGGTCTTCGGCAATCGGATTGGTAACAACCACACGGGGTTCATGCAGCCAGACATGGCCTTCGGCGGAACCTTCCTGCGCCGGGCCGCCGCGCAACAGAACCGATTGCTGATGCCGTGGCGACAGGGCCGCGCCTTCGCCAACAAAGGCACCCAGTTCGGCCATTTCGGCCAGCACCATGGCCACCACTTCCAGCGCATAGATCTCGTCAGCGGAAAATTCACGCGCTTTGCGGGACTGGACAACCAGAACACCCAGCTTTTCCCCAAGGCGCTGCACCGGCACGCCGAGAAAGGACGAAAACCGCTCTTCCCCGGTTTCCGGCATATACCGGAACCCTTTTTCAGACGGCGCGTCCGGGGTGTTGACCACCTTGCCGGTCTTGGCGACCCGGCCCACCAGCCCCTCGCCCATGCGCATCCGGGTCTGGTGTACCGATTCCGGCGCAAGCCCTTGGGTCGCACAGAGTTCCAGGGTCTCTTCATCGCGGAACAGATATATCGAGCACACTTCGCTGCGCATGCTGTCGGCGATCAGATGAGTGATCTGATCAAGACGCTCCTGCCCAGCGGCTTCGCTGGCCATCGCCTCGCGCAACCGCCCCAGCAGCTTGCGGGATTCTGTTTCCGTGCCGTCTGCCATGGCCCAACCAATTCAGTGTGTCAGGCGAAACCCTTGGCCGATCAGCTCAGGCCGCCTTGTCCAGTTCAAAGGCATCATGCAGTGCCTGAACGGCAAGTTCCATGTATTTCCTGTCGATAAGAACGGAAATTTTGATCTCGGAGGTTGTGATGACCTTGATGTTGATCCCCTCATCCGAGAGCACCTTGAACATTTTGGCCGCGACACCCGATTGCGAGCGCATACCGATTCCCACCACCGAAACCTTGCAGACACCGGTATCGGCGACCAGTTCGGCATAGTTGAGCTCGCCCTTGTCCTTGATCGCCAGCAGCGCTTTTTCGGCACGGACCACCTGATCGGTGGGGCACGAGAAGGTCATGTCCGTGCGTCCCTCGTCCGAGATGTTCTGCACGATCATGTCGACATTGACGCCCTCATCGCTGAGCGCGGTGAAGATGGTCGAGGCGATACCGGGACGGTCCGCCACCGAAACGACGGTCATCTTGGCCTCGTCACGGGAATAGGCCACACCGGCCACAACATTGGATTCCATGATATCCTCCTCGTCAACGACCAGCGTACCGGCCTCGTCGGATTGTTCTTCGAAACTTGAAAGAACGCGCAGTTTCACCTTGTAGCGCATTGCCAGCTCGACCGAGCGAGTCTGCAGCACCTTGGCGCCCAGCGACGCCAGTTCGAGCATTTCCTCGAACGAGATCCTGTGCAGCTTGCGGGCCTTTTCGCAGATGCGCGGATCGGTGGTATAGACACCATCCACGTCGGTATAGATGTCGCAGCGTTCCGCACCAAACGCCGCGGCAAAAGCCACGGCAGTGGTGTCCGAGCCACCCCGGCCCAGCGTTGTGATGCGGCCTTCGGGGCTGAGCCCCTGAAACCCGGCCACAACGGCCACTTTCATGCCTTCGCCGAATTTCTGGTTGATGTTCGTGGTCGGGATGTCTTCGATCCGCGCCTGGCTGTGCGCACTGGTTGTCAGCAGCGGCACTTGCCAGCCCTGCCAGCTGCGCGCCGGAACGTCCATTTCCTGCAATGTCAGAGCCATCAGGCCAGCGGTGACGTTTTCGCCCGAAGATACAACAGCATCGTATTCGCGTGCATCAAACAGCGGCGAGGTCTCGTTCACCCAGCCCACCAGCTCGTTGGTCTTGCCCGACATGGCCGAGACGATGACGATCACGTCATAGCCCTTGGCAACTTCAACACCAACACGCTTGGCAGCGCGGCGGATGCGGTCCAGGTTGGCGACCGAAGTGCCGCCGAATTTCATAACGAGTACGGGCATGGGGGCAAATGTCTCCGCGCCTTGGATTAGAGGTCCCGAGCCTCATAAGCGAGGGGCACCCCAAGAGCAAGAGCGCAAACAGGACCCGCCTGTGGCACAGGGCCGCTTTACATTGCGCAGGTGCGGTGTCAGCCTGCGAGTAACAACCAAATCAAGAGGTTCCCCATGTTTCGCCTAGCCCTTGCCGTTACTTTGTTGTCGTCGCCTGTACTGGCCCAGGTTGCCAGTGTGGCCGGAACGGACGGAAAGAATGCACTGGGCAAAGTGCCCTGCGCCGCAAATGCCGGTGACCCGATGCAAAGCTGCAATGCGGAACTGCGCCGCCATGACGACGGCACGATAACGCTTGCGGTTGCTCTTGGTGGAGGAGAGGTGCGCCGCATCTATTTCAAGGAAGGCGTACCAGACTCCAGCAGTTCCACCTCGAAGATGTCGTATGAAACGCGCGGTGATTTGATGGTTATCTATATTGAACCCGGTGAAGTCTATGAAATTCCCAAAGCGGCACTGTCCCGTCAGTAAGCGTGCGCCTGTCCATCATAGGTCTCGAAACAGCCGGTTGAGCTGATCGACAGGGCCTCAAAGCGTTCCATCAGGCCCGAAACGGCCTGATCGACATCAATATCGGCGGCCGCGCCACCCATGTCGGTTTGTACCCAGCCCGGATGATAGATGCCAACGGCGATCCCGTCGGCTTTCAGATCCGTCGCCAGGTTCCGCCCCAGATTCAACGCCGCCGCCTTGGAGGCACGGTAGATATAGCTGCCCCCCGGTGCCCGCGTATGAGACGCCATCTGCGACGAGATGATCGCGACTTTGCCGCCTGCGGCACGCAGATTGGGCAACAAGGCCTGAACGGTCAGGAAAACGCCGGTCACGTTGGTGGCAAAGCTTTGCGCCCACATTTCGGCGGGGTAGCCGTCGATCGTGTGCCCCTTGTCCAGATAGACCCCGGCATTGCAGACCAGCAGATCAACGGGCTGGCCTTTCAGCTGTTCGGCCATTGCCGCCTGTTGGGCAGGGTCCGCCACGTCCAGACGCACCTGCGCGCTGCCATCGCGCGCGGTTCCGGTGACCGCGTCACCGCGGGTGTCGTAGCGCGTGGCAAGGGCGCGGCCGATACCGCGATTGGCACCGGTGATCACAACATGCATGGATCAGTTGGTCTTTCTGCTGGGCAAAAACGGCAGCGGTGCCACCGGCACGCCATCTTCGATCAGCGATTTCGCTTCATCCGGTCTGGCTTCACCATAGATCGAACGCTCTGGCGCCTCTCCCAGATGCATCTTGCGCGCCTCGCTTGCAAAATCCTTGCCAACGTAGTCCGAGTTCTTTTCCACATGGCGGCGCAACTCGGCCAGAACCTTCGCGATCTCAGGCGAAGGGGTGGCGACGTTGATCTGTTCATTGGATGCAGGCGCGTTTTCAGGTTTTCCCTGCGCACTCCGGGCCGGACGGACACGCGGTGTCATGATCGCCTTCGCAACCTGCGTACATCCGCAGATCGCGCAGGTCACCATCCTGGCAGAGGCCAGCTTGTCAAAGGCTTCTGCGGATTGAAACCAGCTGTCGAATGTGTGGCCTTCACTGCATTTCAACGCGTATTGAATCATGTTCAGTCCAAAATTGCGATTGGCGAATAGATACCGACCAGACTGACAATATCAAGCCTCTCTGGAGCTATCTTAATGTGTATATGTCTTAAAGTCGCGTAACAAATCGGCTAGCTCGGGTGATCCGACCTTTTGAGCTGCCTTTTTAGGCGCAAACCACTTGCGCCTGCGCTCGTGCTGTTCAGGGAAATCCTGCGACATAACCTGTACATGCAGCGCAAAAACATCAACCAGTATCAAGGTCGGGGGCTGATTTGGGCTATGCTTGAGGTGCAGAAACTGCCCCAGCCCCGCTGTGCTGCATCGCCCCGTCACGCCCGCTTCTTCCCAAGCTTCCTGCACTGCGGTTTCTGATGGGGTCAGCCCGGGGATGAGCCACCCCTTGGGGATAATCCAGCGCTGGGCTCGGCGCGTCGTGATCAGCAAAACCTCTGGCTGGCCATGCCGGATCCGATAACACAGGGCAGAAGATTGCCGCAAAACAGGGTGTTCCGCAGTCTCAGTCAATACACGCGGCACCGGTCTTGCATTCATTGCGCGACGCACCTTTTGTTCGGGCAACGGACCCTTTGGCCTTATAGGCGCGCATGACACGCCTATTTAGCGCCCTTCTCTTGAAAAACTACCATATGAAGTGGTGTCCGCCAAGTCTGGCGTGACGGCGCATTTGTTGATCACATGCGGGCTGACAGCTGCTTCACCAGCTCGTCATGCGGGATATCGGCGTCAACCGCCAGTCTTCGCAGGCCGAAATGCACACGCGCGATCTGCTGGTAATAGCGCGAATAGATATAGTTCGTTCCACCACCAGCCAATGCGCCGAGCACCGGGACGGACTGAGCCGCCAGTTTTTGCCCCAGCACGATTGAAAAGCGTGGTGCCACTGCAGCAATCAGACGCTGCATGGCCGGACCGGTCAGAGTCAGGCGCACCGAGAAAAAGCCGAAATCCGCACCGTCATCATGCGACAGTGGGCCCGATGCGGACAAAACCCGCACACAATCGAACTTCACGTTCTCGGCGGACGGGTCGAAACCTTCACGCGCGGCGGCCCCCTGAATGGCGCGCAACAGCATGGCGGTTGTTGCAGGTAGCTCCATCAGGGCTGTTGAAACACCGCCCAGCCCGCCGGCCGCGCCCATGGCCGTGGCAAGCGCGGTATTGACCCAGGGCTGCTGATCAGGGATCGCACGCCGGGACCCCTGAGCCGCGTGCATCGCAAGCCACAGCGCCTGCTCGGTAGCCCCTGTCAGGCCGTTCCGAACCGGATCGGGCAATTGCTCGAGCAGTGACTCGGCTGATCCGCCCAGCTTGTTCAGCAGTTTGACACCAGCCCCTCCGGCTGATCGGTAATAACCCGCCAAACGATCCAGTTCAGCCTCGGCATCCACGTTTTCGACAAGAACCACGTTCTGCATGTGCGTCCTCCTGCCTATCAACATCGGCGTTAAGCCACGCCGATTCAATAGGTCAGCGGGTCCAGCGGGTGACGGCCCCATGAACTCCGGACCAGACACCGGGCATCAGTTCCAGCCCCAAAACCCGGTCCGGGTTGGTGGGCGGCGGCATCTCGACACCTTGCAGCCGCGCAAAACCAAATCGTCTATAATAGGGTTCGTCACCGACCAGCATGACCCGCTGCCACCCGCGTTTTCGCCCGGCTTCAACACCGGCATGGATCAGATATCCGCCCAGACCCTCGCCCTGGTGGGTAGGGTGCACGGCAACGGGCCCCAGCAACAATGCATCGTGTTCGCCGACATGGACCGGCCAAAAGCGGATCGCCCCAGCCAAGATACTCTGACCGTCGCGCGCGACCAAAGACAAGCCCGCAACCGGCGGCACATCATCGCGCAACCGGTAGGACGACAACGCCTCACGGCCCGGCGCAAAGCACAGATCGTATAGGGCCTCGACTTCCCACCAATCGTCCGGCTCTTCCGGCCTGATCCCGAATTGCTG
Source organism: Ruegeria sp. AG7 (assembly GCF_056541545.1). Classification (NCBI taxonomy): domain Bacteria; kingdom Pseudomonadati; phylum Pseudomonadota; class Alphaproteobacteria; order Rhodobacterales; family Roseobacteraceae; genus Ruegeria; species Ruegeria sp. AG7. The sequence continues at coordinate 102,065 of NZ_JBQFYP010000001.1, forward strand.
CACGTTTGCCCTCTTTTCCTTGCTGGAAATCGCCCTAGCACTTCGTTACGCCTTGGGCAAACGCTTGGAGATATGATGTTCTACCGCCCTGAAGACGGCCACGGCCTGCCGCACAACCCGTTCAACGCCATTATCACGCCACGCCCGATCGGCTGGATCTCGACCCGTGATGCGGATGGGATCAACAATCTGGCACCCTATTCCTTTTTCAACGGGGTTGCTTACACACCACCGCAAGTGATGTTTGCCACAACCGGCACGAAACACGATCAGGTCGGCGGCAAGGACAGTATCGCCAATATCGAGGCGACTGGCGTATTCTGCGTGAATGTAGTGGCCCATGCGCATCAGGATGCCATGAACGCCAGCTCGGCCAGCCTTCCCAAGGAAGTGGACGAATTTGCCCATGCCGGATTAACCCCGGTCGAATGTGAAACCATCCCCTGTGCCCGCGTACAAGGTGCCCCGGCGGCGTTGGAATGCAAGCTCACCCAGATCGTGACCCTGCCCGGCACGGCCAACCGCGTCGTGTTTGGCGAAGTGACAGGCGTGCATCTGCTCGACGACCACATCCGGGAGGGCAAGTTCGACGTAACCTCGTTCAAACCTCTGGCACGGCTTGGATACCGGGACTATTCGGTCGTGTCCGAGCTGTTCTCGCTCAATCGCCCGGATGATTGAGGTTGTCGGGGGCTCTGCCCCCACCGCCCGTTCCGGGCGGCTCCCCCGGGATATTTTTTGGCCAGATGAAGCAGGGATCCTTCATTCATCTGGCTTCAAATATCCCGGAGCGCGAGGCAGAGCCTCGCAAAAGGATCAGTGGCCGCCCAGAATGCCGGTACGGACCGAATAATCGACGGCAAGTTCATAATCCGGGTCATCATCACTGTCGACCATCAGGTGGCCTGCCTTGTTCAACAGCTTGTGGCAATCCCGGCTCAGGTGGCGCAGCATGACGCGTTTACCCGCGGCCTCGTATTTGGCCGCGATGTTTTCGATGGCTTGCAATGCCGACTGGTCCACCACACGGCTTTCAGCGAAATCGACGATGACGGTTTCCGGGTCATTCGGCACATCGAAAAGTTCGATAAAGCCATCCGATGACCCAAAGAACAGCGGTCCCTGGATTTCATAGACCTTCGCCCCTTTTTCGGTCGCCGAGTCGCGGGTGACCGCGTGGATGCGCTTGGCGTTGTTCCAAGCATAGGCCAGAGCCGAGACAATGACGCCGACAACAACCGCCACCGCGAGGTCTTCCATCACCGTCACGACAGTGACCAGAACGATGACAAAGGCGTCGGTCAGTGGAACCTTGCGCAGGATCTTGAACGAGTTCCACGCAAAGGTGCCGATCACCACCATGAACATCACCCCAACCAGCGCGGCCAGCGGGATCTGTTCGATCAGCGGTGAGGCAAACAAGATGAAGGTCAGCAGAAACAGCGCCGCAGCGATCCCCGCGATGCGGGTCCGGCCACCGGATTTCACGTTGATCATCGACTGACCGATCATCGCGCAGCCACCCATGCCACCGAAAAAGCCGGTCACGATATTCGACGCACCTTGCGCGATACATTCCTGAGAAGCCCCGCCGCGCTTGCCGGTGATCTCGCCCACAAGGTTCAGGGTCAGCAGGGATTCGATCAGGCCAATCGCAGCCAGAATGACGGCGTAGGGCAGGATGATCTCAAGCGTGCCCCAGTTCAGCGGAACCATCGGGATGTGGAAGGCAGGCAGGCCACCTTCGATCGAGGCCAGATCACCGACGCGCGGGACATCCAGCCCCAGACCGATCACCAGCGCAGCGACAACCAGAATACCGGCCAAAGGTGCTGGAATGAGACGCGTGATGCGCGGCACCACCCAGATCACCGCCATTGTCAGTGCTACAAGGCCTAGCATGGTGTATAGCTGCGCACCCGAGAGCCATTCTCCACCACCCATGCCGTGACCGGTGTTTTCCATGGTACCCGGCACCTTGAACTGGCCCATCTGGGCCAGAAAGATCACGATGGCCAAGCCATTCACAAAGCCCAGCATCACCGGGTGCGGCACCAGTCGGATGAAGCGGCCCCAGTGCATCGCCCCGGCGATAACCTGGAGGATCCCCATCAGAACCACCGTCGCGAACAGGTATTCGACCCCATGTTCGGCCACCAAAGCCACCATGACGACCGCCAGCGCGCCCGTCGCTCCCGAGATCATGCCGGGTCGCCCGCCGATCAGCGCGGTGATGAGCCCCACAAGGAACGCGGCATAGAGGCCCACCAGCGGATGCACGCCTGCCACAAAAGCAAAGGCCACGGCCTCGGGCACCAGCGCGAGGGCCACGGTCAGGCCGGACAGCAGCTCGATCCGCAGGCGAGAGAAGGTCAGCCCCTCATCCGGCACCCAGCGCAGATCGGGTATGGCGATACGGTTGGCAAAACTTGCCAGCAAGGCTCGGGGCATTGGACAGTCCTATAGGATATTATGTTCGCGCGAAGGGGTCGTTGTAGCGGGCGCGCCGCTGTTAAGCCACCGCAGGAGGTGGGATGCAGCCATGCACATGGCGCATAACTGGCCTCTCAGCAACGTGATTTGCGGCGCCCGGATCAAGCACCCAAATGTGAGTTCATGCGTTGGATTGCCCTCATTTTTTTATCGGCCCTGCCCGCCTTTGCACAGGACTTGCAAGGGAATGACACGGCTGGAAACTGGCGTGTCACGCACCATGAAATTTTCGGCATCTGGAATTCGATTTGTGACGAGCGTGAAGAAGCCGGTGCTTTGGTGCAGCGCTGTTACATAAGGCGCGCTGAGGTGTTTTCCTTGCGTCCGAAATTTGCGGCGCAGTTCATGTTCATCACACCTGAGCCAGATGGATTCAAAATCGAGTTTGGAATTGAGCCGGGTACCTTCTTCAACCCTTCTGGATTCCGCATAGAGAAAGATCAGGATGTGATCTGGCGCACGCGGCGTCCCGGTTGCCTGACAGGGTTAAGCTGTACGTTCGAGGATCATCGCGCCGACGGCCTGCTGGATGCCATGCTGAACGGGGATGCGTATCGTTTTGAGTTTCGTGACAGGCATGGTCAATCGCAAGACCTGACGTGGCCTCTGGATGAGTTTGGAGCCGCCTGGACGGATTTCAACACGCAATCTCAACAGCGTAACCTGCTGGCGAAACAGGAATAGACCTCTTGTCAATTTCGGGTCGAACCCGCACAAATTCAATATCAGTATCTCAGGCGGAGCAGGACAGTGACCCAAACCAGGATTGCCGTTATCGGCGGATCAGGCATCTATGACATCGATGGGCTGGAAAATGCGGAATGGGTCAGCGTCGATACCCCTTGGGGGACACCTTCGGATCAGATCCTGACCGGGTCGCTGGACGGTGTCGCGATGGCCTTTCTGCCGCGCCATGGGCGCGGGCATGTGCATTCGCCCACCGATGTGCCCTATCGCGCCAATATCGACGCGCTGAAACGGCTTGGTGTGACGGATGTGATATCGGTCTCGGCCTGCGGGTCGTTTCGCGAACTCATGGCACCGGGCGATTTTGTCATCGTCGATCAGTTCATCGACCGGACATTTGCGCGCGACAAGAGCTTTTTCGGCACAGGCTGCGTCGCCCATGTCAGTGTTGCGCATCCGACCTGCCCGCGCCTGTCGGACGCCTGTGAGACCGCGGGCAAGGCTGCCGGTATCACGATCCATCGCGGCGGCACCTATCTGGCGATGGAAGGGCCGCAGTTTTCTTCTCTTGCGGAATCGAAGATGTATCGCGAGCAATGGGGCTGCGACGTGATCGGCATGACCAATATGCCCGAAGCCAAGCTCGCTCGCGAAGCCGAGCTTTGTTATGCCTCGATCGCGATGGTTACGGATTATGACAGCTGGCACCCGGAACATGGTGAGGTGGATGTGACCACCATCATTGCGACCCTGACCGGCAATGCCGACAAGGGCCGTGCACTGGTCAAGGGCCTTCCCGCCCTGTTGGGGGCTGACCGCGCGCCCTGCCCGCATGGCTGTGACCGGGCGCTGGAATATGCCATCCTCACCGCACCCGAAAAGCGCGATCCGGCGCTGCTGGCCAAGCTGGACGCGGTGGCCGGGCGAATTCTCTGAAATCAGTTCTGTGGCAGGCGGTCTTGAACGGTCTGCCACAGGCCGTATGACCACAAGTCGTTGTGGGTTCCGCCGGGAATCGAGAAAAACTCGACCCTCTCACCGCCCATCTCGGCAAGGCGCGCGCCGTGATGCGCTGGAACGGTTTGATCATCTGTGCCGTGGAAGATCAACGTCGGCATCTCGATTGTCCCGATGATGTCGCGGGTGGCAAACTGGTCGCGCATCAGTGACGCTACGGGCAACCAAGGATAGCGTTCAGCCGCCACATCCACAGTCGCAGTAAATGGCGCTTCCAGCACCAGCATCTCGGCCTCGGGCCGTTGCGCCGCAACCGCCGCAGCCACTCCTGTACCAAGGCTTTGGCCGTGTAGAACAACTGGCTCTCCGGCCCTACGCAAATGGTCAAACAACTCTAATCCGTCCAAGATCAAACCTGCTTGGGACGGCGCGCCTGTACTTCCCGGAAACCCGCGATAGCTGGGCGCCAGAAGCCCGTAGCCGCTGTTCAGTATCTCTTGAAATCGGGCCGCGCGGTCGCTCAGATTGCCGCTCTGGCCGTGAAAGAACAATACGGTCGGGGCACCTTCGACGGCTGCCGGCGCGGCCCAAACCGTCAGAACCGTACCATCGGACATAGGCAGTGAAAGCACATCGATATCCGCCAAAGAAACCGAGGCTGGATCAGGCAATTCACCATCTGGCTTGTAAAGCAGCGATTGCTGGTTGAAGTACATGTATCCAACGATGATCCCATACACGACGCCCCCGGCCAGCATGAGGCCAAGCAGCAACCGTTTGATGCGATTGATCCGCTTCAACGAATTGGCATCTGTACTTTGGATCTGCACCTTTACCTCCTGCTATGTTGTGCCTTTTAGGCTGGGCAGGTTCAGGACCGTTTCAAGATGAATGAGCAAAGCTTCATCCAAACTTCAAGTCCTTGTCACACTGCCTAAATCTATGAGCTTTGCGATTCAGATGCGAGAAACGCACAGGTGCTCGATCTTGTCGCCTCAAAAACAGCCAAACGATCAAGGCAGATGCTTGACGTTGGCATCATACACGGGCTTGGTGTGACGACACCTTTACAGGAGACACCATGTCGCTTGAACTCTGGCTGGCTTTTGTCGCCGCCTCCACCGCTTTGCTGCTGATCCCGGGCCCGACCGTGCTGTTGGTGCTGAGCTATGCGCTGTCCAAGGGGCGCAGTGTTGCCGTGGCCTCGGCCACAGGGGTGGCTGTGGGGGATCTTGTGGCGATGACCGCATCTTTGTTGGGACTGGGCGCGCTTGTTCTGGCCTCGGCCACCTTGTTTTCCGTCCTCAAATGGGTCGGAGCGGCTTATCTGGTCTGGCTTGGAATTAAACTGCTGCGCAGCGCCCCGGCAAGTAGTCTGGGAACGGTCGCGACCGGGCGGGATATCACCCCCCGCAGCGTGTTTGGACATGCGGCCGCTGTCACGGCACTGAACCCGAAATCCATCGCCTTTTTCATCGCCTTTGTGCCGCAGTTCCTGCGCCCGGCTGAACCACTGGGGCCGCAATTTGCCATCCTGATCGCCACTTTCGTCGGACTGGCCTGGCTGAATGCCCTGGCTTATGCGTTGCTGGCCGACCGGTTGCGGCGGCTGATTGGCCGCGCCAGCGTGATCACGGGGATGACGCGGTTTGGCGGGCTGACCCTGATCGGGATGGGTGTCGTTACGGCAGTTCTACGCCGTCCGGCCTGATCCCTTTTCAGTTTTCGGCGTTTTCCTTCATGAACCCGCGGATAAACCGGCGGATTTCGCGGGCCGCAGACGTATCCAGCTCCCTGCACAACTCGACAAACGCGTCGCGTTCATCCTTGTCCAGACGCAGAACCAGCTGGCTGTTTTTCTTCGTCGATCCCTTGCCGTCTTTCTTTGGCACGCGCGTTGCTCCTAGCAAATGCTCGTTACTTTAGGCGATGCATTGTGTATACATAGCATAGTGATTGTCGTTATCTGGCACTTAACAGCACCGGAATGGAAATGGCAATGAACCTTCGAACCACACGAGCCTTTCTTTTGCGAAATCAACGCAATTGGCGTAAACCGCACTTGTCTTTGCCACCTGTCACACTTCACCGGTATTACGGACTGCCCAAGGCTGTGGTTTAGCGCCGCTGGTGATCGCGTAAATGAATTGTTCCTTGCATGGCTAACCCTCTTGGGCCAAACACGTTTTGGTATTTGAAGCGGAAAAGGGTTGGTTCATGTCAAGGAACAAGACTGTCAAAGACTACATCCGGACGATTGTCGACTTCCCGCATGAAGGAATTCTGTTTCGCGATGTGACGACTCTGTTTGCCGATCCGCGCGGATTTCGGATGGCCATTGACCAGATGCTGCACCCCTATGCCGGGGAACGCATCGACAAGGTTGTCGGTCTTGAGGCGCGGGGCTTTATCCTTGGGGGTGCGATTGCGCATCAACTGAGCCTGGGTTTCGTGCCGATCCGCAAGAAAGGCAAGCTGCCCGGCACAACGATCAGCCAGGATTACAAGCTGGAATATGGTGAAGCGATTGTCGAGATCCACGACGACGCTATCCAACCGGGGGAAAAGATCCTTGTCGTTGACGACCTGCTGGCCACAGGCGGCACTGCGGCGGCGGGCATCAAACTGATCGAGCGTTTGGGCGGTGAGATCGTCTCATGCGCGTTCATTATCGACCTGCCTGACCTCGGTGGTCGCAAGCTACTGGAAGATATGGGCATGGACGTGCATGTCCTGTGCGAATTCGAAGGGCTTTAACGCGGCAAGCTTCGGATAGCGAAACAAGGGTCGGGGTCAGGTTCACGCCTTCAGCACCGCGCCGGGGTTCATGATGCCATGGGGGTCCAGCGCCGCCTTGATGGCCCGCATCGCATCTAGCTTTACCGGATCGCCATAGCGTTCCAGATCGCTCGTTTTCATGCGGCCCACGCCATGTTCCGCGCTGACCGAACCGTCAAAAGCGTGGACCAGATCATGCACGGCCCGCTTGACCACGGCGCTCTGACCTTCAAATTCCGCGCGGCGCTGCCCCTCCGGGGGAAAGACATTGTAATGCAGATTGCCATCCCCCAGATGGCCAAAGCAATTGATCCGGAACGGCCCGAGACTGGAAATCACCTTTTCCCCTTGGCGCACAAAATCCGGAATTCCTGAGATCGGGATCGAGATATCATGGCTCGACACCGAGCCGATCAGGCGGTTGGCCTCGGGGATACGCTCGCGCACGGCCCACAACTCACCGCGCTGCGCCTCGCTTTGTGCAATCACGCCATCCTGAACCAGCCCAAGTGCTTGCGCCCGGACAAAGATATCCTCCAGCGCGTCGTACGGAGACTGCCCCGGAGCCAGCCCCAACTCGATCAGAACGCTCCACTCTGGCGGTGTCTTAAACGGTTGCCGGACGTCCGGCAGAACCTCGGACAAGAACTCTAACCCTTGCTGGTGGATCAGTTCGAAAGTGCTGACAGCCTCGCCCACGCGATCACGCGCCAGGGCCAGCAGGGAAATGGCGGCTTCGGGTGACGCCACCTGAAACATCGCCGTCCCGATCCCGGCAGGCCGGGGAAACAGCTTGAGTGCGGCTGCAGTGATGATCCCAAGCGTGCCCTCGGCCCCGATCAGCAGGTTGCGCAGGTCATAGCCTGTGTTGTCCTTTCGCAACCGGCTGAGACCATGCCAGATTTGACCGTTGGGCAGAATGGCCTCGAGCCCAAGGCACAGGTCGCGCGCATTGCCATATCGCAAGACGTTGACGCCTCCCGCATTGGTGGACAGGTTGCCCCCGATCCGACAGGATCCCTGCGCCGCCAGCGTCAAGGGAAACAGGCGGTCTTGCGCTTCAGCCGCGGCTTGGACGTCCTGCAAAATGGCGCCGGCCTCGGCAATCAGCACATTTTCAGTGGAATAGACGGACCGGATGGCTGTCATCCGTTCCAGCGAAATCACAAGGGGCGCTGGCCCGTGCGGCATCACCTGCCCCCCGACCAGACCGGTTCCACCACCATAAGGCACCACCGGAACGCGCTCCCCGCACGCCACCTGCACCAGTACCGAGACCTCCTCGGTTGTGCGGGGCAAGGCCAGCAGGCCAGCCTGTCCGGCAAATCGCCCGCGCGGCTCTTCCAGATACCGGTCGGCCACCGGGCGCAACACCTGATCGCCCAGTTTCGAGCGGATCAGCGTGGCAATGCGGTCATCAGCGGGGTTCAAACTCATACGCTTTCAATGCCCAACCGATTCCTCCACGGCAAGCCTTATTCCAGATCAATCAGATAGCGCGGCTCCAGCACGACAACCGTTGGCCGATCCGGCAAGTCACGCAGTGAGACGGTGATCTCGGACACGCCGTCACGTTCAACCGGGAACTCATCTCGGATATCCACGAGGAAGCGATCCAGCGAAAACTCCGAGAACCAGTGCATCGGAACGATCACCGAGCTTTTCAGCCGCTTCAGAACCGAGATCATGTCAGGCAAGGGCATGGTTGTTCCGCCATCAACGGCGGCCATGACCACATCCAACCGACCCAGCGCAGCAAACTGTTCGTCTGAAGGTACATGATGCAAATGTCCCAGATGACCGATGCACAGACCTTCGACCTCGAACACGAAGATCGAGTTGCCGCGTTCCTCTACCCCGCCATAGGCCGAGCGGATATCGGTCGGGACATTGCGTATCAGCATCTCGCCCAGATCCAGATGATGTTCGATTCCTTGCCCGAACTCTCCCCATCCCGGCAGGACATGCGGGATCGCCGGGTCGGGATGCGCCGTCCAATGGGTGTCATGGGCATGGTTCATCGTCACCACATCGGGAATCAGATCGGCACCCCCGATGAACCCGGTAAAATCGGTCACCACATTCAACCCGCCACGGGTCTGGATCATAAAGGCGGCATGCGCGACATAGCTGATGCGCACCGAAAACTCCGGTACCGGGTCCTGCCACGCGGCTTTGTGCAGATATTCGATCCCCGGCGCCGCGTCGGCGATGGCGATACAATGGCTCGGCCGTCGCTCCTGCGCCACGGCCCCGCCCGAAATCACCATCAATGCTGCAACCAACCAGCGCATACCCAAAGTGTAGCGCAGATCGCCACCAAGTCATGCCCCTTGTTCATCTGGCCAAAAATATCCCGGGGGAGGTGCGGCTTGCCGCGGCGGGGGCAGAGCCCCCTAGCCCGCGTCTGTCTTGCCACGCCGGTCGGACCGCAGGCTGGCATAGAGAACATGCGTCCGCCATCGCCCGTTGATCTGTAGATATGACTGCGCCACGCCTTCATATTTGAAGCCTGAGCTTTCCAGCAAACCGCGCGACGCCCGGTTTTCCGGCAGGCACGCGGCTTCGATCCGGCTCAGATCCAGACGGGTAAAGGCGTGATGCACCATCGCGCCGATCGCTTCGCGCATGTATCCCTGACGGGCAAAGGATTCACCGGTCCAGTAACCCAGGGTTCCGGCCTGCGCAGGGCCGCGCCGAATATTGTCCAGCGTGATCGCCCCGACCAACACATTGTCTTCACGGCGAAACAGGAACAGCGGGATTGCTGTACCACTCGCGACCGAGCGCTGAGCCCAGTAGACCCGATTGGTAAAGGATTTGCGGCTCAGGTGATCCTTGGCCCAGATCGGCTCCCACGGGGTCAGGTAACCTTTTGAGGCGCGCCGCAACGCTGCCCAATCATTGAAATCGGAATGTACAGGCGGGCGCAAGCTGAGCCGCGCGGTCTCGAGTTTCAGCTTGCGTCTGCCCAACAGCATCACGCTGCACGCCTCTCCTGCAAGTCCGCCAATGTCGGTGCGTCTGCGACCGGTCCGTAAAGCGCCAGCGCCGCCGGGGCCTGAACAGCCATGGTTTCGGCAAAGGCGCGCACGTCTTCGGTGCTGACCGCATCGATCTTGGCGACCGTGTCTTCCAGCGAAGGTACCCGTCCCCAGATCTGCACCAGCCGCGCCAGACGCTCAGCCCGATTCGACGGGCTTTCCAGCCCCATCAGCATCCCGGCCTTCATCTGGGCGCGGGCACGGGCGACCTCTTCGGGGCTCATGTCCTCGGCGGCGCGCTTCATCTCATCGATCGTGATCGTCGCCAGCTCGGCCACCTGATTGGCCGAGGTTCCGGCATAGATCGTGGTTGTTCCGGTATCGGCATAGGCACCGGTCTGCGCAAAGATCGTGTAGCACAGCCCACGTGTTTCACGCACTTCCTGAAACAGGCGCGAAGACATGCCACCGCCCAATGCGGTCGAATAGATCTGCGCCGTATAGATCGCATCGTCGCGATAGCCGGGGCTTTCCAGCGCCAGAGCGAAATGCGCCTGTTCCAGCTCTTTTACCTGCCGGGCTTCGCCACCGGTAAAGCGTGCAACCTCGGGGATCAGACCCTTACGGGATTGCAGATGGCCAAACATCTCTTCGGCCAGTTTCATCAGCATGTCGTGATCCACAGCACCTGCTGCTGACAGGATCATCTGTTCGGGGCCATAATGTTCGGTCACAAAGCCCGACAGATCCTCACGCGAGAAGGCACTCACCCGCTCCGTTGGGCCCAGGATCGTCCGGCCCAGGGGCTGGTCGTGATAGCTCTGCTCTTGCAGCCAGTCAAAGATCACATCGTCGGGCGTGTCATGGGCCTGACCGATTTCCTGAAGGATCACACCCCGCTCGACCTCGATCTCGCGCGGATCGAAAACCGGGTTCAGAACGATGTCGCCGATGACATCCATCGCCAGCGCTACGTCGTCCTTCAGAACGCGTGCGTAATACGCCGTCACCTCGCGCGAGGTATAGGCGTTGATATAGCCGCCCACATCCTCGATCGCCTCGGCAATCTGCAAGGCCGAACGGCGCTCGGTTCCCTTGAACGCCATATGCTCAAGGAAATGCGCGATGCCGTTCTGCTCGATCCGCTCATGCCGCCCACCGGCGGTTACCCAGATGCCGATGGCCGCAGATTGCAGCCCTGGCATGTGTTCACTGACTATACGGAACCCGTTCTTCAGTTGGTCTTGTCTGACAGTCACTCAGCGATGTGCCTTTTTATATGATCCTCAAGGGCACCCAGATCATTGGCGATGCGGGTCACCCGTTCCGGACGTTCATACAGATCCGACATGCGGGAGGGAAGAGGCGGATGTTCGCCACTCGCCTTCTCGACCGCGGCCGGGAATTTCGCCGGGTGCGCGGTGGCCAGCGTGATCATCGGAACGTCTGCCGCGCGGTGCTCTTCGGCAACCTTGATGCCCACGGCGGTGTGCGGGCAGACCAGTTCGGCACTGTGCGCCAGCGTGGATTTGATCGTGGCCAACGTTTCCTCTTCGGACACACGGCCCGAATCGAAATTCTCACGCAGCGCTTCCATCGCACCCTGGCTGATATTGAAACCACCCTTTTTCAGCTCATCCATCAATTGTGCGACGGCCCCGCCATCTTCGCCATAGGCATAATAGAGCGCGCGTTCGAAATTCGAGCTGACCTGAATATCCATCGACGGGCTGATCGAAGGGATGGTTTCACCCTTGAAATACCCCTCGCCTGTCAGGCAGCGATGCAGAATGTCGTTCTGGTTGGTCGCCACCACAAGGCGGTCAATCGGCAGCCCCATACGCTTGGCCAGATAACCCGCGAAGATGTCACCAAAGTTGCCGGTTGGCACCGTGAAGCTGACCTTGCGATGCGGCGCGCCGAGACTGACGGCGGCCGAGAAGTAATAGACGATTTGCGCCAAGACGCGGGCAAAGTTGATTGAGTTCACACCCGCCAGTTTCACGCAATCCCGGAAATCGAAATCGTTGAACATGTCTTTCAGCGCTGCCTGGCAATCGTCGAAATCGCCATCCACGGCCAGAGCATGTACATTGCTGTCCGCAGGCGTGGTCATCTGGCGGCGCTGCACTTCGGACACGCGGCCATGCGGGAACAGGATGAACACATCCACCGCGTCCAGCCCGCGGAACGCCTCGATCGCTGCTGAACCGGTATCCCCGCTGGTCGCGCCGACGATGGTCACACGGTCACCACGGCGTTTCAGCGCCACCTGGAACAACTGGCCGATCAGCTGCATGGCAAAGTCCTTGAAGGCCAGTGTGGGGCCGTGGAACAGTTCCAGCAGGAAGTGGTTCTCGTTCAGCTGCTTCAATGGCGCGCGGGCATCGTGGCCGAAACCTTCATAAGCGCGGGCGATGATCGCCTTGAACTCAGCCTCGGCGAATGAGCCGCTGACATAGGGCCACATCACGCGGAATGCGATTTCTTCATAGGGTAATCCGGCCAGCGCCGCGATCTCGTCCTGCGACATCACCGGGATTTCGGCGGGCAGATACAGGCCACCGTCGCGGGCAAGCCCGGTCAACATTGCCTCTTCAAACGTCAGTTCGGGCGCCTGCCCGCGGGTCGAGATGTATTTCATGTCGCGTCACTTTCAGAATTGGCACGGCTGCGCCACAGGAAGTACCCGGTCATCGCTGCCCAGACCAGAGCCAGACCAAACCAGGTGATTGCATATTGCAGGTGATCGTTTGGTATGCCCGCCGTGTCCACCGGCAGCGGTGTCACATTCGGATCGGTTTGCGAACGGGCGATCAGCAGAACAGGCTCCGCGCCCAGTGCAGCCGCAAGCGCGGGCACATCGCGGGCGAACCAGATGTTGGCATCAAGATCAGGTGCGGGCGTGTAACTGTCGATTTCATCTGGCCAATGCAGATTGCCGGTAATCTCCATTTGGCCGTTGCGCCGCCCGGCCTGTTTGGCCGTGGTCGGGATGAACCCCCGGTCAATCAGAATGGTCCGGCCCTCGGTATTGAACGGCTGAATGATACGATACCCCGCACCGACCTGTTTGAGCGACACAAGAACATGGATCTCCGCAGGCTCCATCTCGCCCGACGCAGTTACCGGCAGGTATTTGTCTTGATCCACCGAAACCTGCGGCGGCAGGGAAACCGGCGTGGCCGAGATCCGATCTTCGATCTCGGCCAGAACGTCCTGCTTCCATGCCAGGCGCTGCACCTGCCAGAAGCCCAGCGACAGCAGCACGCCCAAACCGGCGAGGCCGAAGATCAGCAGGAACAGGATGCGGCGCATGTCAGGACCAAACTTCTTTTCAGGAACCGGCGTCTTGTTAAGGGGCGTGCGGGCTGAATTGCAACCACGCAATTGTATGGGGCGCAATCTTGCGCCCCGCATAGAGAAAAAGCCGCCCCTTGGGGCGGCTTTTGCAACTGATCGGTCTGATCGGCGTTACATCAGCGGAGCCTGACCCCAGATGTAGACGGCAAAGAACAGGAACAGCCAGACTACATCAACGAAGTGCCAGTACCAAGCCGCAGCTTCGAACCCGACGTGTTTTTCCGGGGTGAAGTCACCCTTCAGCGCGCGGATCAGGCAGACGGTCAGGAAGATCGTCCCGATGATCACATGTGCGCCGTGGAAACCCGTTGCCATGAAGAAGTTGGAATAGAACTGGTCACCGCCGAATTCCCAGCCTTCATGCTTGAGCAGTTCGGCGTATTCATAGCCCTGCAAGAAGGTAAAGGCGATGCCCAGCACGATGCCAATGGCCAGACCATTGATCAGCGCCTTGCGGTCATTGTCATGCACCAGTGCATGGTGGGCCCAGGTGATCGCACAGCCTGACAGCAACAGGACCAGAGTGTTGATCAGCGGCAAGTGGAACGGGTCAACGGCATGAATATCCGGCTGGATGTATTCGGTGCCTGCATAGTCGTACATCGGGTACATGCGATGTTTGAAGAACGACCAGAACCAGGCGAAAAAGAACATCACCTCGGACATGACGAACAGGATGAAGCCGTAACGCAGACCGATGCGGACAACAGGCGTGTGATCGCCCTGACGGCTTTCTGCGACCACATCCGACCACCAGGCGAACATCGTATAAAGCACCGCTGCCAGACCGGCCCAGAACATGAAGGGCGTGATGCCTTGCATCCAGAGAACGGCTCCGAACAGCATGACAAAGCCGCCGACGGCGCCGATCAGAGGCCAGATCGACGGGGCCAGAATGTGATAATCGTGGTTTTTAGCGTGTGCCATCAGCGTCCCTCACCTACAGGCGTTAGTTCGTGTTTGTATCTGCCTGCGCATCGAGGGCGGCATAGCCCTCGGGCAGGTCAATTTCGTAGAATGTATACGACAGCGTGATCGTATGAACATACTTGGCTTCAAGATCCTCGACCATTTCCGGGTCGACGAAGAACGTCACTGGCATCTCAACGCGTTCGCCAGGTTGCAGCACCTGCTCTTCAAAGCAGAAACAGGCAATCTTCTGGAAATACCCACCCGCAGAATAGGGGGCCACGTTGTAAGACGCCTGCCCGGCAATGGGGCGGTCTGTCGGGTTATAGGCCTCGTAAAAGGCGAGGCCGGTTTCGCCGATGCGCACATCCATCTCGCGCACGACCGGCTTGAACTCCCATTCCATATCCTTGGCCTTGGACGCGTCAAAGCGGATGGTAACTGTGCGATCCAGAATGGTATCGGGGGCGGTTTCGGCAACACCAGTGGTGCCGCCAAATCCGGTCACCCGGCAGAACCAGTTGTAAAACGGCACCGATGCCCAGGCGAGACTGCCCATCAGGACAACCACGCCGACGGTCTGGACAACCGTTTTCTGAGGACCGGACAACGCCATCAGTTCTGAACCTCTTGCGTCGCCCTGTTGAAATCAGTGCCCGAGACCTTGACGATGGTCAGGCCAAAGATAATCACGATAAAGGCAGCCAGCGTCAGGCCCACACCCAGATTGCGGCTGAACCGGCGCTGATGCAGCTCGTGGTCTTTGCGAAGGCTCATGACCATCCCCCCAGACCATAGGGTTTTAGCAAGGCTTCGGCCAGAACGGCACCGAAATGCAGGAACAGATACAGCAGCGACAGCTTGAAGAAACCGCGTTCGACCTTGAAGTTATCGGCCTCGGAATCGTCCTCGGTCCGGCGCGAGATTTTCCACGCGCCCCGCAGGAACAGGATGTTCAGAACCAATGCAACGGTCAGATAGATCGGGCCGCCAATGCCCGAAAATGCAGTTCCGACGGCCAGCAGGGCCAGCAGTGCTGTATAGACTAGGATATGGACACGTGTCGCCCGGCGACCGTGGGTGACGGTCAGCATCGGCACGCCCGCGTCGTCATAGTCCGAGCGCATGAACAGGGCCAGCGCCCAGAAATGCGGCGGCGTCCACATGAAGGTCAGGGCAAACATCAGCCAAGGCTCGACCGACATCGATCCCGTGGCGGCCACCCAGCCAATCACCGGAGGGAACGCGCCAGCTGCGCCACCGATCACGATGTTCTGCGGCGTCGAACGCTTCAGCCACATCGTGTAGACGACAACATAGAAGAAGATGGTGAAGGCCAGAAACGCGCCTGCGAACCAGTTGGTCGCAAGGCCCAGCATGATCACCGACAGACCCGACAGAGCCAGACCAACGGCCAGCGCCTCGCCTTCCTCGACCTTGCCAGAAGGGATCGGGCGGGACTTGGTGCGCTTCATGACACGGTCGATATCCGCGTCCCACCACATGTTCAGCGCGCCTGATGCTCCGCCGCCGATAGCGATGAACAGGATGGCGCAAAAACCGACGAAGGGATGGACAGGAACAGGCGCCGCCAACAAACCGACCAATGCCGTGAACACGACCAGCGACATCACGCGCGGCTTCAGCAGGGCGAAGTAATCGCCAAAGCCGGCCTCGTCCGCCCGGGCGGTCACTGTGCTGGCATTGATGCTTGCGTCGGTCATTTCCGGTCCTTTTGGGGCGAAAACTGCGCGGATCGCCCGCGCAGTCTGAGTTTTGTGTCAGACGGGGTTCAACCCGCCCCTATCGCGCTCAGTTCGAGGCGACCTGATAGCTTTGCGGCAGGCCCGCGTATTCTTCGATCGCGCCCTGCAGCCATTCGTCATAGACTTCCTGGCTTACGACCTTGACGGTAATCGGCATATAGGCGTGGTCCTTGCCACACAGTTCCGAACACTGACCAAAATAGATGCCTTCCTTGTCGGCCTGAAACCACAGCTCGGCCAGACGTCCGGGCACACCGTCCTGCTTTACGCCAAAGGCCGGGATGGTCCACGAGTGGATCACGTCGGATGCAGTCACCTGCATCACGATGACCTTGCCGACCGGAACGACTACTGCGGTGTCCGTGGCCAGCAGCCATTCATCATCGCTGTAGCCTGCATCGATCAGCTTGGCGCGCATTGCGTCATCCAGAACAAACGGCGTTACATCCGCATCTGCGGGGCGTGCGCCCTCGTCCAGGGTCGCCGGATGGCCCAGCAGATAGCTGTCGAATGCGAAATCGTGATCAACATATTCGTAGGTCCAGTACCACTGGTTGCCGACGACTTTGATGGTGATGTCACCTTCCGGGATTTCCTGCTGTTTGAAAAGAACTGGCAACGAGAACGCGCCAATAAACACCAGAATCAAGATCGGACCCAGGGTCCAGGCGATTTCAACAGGGGTATAGTGCGAGAAACGTGCCGGGGTCGGATTTGCGCGCTGATTGTAGCGCACGATGCAATAGACCAGCAAAGCTGCAACCAGCAGACAGACCGCGGTGATGATCACAAGAATCATGCTGTCCAGCTTCTGGATTCCTGTGGCAAGGCTGGTGGCCGCGGGCTGAAAGCCCATGCCGCCGTCTACCGGCTTGCCAATAATCTCAAGCTCCTGAGCCATGGCGGGTAGGCTGGAGAGGGCTGTCATAAACCCTGAAAGCATCAAAGCATTCTTCATGTTCTGTCCTGATCGTTTGATCTTTGCGTCCCTGACGGAAAGGTGTGAATCGGTCGCACCTCTCCCGTTGTCTTTGGCCGCGTTAAAAACCATATTCCAGCGGGTAGATAAAGCAAAATGCTTGCGTCAAACAGACGCTATTTTTGATCTGGATCAAACCCGAAAGGTCGCTACCCATGCCTGAAGCCCCGTTTCGCCCCTTTGAGAGCGCCCTGCCGCAAGATGAAGCACTGGCCATATTGCGTTCGGCAACGGACGGGGCCGAGGATGGAGAGCTGTTTGTCGAGCGTCGGAAATCCGAATCTCTGGTGTTTGACGACGGGCGTCTTCGCACCGCGTCTTATGACGCATCCGAGGGGTTTGGTCTGCGCGCCGTTCAGGGCGAAGTGGCGGGGTACGCGCATTCGACTGATGTATCGATAGCCGCGCTGAAACGTGCTGCCGAGACCGCGCGACTGGCGGTTGGCGATGGAGGCGGAACGCTCGCCGAAGCCCCCCGGCCCACGAATACGCGCTTGTACACGGACGAAGACCCAATCGAATCTGCCGCCTTCCCGGTGAAAATCGAAACCCTGCGGGAGATTGACGCCTTTGCCCGCGACCTGGATCCGCGGGTGGTTCAGGTTAGCGCAATGATCGCAGCCGCCGTGCAGGAGGTGGAAATTCTGCGACCCGATGGTGTGATGGTGCGTGACGTGCGCCCCATGACGCGCGTGAATGTCTCGGTCATTGTTGAACAGGACGGGCGGCGCGAAAGCGGATCGGCCGGTGGCGGCGGGCGGGTTGGCCTAAGGGGGCTGATCGACCCGGCCGACTGGCAGGCCAAGGCGCGCGAAGCCCTGCGCATCGCGTTGGTCAATCTGGACGCGGTTCCCGCGCCGGCCGGCGTGATGGAGGTTGCACTTGGCCCCGGCTGGCCCGGTATTTTGCTGCACGAAGCCATCGGTCACGGGCTAGAGGGCGATTTCAACCGCAAGGGAAGCTCGGCCTTTGCCGGGCTGATGGGGCAACAGATTGCATCCAAGGGCGTGACCGTGGTGGATGACGGCACGATTGCCGACCGTCGCGGCTCGATCACTGTGGATGATGAGGGCACGCCCAGCTCACGCACCGTGCTGATCGAGGATGGCATCCTGACCGGCTATATGCAGGATCGACAAAACGCCCGGCTGATGGGCGTTGCGCCCACGGGCAACGGGCGGCGGCAAAGCTATGCGCACAAGCCAATGCCCCGCATGACAAATACGATCATGTTGGGAGGCGAAGCTGATCCGGCAGCATTGGTGGCAGATATTAAAGACGGCATCTGGGCGGTTGGATTCGGAGGCGGCCAGGTCGACATCACCAACGGCAAGTTCGTTTTCTCGTGTACCGAGGCGTATCGGGTCGAAAACGGCAAGATCGGAGCGCCTGTCAAAGGGGCCACGCTGATCGGCGACGGGCCTTCGGCGTTGAAACGTATCCGCGGCCTTGGCAATGATATGGCAT
This sequence comes from Ruegeria sp. AG7, assembly GCF_056541545.1. Taxonomy (NCBI): domain Bacteria; kingdom Pseudomonadati; phylum Pseudomonadota; class Alphaproteobacteria; order Rhodobacterales; family Roseobacteraceae; genus Ruegeria; species Ruegeria sp. AG7. The sequence continues at coordinate 120,448 of NZ_JBQFYP010000001.1, forward strand.
TGGATCCGGGTATGGGCACCTGCGGCAAGGACGGTCAATGGGTGCCAGTGGGTGTGGGTCAACCGACAGTGCTGATGGACGGGCTGACTGTCGGCGGGTCGGCAGCCTGAGTCGGAAGAGAAGCGCAACGGCAGGCGCAGGGTTAACCATACGCCACTTTGATTCGACAGCTTTCCAACCGGCGCTATTAATTTGAGCGCCGGTTGGTAAGTTTTCTTTTATTTACTTTCAGACACTTAACCGGTGCATTCCCCGAGAAATACAGATAAATCGCTGCTAATTATCTGCGATTCAGAGGCTGTTAACCCCCTGTCCCGTAAACCAGTTCTGCAATCAGGCGGAGCAACGGATGACCGAAGAGCAGCTTTCTTCCAATCACCCCCCACTCCCACCCACCACGGAAGAGGAACGGTTTTCGTGGCTTCGCCTGTTGCGCTCGCGCAAGGTCGGCCCGGCGACGTTTCGTCGGCTGATGCGCGAACATGGCTCGGCGCAGAACGCGCTGGCCGCGCTGCCTGAAATGGCACGCGCCGCCGGAATAGAACGGTATGAAACCTGCCCCCCCGGCGTGATCGAGGCGGAACTCAGGGCCGCACAAGCCGCCAAAGCGCGGCTTTTGTGCCTTGGGTCCGCGGATTTCCCCGACGCATTGAACGACCTATCCGATGCCCCGCCTCTGCTTTGGGCCATCGGGGATGTGTCGCTGTTGCAGAAACCGGCGATTGCGATGGTGGGCGCGCGCAACTGTTCCTCGTTGGGCGCGCGGATGGCGCGTGGTCTGGCGCGCGCCTTGGGCGAAAAGGGACATGTGATTGTTTCGGGTCTGGCGCGCGGTATTGATACGGCGGCGCATATGGCGTCGCTGGACACCGGCACAGTTGCCGTCATGGCGGGTGGTGTTGATGTCATTTACCCGGCCGAGAACACGGAACTGGCGCATAATATTGCAACCAAGGGACTGCGGCTGTCGGAACAGCCGATGGGCGTGACACCTCAGGCCAGGCATTTTCCGCGCCGCAACCGTATCATCTCGGGCCTGGCCCAAGCTGTCGTGGTGGTTGAGGCAGCCGCCAAATCCGGCAGCCTGATCACGGCGCGTGACGCCCTGGATCAGGGGCGCGAGGTTCTGGCCGTGCCCGGCCACCCGTTCGACGCCCGCGCTGCCGGGTGCAACCTTTTGATTCGGGACGGTGCAACGCTGGTTCGGTCGGCGGACGACGTTGTCGAAGCCCTGCCACGGCACGGTGATCCGATCTTTGCCGAACCCGAGCTGCCACCTACCAAGCAGCCACGGTCTGCCGCACAGGATTTGCAGGCGCAAATCCTTGAGCGGCTGGGACCTTCCCCCATCGCCGAAGATCAGTTGCTGCGCGATATTGCGGCCTCGGCAGGGGATCTGGGGCCAGCGCTGGTCGACCTTGAACTGGACGGACGAATCCAGCGACAGCCGGGCGGGTTGTTGTCTCTGGCAGGCTGATTTGGATGGAAGGCAAGATTGCCCAGCCGAACGCTCTGCCTGCCAGCCAGCGCGGGTATCACGCTGAAATCACGTCGCTTTTCCGCCTGCCAAAGGAACGCATTGACAATCCCCGCTTGCCCCACACATTTTGCACCACCATAAAAGGCGCCACATTCGTCGAGCGAGGTTTCCCCTTAAATGCCCGTAGTTGTTGTAGAATCTCCGGCCAAAGCAAAAACAATCAATAAGTATCTCGGCCCTGACTACACCGTTCTGGCCTCTTACGGCCATGTGCGGGACCTGCCGCCAAAGGACGGATCGGTCGATCCGGACCATGGATTTTGCATGACATGGGAAGTGGGCAATGACAGCCGCAAACATGTAAAGGCCATCGCCGACGCGCTGAAAGAAGACAACGCGCTGATCCTCGCCACCGACCCTGATCGTGAGGGCGAGGCGATCAGTTGGCACTTGCAGGAAGCGCTGACCAAGCGCCGCTCGATCAAGAAAGATACACCGGTCAGCCGGGTGACCTTCAACGCCATCACCAAAGAGGCGGTGACCGAGGCGATGAAGAACCCGCGCGATGTCGATATGCCCCTGGTCGAAGCGTATCTGGCGCGCCGCGCCTTGGATTACCTTGTTGGCTTCAACCTGTCACCGGTTCTGTGGCGCAAACTGCCCGGTGCAAAATCCGCAGGTCGGGTGCAATCGGTCTGTCTGCGCCTGATCGTCGAGCGTGAGATGGAGATCGAAGCGTTCAAGCCGGTCGAGTACTGGTCGGTCCGGGCCCTGTTCGAGACACCGCGTGGTCAAAACTATGAGGCGCGGCTGGTCACGTTGGCGGGCAAGAAACTGGACAAGCACGATCTGACCAACGCAACACAGGCCGAACTGGCGGTTCAGGCCGTCACCAGCCGCGCGCTGCGTGTGACTTCGGTTGAAGCCAAGCCCGCCGCGCGCAATCCAAGCGCGCCGTTCATGACTTCGACCCTGCAACAGGAGGCCAGCCGCAAATTCGGCATGGGCGCGCGCCACGCGATGCAGGTGGCGCAGCGCCTCTATGAGGCCGGATACATTACCTATATGCGAACCGACGGGATCGACATGGCCCCCGAGGCCGTGACGGCAACGCGCGACACCATCGCGGATCGATACGGTGCAGAGTATGTGCCGGACAGCCCGCGTATGTACAAAAACAAGGCCAAAAACGCGCAGGAAGCACACGAGTGTATCCGCCCCACGGATATGACGCGTGATGCAAAGGCGCTGAAGGTCACGGATGAAGATCAGCGCAAGCTTTATGATCTGATCTGGAAACGGACGATTGCCTGCCAGATGGCAGCAGCACGGTTAGAGCGCACCACGGTCGAGATTGGCAGTGATGACGGTCAAGTCGGTCTGCGTGCCACCGGTCAGGTGGTATTGTTCGACGGATTCATGCGCGTCTATGAGGAAGGCCGCGATGATGTCGCCGATGATGACGAAAAACGCCTGCCGCAGATCATGCAGGGCGACCCCGCGCGCTTTTCCAAAACTACGTTGCGCGATCAGTTTGCCAAGGCCACCAGCGAGTCGGACAAAGCCGCAATCATGGCAGATAACGAAGCCGTTCTGGCGTTGCAGCATCACACGCAACCGCCGCCGCGCTATACCGAGGCCACTTTGGTCAAGCGGATGGAGGAGTTGGGGATCGGACGTCCGTCGACCTATGCCTCGATCGTGACCACGATTCAGGACCGCGAATATGTGCGCAAGGACAAGAACCGGCTGATCCCCGAGGAAAAGGGCCGGATCGTCACTATCTTTCTGCTGAATTTCTTCCGCCAGTATGTTGGCTACGAGTTCACCGCGAATCTGGAAGAGCAACTGGATGACGTCAGCGCCGGTGATCGTGACTACAAGGATCTGCTGGGCAAGTTCTGGCGCGATTTCTCGGCAGCGATTGGCGAAACATCCGAACTGCGCATCTCGGAAGTGCTGGACAAGCTGGACGAAGCATTGGCGCCACAGCTTTACCCCCCGCGTGAGGACGGGTCCGACCCGCGCATCTGCCCGAAATGCGGTTTGGGGCAATTGCACTTGAAAACCTCGCGCACTGGCGGGTTCGTGGGCTGCGGCAATTATCCGGAGTGCAACTATACACGGCCCATCGCCGGTGAAGGCGCGGAAGGCGACGAACAATTGCTGGGCGAAGACGCCGGGGATGAGATCTGGCTGAAATCCGGTCGCTTTGGGCCGTATGTCCAGCGAGGCGAACCCACGCCCGAGAACAAAAAGCCGCCGCGCTCCTCGCTTCCACGCGGCTGGAGCAAGGATGACATGGATCTGGACAAGGCGCTGACGCTTCTGTCCCTGCCCCGTCAGATCGGTGAACACCCCGAAGGCGGCATGATCACAGCGAACTTCGGGCGTTTTGGCCCCTATCTGATGCATCAGCTGGCCGATGAAGCCAAGCCGGTCTATGCCAATCTCAAAGACCCAAACGATGTGTTCGAAATCGGTATGAACCGCGCCGTTGAGCTTTTGGCCGAGAAACGGGCCAATCCCGGCGGACGCGGGCGCGCCGCGGCAAAAGCTTTGAAAGACCTGGGCGAGCATCCAGACGGCGGCGCGATGCAGGTTCTGGACGGACGGTACGGGCCATATGTAAAATGGGAAAAGGTCAACGCGACCATCCCGAAAGACATCAAGCCCGAAGAGCTGACGCAGGAAATGGCCATAGAACTGGTCAATGAGCGCGCATCCAAGAAAGGCACCAAAAAAAAGGCTGCACCCCAAAAGAAGGCAGCCGCGAAGAAGACAGCAAAGAAAGCGGCTGAATAATCCGGACGTTTGACCGGGACATGTCACAAAGCGCGCAGGCCGGTTTCTGAATAAAGGAACCGGCCTGCGTGTTTATGGACTGACGCGATACAGGATTGCGTTGATCAGTAAAGGAGTTGAGACATGTTCAGAACCGCCATTCTTGTTGCGGCGATAGGCGTTGCGGCTGCCACGCAGGGCCAGGCCGCGCATCACGTCAAATCTGCCACAGCCGAAATCATCAACGCGCAAGGCGACGTCATTGGTCAGGCGAAGGCGACGCAAGGGCCCAATGGTGTTCTGCTGCACGTACGCGTCACTGACCTGCCGCCGGGAAAACATGGGTTACACCTGCACAGCCATGGTGTCTGCGAGGCCGGTGAAGGGTTCAAGACGGCCCAAGGCCATGTTGGCAAAGTTGAAGGCGCACATGGGCTGCTGAACCCTGAGGGCCCCGAGCCCGGCGATCTGCCCAATCTATATGTGGGACAGGATGGTGTGGGCGAGATGGAGGCCTTTACAAACCTTGTTTCACTTGAGGGTGACGGGAGCGCATTGCTGGATGCGGACGGGTCAACTTTCATCATCCACGAAGCTGGCGACGATCACATTAGCCAACCCATTGGCGGTGCCGGGGGGCGCATCGCCTGCGGAATCCTGATCGCCGACTGACACTATTGTAAGCTGAACTACCGTAGAAATACCTGAACCTTCTGGTTTCATTGACTTCCCCATGACGTGGCGGCAAAACCTGCCCATCACCATGTCATTGGGGGAGTTTTCCATGAAGAAAGTCTATGCCAATGCCGCCGAGGCACTCGATGGGGTGCTGACGGATGGCATGCTGATTGCCGCGGGCGGGTTTGGCCTGTGCGGCATTCCCGAACTGTTGCTTGCTGCCATCAGGGATTCGGGCGTCAAAGACCTGAGCTTTGCGTCGAATAACGCCGGTGTGGACGATTTCGGCATCGGCATCCTGTTGCAGACCAAGCAGGTCAAAAAGATGATCAGCTCGTATGTGGGCGAAAACGCCGAATTCATGCGCCAGTATCTGAGCGGTGAGCTGGAACTGGAATTCAACCCGCAAGGAACACTGGCCGAACGGATGCGCGCCGGTGGGGCCGGTATTCCCGGTTTCTACACCAAGACGGGCGTCGGCACCGTGATTGCGGAAGGGAAAGAGCACAAGGATTTCAACGGCGAGACCTACATCCTTGAGGAAGGAATCTTCGCCGATCTGGCCATCGTCAAGGCCTGGAAAGCTGACGACACCGGCAATCTGGTGTTCCGCAAGACCGCCCGCAACTTTAATGTGCCCGCAGCCACCTGCGGCAAGATCTGCGTGGCCGAAGTGGAAGAGATTGTTCCGCGCGGCTCACTGGACCCGGACAAGATCCACCTGCCCGGCATCTATGTGCATCGCATCATTCAGGGCGATCATGAAAAGCGCATCGAACAGCGCACCACCCGCAAGAAGGAGGACGCATAATGCCCTGGGACCGCAATCAAATGGCCGCACGCGCGGCAGAGGAACTGGACGACGGCATGTATGTGAACCTCGGCATCGGTATTCCGACGCTGGTGGCGAACTATGTGGGCGACAAGGACATCACTCTGCAATCCGAAAACGGAATGCTGGGTATGGGTCCCTTCCCGTACGAGGGTGAAGAAGACCCGGACCTGATCAACGCGGGCAAACAGACAATCACCGAACTGTCCCGCACCGCCTATTTCGACAGCGCTACGTCCTTTGCGATGATCCGGGGCGGCAAGATCGCTGCTGCGATCCTGGGTGCCATGGAAGTGGATGAGAAAGGCGACCTGGCAAACTGGATGATTCCTGGCAAGCTGGTGAAAGGCATGGGCGGTGCCATGGATCTGGTTGCAGGCGTTGGGCGCGTGATCGTGGTTATGGACCACACCAACAAGCACGGTGAAAGCAAGGTCCTGAAGGAATGCACTCTGCCACTGACCGGCAAGGGCGTCGTGGATCGCATCATCACCAATCTTGGCGTTCTGGACGTGGTCGAGGGCGGATTGAGGATCGTTGAACTGGCAGAAGGTGTCAGTGAAGACGAAATGCGCGCTGCGACCGAAGCGACAATCGTCGGCTGAACAAAAGAAAAGGCCCGCCGGAACGAGGCGGGCCTTTTTCAGTTTGAGGTCTGGAACACGCACCCATCTGAAATCAGATCCGGCGGTGTCGCGCACAAAGCCCGCGCGATCTGGAAAGCGGCCAGAACCTTGGGCACATAGTCTCGGGTTTCGGCATAAGGCGGCACGCCGCTGTGTTTACGCACAGCCCCCTCACCAGCGTTGTAACCGGCCAGAACCAAGATCGGATCATTTCCGAACTCTTCCATCAGCCAGTTGAGGTACTTCACACCCCCGGCAATGTTCTGCGAGGGTTGCAGACTGTCCTTAACTCCAAAGCGGGCAGCTGTGGCGGGCATTAACTGCATAAGACCCTGTGCACCGGCCGAACTGACGGCATCCGCGCGACCGGCCGATTCAACCGAAATCACAGCCAGCACCAGAGCTGGCGACACATTGGTTCCCACGGTTGATCGCAAAATCTCGATCCCACGTTCTTTCGCTATGTCTTGCAGCGATTGCAGCCGGGGTGATCTAACATTCGTCGCCGCCAGCGCGTTTATTGCAGCATCAAGCCGCCCGGCCCCGCCTTCATCAATGTGCGGTGAAATGCGGTCCCAGAATGCCTTGTACGACCCTTTAGGGTCAGGCGCGGCACCGATTCCTGGCACTGTGGGCTGAACCACTTTGGTTCTTGCTATGATTTCTGGAACCACCAGCTCCACCCCTGTGCTGGGGGCTGAGGGCTTGGCCGCGTGTTCCTCGGGTGTGATCTGAATGGTCACGCGAGGACGCTCACCCGGCTTGGGCGCTTTGATCCGCTTGTAAACTCCGCGCGGCTCAACCTCGGTCGCATACCCCGGTGCGACACCAGATAGTAGAAACGCCAGTACACCGGCGCATTGAAGTGCGTTCCGGAGAGTCATGTGCCTGCCTCATGTATTCTTTTTACGCGATTTGAACCGCGAATCTTCGCCCAAAGCCAGAAAAACAAAGCGAATTGGGGCAATTTCGCCTCATTTGGCGTAAATTTGCACCGCTGTGGAGCTCTTGGCGCGGATCAAAGAATTTTTTTTTATTTTATTTACAATGATTTGCGCATTTAGTGACCAAAAAGTTAAGCCGCACGAAAAAAAATCTGTGTTTGGCCCAATTCCTGCCACGCACAACAGGCAAACATTAATCCATACCGAGACGGACATGAGCGGCCTGAGAGAGAAAGCTCTGAAGAACGCCGAGGTTTGTTAAACTCTTTTTGATCCTTTAGGAGGGACGTAACATGATCAAGTTCATCAAGAACTTCCGCAAAGACGAAGACGGCGCAGTAACAGTTGACTGGGTTGTTCTGACCGCAGCAGTCATCGGCCTGGCAGCCGTTGCATACCAGCAGATTTCGGCTGGCGCGACCGGCCTGGCAGGCGACGTGAACTCTGCGCTGAACGGCGCATCGCTGAGCACCGGCAGCAACACCGCAACCGGCGGTATCACAACTGCAGGCACCAACGGCGGCAGCTAAGCTTCTGCTTGAGCAAGATTTCGAGGCCGCGCCATTCAGGCGCGGCTTTTTTCGTTCAGAGGTCTTTCAATATCTCCAAGAATAGAGTTTGACAGTCCTACCCCGCGCGCCACGCCGCGAGCGTCACCGAATTGATCACGCCCAATTTGCAGGTCTTTGCGCACCAAAGAGCCCGTGAAAAAGTGCAGAATCTTAGATATTTCCACCAAAATCAACTTTTGGCCTGATTTCCGCCATCCGAACGAACCACTGTTGGGCGACGTTATGGGAAACACTGAATTGTCGTATTGGAGATAAGTAGATGCTAAAGTTCCTTACTCGCTTCAAATCGGACGAAGCAGGAGCGGTGACCGTTGACTGGGTGGTTTTGACCGCAGTGCTCATCGGTCTGTCAAGCGCGACCTACCTCGTCATCAGCTCAAGTGTTGATGGTATCGGCGGTAACATCAACCAAGCCATGAGTTCCTCTGTTGTCAGCACCGGCTCGAACACCGGGCCTGGCGGTCTCGTCACAGCGGGAACCAACTGAACCATAGCGAGTTTTCACATTCACGCGCCTTCCTGAGCTTGTTGGCGAACGTGTAGGGCAAATAAACGCGGCGACCTTTTGGGGCGCGGCGTTTGTTTCGCTGTTCTTCGTCTGGCCTGCCGGAAGGAAATGACAGCAGTCGTTTTGCGGAATTGTGCGAAAGCTGACGCAGAATCTAACAAGCAGACATTTTTGTCCCACATTTCGACACAATTTACATTTAACACTTGGGCTGTTTCAAAGTGGCCCTTTGGCCGCTTAGTATCCGGCTAAATAAGAAAGAGGTGCATGTATGCGAGCGGTATTCGGACTTGTCCTGATTGTCGGCGTTGCTCTGGCTGGGGGCGCCGTTTACATGGCGCGCAACTATATTGCGGCTTATCAAAGCGAATTGGCGCGGCAGAAACAAGCGGCAGAAGAAGCGCTGGCCAATGCCAAAGTCGATGTCATTCCAACGGTAACCGTTTACGTTTCAAATCGTGCGCTGAAATACGGTGAACGCCTGACGCAGGAGGACATTCGCGCCGTAGACTGGCCGGAAAACGCGATTCCCGCAGGTACATTCTCTGATCTCGCTGTGCTCTTTCCCGAAAGAGGCGCCAATGAGCGTTATGTTCTGAGGACCATGGAAAAGGATGAGGCGATCATGGAGGTCAAGATCACACAACCTGGCGAATCGGCCGGTTTGACCTCTCGTCTTGAAAGAGGTATGCGGGCCTTTGCGATTAGCGTTGACGTGGCCTCTGGTGTTTCAGGATTCCTGCGCCCCGGCGATAATGTCGACATCTACTGGACCGGATCGAGCGGAACGGTAGAAGGGAATTCTGGCGGCATCACCAAACTGATCGAAACCAACGTTCAGCTCATCGCCGTCGACCAGACCGCTGGTTCGGACGTCGCAAGTGCAACGATTGCACGCACAGTTACGGTCGCAGCCACACCGGAACAGGTTGCTGCGCTGGCGCAGGCGCAGAACACCGGTCGCCTGTCGCTGGCCCTTGTTGGGGTGCAGGATGACTCAGTTGCGTCGGCAATCGAGGTGGATCAGCGCAAACTGCTTGGAATTACGGCAGCCGCACCGGAACCCGAAAAAGAAGTTGAACAGGTTTGCACGACACGCATCAGACGCGGCGGCGAGATTGTCAACGTGCCTATCCCCTGTACAAACTGACGCCAATTCAGAGTGTTACAAGATTGGAGCCGCATCCCTGATGCGGCTCTTTTCTTATTGTTGTTGCCAATTCTCCACATAAGGAAAATTCCAGAAACCATTGATTATTGCAATAAATTCGGATTTCGCGCAGTCTCTTAGCACATAGGGCAAAAGACCCAAAAAATGAGGCGTGATCGGAGAGGCAGGTCACATGACAATACGTTCCTGGATCAGCGCAACCCTGCTGGGGTTGTCGCTTGTTATGGGCCCGGTCGGCGATGCCGCCTGGGCTGAAACCCTTCGCGTGGTAAAAAAGGGCACAGTGGAAACGCTGGACGTTCCGATGAACCGCGCGATTGTTGTGGAAAGCGAACAACCGTTTGCAGAGCTCAGCATTGCCAACGCAGGCATTGCGGATATCTCTTCGCTTTCGGATCGCACAATCTATGTTTTGGGTAAGGCCCCTGGCCTGACCACACTGACACTGTTCGATGGCGCCGGAAATCTGCTGGCCAACGTACGTGTCCGGGTCTCGCCCGATGTAACCGAATTTAAAGAGCGTCTGCGTCAGATCCTGCCAAGCGAGCAAATCGAAGTACGCACCGCCAATGACGGCATCGTACTGTCTGGCACGGTTTCAAGCGCGGCCAAACTGGCCCGCGCACTTGAATTGGCTGAACGGTACGCGCCGGAACGTGTTTCGAATCTGATGTCCGTGGGTGGCGTGCAGCAAGTTATGCTGAAAGTACGCTTCGCCGAGATGAATCGCTCAGTCGCAAAAGAGCTTTCTTCAACGCTTTCAATTGCGGGCACTGATTTTGTCGGTGGTTTCAACCCGCAGAACCTTGTTCCCCCTGTCACCGTGGAAAATGGTGTCTTGTTGTTTGGCTTCGGGGTCGGATCAGCTCAGGTCAACTTGCTGCTGCAAGCCCTCGAGTCGAAGGGCCTTGTACGCAACCTTGCTGAACCGAACCTTTCGGCTCTGTCCGGGCAGGAAGCAACGTTCCTGGCTGGTGGTGAGGTTCCGATTCCGGTGCCGCAAGACGACGGTGTCGTGGCAATCGAGTACAAACCCTTCGGTGTCAATATGAACTTCATTCCGCGGGTTGTTGACGGCGACCTGATCAATCTTGAAATGGGCACATCAGTTTCGAGCATCGACACCAGCACGAACTTCACAATTAATGGAGACACCGTTCCCAGCTTTATCGTGCGGCAAGCCAAGACCACAATAGAGTTGCGCGACGGGGAAAGCTTTGCCATCGCTGGACTGCTTCAGGACAACTTTGTGGATCAGGTCAACCAAGTGCCGTGGCTGGGAGATGTGCCGGTTCTGGGGGCCTTGTTCCGCAGCGCTGATTATCAGCGTGAACAAAGTGAACTTGTCATCATCATCACGGCGCATCTGGTGACGCCGACGCGTGGCGAGGCGCTAGCCCTTCCCACCGATCGTGTCAAACCGCCCAGCGAATTTGACCTGTTCGCGAATGGTCGGGTTGCTCGTACACAGCGTCCCGGAGCCGGCGGAGCATCCGAAGTTGCCAAACAGAATTTTGGCAGCTCGTACGGCTACGTCCTAGATTGATCAGGAGGATAGGACCAATGCAGAAGTGGATCATCACACTGGGTCTTACGGTCGCCGTTGCCGCATGTACGCGCGAGGTCGGATACGAGATCGATGCCGGAACCTTCGGAAACGCGACATTGAACAATATACAGGTTCAAAACGGCGAATTGACCTATGCTCAGATTCTCGGCCGCAGATTTGCCGCAGATGTACCCAGCCAAGTGAACTTTGCCTTCAACAGTTCGCAACTGGACGCATCAGCGCAAAGCATACTGTTGCAGCAGGCTGACTGGATCAAACAGTTCCCCGAAGCCAGATTCCGGGTTTACGGACATACAGATGCCGTAGGTTCAACGAGCTACAACAAAAGCCTTGGGCTACGCCGCGCACAGGCCGTCGTCGCGTTCCTTGAACGACAAGGCATCTCGCGTTCACGTCTTGAAGCCGTTGTATCCTTTGGAAAAACGCAACCGTTGATCGCTACACCGAATCGGGATCGCCGCAACCGTCGGACGGTAACGGAAGTTTCTGGCTTTGTTGACCGTCACCCGCAACTGCTCGACGGAAAATACGCGAACATCATCTATCGCGAATACGTTGAAAGTGCGACGTGGAAGAGCGTGATCGAGAACGTATCAACAACAGATACGGCCAACTAGTGCCGCAGGCATTGGTGGATAATACAAGCAGAATGGGCGACATCGTCGCCCATTTCCCTACAATTGGTTCTTTTGCGCCCAATTCTTGCCCAACTTCAAAGCAACATTGTGAAAAATAGGGTGACCTGCGGCCAAATTTGACCGTATTGGGGCGACAGCACATCAATCTGGCGGAATTCGTTCATATGACATGCTGAGCCCTCACGACGAGGATAGTGTTTATGACCAGCGCAACGCCGCAAGACGAAACTTCTGCAATCCTGGCCTGCACCATAAGCCGGGATGTCCAGAATTTTGATCTTCTGATTGAAGACATGGAAACCATTCTGGGCGAGCGCTGGGGCGACTTGGGTTTTGCCGAAGCGCTGGCCTTTTTCAGCCAGCCAGAAGCCGAAGCGCTTGAATTCGTTGCATTGGCAATCGACGGGGAAGATGAAGACAACCTGTCATTGATGGGTGAAATCATCACGCGGGCCAAGGAAAAGAAAATCAAGGTCGTCCTGATCGCCGAGGACGTCACACCTGCTTCGCTCCACCAACTGCTGCGCAAGGGCGCGGACGAGTTTGTCCCCTACCCGCTTCCGGAAGGTGAATTGCAGGAAGCGGTAGAACGCATGAAGCAGCCCGATCCGGTTGTCATGGCACAAGCCGCAGCTGTTCCATTGGCAAATGGCGAATCAAAGGAAGGCGCTTTGTTCGTCGTTCAGGGACTTGCCGGTGGCGTGGGCTCCACGACTTTGGCGGTAAACCTGGCCTGGGAGCTGGCCTGTGCATCGGACAAGGATGCCCCGTCCGTCTGTCTGATCGATCTGGATCTGCAATACGGCACGGTTTCAACCTATCTGGACCTGGCGCGTCGCGAGACGGTGTTTGAAATGCTGTCCGACACGGATTCGATGGACAGTGAGGTTTTCTCGCAAGCCCTTCAAACATATGAAGAAAAACTGCAAGTTCTGACCGCGCCATCCGACATGGTGCCATTGGACCTGATTACGCCCGAAGACATCCAGCGCGTGATTGACATGGCCCGCACGCATTTCGACTATGTGGTTGTGGATATGCCCAAGACGCTGGTCTTGTGGTCGGAAACGATCTTGCAGGCGGCACATGTGTATTTTGCAATGATCGAACTCGACATGCGGTCCGCTCAGAATGCCCTGCGCCTCAAGCGCGCGTTGCAGGCCGAAGAACTGCCCTTCAACAAGCTGCGCTTTGCGCTGAACCGGGCCCCAAAATTCACCGACCTGAATGGAAAAAGCCGCGTGAAACGCATGGGGGAAAGCCTTGGCATCTCAATTGACCTGCTGCTGCCTGATGGGGGCAAGCCTGTCATGCAAAGTGGCGACCATGGTTTGCCGCTGGCCAATTCAGCCGCCAAGAACCCGCTTCGCCGGGAAATCGCGAAGCTGGCGAAATCACTTCACAGCCTTGGCAGCAACAGCGCTGAAGCTGCGTAACATCATCCCAAGGGGGGATCGCCGTGTTCTCAAGATATAAAAAACAGCCAGCAGCGCAGCCCGTTAAAGCGGCAGCGCAGCCGGTCGAAACGGCGGCACCCGCCGCACAAGCTGCCCCCAGCCCCGCAGCAACGGCCGTCGTACGTAAACCTCAGAAAAAAACAGCCGAGGTTGCCGGGGCCGATCGTGATCGAAAACGCAAGGAACGGTTGAGTGAGATCAAGATCGAACTGCATCGCGAGTTGCTGGAGAACCTGAACCTGGCGGCTCTGGAGACCGCAGCCGAAGCGGAGCTACGAGCCGAAATCAGCGCAATCGCCAGCGAAGTTCTGGAAACCAGGAACATCGTTCTGAATCGCGATGACCGATCGCAGTTGAACAAAGAACTGTACGACGAAGTAACGGGTCTTGGTCCGCTTGAGACGCTGCTGCAGGACGATACGGTCAACGATATTCTGGTCAACGGACCGCATCAGATATTCGTGGAACGTGCTGGTAAGCTGGAAATCAGCGACATCACGTTCAAGGATGAAAAGCACCTGATGCGGATCATCGACAAGATCGTGTCTGCGGTGGGCCGTCGTGTTGATGAATCCAACCCCTATGTTGACGCCCGACTGGCCGATGGATCGCGATTCAACGCCATGGTGCCCCCTATCGCGGTAGATGGGTCTCTGGTTTCGATTCGTAAGTTTAAAAAAGACAAGCTGGGTATTGATGATCTGGTCAGTTTCGGTGCGTTCACCGAGGAAATGGCTGCCTATTTGCAGGCTGCCGTATCAACCCGTCTTAATATCATCGTGTCGGGCGGTACCGGTTCCGGTAAAACGACCACACTCAACGCTCTGTCCAGCTTTATCGACGATGCCGAACGCATCCTGACCATCGAGGATACGGCGGAACTTCAGCTGCAACAAACCCATGTGGGCCGGATGGAAAGCCGACCGCCTAACGTGGAAGGCAAAGGTGAGGTCAGCCCGCGCGACTGTCTGAAAAACGCCCTGCGTATGCGACCTGACCGCATCATCGTCGGCGAGACACGCGGCGCCGAGGTGATCGACATGTTGCAGGCCATGAACACTGGCCACGACGGTTCGATGACCACGATCCACGCGAACTCGGCCCGTGACGGGATTTCACGTTTGGAGAACATGATCGCGATGGCTGGCATCGAAATGCCCATTAAGGCCGTCCGCAGCCAGATCGCAAGCGCTGTGAACCTAATCGTTCAGGCCAGCCGATTGCAGGATGGCTCGCGCCGGATGACCTCGATCACCGAGATTACCGGTATGGAAGGTGACGTGATTTCGATGCAGGAAATCTTTCGTTTTCAACGTGTTGGCCTGACACCTGACAACAAGATCATCGGTCACTTTACGGCAACTGGGGTGCGCAGCCACTATTCGGAACGCTTCCGTCTGTGGGGTTTTGATCTGCCCGCATCCATCTACGACCCAACCACAATGTAGGAGAACCGGGTATGCAATTGCCTATGGAGGCGATCATCTATGTCGCCATCTTTGTGGGGGTTCTTGCCCTGGTCGAGGGCATCTATCTGGTTGCGTTCGGCAAATCCATCAGTCTGAACAGCCGGGTCAACCGGCGTCTGGACATGCTGGAAAAGGGTGCCGGGCGCGAACAGGTCCTGGAGCAGCTGCGCAAGGAAATGCAGCAGCACATGAAATCACAGAGCATCCCTCTGTATTCGCTGCTTGCTGACAAGGCTCAAAAAGCCGCCATTGCGTTTTCTCCCCGTCAACTGATCATGATCATGGCGCTGGTCTCGGCCATGGCGTTTGTGGGTCTGAGCATCGGTACCGCGACAGACACAGCGCTGCGCGCCGCGATTTCAATCGCCATCGGTATTGGCGGCGTTTACGCGTGGGTGAACCACAAGGCCAAGAAACGTATGGGAATGATCGAAGAGCAGCTGCCTGACGCGGTTGAGCTGATGGTGCGTTCGCTGCGTGTGGGTAATCCTTTCGTTTCGACAATTCAGGTTGTTTCAAACGAAGTTCAGGATCCGCTGGGAACCGAGTTTGGTGTTATCGCGGATGAATGCGCCTATGGTCGCGATGTGGGCGAGGCGCTGAAGGATATGGCTGAACGTCTGGATATGCAGGATTTGCGGTTCCTCGCGGTTGCTGTGGGTATTCAGCAGCAGTCCGGTGGTAACCTGGCCGAAATTCTGGCTGGATTGGCACAGGTGATCCGTGCGCGGTTCCGCCTGTTCCGGCGTGTCAAGGCAATCACGGCCGAAGCACAATGGTCAGGCAAGTTCCTGTCTGGCTTCCCAATTGCGTGTCTGATTTTCATCCTGGTCAAGGACCCAGGGTATTATGACGAAGTGTTGGACCACCCCTGGTTCATCCCTGCGTGTTTCGTTGTCGGCATTTTGCTGACACTGAACCTGATCGTCATGAAGATCATCACCAACATCAAGGTCTGAGGGCAGCACAATGGAATTTCTGACCAACATCAATGATCTGCTGACTCAACACCTGGGTGAGTTCGGCCCCCTTATCGTGGTGGGTGTACTTGGCCTGATCATGGTTCTTGTCGCTGTCTCACTGATCATGAGCCAGCCGGAAGATCCTCTGAAAAAACTTCAGCGGTCGAATGCGGCCCCGCGGGCAACAAAAAAAAGCAAGAAAGAGCAACTGCGAAACTCCAGTCGAAATGAGCAGCTTGAGAAATTCGCGACTTTTCTGGAGCCGAAAAACGAAGAAGAGTATTCGGCGGTTGAGCTGAAGCTGCGTCAGGCGGGATATCGGTCAAAAGATGCGGTCCGGTTCTTTCACTTTGCGCAGTTTTCGCTAGGTATCATTGGTATCGTTGTCGGTGTTCTGCTGATTACGGTCCTTTCAAACGGTCAGGAATTCACCGGTCAGCAAATGATGATCCGGGTGTTCGTGCCAGCCGCAATTGGTTATTTCGCCCCGAAATACTGGATCACACGCCGGGTCGAAGCACGCAAAGAGGCAATTACAGCAGGCTTTCCCGATACGCTTGACCTGATGCTGGTCTGCGTTGAGGCCGGACAGTCACTGGACCAGGCCATCGTTCGTGTGTCCGGTGAAATGAAATCCTCCTACCCCGATATCGCTCAGGAATTCGAAACCGTCGCACACGAGATGAAAGCCGGTAAGGACAAAGACACTGTATTGCGCGACTTCGGAGTGCGCTGCGGCGTACAGGACGTAAACTCATTCGTCACCGTGATGATCCAGTCGGCAACTTTCGGTACATCCATTGCCGAAGCATTGCGGGTTTACGCCTCTGAGATGCGTGACAAACGCGTGATGCGCGCCGAGGAGGCTGCGAACAAGTTGCCTACGAAGATGACTCTTGTCACAATGATGCTGACAGTTCCGCCACTGCTGATCATTCTGGTCGGCCCGTCGGCGAATGTCATTTCAACTTTCGGGCGCGCAGGATGATAAAACCCTATGAAAGCTGAATTCTGGTGCTTCCCGTCCGGGTTTCGCCGAATACTTAAGGCCACCGTGGTTTGCACCATGGTGGCTTCTTGCACAG
Organism: Ruegeria sp. AG7; assembly: GCF_056541545.1. Lineage (NCBI taxonomy): Bacteria > Pseudomonadati > Pseudomonadota > Alphaproteobacteria > Rhodobacterales > Roseobacteraceae > Ruegeria > Ruegeria sp. AG7. The sequence goes on from NZ_JBQFYP010000001.1 coordinate 137,224, forward strand.
AAGGCCTGTCGCCGAACGGCCTGGATGCGCCGGGAGTTGATCCCAGGGGACAAGCAGAAGACAATATCGAGGTCGGAAACCGGCTGATGACTGCCGGTGAATACGAACTGGCGCTTGATACTTTTACCCGCGCCGCGCTGGACCAGGGTATGACGACACAGGTCTTGACCTCTCTGGGTACGGCCAATCTTGGGTTGCGGCGTTTAGGGCAGGCCGAGAAATTGCTGCGCCGTGCTGTGGAAGGCGATCCGGATTGGCCTGTTGCATGGAATAATCTGGGCGTTCTGCTGATGGAGAAACAGGAGTACCCCGAAGCGGCGCAGGTCTTTCAACGGGCTTACGCGCTGGACAATGGCGAAAGTGACGCAATCCGCGACAATCTGCGCTTAGCACTCGCAAAAATGGAAAATCCTGTTAATAATATCCCGCAAGAACAACAAGAATATACACTGGAGCAGCTTGGCGACGGGCAATTCGCGCTACGCAAAATCCAGTAATCGAGGCAAGAGCAGTAAAGGACGCAAAAAATGCGCCAGCAATTCTTGATTCCGGCTGTTGTTTTCAGCGGTCTGATCCTTTCGGCCTGTGCAAAGGAATCCGAAGAGGAAAAAGTGGAACGGACGTTTCAGGAAGTGAACGTTATTGACGAAACCAACCTGAACGATGTGTTGTTGAGTGCCGCCGACCCGAATGAGGCAGTGACCTATTTTCACGGTGCCACACTCAAGAACCCTGATCGCATCGATCTTCAGCGCGGGTTGGCAATATCCCTGGGACGCGCAAAACGCACCACCGAAGCGGCAGCAGCGTGGAAGCGCGTGACGACAATGAAGGGTACGAACGCCGCAGACAAGGTCGAGTACGCCGATGCGCTGGTGCGAAATGGCGACTGGTCTCAGGCCAAAACCGTTCTGGATACGGTTCCCCCAACGTTCGAAACCTTTAAACGCTATCGCCTTGAGGCGGTGGTCGCGGATTCCCGGAAAGAGTGGAAGCGGGCTGATCATTTCTATGAAACGGCCGTTGGGCTGACCACCCGCCCGGGCAGCGTAATGAACAATTGGGGGTATTCGAAACTGACCCGTGGCCAGTATGCCGAGGCCGAACGCCTGTTCACCGACGCAGTCCGCCAAGACAGCTCTTTGTTCACTGCCAAGAATAATCTGGTGCTGGCCCGGTCAGCGCAGGGCAACTATAGCCTTCCAGTGGTGCCGATGACCCAGGTTGAACGGGCGCTACTGCTGAATACGATGGGTATTTCCGCGGTCAAGCAGGGCGATGTAGAAACCGCGAAAAACCTGTTCCGCGAGGCCATTGCCACCCATCCGCAGCATTTCGATGAAGCGGTCCGCTCGCTTCGTGCGCTTGAAGAGGCCTGACACATGCAAATCCCCGCTGCGGCGGCGGCATGGTTCCTGCCCTTCGTGCTGCCGATCTGCTTTTACGTGGCCTTCACGGATATGCGTGAGATGCGGATCAAAAACCATGCAGTTGTTGCGCTGGCGTTGATTTTTGTCGTGGTCGGGCTGGTTGCCATCCCGCCCTGGTCCACCGGCGCGGTCAGCGGTCATCTGTTGCTGATCAATATGTCGATGCCGATCTATTTCTGGCACCTTCTGCATATCCCCGTGGTGTTGATTTTCGGCATTCTTCTGAACGCGTCAGGGGCAATGGGCGCGGGCGACGCTAAGTTTCTTGCCGCGTCCGCGCCATTTGTCTGGCTTGGCGATCTAAAGCTGGTGCTGCTTATTCTGACCGCCTGTATTCTGGCCGCCGTGGTCACGCATCGTTTGGCGAAAATCACAAGGTTGCGCACCATTGCGCCACATTGGGAAAGCTGGGATCGGGGCAAACAGTTCCCCATGGGGTTCGCACTGGGTGGCTCGCTGGCCATGTATCTGATTCTGGGTACTGTTCTCGGTTCGTAAACTATCATCAGCGCGCCTTGCCGCTGCCTTTGTCCCGCCACAAAGCTGGGTCATTTTTCCTTCAAGTCGCCCTTATTCGGGCAGTTGGCGTTACAATTTGACGAACGAGCACCGCGCATGAATATGCAGACTTCCTCTGTTATGGCCCCCCCTACCCCGAAGGGGTTAAGCGAAATGAAGCTTCCGCTGGTGATGATGCGGGATATCTTGCTTAAGACCATATTCCGCAAGAACACCAGCACCGTGTCAGAAGTTTCTGCGGCCATATGTCTGCCTGGCGCTGTGACCCAGGAACTGATCGACATCGCACGCGAGCAGAAGCTGCTTGAGGCAATGGGGACGCTGAACGCCAACAGCGGCAACGAGATGGGATATCAGCTGACTGATGCCGGCAAGGCCCGCGCTCTGGATGCCCTCAGCCAGTCCGAGTATTTCGGTGCGATGCCCGTTCCGCTGGATGTCTATCGCGAGCAAGTCAAACGTCAATCGATCCGCAACATTCAGGTCACGCGCGACCAGTTGACCAACGCCATGGGCCATCTGGTTCTGCCCGACAGCCTGCTGGATCATCTAGGCCCGGCAGTCAGCGCAGGCCGGTCGATCCTGATGTATGGTCCGCCGGGCAACGGTAAATCGTCCATCTCGAACGGCATTCGCGATGCGCTGGGGGACAATGTCTATGTGCCCTACGCCATCGAATATGCGGGGCAGGTGATCACGGTCTACGACCCGATCGTGCACACCGCGATCGAGCAGGAAGCCGACGACCCGAACAGCCTGCGCCGCCGCAAACGGTTCGACTCACGCTATGTACAGTGTGAACGCCCGACCGTTGTCACCGGCGGTGAACTGTCGCTTAGTATGCTGGACCTGGTTTATAACCCTACCGCGCGAACCTATCAGGCACCGCTGCAGCTGAAATCCACGGGCGGCATCTTTATCGTGGACGACCTTGGCCGTCAGGCCGAACCACCGCAGGCGCTGGTCAACCGCTGGATTGTTCCACTGGAAGAGAACAAGGATATCCTGGGCCTGCAATCGGGTGAGAAATTCGAAGTTCCGTTTGATACGCTGGTCATCTTCTCGACCAACTTCCACCCGAACGAGATATTTGACCAGGCGGCCCTGCGCCGAATCTTCTTCAAGATCAAGATCGACGGCCCGAATCAGGAAAACTTCCTGAAGATATTCGCCATGGTTGCGCGCAAACGCGGGATGCCGCTGGATGAGGCAGCGCTGGTGCATCTGCTGAAAGTCAAATACCCAACCATCAACAACATCTACGCCAACTATCAACCGATCTTTCTTATCGACCAGATGATCTCGATCTGCGAGTTCGAAGGCATCCCCTATCAGATGAGCCCCGAACTGATTGACCGGGCCTGGGCCAACATGTTCGTCAAAGACGAGAAAATCGTCAAATAACGCCGTGCCATTACCACTCCGGGACGGGTAGTCTGCGTTCATGACGCAGATTCCCGCACGGATTGCCGCGTGGTTTTCCACCAAAGGCTGGTCCATCCACCCGCATCAGCAAGAGATGTTCAACCGCGCATTCAGCCCGGCGACACTGCTGATTGCGCCCACCGGTGGCGGCAAAACCATGGCCGGGTTTCTGCCGTCTCTGGCTGAACTTGCGGATGCTGGCCACAATGGATTGCACACGATCTATGTCTCGCCGCTCAAGGCGCTGGCCGCCGACATCAAACGCAATCTGCGCACCCCGGTGGATGAGATCGGCCTGCCTGTCAGGATCGAGGATCGAACCGGTGACACCTCAGCCACGCAGAAGAAACGCCAAAGGGCTGATCCACCGCATATCCTGTTGACCACGCCGGAAAGTCTGGCGTTGCTGACCTCGTACGAGGATGCCCCGCGTATGTTTGAAGGTGTGCAGCGGATCATCGTCGATGAAATCCACGCACTGGCTGAAAGCAAGCGCGGGGATCAGCTGATGCTGGCGCTGGCACGCCTGCAACGCCTCAATCCCGATCTGCGCCGCGTCGGGTTGTCGGCGACGGTGGAAGATCCTGTTGCGATTGCCCGCTTTCTGGCCCGCCACCCTGATCCCTGCCAGATTGTACAGGCCGACCCCGGTCCGGACCCGGATATCCGAATGCTGGAAACGTCGCAGATGCCGCCCTGGTCTGGCGGTGGCGCGGCTTATGCTATTCCAGCCGTGCTGGAGCAGATCAAGCAGCACAAGACCACATTGATCTTTCACAATACGCGCGCCCAGGCCGAGATATTCTTTCACAATCTGTGGCTGGCCAATGATGACGGTCTGCCCATCGGCATCCATCACGGCAGTCTGGACCGGCAGCAGCGCGAGCGGGTCGAGGCCGCGATGGTCCGAGGTGACTTGCGCGCCATCGTCTGCACCGGTTCGCTGGATCTGGGCATCGACTGGGGGGATGTCGATCTGGTGATCCAGATCGGCGCGCCCAAGAATGTCAAACGGCTGGTGCAAAGGATAGGACGGGCCAACCACCGCTATAACGCACCTTCCAAAGCCCTTTTGGTACCTGCCAATCGCTTCGAAGTGGTCGAATGCGTCGCCGCGCTAGAGGCCGCCAAAGCCCATGAGCTGGATGGGGAACCCCGCGGCCGTGGCCCGCGCGATGTTTTGTGCCAGCATATCCTGATTGCCGCTTGCGCCGGACCGTTCAACGCCGATGATCTTTATGCCGAGATGACATCCGCCGGGCCTTACGCTCAATTGACGCGGGCCGAGTTTGACGCCTGCCTGAATTTCTGTGCTACCGGCGGCTATGCTCTGCAAGCCTATGATCGCTGGCAAAGGCTGCAACACGGCGCCGACGGGCAATGGCAACTGCGCGACCCGCGCGCCGCATCGCGAATTCGTATGAATCTGGGCACGATTCAGGACACGGATACGCTCAAGGTTCGTCTGAAACGCAACCGGGGCGGCAAGCCACTGGGAGAAGTAGAAGAAGCATTCGCTGCCTCGCTGACGCCCGGCGACACCTTCCTGATCGGTGGGCAAATCGTGCGGTATGAGGGACTGCGCGAGATGGTGGTCGAAGTCACACGGCGCGCAGACCGAAAGCCAAAGATTGCGACCTTTTCGGGCACGAAATTCGCAACCTCCACGCAGCTCAGCGACCGCATCCTGAACATGTTTGCCCAACAGGGCTGGCCACAGCTTCCCCCTCATACGGCTGAATGGTTGGATTTGCAGCGCCAGATGTCCCGCCTGCCCCAGCGTGACCGGCTGCTCATCGAGAGCTTTCCCAGCGACGGGCGTGAACATCTTTGCGTTTACGGCTTTGCCGGACGAAATGCACAACAGACTTTGGGCCTGTTGCTGACAAAACGGATGGAGGAGACCGGACTGGCCCCGCTGGGTTTTGTCGCCACGGACTATGCCACACTGATCTGGGGTCTGGACGCGGTTACCGATCCCCGCCCGTTGCTTCAACCCAATGCACTGCGCGACGGGCTTGACACCTGGCTGGCAGGTAACGCCGTTATGAAGCGCACGTTTCGTGCTTCGGCCACCATTGCCGGTCTGATCGAACGCAACATGGCAGGGCAGCGCAAAAGCGGGCGGCAGGCTACGTTTTCGTCCGATATCCTGTATGACACCTTGCTGAAATACGATCCCGATCACCTATTGATGCAGATCACCCGCGAGGAAGCCATGCGTGGGCTTGTCGATTTCGGTCGGATCGAAACAATGCTGGCCCGAATTGGAGACAGGATTGATCTGGTGCGGCTCGAGCGTGTCTCGCCCCTGTCAGCGCCACTGTTTCTGGAGGTTGGCAAAGTGCCGGTGAAAGGCAGTGCCGAAGAAAGGCTTCTGGCGGAAGAAAGCGCGCGGCTGCTGCAAGCGGCGGGGTTGGAACAGCTTTGATCTGCTTGCGCCGGGCCCTGAAACAGGCCAAGAACGTAACATGAACGAACTTGAGTTTCCCTTTGCGGGTCAGCGCCTGTGTGCTTTGCCGTCCGGTGCGCTTTGGTGGCCAGACGAAAGCTTGCTGTGCGTGTCGGACTTGCATCTGGGTAAATCCGAGCGCGTCGCGCGGCGTGGTGGGCCTTCACTTCCGCCTTATGACAGCCGTGAAACGCTCGACCGCCTGAAAGATGACCTGGGGCAAACGAAGGCCAAAACCATTGTATGTCTGGGCGACAGCTTCGATGATCTTGAAGCTGCCCGGGCGCTGCCAAAATCAGAAATGCTGAGGATCGCGACCTTACAGTCCGGACGTCAGTGGATCTGGATTGAGGGGAACCACGATCCCGGTCATATTGAGTTGGGTGGAACCCATCTGTTCGAATGGCACCGTGGCCCGCTTGTTTTCCGTCATATCGCGCAGGATCCCGCGCGAGGAGAAGTTTCCGGCCATTACCATCCAAAAGTCCGGATCAGGGTCAAGGGGCGTCATATTTCACGCCCCGCTTTTCTGCTGAATGATCATCGCATGATACTTCCGGCCTATGGCGCTTTTACCGGGGGGCTTCGCAGCTCTGATCAAGTGCTGTCGGCACTGATGGGATCGCAGGCGATAGCGATCCTCACAGGTCCGCGTCCATACATGTTGCCAATGCCGCAATAGGTTCAGATCAGGCCATCCATTTCCAGCATCGGTTTGTATTTCCGGCTGACCGGAACCAGATCACCATTGATCAATTTCAGATAGGTTTTACTGCCTTCCCTTTCGACACTTACAATGGATGCGTCGGTGACCCAATGCGAACGGTGCGAGCAATGACCCGGGACAGGCTCCATTTCGGCAATCGCATCTGTGAAACGCGACCGGAGCGTGAAGGTGCCTTCTGAGGTGACAACATCCACGTTGTGATCCCGAACGGTCAAGCGATAGATCTGCCCGTTGAATCTGGGTGGCAAGCGTTTGACAAGTCGTGGTTTTTCAAGATCAGATTCAGTAATTGCCGCGGCATTCAGATCGTTGCGCTGTACAAGCATCAAGCCTGTCGCGAACAAAGCGCCATAAACCACAATCCTCTCGGCGTCCGGCGCCATATATCCACCACAGGTGAAAAGAACCCAGGCCAACATCCAAAGTGAAGGCGTGAACAATGCCAAGGTCAAAGAAACAAATGCCAGATCCCTCGCCGGAACATTCAGGAAAACGGGGTTCTTCCGCATCAGCTTTCTGGCAAGCCCGGTAACCGTCAAAGCAAGGACCATCACTCCCGCCCAGAATACAAGCCGCAGTCCAAATGACAGGTCAGAATCAAGGAAGGGTGGAAACGCATATGCAAGTAAAGGAAGAAAGACCAAACCCGCCACCACACGTTGCGGTGAAAATGCCTTCAGGATTATACTTATTTTAGACGTCATACCGCTTTTGTGCATGAATTAGCATAGCTCACCCCGAATGTGTCAAACACAATAGTGCCTTCACCTGTAACCAGCTGGGATTACAGGGATATCACGATTTGTTCGGCTGTCAAACCCATTCAGGGTGCTTTGCCCATGCAGTCAGGGGGCGATTTGGCTGGAGCTTTGCCTGCCAAAAAAGGGGGCCGGTCCGAAGGGTCCGATCCGGCCCCGCGTGTATCAGGCGGTCAGGCCTTCTGGTTCGGGGAGTTTGTTTGCGCGGCAGCAGGCGGTGAGGGTGTTGGCCAGCAGGCAGGCGATGGTCATGGGGCCGACGCCGCCGGGGACGGGGGTGATGGCGCCGGCGCGCTCGGCGGCGCTGGTATAGTCGACATCGCCGACCAGCTTGGTCTTGCCATCGCGTTCGATGCGGTTGATGCCCACGTCGATCACGGTGGCGCCTTCCTTGATCCAGTCGCCGGGCACCATCTCGGGGCGGCCGACAGCGGCCACGACGATATCGGCGCGGCGCACCACATCCGGCAGGTCCCTGGTGCGCGAATGCGCGATGGTCACAGTGCAGCTGTCCCCCAGCAGCAGCTGCGCCATCGGCTTGCCCACGATGTTCGAGCGACCGATGACAACTGCATCCATGCCCGACAGCGACCCGTGGTGATCGCGCAGCATCATCAGGCAACCCAGCGGGGTGCAGGGCACCATCGATTTCTGACCGGTGCCCAGCAGGCCCACATTCGAAATGTGGAACCCATCCACATCCTTGGCCGGATCGATCGAGTTGATCACCAGATCCTCGTTCAGGTGTTTTGGCAGCGGCAGCTGTACCAGAATGCCATGCACCGCCGGATCAGTGTTAAGTTTGTCGATCAGCGCCAGCAGGTCCGCCTCGGAGGTCTCCACATCGAGCTTGTGCTCATACGAGTTCATGCCGACCTCGACGGTCATCTTGCCTTTCGAGCGGACATAGACCTGGCTGGCCGGATCCTCGCCCACCAGAACCACGGCCAGGCCGGGGGTGATGCCGTTTTCCTCTTTCAGCTTTGCAACCTGATCGGCCACCTGCGCGCGCACTTTGGCGGCAAAGGCCTTCCCGTCGATAACCTGCGCTACCATCCTTTGGTCCCTTCTTTCAAAACCCAAACGGGCGCAGAACGCGCCCGGTCTTTACTCGGGGCCGAGCACACGTTCCTCACGTGCAATCGACCAGTCAATCAGAATGCGCCAGAGCGTTTCGGACAAATCGGGGTCCATCCCCGCCGCCTGCGAACTGGCGCGCACCTTTTGCACCACATCCTCGACCCGGTCCGGGATGCGGGCGGGCAGGCCCTCGCCCGGCTTCAGCTCAGACGCGCGGTCGATATAGCTTGCGCGCCTCACCAGCATCCCGATCAGCTGGTGGTCAAGCCTGTCGATCTGAACCCGCAGATCCCGCATCGAATGGCAGTCCTGCGGCGGTGTCAGAGTGGGCATCATCGTCTCCTCATGGCCCGGGGGTTCCGGACCATGAAATGTCTTATTCAGCGACTTAGAACAAGCCCTCGATCTCACCTGCGTCATTGAGGCAGATGGTTTCCGCGGCCGGTTTGCGGGGCAGGCCCGGCATGGTCATGATCTCACCGCAGACAACCACGACAAAGCCCGCACCCGCGCTCAGGCGGACCTCACGCACCGGGACCGAATGGCCGGTGGGCGCGCCCCGCAGGGTCGGGTCGGTCGAGAAGCTGTACTGGGTTTTCGCCATGCAGACCGGCAGGTTGCCATACCCCGCTGCTTCCCATTCTTTCAGCTGCGTGCGGATCTTGTTGTCGGCCAGAACCTCGTCGGCGCGGTAGATGCGCTTGGCGATGGTTTCGATCTTCTCAAACAGCGGCATTTCGTCGGGGTAGATCGGCGCGAAGTTCGCAGAGCCCCCTTCGACGATCTCCACAACTTTGCGGGCCAGATCAGCAGACCCTTCCGAGCCCAGTTCCCAGTGGCGCGACAGAATCGCCTCGACCCCGTGAGAGGCGCAATAATCCTTCACCGCCTGAACCTCGGCATCGGTGTCGGTGACAAAGTGGTTGATGGCGACAACAACCGGAACACCGAACGACTTCACGTTCTCGATGTGACGGCCCAGGTTGGCGCAGCCCGCCTTGACCGCGGCGACGTTTTCCGCGCCCAGATCGGCTTTGGCGACGCCGCCATTCATCTTCATCGCGCGCACGGTGGCAACCAGAACCACGGCAGAGGGCGCAATGCCCGCCTTGCGGCACTTGATGTTCATGAACTTCTCGGCACCCAGATCGGCGCCAAAGCCCGCCTCGGTCACCACATAGTCAGCCACTTTCAGCGCGGTCTTTGTGGCAATTACCGAGTTGCAGCCATGCGCAATGTTGGCAAACGGGCCACCGTGGACAAAGGCCGGGTTGTTTTCCAGCGTCTGCACCAGGTTCGGCTGCATTGCGTCTTTCAGCAGAACGGTCATCGCGCCTTCGGCCTTGATGTCGCGGCAATAGACCGGCGTCTTGTCGCGGCGATAAGCCACGATGATATCACCCAGACGCTTTTCCAGATCCTTCAGGTCGTTTGACAGGCACAGGATCGCCATAACCTCGGACGCCACTGTGATGTCAAAACCTGTTTCGCGCGGGAACCCGTTCGACACGCCGCCCAGGCTGGCAGTGATCTGGCGCAGGGCGCGGTCGTTCATGTCGACCACACGACGCCATGCGACCCGGCGAGTGTCGATCTCGCATTCATTGCCCCAGTAGATGTGGTTGTCGATCATCGCCGACAGCAGCGAATGGGCCGAGGTGATCGCGTGGAAATCGCCGGTGAAGTGCAGGTTCATCTCTTCCATCGGAACAACCTGCGCATAGCCGCCCCCCGCAGCGCCGCCCTTCATGCCGAAGTTCGGACCCAGCGAGGCCTCGCGGATACAGATCATCGCATTCTTGCCGATCCGGTTCAGACCGTCACCCAGACCAACCGTTGTGGTCGTCTTGCCCTCACCCGCAGGCGTCGGGTTGATCGCCGTCACCAGCACCAGCTTGCCGTCCTCACGACCCTGCACCGAGTTGATGAACTCCTGGCTCACCTTCGCCTTGTCATGCCCATACGGCAACAGATCATCACTGGATATTCCAAGCTTCGCGCCGATCTCCTGGATCGGCTTCTTATTCGCTTCACGCGCAATTTCGATGTCGGATTTATAGCTCATTGGCCGGGGTCCTTGATTGAATACCGTGCAAAACCGACGTCTAACGTCGGCGCTACGCATTCCATACCCTTGTGTACAATCTGATTAGCCATGGATTCCGACATTCTGGCGTCGCGAAGCGTCGTCAGGTCACTTCATCGGTAACTAATCGGAAACCTGCATATTTTCGGGGCTCCAGGCAGGCTGGTCCGGAACAAAGAGCTTGAGGTGATCGCCCAGTTGAATGCGCCCGGGACGTTCAATCCATCCCGTGACACCCCGGCGCCCGACGGCAGCGGGTTTGAACCCTGCACCATACCCCTGATGAACCGCTTCGATTTCGCGACCGGGCAATACGCAGGGTGCGTTTTCCATATCCACAGTGATCGTCAGCCCGTTGACCGCCTGAAGGCGCGAGGACGGCGGAATGTGCGAGAAATCCGGAACACCTTTCAGCACTATGGATACGCCCAGATAAGACGGGTCAAGCTGGTCCAGCCCCATGTTCTGCGCGATCTGCTGCAACTCTTCCAAGGACAGCACCGAAAGTTGACGAACATTGCGGATTTCAGTGCCCTTGGGATAGAGGTTCGAGACCCGAACACAGGACGCACGGTTCAGACCTTCGTGCCGTTCGCCTTTCGCGCCCTCAAACCCAAGATCCAGCAACTCCACGGGCTTGGCAAGAAGCGATCCGCCGGCAGGAACAAGGCCCAGCCAAACGACTTCGGCTGCAAATTCGGTTTCCCGCAAAAACGGCATACGCGCTTCCCTACCCATTGGTGTCTGCCAGCGCATAATGCCCAGTAACGCTCTGATGGAAAGAGAAAAAACCCGGGTCAGAGCCCGGGTTCTTGCTGGTTATGCTGTCGGTTCAGGTTCCATCCCGCCCTCAGGCGGTGATTTCTTGGCCTTGGTCTTGGGGATGGCTGTCACGCTGGGCGCACTGCCCTCGTCCGACTTGTCGTTCCGGTCATCACTGTCGCCGGGCGACTCCCCGTTCATGACGCGTTTGATTTCGTCACCGGTCAGCGTTTCGTATTCCAGCAAACCTTGGGCCAGACGCTCCCATTCCTCGTTCTGATCGGTCAGAATCTTATGCGCCTGTTCATAGCCTTGCTGGATCAGGCGCTTTACCTCTTCTTCAATCAGTTCCTTGGTATGAGCCGATACCGAGAACCCGGCAGTATTGCCCTGGTATCCCTCATGCGCCTCGGCATAGTCGATATTGCCGACCTTGTCCGACATACCCCAGCGCATCACCATGGCGCGTGCCAGTTGGCTGGCCTGCATGATGTCCCCGGCAGGACCGTTCGACACGTGATCTTCGCCATACTTGATGACTTCGGCAGCTTTACCCGCCATGGTCATCGCCAGCTTTTGTTCGCACTCATCCCGGTGATAGTTCAGGCGATCCATTTCCGGCAGCGAAACCACCATGCCCAGCGCGCCGCCGCGCGGTATGATGGTCGCCTTGTAGACTGGATCGCACATGGGCAGAGACATACCAACAACAGCATGACCCGCTTCGTGATAGGCTGTTTTTTCTTTCTGATCCTGAGTCAGCACCATCGAGCGGCGCTCGGCCCCCATCATCACCTTGTCCTTGGCGTTTTCAAAATCTTCCATGGTGACAAAGCGACGGCCCACGCGCGCCGCCATCAACGCGGCCTCGTTCACGAGGTTGGCCAGATCCGCACCCGAGAAGCCCGGCGTACCGCGCGCGATGATGCGCAGATCTACATCGGGGCCCAGCGGCGTCTTGCGTGCGTGAACGCCCAGAATTTTCTCGCGGCCCTTGATGTCCGGGTTGCCGACTGTGACCTGACGGTCGAACCGGCCCGGTCGCAGCAGCGCAGGGTCCAGAACGTCCTTGCGGTTGGTGGCTGCCAGAATGATCACACCTTCGTTGGCCTCAAACCCGTCCATTTCGACCAGCAACTGGTTGAGCGTTTGTTCACGCTCGTCATTGCCGCCGCCATACCCGGCGCCGCGATGACGACCCACAGCGTCAATCTCATCGATAAACACGATACAGGGCGCATTCTTTTTCGCTTGCTCGAACATGTCGCGCACGCGAGACGCACCCACACCAACGAACATTTCGACAAAATCCGAACCCGAGATGGTGAAGAACGGCACGCCCGCCTCACCCGCAATGGCACGGGCCAGCAGCGTCTTACCGGTACCCGGAGGGCCAACCAGCAGCGCGCCCTTGGGGATCTTGCCACCAAGGCGGCTGAACTTCTGCGGGTTTCGCAGGAACTCGACAATCTCTTCCAGCTCTTCCTTGGCTTCGTCGATACCGGCAACATCATCAAAGGTCACGCGGCCATGCTTTTCAGTCAGCATCTTGGCCTTGGATTTGCCAAAGCCCATCGCGCCACCTTTGCCGCCGCCCTGCATCCGGTTCATGAAATAGACCCAGACACCAATCAGCAGCAGGAAAGGCAGCAGCGTGATCAGGAACGATTGAAACCCTGATTGCTGCTGTTTTACGGCCTGGACTGGTATGTTTTCCTCGATCAGAAGCTTGGTCACTTCGGCGTCGCCGGGTTTGATCGTGACATAGCTGGCACCGCTTTGCAGGGTATAGCGAATCTGCTCACCATCCAGGGTCACATTCTTGACTTCACCGCTTTGGACGGCACCGACAAAGTCGGAATAGGTTTTCTCGTTGCTCTGAAGCGTTCCGCCCGGTCCACTGAACAGATTGAACAGTGCAAGGATGAGCAGGAACAAAACGACCCAAAACGCGATATTGCGAGCGTTGCCCAAGGAAATTCTCCTAAAAGTTCCGGCAGGTGAGACGCTGCCAAGTTACCTCTTAAAATAGAGAGGTTTGTCGTATGTTCAATGCGATAAAAAAGATGTGTGGAACTCGGGCCAATCTGACGCAAGACTGGCATGCCAACCATTCGCGAGACCCGCAAGCGGAGCGGCCAGCACCCTATCCGCATTCCAAACCGCAGGCGTCGCTGTCAAAGCTATCCTGGGACGCCCGGTTGCCCGCCACTCGGGCACCTGTTGCAACCCCTCACCCCCCAAAGCACGGATTTCTGCGCCCATTGTTGCCGGTCCGCTCAGCCGCCATTTGCCATCCCACACAGCACCGGGTGCGGCCAACTGAGATTTCACGGCATTAAATTCCCTGCAAATCCAAACACTCCCGCCGTGTGGAACAATAAGACAACCGCCCACTGACGCCGATTGCCCATTCGCAACTGCATCCATCGCCCGATCCACTGCCGCCTGACGCGGGGGATAACCCGACCCGGCAACCCACGAGAGGATTCCCAGCAGGACACGGCGCCGAATCTCAAGGGGCAACGCGGCAAATCCGGCCCGGTTCACCCTCACGTCACTTTGATCCACTTGCGCCACGGACCGTGCGGATTCTTGCGCACAGATGCCAAGTGCCGTGTGTGCCTGCGCCAGATTGTCAGCCACGCGGGACAATGAAAGCGCATCAATTCCCAAAGGTTCTAGACCACCCAAAGCTTCGCGCGCCTTGATCCGATCGAAACGGGCATCCTGATTCGAAGGGTCGTCCACCCAGGCCACGCCAGCCTCAGTCAGATAGGTGCGCAGCTGTTCACGGGTGATCCCCAGCATTGGGCGCAGTATCGTAAGCCCCCGCTGTTCCCGAATAGCCGCCATTCCGGACAGGCCCGTGACCCCGGATGATCGGCCCAACCGCATCAGCAGTGTTTCCGCCTGATCATCTGCGGTGTGGCCCAGCGCAATGGTATCGATTCCGCGGCCCTTTGCCCATTCGGATAACAAATCATACCGCGCCTGACGTGCGCGGTCCTGCAAGTTGCCGGTACCGTCCCATCCCGACCAACGCAGCGTGTCGTGAGGCATCCCCAACGCAGCTGCCTGCCGGGATACCGTTTCGGCCTCGCGCGCGGATTCGGGGCGCAACCCGTGGTCGACCGTGGCAACGAAAAGGGTGATAGCCTCATCCTGCGCCACATGATGCAAAAGGTGCATTAAGGCGACAGAATCGCCGCCTCCCGAAACTGCAATACCCAACTTGCGCGGAAGTGTTTCGGGTAGCCGGGCGCGAAGGTCTGCAAGTAGTTTGCTGGAGTGATGGTTCAAGTACATCCCAACGCGGTCATCTCCTGCGTGGCGTTCGAAAACTCTGGCGCAGAAGGAAAGCGTACTCCGACCTCATTAAGAGTGATGCAGGCCTGATCAGTCTGTCCCAAACGGCCAAGCGCCGCACCCAGTTCGTACAACGCCTCGGGTGCAAATGCGCCCTCGGAATCACCCGTGAAGCTGGCCAGGAATGCTCGGGCTGCTTCGCGCGTGTCGCCAATCCCTTCAAGGGCATGACCGCGTTTCAGGTTGGCTTCGGGCGCCAGCGGACTGCCGGGATAGCTTGTTTCAAACTGCGCAAACAACGTGGCAGCAGTCTGGAAATCGCCATCGGCCAACGCTTGCGAGGCTGCATCAAAATCAGCACGTTCACCTATGGCCAGTTCACCATGATCGGTCGCCGTTGGCGTTTCGATACTTGTTGGCCCGGTGATCACAGCGGCCGTGTCACCACCCAATGTCGAGGTCTCACCCAATGTCGTCAAATCGCCGCCTTCCAGTTCGACCAGCCGGAACTCAAGGTCACCGATTCGGTTGGTGCCGTCAGTGACAATGTTCTGCACCCGCTGGTTCAACTGCTCGGTTTGGCGGGTCAGGCGCTGCAATTCCGCTTCGATCGCGACAACGCGTTCTTGGACCGAACTGCCGGACAGGTTCGGTGCAGGTGAACCCGTGGTAGAAAACTCGCGTTTCAAACGCTGAATTTCCACATGTAGCACCGTTAGTTCCTGACGGATATCTGCAAGAGTTTGCTGATCCTGTGCCTGTGCAACACCAGCCGTCGCCACAACCGCCGCCAAAACCCATCCTGCAATGCGCATCATATTACCCCAGAGTTGACCCGGTCAGAACCGTTACCGCACGGCGGTTCTTGGAATAACATTCCTCGGTGCTGCAAATCTCGATCGGGCGTTCCTTGCCATAGCTCACGGTATTCAGGCGGCTGCCCGCAACTCCGCGTGAAATCAAGTATTCTCGTGCCTCATTAGCGCGTTTGGCACCCAAACCAAGGTTGTATTCCCGTGTGCCCTGCTCATCCGCGTGGCCTTCAATCGTTGCGACAAAATCCGGATTGGCCAGCAACCAGTCTGCCTGCCCTTGCAGCACTGTTTGCGCCTCGGGCGACAAGGTCGACTGGTCAACGGCAAACAGGACACGGTCCCCGACCGTTTGCTGGAAATACGCCGGCGAGCGCGGATCACTCGGTGATCCGGGGACAATGGATCCAATGCCCCCGCTACCACCGCCGCCCAAGGCCGAGGGGTCATTACTTGTGCAGGCGGCGATCACACTCAGCGCGCCCAGCGCCAGAACTTTGCTCAATACGTTCATTTCAGGTGCCTCGTGTTATGTTTATTGCCGCCTGTCTACCACAGGGACGATTTGTTGTGAACTTTGCTGCGATCAATTCTGCAATGGGCCCCAAGACGGATCGCTCCCCCCGTCCGGTGTACGTACCGGCCGCAGGTTCCTGCCCGAGATATCCACCGAGTAAAGCGATGCCCTACCGCTGGCCCCCTGCGTTTCGCGGGTGAACATGATGACCCGGCCATTGGGCGACCAGGTGGGGCCTTCATCCAGGAAAGACGCTGTCAGCAAACGTTCTTCTGATCCGTCGATGCGCATCACGCCGATATGGAACCGGCCCTGGTTCTGCTTGGTAAAGGCGATCAGGTCGCCTCGCGGCGACCAGACCGGCGTACCATAGCGACCCGCGCCAAAGCTGATCCGCGTGGCTTCGCCCCCGTTTGCTGCCATTACGTACAATTGCGGCGTGCCGGAGCGGTCGCTTTCAAAGACAATCCGGCCACCATCCGGCGAATAGCTGGGAGCTGTTTCAATTGCGGGCGTGTTGGTCAGGCGCGTACTTTGCCCCGAGGTGATATCCATTTTCCACAGGTCGGTATTGCCGCCCTGAATAAGCGAATAGACAATCGACCGGCCATCCGGCGAGAACCGTGGCGAAAAGCTCATGGTCCCGTCCTGCGTCTTCAGTTCCCGTGGTTTCGGGCGCCCGACTTCAGTCACGTAAATGCGCGGGCTGCCGCTTTCATAACTGGTATAAAGCAGCCGGTCACCGGTGGGTGAGAACCGGGGCGCCAGAACGATGGCGGCGCTGTCAGTCATGTACTGCACATTCGCGCCATCGTAATCCATGATCGCCAAACGCTTCAGACGCTGGTCCTTCGGACCGCTTTCCGAAACAAAGGCAACGCGGCTGTCAAAATAACCGCCTTCACCTGTGATCCGGCTATAGACCTGATCGGCCACCTTATGCGCCATGCGCCGCCACCCGTCGGTGGTACCTGCCAGTTGAAGGCCATTGCCCAGTTCCTGGCCCGAAAACACATCCCACACCCGGAACCGGACCGTCAGTTTCTGACCGGACACATTGACAGCGCCCGTGATCAGGGCGTCAGCGTTGATCGCCTTCCAATCCGCAAACTGAACCGGAGCTTCGAAGCTGCTGACCCGGCTGATGAACGCATCCGAGGATATCTCGCGGAACAACCCGGTCCCGGTCAGGTCAGCCGCCACCACGCGCGAGATATCTTGCGCGAACTGAGCTGCGGCCGGGCCGTCCGGCACAAAATTCGGAACGGCAAAGGGCAAGGGTTCGATAATCCCCTCATCCAGTTCCAGACGCAAAGGCCCGCTCTGTGCAAAAACCGGCGCAGACATCAATGTCAGGCCGACAAAGAGGCTGGTCAGAAGCTTCATCATTTGATCCGCATCCTCTCGGGGTTAAATGTAATCTCAACATCCTGCCAATGTTCGTATTTGTCAGCAGGCAAATCATATCCTTTGGCCCCGCAGCGCAAAATTGCACGTCGCGCAGCCTCGTAGGCCTGTTTAACGGCTCCCGCCGAGCCGCCAGAGCTGTCCAGCATCCGAACGCTGCCGCCGACGACCGTACCATCACGGTTCAACGAAAACGCGACAACAACCACAGTGTTCAGCGCATCTGTGGACAAGGAACCCACATTCCAACATCCAGAGACGGCCAGTCGCATCGCGTCTTTCTCTCCGCTGGTCAGCGGTGGACCAGAAGGTTCGGACCCGCTGCCCAAGGCTTCGGCCAGGGCGTCGTTAATTGCCGTTTCATCGGTTTGTTTTTCAGGTTCCGGGGTCGCTTCAGGCGTTTTGGCCACAGCGGGTTCGGATGGCGGCCTTGGCCGGTTTGGGCGCACGCGCGGCCGCGGAGATGTCAGGGGCGACTGTTCCTTGGTTTCCTCGGCCTCGGTCACAATCTCCGGGGCTGCCTCTTGCGGCGCGGTCTGATCCTGCTGTTCCTGCTGAACTTCTGCGCCTTCATCCAGGGATACCGGCGGCGTTTCAAAATCATCAGGTTTTGCCTCGGGCGGTGGCGGAGCTATTGCCTCGGGCGCGACGCGATCCGAAGGGCGCGGCTGTGCCTCCGGACCAGGCGGCGCAGGCTGTGCAACAGGCTCGACCTGAGGTTCCGTCAGAACCGGAGGCTCGTCAGGAACCTCGGGTTCTGGCGGCGCTTCCACGATGACAGGCTCTGGCTCTGGTTCTGGTTCAGCCGGTGCAACAGGTTCAGGGCGCGGCTGTTCGTCAATCACGGATTCCGGCGGTTTGGTCACAGCCTCCGGTTGGGGCGGTTGTTGCAACGCGGTCGGCACTTCGGGGACTTCCGGCGCATCCCGCTGGGCAGTCATCGCCGCGAATTGTTCAGCCGTGATCACTGAGACGTCCTGCACAGCCATCGGCAACGGTTCGGACCTGAAGGTGCCGCCGAACATCGCCCATCCGATCAGGCTGACATGCGCAATCGCTGAAATCTTGGTGCCGGTATCCACCGTGCGACCTCACTCTCCACCTTCATCCAGCGTCGGCCCACCGGTATCGGTCACAAGGCCAACGTTGGAAAAACCGCCCGCGTTCAGTGCACCCATGACCTGCATCACCTGTGCATAAGGGATTGCGCCATCGGCCCGCAGGAAAACCCGGTCGCTGCTCCGCTCTGCCGCAATGGCACGCAGCTTGCCAATCAACTCTTCGCGCAACACATCGGTGGTCTGGATCTGCACGCGGCCGTCTGCGGTCAGAGTCACGGTCAAAGGCTCTTCGTTGTCGCCGGGCAGCGCACTGGCCGCGGTCTTGGGCAGATCGACCGGAACACCAACCGTCAGCAATGGCGCGGCCACCATGAAGATGATCAGCAATACCAGCATGACATCCACGAAAGGGGTCACATTGATCTCGGCCATCGGCTGCGCGCGACCGCGACGCCGACCACGTCTGCGCCCATTGCCGCCCGAAGATTGCTGGATCGCAGCGCCCATCTTCAGCTGTCCAACTGGCGCGACAGGATGGTTGCGAATTCATCCGCAAAGGCTTCATAGCCGCCAACGATCCGGTCACTATCTGCGCTGAGTTTGTTGTAGAAAATCACCGCCGGGATCGCCGCCAAAAGGCCCAACCCTGTCGCCATCAACGCCTCGGCGATGCCGGGAGCCACCACAGCAAGGTTAGTGTTTTGCTGCTCGGCAATCTCGATGAACGCATTCATGATGCCCCAAACGGTGCCAAACAGCCCGATAAACGGAGCTGTGGAGCCAACAGTCGCCAGAATGGGAAGCCCTTTTTGCAAGGTTTCCGCCTCTTTCGCGATGGCGACATCCATCGACCGGTCGATACGCGCGGTTGCCCCGGCAATCAGCCCGCCATCATTGCGATGCGACCTGCGCCATTCGATCATGCCTGATGCAAAGATCTTTTCCGAGCTGCCATCCGGCTGGGTTCCGATCTGCTCGAACAACTCATCCAACGGGTTGCCCGACCAGAAGCTTTCATCAAAAACCTGCGCCTCGCGTCGGGCCGCGCGATAGTTGATCAGCTTCTGAATGATGATCCCCCAGGACCATATGGATGCGCCGGTAAGTACCAGCATCACCAGTTTGACGATAAAGGTCGCGCGGGCAAACAGCCCCCACATGGAGAAGTCGATCTCCTGCGCCAGCGCCAGCGTTTCAGCTTCCATGAACCTGCTCTTTGTTTTGCCTGATGGCCGTTCGTTTGGCCTTGTTTTGCCAAACGCTATCTCAGTTGGTCATGAAAAGCCAACAGAACCACCCACGGTCCGCAAATTGTTACATCAATGCGCGAATCTCTGCCGGCAAACGGATCGGCTTGCCTGCTTTATTGATGCAAACGGCCGTGACAGTTGCACGAAATATTTCGGTCTCACCGCGTCGGACAAGCTGTGCCATGGTCAGACGCACGCCCGAGATTTCGGTAACTTCGGTTTCGACAATCAATTCATCATCGAACCTTGCAGGCGCCAGATACTCGGCCTCAAGCCGCCGCACGACCCAAACAATGCCCTCTTCCCGCATGGCGTTCTGGTCATTGCCCAGATTACGCACCCAGTCCGAGCGCGCGCGCTCGATATAGCGCAGGTAGTTCGCATGATAGACAACCCCACCCATGTCGGTGTCTTCATAATACACACGGATGGGGTAGGTGTGTTTCATTGCAACGTCTCCAGACGGGCAAACAGCCTTAACGCGTGCGAGGCATCCTGTGCCGCCCGTGGCAAAACCGGATCATAGGCCGCCCGGATCAAGGACGCGATGTCGGGACGCAGGATCGTGGCCTCACCTGCGATTGCCAGTGGAGATTGATTGCGAAATGCAGTGTCCGACCAGAGCAAGATTGTCTGCACGACCTTATTGAGCGCAAGGGTTTCAGCCGGAACCTTCGACAATTCTTTGTCCATGCGCAGAAACACAAACGCCGCGCGGATCGCGCCATCTTCTTCGAACCGGAAAATGCGGTACTGGTTTGCATCTGCCGCGACCAGCCGCGCAACCAAAGGTTCCAGATCCGGGACCAGACGATCAAGGTCCGGTACTTCCAGCAGCTCCTGCCAGTCGCGGAAAAAGAAAACCATGCAATTCGCGCCAAGTTCAGGGTCCGTCTCGCCCATTTGGTGACCGGCCAGCGTGACAACAGCTTCAAAAGCCCCCTTTACGGTGGCTAGCGTCTCGTCTTCAACGCCGAAAACGATCGGAACAACAGGCCGTCCCCAGCGCGCAAACAAAAACTCGCCGCTTTCGCGTGTGAACAGCGCCTCAATTTCTTCCGGTGTCACCGCCAGCCCTTCATCTTTTTAAAAATACTCTCGCCGAAAGGCATAAAATCTAAGTGCGCGGGCTTCAACCGAACAGATCGCTTTGCCGCTTGGGCACGGCCATCCCAAGATGCGTCCACGCCTTCTGCGCCAACATCCGCCCGCGCGGAGTACGCTGGATTAGCCCCTGTTGCAGCAAATAGGGCTCGATCACCTCCTCAAGCGAGTCGCGGCTTTCGGACAGCGCGGCAGACAGGGTTTCAATCCCAACCGGGCCGCCTGCGTAGTTTTCGGCAATCAGCTTCAGATACCGCCGGTCCGCACCATCAAGACCCAGATTATCAACGCCCAGACGGGTCAAGGCACCATCGGCCAGGTCCCGTGTGATCCGCCCGTCCCCTTCGACAATTGCGAAATCCACAACGCGTCTCAGCAATCGCCCGGCGATACGCGGGGTTCCACGCGACCGGCGCGCGATTTCGCGCGCACCATCGTTATCCGCGGGCGCACCCAGTTTCCGCGCGTTCCGGGTGACGATTTCGTGCAACTCATCCACCGTGTAGAACTGAAGCCGGGTCGGGATACCAAACCGGTCACGCAAGGGCGTTGTCAGCAGGCCCATCCGTGTGGTGGCCCCCACCAGTGTGAATGGCTGCAGTTCGATCCGAACGGTGCGCGCAGCAGGACCTTCGCCGATAACAAGATCCAGCTCGAAATCTTCCATGGCCGGGTACAGCACTTCCTCCACAACTGGGTTGAGCCTGTGAATCTCGTCGATGAACAGCACGTCACGCGATTCAAGATTGGTCAGAATCGCTGCCAGATCCCCCGCCTTGGCCAGAACCGGGCCTGAGGTCATGCGGAAGTTCACTCCCAATTCACGCGCCATGATCTGCGCGAGGGTCGTTTTGCCCAACCCCGGAGGTCCGTGAAACAAGGTGTGGTCCATCGCCTCGCCGCGTTGCCGGGCTGACTGGATAAAGATGCGCAAGTTGGCGCGCGCCTCAGCCTGACCAATGAATTCATCAAGCCCCTGAGGACGCAAGGCGCGGTCATTGTCTTCCGGCAGGGGCTCCGGGCGCAGGGTGGGATCAGCGTCAACCATTCACTTACCCTTTCGGAGCCAGCAGCCTGAGGGCCGCGCGGATCAGATCAGCCTCGTCCGCATCCGGCTGGCTTGCAGCTGCTTCAGCCACAGCGCCCGCCGCGTCGGACGGCCCATATCCAAGATTGGCCAGCGCCGACAACGCCCCGGCAGACGCGGCCGCAGCACCTGATGGCGGTTTCGATACACGTCTAGGTGCGGGCGTAGAATCATTCGGCTCAACAACCTCAAATTCCGGGCCGTCCAGCGCCTGAGTAATCGTGCCACCCATGGCCATCACACCCGGCGCCTTGTCCTTGAGGTCCAACACGATCCGCTGGGCTGTTTTTGGCCCGACCCCCTTGGCCGCCTTTACCGCACCCCAGTCCCCCAGGGCAATTGCGCGGCTGACACCGTCGGGTCCCAATGCACTCAGGATCGCCAGCGACACCTTCGCGCCGACCCCCTGGACCGAGCACAGCAGGCGATGCCACTCTTTCTCGACAAGCGACAGAAACCCGTAAAGCTGCATCAGGTCTTCGCGGACAACCATGTCAGTGTAGATCGAGACCGCCTCGCCCACCCCCGGCAATGCCGCCAAGGTCCGGTCGGAACAATAGACAAGATAGCCGACGCCCCGGACATCGATCAGCACATGATCTGCCGCACGATAATCCAGCCGCCCTGTCAGTTTTCCGATCATGCCCGCACCTCTTTCACACGCGCCTGTTGCGTCTTTCCGTAATAGGCGTGGCAGATTGCAATCGCCAGTGCATCCGCCGCGTCGGCCCCTTTCGGAAAACAGCCCGGCAATTGCAGTTTGACCATGTGCATAACCTGCTCTTTCTCGGCATGACCCACGCCCACCACGGTCTTTTTGACCCGATTGGGTGCATATTCCCCCACCGGCAGACCGGCCTGTGCCAGCGTCAGCAACGCCACGCCACGCGCCTGCCCAAGCTTGAGGGTTCCGGCCCCGTCCTTGTTCACGAATGTCTGTTCGATAGCAGCCTGATCGGGCCTGTGATCCGCAATCACTTCGACAATCTGATTGTGCAGCGACAGCAACCGCTCGCCCAGATCGTCGCCATCCGATTTGCATAATCCATTGGCCACATGGCGCAGGCGGCTGCCATTTGATTCGATGACGCCCCATCCCAGGGTTCTAAGCCCCGGATCGATGCCCAGAATTCGCATGTTTTGCCTCGGCCTGCTCGGGTTGTGTGATCTTTTTTCAACGCCTAGCACGAAGCGTGAACATTTTCCAAGCGAATTGACCCCAGGGCTGAAAACGACACGCGTGCTTCAGGCGCGACTTCGGGCGCGTTTTGCGACCCAGTGAAGTCTGAATTCGACACTTTCTCAAAGGCTTTTTCACCAATTGTTTAAGGGGATTACAACTTCGTGAAGCCTTGCAGAAAACGCATAGGACACATGCAAAAACTGAACTTGTGCGAACGAAATGACGGCACTAGATGCCCCGCAGACCGCAGAAATGCAATGTGAACACTAACCAGAAGGAAACAGGATATGGCTGCACTGGACACAACCCGCGTCGCTACCACTGGCTCGTTCGGCCTTGTTGGCCGTATCGGCGCATTTTTCGTATCGGCCGTTAACGCCGCAGTTGAATGGAATGACGCCCGCGTAACCCGCAACGCGCTGACCGGTCTGACCGACCGCGAACTGGATGATATCGGCCTGTGCCGCGGTGACATCGACACCATTGCCGAAGGTCGCCGCTAAGAACCGACCCCAACACTTATATGCCCCTTCCTCCTCCCTTGAGGGGCACACAAAAACACCGCGCACCGTAAGGGTACGCGGTGTTTTTTTAATCCGAGGGAGCGGATTAGTAGAAAACTTTGTTCAGCTGAGTGGCGAGGGCTTGCGACACAGGATCGATTTGCATAACCCAGGCACCGGCTTTTTCGACTGGTGTGCCTTCGTTCAGGCTGTCGATCCGATATTGATAGCCGGTGGGACTAAGGTGGGACAAAAGAAATGCTTTGAAGGCGAAGAAACCCACAAGCGTAAGCAACAGCACCTTTGCTGGCACCGCCGAGCTCACCCGCTGCGGCCTCATCACAACCAGGCCATCCTTGCGCATCGTCGCACGATAGCCACGGCTCATCTTTTGGTGTTTCTTGTTCAGGCGATTTACGCGCTGATTGAACTCCAGTTGTTTACCCGTCATGGCAGCCTCCAAAAACCGCCCCCCTCGACTTCATTCAGAAAACGGTAAAAAGAGATTGCGACAAAAACGTGGCAAAAACCTATAAAACTCCTGCAAATGGCCTAATTCGCGCCCTGTTTGGTTAAAATTAGGGTCGTCCACTCACCAATCTCGGCCCTATAGGTCTGATCGAACCCGTTTTGTGAATAAACGGAAACCAAGTCATCGGCCTGTTCGTTAAGGATTCCCGACAGGATCGCATGCCCACCTGGGCGGAGATTCGCTGCCATTTCGGGTGACAAGGCCACCAGAGGCCCTTTGAGAATATTGGCAAAGATTAGATCGTATGGCGCGTGCGCCTTGAGGTCGGGATGATCGAAACCTGCGGCTTCAACACACCGAACCGCGCCGGACATACCGTTTGCCTTCAGGTTGGCTTCGGCCACTTCAACGGCCACTTCGTCGATATCGCTGGCAATGAAATCACCATCCCATACCCGGGCTGCCGCCATGGCCAGTACGGCCGTGCCGCAACCGATATCCGCTACTTTCGAGGCACTGAACCCTTCATCCAACAACCGGTCCAGAGCTTTCAGACATCCCAGCGTGGTACCGTGATGCCCGGTGCCAAAGGCCATTGCCGCCTCGATCAGCAGTGGAATGCGACCGTCGGGCAGATTGTCGGCATCGTGGCTGCCATAGACAAAAAAGCGGCCCGCCTCAACCGGGGCAAGCTCGCGCCGCACATGGGCCACCCAATCGGTTTCAGGCAATTCCGACACAACAAAAGGTTTGGCTTCAAAGGCAACTGTCAGAACGGCCAGCGCGGCCTCGTCAGGGGCTTCGGTGAAATATCCACCCACTTCCCACAGGCCCGAGCCATCTTCGACCTCGAACACACCGACGCCGGTTGGTTCGGGCTCCAGCCGCTCCATCGCTTCGCCCAGACCTTCGGCGGCTTTCTTACCTGTCAGCGTGGTCAGCGCAGTGAATGTGGGCATCCGGAACTCCTGTGTCAGTTGGCACTGCGCGTAGGACGGTGCGCCGCCAACGTCAAGCTTGCGACCTATTCCGCCGGGGCTGGCGCGTATTTGCTCAGGACGGTCTCATTGCCCGGTTCCGGGTGGCGTGGAACCAGCAGGGACAGCAGCAGAGAAACGACCGCCATCGCCGCCGCTAGGCCAAATACGGCGCCTGGCGACATGACCCAGAGCAAACCCAGCAACGCGGGCAGGAAAACAGCAGCGATATGGTTGATCGTGAACGCGACTGCGGCAGTTGGCGCAATATCCGCCGGATCGGCGATTTTCTGGAAATAGGTTTTCAGCGCCAGCGCCAGCGCAAACAGCACATGGTCGATGACATAGAGCGTCGCCGCCAACAGCACGCCCCAGCCAAACCAGTAGATGCCACCATAGGCTGCGAACACGATCGCCAGACCGGTGTATTCAAAGATCAACGTGCGCCGTTCGCCAAACTTGGCCACCGCTTTACCCAGCAACGGAGCAACCATCATGTTGATCATCAGGTTGATCAGATACAGGCTGGTCAGCTCATGCACTTCAAAGCCGAACTTCTCGACCATCATGAACCCGGCAAAGACGACAAAGATCTGTCGCCGCGCACCGGCCATGAATTGCAGCGCGTAATATAGCCAGTATCGACGGCGCAGGATCAGTTTCTTGGTTTGCGGTGTGGGGGCATCGAATTGCGGGAAGGCGAACAGGCAAAACAGGGCTAGCAAAGCTGTTGCACCGCCAGCAGCCATGAAGACAAAGTTATAGGACAGATCGAACCGCTCCCAGGTCAGAACGATCAGCCCGTAAACCACCATCGTTGCAGCCGAGCCCATTGCGACCAGCCATCCCAATATCTGCGGCGCGCGATCCTTGGGAAGCCATTGCAACTGAAGCGACTGGTTTACAGTCTCATAGTAATGAAACCCGATTGAACTGAACAAGGTCACGAACAGCAATCCGCCAAGGCTTGGGAACCAGGCCGTAAAAGCCGTTGCGACCCCAAGCATCATCAGCGAGATCATGGCCAGCACCTGCTCGCGAATGAAAATGATGACGGCAATCACGCCGACCGCCAGAAAGCCCGGAATCTCGCGCACCGTGTGTAGCAGGCCGATATCGGCCCCGTCGAAATTCGCTGCCTCAATGACGAAGTTGTTCAACAGCGCGCTCCACGCATTAAACGCGATGGGCATGGTCAAGGCCATCACGAACAGAAGCGTGACAGGACGACGCCAGAACGGAAGGCTCTGCGCCTCGGCAAGGGGCATAGGTTTCAGCATGAGAATCCTCTACGCCCATTTCCCAACTTTGGCGAGGGGGAAGCGACCGGCGCACAATGGCCCTGCATTAATGCAGACGTCACCGTCAGTAAAAGCTTTGTGGATCGATATCGACGGTCAGGCGGATATCGCCTTTCAGGCGTAACGGGGCAATCCAACGGGCGATAGCATCCTGGATTGGTGCGCCCTTGGGTGCCTTGACCAACAGGCGGACACGGTGACGTCCGCGAATACGGGCAATCGGCGCCGGGGCGGGGCCAAACACCTGTGCACCGATCTGGCGCAATGGACCGTCGTTGCGCGCCATGGCATTGCCGATGTCAAAGACCGGGCCGACCTCTGGCCCTGACAGAACAATCCCTGCCATACGTCCATAGGGTGGCACACCGGCCGCTTGCCGACCGGCGGCCTCGGCCTTCCAAAAGCCCTCTTCGTCACTCGACAGAATCGCCCGGATCACCGGATGTTCCGGCTGAAAAGTCTGTAACAGCGCCTGCCCCGGTTTTTCAGCCCGACCGGCACGCCCCGCAACCTGCCGCATCAACTGAAATGTTCGCTCGGCAGCCCTCAGGTCTGCGCCATGCAGACTTAGATCCGCGTCGATCACCCCCACCAATGTCAGCTTGGGAAAGTTGTGCCCCTTGGCCACCAGCTGCGTTCCGACAACGATATCGGCATCCCCGGCCGCAATCTCTTCGATCTTGGCCTTTAGTGCGCGGGCTGAGCCGAAAAGATCAGAACTTAGCATGGCAATTTTGGCCTCGGGGAAAGTCACCTCGGCCTCTTCGGCCAAACGCTCAATGCCCGGCCCCACCGGAGCCAGCTTGCCCTCGACCCCGCAGGAAGGACAGATCTCGGGCATCGGCTTGGTCTCGCCGCATTGGTGGCACATCAGGCGCTTCAGGAATCTGTGTTCGACCATGCGCGCGTCGCAATGGTCACAAGCGATCTGTTCCCCGCAGGCGCGGCACAGGGTTACAGGAGCATATCCCCGACGATTGATGAACAAAAGCGACTGCTCGCCTTTCTCGATCCGCTGCTGCACCGCTTGCCGCAAAGTCGGAGATATCCACGTTCCGGCCTGCATCTGTTCGGCCCGCATGTCGATGGGCTTCATCTCGGGCAACACTGCCGCGCCGAAGCGCGAAGTCAGGTCGATCCGATCATATTTACCTGCCTCAGCATTTGCCCAGCTTTCCAGCGAGGGGGTTGCGCTTGCCAGAATCACCCGCGCGCCGCAGATGGCCGACCGCAGGACCGCCATGTCTCGCGCGCTGTAATGCACCCCGTCTTCCTGCTTGTACGAGGTGTCGTGTTCCTCGTCGACCACGACCAGCCCCAGATCGCGATATGGCAGAAACAGGGCTGACCGCGCGCCAACAACCAGTTGAGCTTCCCCCTGCCCGACCATCCGCCAGACTCGCCTGCGTTCAGTCATGGTCGCGCCCGAATGCCACTCGGCAGGGCGCGCGCCAAACCGCGCCTCAACCCGTGTCAGGAATTCTGCGGTCAGCGCAATTTCAGGCAAAAGGACAAGCGCCTGCCGCCCCATGCGCAGCGCTTCGGCCACGGCCTCCAGATAGACTTCTGTCTTGCCGGAACCCGTCACGCCTTTCAGCAGCGTCGTGCCGTAATTCCCCGTCCGTTGCCCGGCGCGAAGCTGCGCAACCGCACTTGCCTGATCTTCGGTCAGGTCCTTTCCCGGCAAATCGGGATCAAGATGCGGATACGGCAGGTCGCGCGGGCTGTCTTCTTCACGAACCGCGCCTTGCTTGACCAAGCCTTTGACAACGGACGAAGTTACCCCTGCCTGTTCCGCCAGTTCCTTTAACGTGAATGCCAACCCGCCATAGTCGCGCAACACGTCAAGTACACGGGTTCTGGCGTCGGTCATCCGGTCTGGCAGGGTGGCTCCCAAACGATAGATCTTGCGCATGGACGGCGGGTCACCCAGCCCCGGCGCGCGGGTCGCCAGCCGCAGCATCGCGGGCATCGGTGTCAGGGTATAGTCGGCAACCTTGCCGAGGAATGCCCGCATTTCCTCGCGCATCGGTGCAACTTCCAGCAGACGGATCACCGATCGCGCCTTGTTCAGATCGAAACCGCCCTGCCCCGGCCCCCAGACCACGCCCAACACCTTGCGCGGACCAAGTGGCACCTCGACAAACGCACCCAGAAAGCACCCTCCTTCGGGCGCTTTGTAATCCAACGTCCGGTCAAGCGGTTGCGTTGTCAGCACCGCAATCAGCTCTCCCTCGTCGAAAAATCCGTTAGCGCTCACAGCATATCCTTTGCAGGGGGTTCCAGCATGGCTCTCTTTGAGGTAAAGCCATCCGCGACCAAGGCCAACCCATCAAAGGACTGCCCTCATGAAATTCTTCGTAGACACTGCAGAGATCGACGCCATCGCTGAACTGAACAATCTGGGCATGGTGGACGGCGTGACCACCAACCCCTCGCTGATCCTGAAATCGGGCCGCGACATTCTGGAAGTGACCAAAGAGATCTGCGATCTGGTCGACGGTCCCGTTTCCGCCGAGGTTGTCGCCACCGAAGCTGACGACATGATCGCCGAAGGCCGCAAGCTCGCCAAGATTGCCCCGAATATCGCAGTGAAGGTTCCGCTGACATGGGCCGGTCTGAAAACCTGCAAGACGCTCAGCGATGAAGGACAGATGGTCAACGTCACCCTGTGCTTTTCGACCAATCAGGCGATCCTGGCTGCAAAAGCGGGTGCGACCTTCATCTCGCCCTTCATCGGTCGTCTGGACGATATCAACCTGGATGGCATGGATCTGATCGCCGACATCCGTCAGGTCTATGACAATTACGGATTCGAAACCGAAATTCTGGCCGCTTCAATCCGCACCGTGAACCACGTTACCGAAAGTGCCCGCATTGGTGCCGACGTCATCACCGCGCCACCAGCCGTGATCAAGAAACTGGCCGATCACCCGCTGACTGACAAAGGTCTGGAAACCTTTCTGGCAGACTGGGCCAAAACCGGTCAGAAAATCCTCTGATCTGGTGTGCAACCGCGCGGCGCTATCAGGCGCCGCGCCCGGCCCAACGGCCCAAAGCCTGATCTGCGATCGGGCGTGGCAGGCGGGAGCCTATCCGCCACAGCATCCTGGGAAATCCACTCTTGCGTGCATTTTTCCCAAGGCAAATCCGGTTCGGCATGCTATAAGCCGCCCAACAAAAAAAGACCGGACAGGACATGAGCAGCAATCCCAAACTCGAGGATAATCTCCGCGCGGCAATTCTGGCCGAGCCCGACGTCGTTCTGGACGACAAGGACCTGATGCAAGCCCTTGTGGCCGCGAACGAACGCGCCCGGGGTGATAATGTGATCGATCTGCGCGGCATTGCCATGCAGCGGCTCGAGGCGCGGCTGGACCGGTTGGAAGATACCCACCGCTCGGTCATCGCTGCGGCCTATGAAAACCTTGCAGGCACCAATCAGGTACACCGCGCGATTTTGCGCTTGCTGGAACCCGTCGAATTCGAGGATTTCCTGCGTGCCCTTGGCGCCGATGTCGCAAATATCCTGCGGGTTGACCATATCACGCTGGTTCTGGAAACCACCGTGGTTCAGAACGATCCTGCCATCGACAGGCTTGGGGGCGTTCTGACGATCGCAGAGCCCGGCTTTATCAACCAATACCTGACGAACGGTCGCGGCGGCCCTGTCCGCGACGTGACCTTGCGCGAAACTCATCAGCCGAACCGACGTGTTTTCGGCGCGCTGGCGGATCAGTTGCACTCAGAAGCCTGCCTGAAGCTGGACCTCGGTCCGGGTCGCCTGCCGGGCATGATCGTCATGGGGGCCCGTGATCCGCGGCATTTCACACCGCAGCTCGGCACCGATCTTTTAACCTTCTTTTCCGGCGTATTCGAACGCTCGATGCGCCACTGGCTGTCGTGAACCTGATCTCACCCGCCTGCCGCGACGCGCTCCAGCACTGGCTGGACACTCTGGGCGCGCTGGCGGGGCGGTCGCAAAACACGCAAACCGCCTATCGCGGCGATGTCACCGAGTTTCTGTCTTTCATGACCCTGCATCACGCAGAGCGGCAGGGGCTGAAGGCGCTGGAACGGATCACCGTGGCGGACATGCGCGCCTGGATGGCGGATCAGCGCAACGGGGATATTGGCGCGCGATCCCTGGCGCGCAAGCTTTCTGCTGTCAAAAGCTTCTATCGTTGGCTGGCCGAGCGAGAGGGGTTTGAACCCACCGCCGTTCTGTCGACCCGCGCGCCCAAATTCATCAAGAAACTGCCCCGCCCTCTGGCCGAAGACGCCGCGCGCGCCATGATTGACACGGTCGAGCTGCAATCTGTGTCCGACTGGGTTGCGGCCCGTGATGTTGCGGTTGTCACCCTGCTTTATGGATGCGGCCTGCGGATATCCGAGGCCTTGTCTCTGACCGGTGCAGACGCGCCCTTGCCCGAGACGTTGCGCATTGTCGGGAAGGGCGGCAAGGAGCGGGTCGTCCCGGTTCTTCCAGCTGCCCGAGACGCGGTTGACCGATATCTTCAGCTTTGCCCCCACCCGCAAGCGAAGGACGCAGCCTTGTTCCGGGGCGTCCGTGGCGGCCCTCTGAACCCGCGCGCAATTCAGGGCGTCATGGCTAAGGCACGGATGCAACTGGGGCTGCCATCAACCGCCACACCTCATGCCATGCGGCACAGCTTTGCCACCCATCTGCTGTCCGCCGGAGGAGATCTGCGGGCCATACAGGAACTGTTGGGGCACGCCTCATTGTCAACCACACAGACCTATACCGCAGTGGATACCGCGCGGCTTATGGAGGTCTACAACCGTGCGCACCCCAAGGCGTGACCGATACATCGAACAGAAACCTCGGGCTTTTGGTTTGCATCTCTGGCGTGCATCGGTCATGACCCTAACATGACACTCAGATTCAAAGCTCTTGCCGTACATCTCTTCACTGCCACAGGTGCTGTTTTCGCAATGCTGGCCATGCTGGCCGCCGTGGAAGAGAAATGGAGCCTAATGTACCTTTGGCTGGTTGTATCTTTCGTTGTTGATGGCATCGACGGTCCGCTGGCGCGGCACTATCACGTCAAAAAGAACGCGCCCGAGTTTGACGGTGTCTTGCTGGATCTGATCATCGATTATCTGACCTATGTGTTCATTCCAGCCTTTGCGCTGTTCAAATCCGGATTGATGGATGGGTGGACTGGCTGGTTCGCAATCATTGTCATCACCTTCGCCAGCGCGATGTATTTCGCGGACACTCGCATGAAAACCAAGGACAATTCCTTTTCCGGCTTTCCTGGATGCTGGAACATGTTCGTTGTCGTGATCTTCGCGCTTGAACCCAATTTCTGGATCATCCTGCTGCTGGTCACACTGCTGTCGCTTGCGATGTTTCTACCTTTGAAGTTCGTTCACCCCGTGCGCACCGAACGCTGGCGCAGTCTGACCTTGCCGGTCGCCCTTGCATGGACGTTCTTTGCGGGCTGGGCCGCGTGGGTCGATTTTCATCCCGAAAGCTGGGCACACTGGGGTCTGGTCATCGCCAGCCTGTACCTGACATTTGCGGGTATCGCACAACAGGTCATTCCGCAGCGCCGTACCTGACACGAGCGCTGCCGGACCGGGTTTAAAGAACGTCCTGAACCTCAAATTCAGTACCGTTATGGGTAAAGACGTCACCCGCTCGCAGACCGGCCATGGCCAGATAGATCGGGCTTTGCGTCGAAATCCCCATATATGTATCTCCACCCACCTCAAACCGGGTCGTCGAAACACAGACGACAAAGCTGCGGTTGTTGAACCTGATCACCGATCCCGGCTTGACTGTATCTGTCAGCCCAAAATCGGTATTCTCGATCACATCGATCTTGGCATGATGCGCATGGACAGGCGCGTCAAACGCAGCCGCCAGATCGGCATTTTCGCGCGATGCGGCTATGTCATCCTTGTCGTGGCCTTCCCGGTCGTCCAGTCGGGCATCCTTCAGAAACGCATCGTAATGGGCCTGCGCCGTTGCAAGCTCCTCCGCCTCAAGCGACATCAACCGGTCGATAATGGCCTTCTTCTGGGCTGCGCGATCATTTTCAGTGCTCATTCAATGCGATCCTTCAAATTCAGCAACTGATATAAGTTGTGCTTCCCAGAACCGGATTGCAACCGAATTTCGAGGCTCAGATCAAAAGACCCGCCGCCCGTTCATGCCGCAGCAGTGCAACCTTTGTCTCGATCCCGCCGCACCCGGAAAACCCGCCTAGCCCATTGGCGGCCAGCACTCGGTGGCAGGGAATAATAACGGGGATCGGGTTTGCCCCGCAGGCCTGACCGACCGGTTGCGCCGGTTGCCCCAACGCCTTGGCGATATCCCCGTAGGTGCGCGTTTCCCCAAGGGGAATGGCATACATGAGATCACAGACCTGCCTTTGAAACTGCGATCCATGAATGCGGTAGGGCAGATCGAAGCGGTCAAGCCGACCAGCGTCATAGGCCATCAACTGCGCCGCCGCCTCGCGCAGCAGAGCGGTCGGTTCGCCCTCGTCCTCGCCGTCCCAGACCAGCCGCGTGAGGGCGCCATCGGTTTCCTCGATCCCGAGTCTTCCGAACTGAGTTTCAACTGCAATCATCGCCATGGGATGACGGTTTCAGATCAATCCTCCAAGTTCAAGTGGCGAAGCCATGGGGGCTGCGCGACGCGCGGATTTTGTGAATTGCGGTAATCATGTTAGCCTACTTGCATTGTAAAAAAGAGTTTTGGAGCATGAGATGGGTCGTCATTTGATCCTGACGGTTCATGGAATTGGCGAACAAATACCCGGTGAGACCGTCGATCAGGTCGTCGGGGCCGCGACAACCTGGCTGGATGGCTATCCCGAACCGCCGATTGAGGTTCAGCGCGGGATGATCGAGCTGGCCGAGACAACCTTCGACGGCACCCCCCGAAGCGCGACATTGTTCCCGGTCAACCTGCGCAAGGTGACGAAATCGTCAGCACCGCAGGACGAGGCCATGTTTGCCGAAGTTTTCTGGGCAGATCGCTCACCCGCCCCGAAAGGTGTCATTAAGACAGCGTTGGACCTGATCTGGGTTGTTCTCGCACTGGGTTATCTGGCGATGGACAATGCCGAACAAACGCATAGCCGCGCGGATGTGGCCTCGGACCAAGCCAACGGCAGGAACACTTTGGCCGCGCGGCTGGTTCACCTTTTTACCTGGGTTTTCTTCGGTGCAGTCGCGACCCTGAATGCCTACCTTCTGATCGGAGCGCTCGCCGTGATGGTCGATCGCGTTCCCGGGATCTTCTTTCAAAGCACGATCCTGCTTTTCTGGCTCTTGTTCACGCTTTACGCCGGAGGGGCCGCATACGGACTAAGGCGCAGCTTTAAAGCCCCGACTTATCTGAGGCGCGTATTCTGGCGCGGCATTTTCGGGATGGGGTTCTTGCTGCTGATCTGCCTGATCATAGGTCCGCTTGGTCTGGAAATCCGGGCCTGCACACCCTTGCCGGGCAGCCCAGCCTGCCCTTCGGCGCTGGAGCAGTTTGTGGCTTTTCAGGTCTACCTGCTGGCGATTTTCTGGGCTTCACTGATCTTCATGACAATC
This sequence comes from Ruegeria sp. AG7, assembly GCF_056541545.1. Classification (NCBI taxonomy): domain Bacteria; kingdom Pseudomonadati; phylum Pseudomonadota; class Alphaproteobacteria; order Rhodobacterales; family Roseobacteraceae; genus Ruegeria; species Ruegeria sp. AG7. Next base: position 171,027 of record NZ_JBQFYP010000001.1, read on the forward strand.
ATTTTGTACGTGCTTTCTGCGACCAGGCTTGATGAAAAGGTTCAGGCAGACAATCTGAAAGAACACAGACGGCTGTATCCCAGCATATGTGCCGGGATGTTGGTGTTCTGGATGTTCTTTATATCCGGGTTGTGGCTTATGCTGCGGGAAATGCTCAACACGATTCCGGGGCTTTCGGATGGAAAACTGACCGGTCTGTTTGACAATTTTTTCAGCGATTCCATCGAAACGCTCAGCGTTGCCTTTGCGGCAATTGTCCTTCTTGTGTTTGTCGGTGTTGGCCTGTTTGCCGGTCGCAGAAGGTTGAAAGCAAACCTGCATGTCCGCGACGGGCTGATCAGCCGCGCCATCCTCAATCGTTTTGCACAATGGGTTTTTTTGTTCGGTGCAATCACACTGGCCCTAGTCGCAATCCGAGAGATCGCGATGAGCCAGCACGTCGATCCCCTGTGCCAGATCGGAACGGACAATTGCAACGTGATTGGCCTGGTTTTGAACAAGCTGGCAAGCAAACAGGGCGAGATTGGCCTGATCGTCCTGGGTGCAACAGCATTGATGTACCGCTTTTCCGATTTTGTCGCGGCAGGGCTGGGCGTGGCAAGAGACATCGTCACCTATGCCATTCGCGACAAGTGCTTTCTGAAAGCGGGCCTTAAAACCAGGCTGCGCAATTATCCGGATCGCAAGGCGATTGATGAACGGTTTTACCGTGCGCTGCATTACGTGGTGGATATCTTTGCCGCGGACCACATCACGGTGATCTCACATTCACAAGGCACCGTGATTGCTACACAGATGCTGGCTGATCCACGCGTGCAAAAGCTGATTGACGGGCGCACCCTGACGCTGATCACGATGGGCTGTCCTGTGACCCATATCTATCAGCGCTATTTTCCGGAGATGTTCACAGTTGTTCCCAAAAACCTGAACGCCGCATGGTTCAACATCTTCCGGCAGGATGACTTTGTAGGGACCGAGATTGAAGGCGGGCTGATATCCGTAAATCGCAACATCCCGGTCGATCCTGGTGGGCACACTGGATATTTCACGGATTATCAGGTCTGGAAGGCCCTGAAGGACCCAGCCATTGGCTTTGACCTGTTTAATCCGACACCGCAGTCCGTGCAGACGTGAAACGAAAAACGCCCCCTCGGAAGATCGAGAGGGCGGTTTCCATCAGCTTAGCGCTTCATCGCAGCGTCGGCAAACTCCGGCGTGGGCGTGGCGGCCCACGTCAGGAAGGATTTTCCAACAGCGCTGACACTTCTCGCCTTCGGCCTTCTCGAACACGACGGCAACGCCTTCGATTTCGGGTACGCGGAACGCTTCGGCCGGGGCCGGGTCGCCGGTCACAGTCAGGCCTGACGTGATGCACAGATCGTCCACGTCAAAGGTCACCAGCAGATCAAGGGTTTCACTGTCCTCAACATGCACAATCGGAGCTGCTTCGAGGCTGGAGCCGATCACCTTGTCCTGACGCTGGATCTCAAGCGCGGCCGTCACTGCACGGCGTACACGGCGCACTTTGGCAACAGCCTCTTCCAGTTCGGCAAAACGCCAATCCGCAGGCGTTTCCGGGAAGTCGACCAAATGGACCGAGCTATCTTCGCCCGGAAAGCGCTCCAACCAGACCTCTTCCATGGTGAAAACCAGAACCGGTGCAAGCCACGTGGTCAGGCGATGGAACAGGATATCCAAGACCGTCCGCGCGGCACGACGGCGCGGCGTGTCGCCGTCACAATAAAGTGCATCCTTGCGAACGTCGAAGTAGAAGGACGACAGATCAACCGTGGCAAACGTAAAGACCGCGCTGAATACGCCCTGGAAATCGAAAGACGCATAGCCCTTGCGAACCTGCTCATCCAGATCGGCCAGCCGGCTGAGCACCCAGCGTTCCAGACGCGGCATGTCTTCGGGCGCAACGCGGTCGGCCTCGATGAAATCCGCCAGCGAGCCCAGCATAAACCGCATAGTGTTGCGCAAACGGCGATAGCTGTCGGCGGTGCCTTTCAGGATCTCCGGCCCGATCCGCTGGTCGGCCGTGTAGTCGGTCTGTGCCACCCAAAGGCGCAGGATATCGGCGCCGTACTGCTTGACGACCTCTTCCGGTACGATGGTGTTTCCCAGCGACTTGGACATCTTGTTGCCCTTGGCATCCAGCGTGAAACCATGGGTCACGACGTTGCGATAAGGCGCGCGGCCTTTGGTGCCGCAGGCCTGCAACATGGATGAATGGAACCAACCACGGTGCTGGTCGGTGCCTTCCATGTAGACGTCGGCGATACCGTCCTCGGTCCCATCTTCGCGGTCGCGCAGAACAAAGGCGTGGGTCGAGCCCGAGTCGAACCACACATCCAGCACGTCAAACACCTGATCGTAGTCATCGGGGTTGGCTATGCCGTCAAGGATTTTCTCCTTGAACCCGTCGGTGTACCAGATATCCGCGCCGTCTTTCTCGAACGCCGCCTTGATACGCGCGTTGAGGTCTGCGTTGCGAAGCAGGTAATCCGCATCGGTGGGCAAGGCACCTTTCTTGGTGAAACAGGTCAGCGGCACGCCCCAGGCACGCTGGCGGGACAGAACCCAGTCCGGGCGCGCTTCGATCATCGAATAGAGGCGGTTACGGCCGGTCTGCGGCGTCCACTTGACCAGTTCGTCGATCGAGCGAAGCGCACGTTCGCGGATGGTGTCCCCCATCTCACCCATGCCGTCATCCAGCTTGCGGTCAACGGATGCAAACCACTGCGGCGTGTTGCGATAGATGATCGGCGCTTTCGAGCGCCACGAATGCGGATAGCTGTGCTTGATCTTGCCACGCGCCAGCAACCCGCCGACCTCGGCCAGCTTGTCGATGACGGCTTTGTTCGCGTCACCCTCACCGCCCTTGCGGGACAGGATGTATTTGCCACCAAAGAACGGCAGATCGGCACGGAACGAACCATCATCCATCACATTGTAGGTGATGACCTGCTCCAACATGCCCAGATCGCGATAGAGTTCGAATTCCTCCATCCCGTGCGAGGGCGCGCAGTGAACGAAGCCTGTTCCTTCGGTGTCGGTTACAAAGTCGGCAGCGCGGAAGTCGCGGACATCGTCCCATTCGCCATTGCCACCTTCGGCACCGGCCAGCGGGTGGGTCAGTTGCAGACCTTCAAGCTCGTCAGTGGCGACATCACGTACGCGGGTCCACTGATCGTCGTTCAAACGGGCACGACCCAACACATCTGCGGCCAGTTTGTCAGCCAGCAGGAACCTGTCACCCACATTAGCCCAGCATTCCTCAGGCGCGCCGGTGACTTCGTACAGACCGTAAGAGATGTCTTTGCCATACACGACTGCCTTGTTCGACGGCATGGTCCAAGGTGTCGTCGTCCAGATCACGACGAATGCATCATCCAGATTACCCGCGTTCACGACCTTGAACTTCACCCAGATGTTAAAGCTTTCCTTGTCATGATACTCGACCTCGGCTTCGGCCAGCGCTGTCTTCTCGATGGGCGACCACATCACGGGTTTCGAGCCCTGATACAGCGTGCCGTTCATCAGGAATTTCATGAATTCGTCAGCAATCACGGCCTCGGCATGGAAGTCCATGGTGATGTAGGGATCAGGCCAGTTGCCGGTGATGCCCAGACGTTTGAACTCTTCCCGCTGGATGTCGATCCAGCCTTCGGCGAAGTTGCGGCATTCCTGACGGAAGTCGACGATGTTCACCTCGTCCTTGTTCTTGCCCTTCTTGCGGTACTGTTCTTCGATCTTCCATTCGATCGGCAGGCCGTGGCAGTCCCAACCGGGCACGTAACGCGCGTCAAAGCCCATCATCTGATGGGAGCGCACGATCATGTCCTTGATCGTCTTGTTCAGCGCGTGGCCGATATGCAGGTGGCCGTTCGCATAGGGGGGGCCGTCGTGCAGAGTAAAGGGTTTGCGGCCCGTTTTCTCGCGCAAGCGGTCATAGACACCGATGGTCTCCCACCGCTCCAACCATGCGGGTTCGCGTGCGGGCAGGCCCGCACGCATGGGAAAATCGGTTTTTGGCAGGTTCAGCGTGTCTTTATAGTCAGGCGTTTGAATCGTGTCGGCGCACATTTTGAGCGTCCTTTGGATGATCTGGTCGTACTTGGATCGAAGCGGTCGGTGCGAGTTCTCAAACACCTTTGCCCGGCGTCTCAGAGGGTCAGAGCGCCGGGGATATAATTCGAATAATGATGGCCGTCCGGTCATACATGGCCGCGCTTATAAGACGCCTGCCTTCAATGGTCCAGAGGTTCCGGCCCATGCGGCGAATGGCGCAGCTTGGCCCAGCGATTCAGCCATGCCAGACCAGCGAGCCCAAGCCCCAGCGCCAGCAGTGAAAACACCCGGATCAGCCCACCCAGACCGGCAATATCGATCAGGAAGACCTTGGCCACCGCCAGCCCAATCACCACCAGCCCCGCCTTGCGCATCGCATCCGAACCACGTGCCAGAGATTGGTAGAACAGCACCGCCCCGACCAGCAGCAGAACAAGGGTATATGTATAAAGCTCGGGCTGCGTGACGCCGTTGCCTTCAAACATGCCTGCTGCTCCCTGCCATACATGGCGGATGGTCAACCCAAACCACACGGCAATCAACGCGCCCGTAATGGCGTAGCTTGCCAGCCTGATCTGCTTTGGCATGTCCCTGATCCGCCAGGCCGAGAATCCAATGGTCAGTGCAGGCACCAGATAAGCAAGGACAAGGGTGTTCAGAATCGGTGGGCCAAGCACCGGGTCGGCGTTGGGGTTCAACAACGGGTTTTGTTCGGTCAACGCCAAGGTCAGACGGAACAAGCCATGACCGGCAAAGAACGCCGCCAACGCGTACCGGGCATAATTCAGCTTGCCGCCCAGCCCAAACCTCTGAACCTGAGCAAAGGCCAGCAGCAGCCAGATGACCGCCAGCAGGCCCAGACCCCAATGGCTGTTGTCGGCCCCGCCTTCACCGAAACCTTCAAGCCACCGCAGTAGCAACAGGGACAGCAGAATGCCGCCCGTCGCCCATGCCGCGCTTTCCAGCAGCAGTGCTGCAACCGGCCGCTGCAAGGGACGCAACAGCCACCAGCCAGCCACGAAACCCAATGTGGCCGCGCCATAAACCATCGCCATTTCGGACACCGGGGCCGCGTTGGCCCAGTCCAGACCCGGGTCAAGCACCAAGCGCACGGTGACGGCGAAGACACCGGCCCAGATAAACCAACTCATCTGCGGCAAGGTGAATCTGCGATCCAACGCTGCTGCTGCGACGACGCTGGCCACCAGCGCAATCGTCAGCGCGGCCGAGCTGAGCACGATGACGCAGGCAAAGACCAGACAGGACAGCGCCGACAACGTGGCCAGAGCAGCCCGCATCCGGTCATCGCCGTCGGCGCGACCAAAACGCCCGGCCAGAAACACCATCAGAACTGCCAGGACAATCGCGTGTAGGGCCCAGGCGTACGCACCGATAACCGTGGCGGGATGCCAGCCCAATTCCAAAGCGATGGCCAGCGCTGGTGCAAAAATGACAGCCCACCCGGCCCAGATTGCACGATACTGGTTTACCCTGAATGACCGCCATGCCATCAAAATCGACATGAGCGCGCCCAAAGCAACCAGCACGGTGGCCACCATCGGAAAGTCGGCCTCGGGCGTCTCGGCATAGGTGTCGGCGAAACTGCGCTGAACCGCGCCGTATTCCAGCCCGTGAGCCGCCACAAAAAACACAAGGCCCGTCGCAGGTAGCACGGTCAGATCCTGAAGGGCTGGCGCATCCTTGGCCCACAAAAGCAGCGCCAGAAGCAGGGCGGACAGCAGGCAGACACCCAGCCAGAATTCAGCTGCTGAGTCTGCCCAATGCCAGGACAGGATCGCGGCACTGGCCGCAATCGCTCCGGCGGCGAGCCGAGTTGGAACCTCGGGCCACGGGCGGGTTCCGGGGGTGCGGATTACCTGAGACATCATACGCCCTGCATGATTCGGCCAAACGCGCCGCACCGGAATGGCTGTTGCCAGAAGCGCCAGCACTGTTGTCGCAACCAGATACCCCGGTACCGTATTCGGTGCGCCACTTATCAAAAGCAGGTTTGCCGCATAAACGCCGACCAACGTCAGAACAGAAATCCATGCCCAGCGCCGCACCGTGTCGATACCCAGCCCCAAAACGGCAACCAAAAGAAAATAGGCATAGAGCCACGAAGGATCGTCAGATGCGCCCCCAACCAAAAAGGGTGCGGCAAAAGCTCCGATCAGTCCAACCGCAGCCAGCAGCGGGCCGTGGAACCACCCCAGAACAAGACCAACAAGCGCGATGACAACCATACCTGCCAAAGCTGTCTCGGCCCCGATCAGGCCATAGAGCTGCCGCGCAGACAAGATGGCCCCGAACAAGGTGACAAGACCGGCCCCGGAAAAGACCGATGGCAAATAGGCAGTGGCCACCGCTTCGTCATCCCCGAACCTGCGGCGCAGAACCTCGCCCCCGACAATCAAAGCCGAACCAAAACCAAGAGCGGCGAAAACGCGGGCCACCGGAGGTAACAATCCGTTCTCAACGCCATATTGCACGAGGAAAATACCGGCCAATGCCAGCGACAGGGCCGAGACAGCGTAAAACCAGTTCTCACGCAGCCACGCGCCCAGCGCGGCAAACCGGTCATGGCGAAATACAATTGCAGGCGTAGCGGCGTCGGTGTCTACATCTTCGGCGCTTTCGTCTTCCTGTCGCTTTGGCGCGGCCCACGGCCCTGGGCTTTGAACCTGTTCCTCTGCCACAGGTTGCGGTGACGGTGCATCTTGTTCCGGTTGCAGCGATGCCGGTGCATCACGCGACACCAACGCATTGATCTGCGCTTCCAGTTGTTCGACCCGGCGACGCAATCGGGAATGCCCGACCAGAAGAGCAATCAATGTCACCGGGATGGCCAGAACAACCAGGCCAATAAGAACAAGCAGCGTTTCCAACCGAGTCTCTCCGATCCGTAATTTCGGCCAAGCTATCTTGTGCTGTCGGTCAGCAACAGTCAGTAAAGCCGTGAGAAAGTCTAAAGCACAGAAATCGCCGGGCGGGCGATCATCAGCCAAAGGATGGTCAAAACCGCCAGAAACGCAGGAACCCCGCAGGTGAACCAGAACCGAAACAAGCGGTAATACTCCGATGGCAGTTGCGTTCCCTGCTCTGCCGCCGTTCGCGCGTAGTCCCGCAACCGGATTTGGACCCAAACCACCGGCAACCAGAACAGGCCCGTCAAACCATAAAGCACCAGAGACAACACAATCCATCCTTCACCCAAATGCCACCCGATCTGCCAGGCAAGCAGCGCTCCGGTCACCGGTTGCAGGATGACAGCGGTCGTGGTGAACAGAAGGTCACCCAGCACCACCGTACCCGCCGTATGGGCGATGACGCGCGGGTCGTTTGTCCGGTGCGCGATCAGCATGAAAAAGGCGATCCCTGCCCCGGTTCCCAGCAGCACACATGCACCGATGACGTGCAGCCATCGCAAAATCAGTTCAGGGTCCATCATCGGCTCTCAAACAAGGGCAGCGCCACAAGCGACAGGATCATCGCGGGCAGGATTTTCACCAGCGGCCCCAGCGGGTCCAACCACAAGTCCGGCATCGTGATCGAAGCGGCGATCAGGTAGAACACGGCCACGGTTAACTGCGCCACACAGGCCCGCGCCGCCCATGGGCGCCACAGGATGGCCAGACCCAGCGCTATGTCGATCAGGGACCAGAACACAACGCTGGTCACCGCCATGGCGGATGACCACCCTGCTTCGACCAGCATGCCAGAAGCCGTGGATAAACCCGCCAAACCAAACAGGCCCGACAGCAACCAGAACAGGCTGAGTGTTGCAACGATCAACGGCATCAACAGCGTCATCCGAGCGGTCAACCGATGCTCGCGCGCGCAAGGCAGCTTGGCGTAGACATCAGGCAAGGCGGCAATCCCGCGCCCGGCCGCTGCACGATAGTGGCCGGGGTCGCCATCCACGCCATCCGCCATGACCGTCATCGCCGTGCTGCGCAGCGGAGACCGCCAACCCAACCGGGCCAGACAGTCCGCCATGGACGCAACGGCTTTTGTCAGGACAGGCGGCAGGACCAAATGAAAGCGCGCGGCAGGAAACCCGAGCCACTGCCGCGTGCAGCGCACCACGTCCGACAAACTATGCGGGATATCCTCGACCAGATCGTAATTACCCTGCGGTAGGTGACCGGCAACGACAGCAATCACGACGTCACACAGATCGGGCATCCCGATGCATTGAACGGGTGTATCGGGGTAAGCCAGCGGTTGAACAAAAGGCACGGCAGCCAGCATTCGCAGCAACGCCGTTCCCCCATAATCCGTTTGCCCGATAACTAGCCCCGGCTTCAGGATCCAAAGTGTTACGCCCGATGCACGTAAAGCGGCATCTCCGCGTGCCTTGCTGCGCAGGAAATGCGTGCTCGCATCCGGCTCTGCCCCGATTGCCGAGATCTGAACAACGCTGATGCCATCTTTAGCGCAGGCCTCTGCAAGGGCTGTGATTGCTGTATGGTGCACCGCTTCAAGGTTGTCCTGCGCGTTATCCTGCAAAACCCCCGCGCAATTCACCACGACATCGACGTTGGCCAGCAGGTCCTGCCAGTCTTCCTTGTGCAACAGATCTCGCAAATCGCCCTGTTTCAGCGACACCCCCGGCAGGACCTTTGCCCCTTGCTCAGGATTGCGCCCCATGCCCTGAACCGTGGCACCTGCGGCTGACACTGCCCGCGTGACGGCGGCGCCGATGAAGCCATAAGCACCCAGAACCAAAACGTTCTTTCCAGAAAGCTCGTGATCTGCCATTAGCCTTTGCACCCGTTTTGCGCCACTCTACCTATCCGGGAAGCTTTGACCAGTCGCGACCACCGAGCTGCGACATTTATGGATGGAACAGAGACCCGACGAGATACGCGATCAGTGCCGCCGAACCACCGATCAACAGCGTTTCGAAACCTGATTGCCACCAAGCCGCCAACGACCACCGGCTTTTGAATGCTCCAATCGCAAAGAAAACCCCCAACGTCATCCAGATCGACATCTCAAAAGCGTTCTCCACCGACGCTAAAAACGGCAGCAGCGGGATCATCCCGGCCACAAGAAACGCGAAAAACGTGGCCAACGCGGCTTTCATCGGATGCGGGTCTACACTGCCCAGCCCATATTCACCCTCGATCATCAGGTTGACCCAATGTTCGTGGCTCGACGTGATCGCGGCGGTGGCTTCGTTCAGAATTTCCCCTGACAACCCTTTTTGTGACAGAATTTCACGGACCTCCTCGCGCTCGCCGTCGGGGTAGAGTGCGATGTGGCGTTCCTCGATCGCCCGAATGCGCCGTATGTTGTCCAGTTCGGCCTTGGTGCCCGAATAGTTACCTGCGGCCATGGAAAATCCGTCTGCCAGAACGTTTGCCAGACCAAGCGCCACGATGACAAACGGGGAAAGACCCGCCCCCGCGACACCGGCGACAATGGCAAACGTAGTGACGGAACCGTCAATGCCGCCATACACAACGTCGCGCAACACGCCACGCCCGGGCGGAGCATTGATCCGGTCGGCGATTTCCTGCGGACTGTGACCGTGATCCGTCATGGCTAGCTCCTTTTTCACAGGCAGAGTGCCGAAGGGAGTGTTCTGACGCTTTGCTCTGGATCAACCCTTGGAGAATAGACCCTGCAAGGCTCGCTTGATGATGCCCCGCATGGAGGGTTTGTGGCGTTTTGAGAATGGTAACGGGCGGCAGACTTCCATCGCGGCCACGCCCACTCGGGCGCTGAGCGCACCGTTGACCAGACCTTCTCCGAACCGTCGGGACAATTTGCTGAGAACGGATCCGCCAAGAACAGGTTCCAGCAGATCGTCACCAACGGCCACCGCCCCAGTTGCGACCAGATGCACAAAGACGGCACGCGTCAGACGCCAGCTTCCCAACGTGCCAGCCCGCCCCCCGTAGATTTCCGCAATGCGACGGATCATCCGAAGGGACGCAGCCAGTGCCGTTACAACATCCGCCAGTGCCAGAGGGACCAGAGCGGTCACGGTGGCAACCTGCCGTGCTGCGGCCTCAACCTCACGGCTGGCGGCGGCGTCGAGCTGGGCCAACAGCTCATCCTCGGCAAGGTTTAAAAGCGCCTCGGCATCGAACTGTTCATCCATACGCTCGGACAATCGCTCGCGACCCCAGCGGGTATCCTCGCGCCCTTTGTAGAATGCGATAATCCGGTGTGTGACGGCCCGCGCCTGAGCCAGGTTTTCATCAGCCAGTGCAGTATCTGCAGCACGGCGCATCCCATCAACACGGGACAACCGCCCCAAAGCCGCGAGCTCGCGCAGCGCGATGATCACCACCACCAGAACCAATGCAGCCAACAGTCCGGCAACGATCCAACCCAATACGGGCGTCCGCTCCACCAGAGAGGTTGCAAAATCCCAGGCAGCCACCGATATGGCCGCCCCGACCACCGAAAGCGCAAGCCCCCAGAACCAGCGCGCAAGGACTGAGGGTTTGCGGGCCGCCAGCCGGGCCGCGCTTTGCATCGCCTGCCCTTCAGGCGGCACAATATCCGGCACCGGTATTGCCTGCGCGACATCAGCAGCGGGTTCATCATCGTCAAGATCGATCAGAACCGGACCTTTAGCCATTTGTCGTATCCCTGCAGTGCCAGACAAACCTTATGTCCGGCAGGTTTTCATCGTTTTCCGCCCCATCGCTGCGTGCCACTTCGGCAAAGCCGTTTCGCTCATAGAACCGACAGGCACGAGAGTTTCCTTGAAACGCGTACAAGCCCAGCCGCCGCTGGCTTGCTTTCGCGTGATCCAGCAATTGCTGACCGATCCCCTGCCCCCGAGCTTGCGCATCCAGATAAAGTGAATGGATTTCACCACCATTCAGCGCCAGAAACCCGACCACACCTGTCTCTGCCTCGGCCACAGTGACCCAATCCTGATCAATCATCCGGCCGCAAAAGGCGATGGTTTCAGCACAGCTGTGCAGTTTGGGCATCCAGTCGTTTTCCAAGGCGAAGCCGTGCAGGATCGTACCGATTGTACCGGCATCTGTGGTGCGTGCGGGGCGCAGTGTCGCGATCACAATCTGTCTCCGATCAGAAACTGCGCCGCACGATCCAGTCGGATATGCGGAGGGCCGTCACCGGGTTTCAGGGTTAGTTTTGCCGGGGCAAAGGCCATGAACCCATAGTCTTCGTTCAACCAACTCTCCGCTCCATTTCGCGCCGGACCCAACAGATGCGCCGGATCCTCGGGCAAGTCTCCGGGATAGAAAGCGGCCTGTTTGCCGCTGTCCAACAAAGTACCACGCACGCATGGCAGATCGGTTCCGTCGTGGCTGCGTATCTCTTCGGTCGTTGCACGCAGCGATGCTAGAGACAGGGCCGCGGTCCGGGCCCCGGCGAAATTCGCACGATCGCGCGCCTCGCGCGTCAAAGCCTCGATAATCGCGGTCAGGCGGGGATGTTGCCTGTGGTGCAGGTGGTCCGCTTTTGTCGCTGCAAACAGGATGCGTTCGACCTTTTTGCCCAGCAAAAGCTGGCTCAGCCATGCGTTCCGGCCCGGACGAAAAGCCGACAGGATATCGGCCATCGCGCGGCGCATATCTTCAACGGCCTGAGGACCCTTGTGAATTGCGCTCAGCGCGTCAACCAGAACCACCTGCCGATCAATCCGCGAGAAGTGATCCCGAAAAAACGGTTTCACGACCTGAGATTTATAAGCTTCAAACCGCCGTTCCATCTCGCGCTGAAGGGTCCTGCGCCGCGACGAGCCAGTGATTGCCAGCGGTGCAAAGGTCAGCACCGGAGATCCCGCCAGATCGCCCGGCAGAAGGAAACGTCCCGGCGTACAGTCGTAAAACCCGGCATCGCGCGCTGCGTTGAGATAGGCGGTGAACGACGCGGCCAGAGCTTGTGCGGCAGGTTCGTCGTGCCCTACCGACGGGTCTGTATTTTGGACCAGCGCCAGATACGCGGCAGCCTCCGCACGGGTCTCGATCCGTGCCAGAGTTTCCTGAGACCAGTCTGCGTAAGATTTGTCCAGCAAGGCCAGATCCAGCAGCCATTCGCCGGGGTAATCGACGATATCCAAATGGACCGTGCGCGGCCCTTGCAACCCGGCAAGCAGCCCGGCGGGACGGGCCTTGAAGGACAAACGCAATTCAGACACCGCACGCGTGCTGTCTGGCCAGTGCGGTGTCGGTCCCGTCAGGGCAGACAGGTGCGATTCATAATCGAACCGGGGCACAGTGTCATCCGGCTGGGGTTGCAGAAAGGCGGCATTGATCCGCCCCTCCTGCTGCGCAACAAGCCCGGTCATACGGCCCCGATCCAACAGATTGGCAACCAACGAAGTGATGAATACTGTTTTGCCGGATCGTGCCAGCCCGGTGACACCCAAACGGATGACCGGCTCGAAAAATGTCTCGGACACGCTGTCGCCGATACTTTCGACGCCACGCGCAAGACTGTCTGCCAGTGAAGAGATGACCAATCCGCCGCCCCGCAATTTTCCTTTTACCCAAGATAGGTAGCGGTCGCGGCACATACCAGCGCTTTCGCCCCCTTGCCCGATCCTGCGCTGCGCTGTACCAGCGGCACATGCCCAGATATGCGTTGAAAGTTGAATACCAGGGGGAGCCGTTTGCCGGATGGCAGCGGCAAAAGGATCAACCATCCGTGCAAGGTGCCATCGAACAGGCGCTTTCCCGAATTCAGCCGGGCGGCCACACAATTGCCGCAGCAGGGCGCACAGACGCCGGTGTTCACGCTCTGGGGCAGGTTGCCCATTGCGACATGGCAATGGAATGGGACCCGTTTCGCCTGTCTGAGGCGCTGAACTATCATCTCAAGCCTCTTCCAGTGGCTATCGTTAAGGCCGCCCCAGTGGCCGAGGATTGGCACGCGCGGTTTTCAGCGGTTGAACGGCAATATCTGTTCCGCATCCTGATGCGCCGTGCGCCTGCAACCCACGACCGGGGACAGGTCTGGCAGATTAGCCACCAGTTGGATGTTGACGCCATGCAGGAAGGGGCAAACATGCTGCTGGGCCGGCATGATTTCACCACCTTTCGGTCCTCCATCTGTCAGGCGGCCAGCCCGGTCAAAACCCTTGATGAACTGCGCGTTGAACGGGTCGAGGGCTTTTCCGGCCCCGAGGTTCATTTCCACGTGCGCGCCCGGTCGTTCCTGCACAATCAGGTGCGCAGTTTCGTTGGCACTCTGGAACGTGTCGGGGCGGGAGCGTGGACCCCGGACAACGTGCGTGAGGCTTTGGAAGCCACCGACCGCGCTGCCTGCGGGCCGGTATGTCCGCCGCAGGGGCTTTATCTGGCGCGGGTCGGATACCCGGAACCGGTGTTCGACTGATCTAAACCGCGCGCAGAAGCAACCCGCCGGCAATCACCGCAATTGTAAGTCCTGCCACCAGTTCGATGCTGGGTGCCAAAATCGACGCAAAGCGCGTGGCCGAAGCCGAAGCCAGCAGCCCGCCGCGCAGACCAAAAGACGTCCACCCGACCAGCGTAGTCACAGTCGCCGTGCCAAGCGCCATGGCAAAAGCACCCGCGATCCCCACCATGGCGATGCCCATTTGCCACGTCAGGATCAGTACAAACAAGGCACCGGTACAAGGCCGTGCAGCTATGCCTGCGATCAGGATCAGGGCTTCGCGCAATGTGCCGACATTCGCAACCTCGTCCGCGGTTGGACCATGACGATGACCGCACTCCGCGCAGTCTCCGTCATCATGATGGTGCTGATGGGTGTGATCGTTAGGGACATGCTTTTTTCGTTGTCGTGCGAAATTGCGCACAGACCGTACAACCAACCAAAGCCCAATCAACGCAATGGCTCCGTAGCTGATCGGAGCCATCACCTGTTCGGTCGTCCCAACAAGGCTTTCGCGGGACATCTGAAAGACCAGCACCCCCGCGTAGACCAGCACAACCGCCATCACCGCCTGTCCAAAACTGGACAATACGCTAATCGCCGACAACCGCCAGAAGGCAACACGCCGACCCAAACCGTAGCCCCCGATCAAAACCTTCCCGTGGCCCGGACCCACGGCATGAAAGAACCCGTAGGCGAAACAGACAGTCAGAAGCGTGGCCACCGCCTGAGGCTGTTCCGCACGCGCGGCACGCAAGGACCGCGCGATCTGGTTCTGAAAGTCCCGCTGCTCTCCGGCTGCCCAACTTGCCAGGCTGTCAAACCCACCACTGCCCCAGAACCAAAGCAGCAAACCAAAGGCCAGAGCGACCGGAACAATCAGGAAACGGGACATGAAACGAGGATCTCAGTCGCAAAGTTCTCACCAACCAATGGAATATCGTTTTCCTCCAGGTCGTAATCCGCGTCCAGTGTCAACAGAAACGCCTGCATCTGTGCAAGCTGCCCGTCTATGTCGGGATCGTTACGATCCACCCGGCATAAAGCCGGGCCCGTCACGGTTACAGGGCGCGTAATCTCGTAGGCCGTATAGAAGGACTCATCAAATGCCTTGGCGGAAAGCCCTATGGCAGGTATCGCGTCGCCTTCGACCGCGCGCATATGGGTGGTCACGACCCGCCCATCTTCCGTTGTCGCACTGGGCTCCATTGGACCGGACAGTGCAACCAGCGCTCCGTCTTTGGTGAGCACGAAGTCGCCGTTATACCCCTCGACCCATTGCATATCGAACCCGCTCAGACGTTCTTCTTCGCTTTTCGTCAAAATGCCGTCAGCATCCTGATCCAAATTCATGTCTTCCAGAACAAGCAGAGAGTAGAATTCGTCATATGCCCAAGTCACCCGGATATGGGTCAGGTGACCGGCCTCATCCACGATGAATTCCAGCCCGGTGTCGATAAAGACATGCGGGTGGGATAGTGCCGGGATCGGCAGGCAACAGGTCATGACAGTGAACAGCCAGCGCATATGCGCAATATAGGTCTGAAGGGACACGGCGACAACGGCCTTTACACACACATGCGGAAACTGGCCGACCTTCAGACTGGCGGGAACAGCACAAGTGTTTGCAGAGCGGTTCCTACAGGACCCTGCGTGTCGAAAAGCACGGACTGAGACATGCCGATGCCCGTAGGTTGCCAATGTGAAACCGAACGGGACGCCAGCCAATCTGACACCGGTTCGCGGTGGATATTCACGGTCAGATCGGTGTTCATGAACCCCATTTCCGACGTCGGAGCATTCCACGAGATTCCATTGCCGCAATCCGCCAACGGGCACAGTGCCTGAATGGGCGACTGATCTTCGCCGCTCAACAGCTTTGGGGTGCGCATCCAGACCGTTTTGGGTCCGGCCCCCTGTTTGCCGTCTTTGGGATAAAGGATGTCACTGTAGTGGGCAAACCCCTTCAAATCATGACGAATCTCGCCGATTGGAAAAGGACCTTCTACCGCGTCTTCCAACTGTGGCGCGCTGGTTTCGACGTTTGCCACCACGCCTAGATCGCGCCGCACCAGATGCATGGTGGTGGCCGTGGCGCAGAGTGTGTCATCCAGATCATGCACCGTAACCCGTGTGGTCGCCAGCGTCTTGGTATGGCGCGTGGTTTCTGCGGCAACCCGCAACCCGGCCAAGGGCAGAGGGCGCAACAGGTCAACTGTCAGGCGGGTCAGCATCTTTTCGGGGCCAACCTCAGTTTCCGCTGCCCGCACTATCAACCCGCTGACCGGCCCTGCGTGGCAATGATCGGCAGACCACGGACCGCGTGCAGGATCATGTCCTACAAACGCCCCATCCTCGCGCTGATGAAAATAGGTCTGATCCGTGAAGTCGAGCCCTGCCATCAGTCCCCTCTGGTCATTCGCTGCGTTGTGTGCCTCGGCTCACTCATACCGGTAACCGATTGCGATGTAACGTGGTTTCCCCGGTGCGCGGTGAGTGGTATCTTCACGAAACTGTCCTTTTCGGGTTTTGAAACCGGGCTGTACTTTTAGGCACGAGGATGGCTTAACAGACCTGATCCTGTCCACCGCTGTGACGGGACGTCACCACATCAATTCCAAGTGGGGTTCGCATATGGCGTTGTTGATTGAAACCGGGCTGTCGGACTGGATTGGGGATGAGGAAATCGCCGCCACTTTACAGGCCCTGGCGCCTGGTGCCGACATCCGCACACCCGAAACGCTGGGCGACCCCAACGACATTACGATGCTGGCGGTAGTCAGCATGCAAAGCAATCACCCGACGAAGCTGCCCAACCTGAAACTGGTTCAGAAGCTGGGGGCCGGGGTTGAGACCATAGTTGGCCATCCGGACCTGCCTCCGCATATCCGTGTGGCGCGATTGAAGCCAGACGCGCCTGCGCAGGGCATTGCCGAATGGTTTCTCGCCTATATTCTGCGCGCTCAGCGCCACATGGTCTTTCACGAGGCATCCCAGAGGCGCGCCGAGTGGTTGCCGCGCGCGCCCGTTTTCACACCTGATACGGTTGTGGGCGTTCTGGGTCTGGGCCATATCGGAGCCCGCACTGCCCGCATGTTACGTGCCGTCGGGTTTCAGGTCATGGGCTGGAGCCGCTCACCAAAGTCCATCGATGGTGTCACCTGCCAGCATGGGCAAGACGCGCTGCCACGGCTATTGGGGCAATGTGATCACGTCTGTGCCATCCTGCCTTCGACGCCGCAAACCGTGGGTCTGTTTGACGCACAGACGCTGGCCGCGATGAAGCCGGGCAGTCAGTTGCTGAACGCCGGACGCGGAAACCTGATTGACGAGGCGGCACTGATCGCGGCGCTGGATAACGGTTCTCCGGGCCATGCGGTGTTGGACGTCACATCACAGGAACCGCTGCCGAAGGACAGCCCCTTGTGGCGGCACCCCGCTGTGACGATCACACCGCACGTCTCGGGCTGGTATCTGGGCGATGCACTGTCGGATGTGGCCGAGAACTACCACAGGCTCAAATCCGGCGATCCCCTGCTGCACGAAGTCAGCCGGGACCTCGGGTACTGATAGCCAAGTCAGAGATCAGGGTGTCAGGATCCAGTTTCCGTTACCGTCATTACACCGGCGGGTTCTGATTTCTCGGCTTTGATCGCTGCCTTCCGGCTGGATGACATGCTGAAGGCCGACGCAGTTGCCCTGAACGTTTTGCACCCGGATCGTTCCTTTTGAGCCGGTCTCGTCGTTTTGCCAGGACCGTTCCTGCCCTACAGAGGGCGTGCCATTGTTCAAAAGCGCATTCGAGGTTTCACTAACCACTTCAAAGTCTGCCGGGGACAGCCCCATCTCAGCTATGATTCGGGAGAGTGACTTGGCGTCGGCGGAACCGGTCATCAAAAGGGCGCCACACGCGGCAATGATGGGTAACAACTGGGCTTTCATAGGGGCCTCACAGAACTGAAATTATTTGTGACCAAGGATATACCTCTGTTTCAGCAGGGCCAAGCCCCGGGGCGCCGACCTTCAAAATATCCCGAACAAACCTATCGCGCGTCAGGACCTAATAGCGCCGCGCCTTTGTGCCCATAGTGCCATTCAAACGATCCCGAGGCACACAAATGACCCATCCGACCTACTTCGCCCCGACCGGCGGCCATCCCGGCCAGAACCAGTTGCTGACCGACCGCGCCATGTTCACCGACGCGTATGCGGTCATTCCCAAAGGTACGATGCGCGACATCGTCACCAGCTATCTGCCGTTCTGGGAAGGAACACGCCTGTGGGTTCTTTCACGCCCGCTCAGCGGATTTGCCGAAACGTTCTCGCAATACATCATGGAAGTGCAGCCCGGCGGCGGCAGCGATCAGCCAGAGACAGACGCGCAAGCTCAGGCGGTGCTTTTTGTCGTCGAAGGAACAGTGACTTTGACACTGAACTCGGAAAACCATGTGTTGGAGACAGGCGGTTATGCCTATATCCCCGTCGGCAGCGACTGGACATTGCGGAACACTGGTCAGACGGCAGCGCGGTTCCACTGGGTCCGCAAAGCCTATGAGGCTGTTCCCGGGTTGCCCGCGCCAGACCCGATCATCACCAACGAACGCGATGTGACGCCAGTCGAAATGCCGGGCACCGAAGGCCGATGGTCCACCACGCGGTTCGCAGACCCACAGGACCTGCGCCATGACATGCATGTGAACATTGTCAATTTCGAACCGGGCGGGGTCATTCCCTTCGCCGAAACTCATGTGATGGAACACGGGCTTTATGTTCTGGAAGGGAAAGCGGTCTATCGCCTCAATCAGGACTGGGTCGAAGTTGAGGCCGGAGATTACATGTGGCTGCGCGCCTTTTGCCCGCAAGCCTGTTACGCAGGGGGGCCGGGTCGATTCAGGTATCTGCTTTACAAGGACGTCAACCGGCATATGCCCCTGTCCCTGTCGCACCGCTAAACGCTGGTCTGGCTGGAAATCGCAGTGATTTTTTATCCCAGGGCTTCACACAAGGGTCGGAATTTGCTGAACTCCAGGTAAATTCTTGTTTAGAGCATTGGAGATTTGTCCATGAAACTGCGCCTTGCCCTGATAGCCGTTGCCGTACTCTCTACCTCTGCAATCCTACACACTGCACCCGCCATTGCGGGGGAAGAGACCAAATCCGTCTTCGTCATGAGCCGTAACTGGGCTGTGACACAGGTCGCTGACGCACCGGTCATTTATCGCGCCACACGCGACAACAACAACCTGAACCCGTTCGGCCCGCCCCCACGCCTTCGCACGACGCAAGCTATTGCTGCCATTCAACAAGCGACGGGCTGCAAGGTGATCTTCAACAGCATGTACCAGAATATCTCGGGTCAGTTCTTTTCTCAGGTCAGTTGCAAGTAAGCTGTTGCGGATCAGGCATTGAGGTCGCCCCGACGCCCTGCCATAGCTTGCGCATGAAACTCGCGATAAACGGATTCGGCCGCATTGGCCGCACGATCCTGCGGCAGGTTCTGGCCCTGCCCGAAGGGTCGGATATCGAGCTGGTGTTGATCAATGACATCGCGCCGCTGGAGACCTGCGCTTACCTGTTCAAATACGACAGCACCTTCGGCCCTTATCCCGGCGATGTGTCACAGGGGGATGAAACGCTGATCGTGGACGGGCGCTCTGTTCCTATGACCCACAGTGCCGATCTGACACGCGTTGACCTGTCCGGCGTTGACGTGATGCTGGACTGTACCGGGGTCGCGCGCACATCCGACGTGGCGCGTCGCGGGTTATCTGCGGGCGCTAGCAAGGTCCTGATCTCGGGCCCTTCGCCCGCGGCCGACATAACCGTCGTTCTGGGGGCGAACGAAGATCAGTTGGGCAGCGCCCGGATCGTATCGAACGCCTCCTGCACAACCAATGGGCTGGCACCGCTGGTTAAAGTGCTGGACCACATTGGTGGTGTTTTGTCAGGCCATATGACAACCATCCATTGCTATACAAACAGCCAGCCCATGGTTGACGCCCCGCGCGGCGACCTTGCCCGGTCGCGGGCCGGTGCGCTGTCCATGGTTCCGACAACGTCCAGCGCCACACACCTGATCGACGTGGTCCTTCCACATCTGGCCGGGCGCATCTCGGGTGCCGCAGTTCGCGTCCCGACAGCCAGCGTTTCGGCGGTCGACCTCGTGGTCACGCTGGAACGCGGTATGCGGGCCGAGGATTTCGATCATGCTTTGCGTCAGGCTGTTGTCGAGTCACCGGTTTTGGGTTGGACGGATATGCCGCTGGTGTCCTCCGATTTGCGGGCGCGCCCGGAATCGCTGGTCATCGCCGGGCCCGAAACCCGCATGGTCGGTGAAAATCAGGTGCGCGTTTTCGGCTGGTACGACAACGAATGGGGCTTTTCGGCCCGCATGCTGGACGTGGCTCGCCTGATGGCCGCGCCGTGACCGGACTTAGCTTCGTGCACAGCGTCGGGTCGGTGCCTATGGTTTAGGCCCCGCGATAGGGTATTCTGTAACGCGGACTACCTTACTGATCCGTTCAATCATGAAATCCATGAACAGGCGTGCCTTTGGATCCTGATGGCGTCGATGCGTGTATAGGCAGGCCATCTGAACTGGAACAGGCGGAGTTTCCGTCGCAACCGGTACGAGGCGACCGGATTTCAGATGCTCGGCCACCTCGAAAACCGGCTTCATTGCAATGCCTTGACCGGACAACGCCCAATCCGTCAGGACATCCCCATCATCACATTCGAACCGCCCGGACACGGCAAAACGTTTCGGACCATCGGGCGTTTTCAGCATCCACTGAAACTCGGTCGCACCCGGAAAGCGCAGATTCAGGCATTCATGCTTGTCGGCAATCAGGTCAGCTCCGGTTTTAGGCATACCGCGCCGCGCCACATAATCCGGCGCAGTACACAATACACGCTGGCAGTCGGCAATCTTGCGAATACGCAACGTGCTGTCCTCGGGCTGGCCAATGAAAAACGCCAGATCAAGACCTTCCGTCGTCAGGTCAACCGAGCGATCCGTCAGGCGCAAGCGGACATCAATATCGGGGTATTCTGCAAGAAATTCAGGCACATGCGGTGCCAGCAATCGCCGCCCCACCCCCAGTGGAGACGCCACGAACAACGACCCGCGCGGTGCCTCGGTCAGATGCGTGACCTGAGCCTCGGCCTCGTCCACCGCATCCAGAACCGCCACCGCACCGGGGTAGAATGCTTTTCCCTGCTCTGTCGGGGACAGGTTACGTGTGGTGCGCTGGAACAGACGTACACCCAGATGGTCCTCAAGCTGCGATATTCGCGCCGATGTCACCGCTGGCGAAATCCTCAGATCTCGCCCGGCCGCAGACATGCTGCCCAGATCGTAAACCCTGACAAAGGTTCGGATGTTGTCGAGATAGGACATTTTTTCGGTTTTTTTGATACCAGTTGACAATATATTGGGAATACCGAAGAACCGCCCGTTTGCCTAGTGAATTACACAGGGCCGAAGCCAAGGACCGGCCAGGACATTGGTTGTATACGGTTGGCTTTGGCCCGGACTGCGGCAATTCCGGTCTGCCAATCGAGGTGCGGCAAAGCGATTGTGTCAGCAAAGGCCGGGACAATTCGACCAAAATTTCCCGATCCCGCGTTTATCCCTTTTCCCAACGGCATTCAGATGTTCTAAACTGACACTATAAGACCGTGCATCACACGGTAGCTGAGATCTGGAACTGGGACAGTTGGGGCTATTCATGCAAGGGCGCATGCCGCAAGGCCGTTTGAAGTGCTGGCTGAGTGCCATTGTCATGGCACTGACCCCGACCGCTCTGATGGCGCTGGAAACCTCTCTGACGGCGCCGGGCGCTTCAAAGGAACTTGTTGAACGTCTGAAAAAGACATCGTCGGTGACAACAGCGGAAGAGCGGGGTCTGGATACGCCACTTGAGATCCTGTCTGCCGCCTTGTCGGATTACCGCACGCTTGTGCAGATCTTGTATGACGAAGGGTATTTCAGCCCGGTTGTCAGCATTAAGCTTGACGGGCAGGAAGCCGCTGAGTTGAGCTCTTTGACTGTGCCAGCCCAGATCAACAGGGCCGCAATTACCGTTGAAACCGGGCCAAGCTTCAAATTCGGCACGGCCATTGTTCAGCCCCTGGCGTCTGGCACCGTGCTGCCCGAAGGTTTCGCCCCCGGCAAACTAGCAACAACAGGGGTCATTCAAAAAGCAGGCTCGGACGGTGTGCAGGGTTGGCGGAATGCAGGCCACGCAAAAGCAAAAATTGAGGATCAGACCATTATCGCCCGTCACGCGCAGGCCCGTCTGGATGCGCAGATTGATCTGGACCCGGGGCGCAGGCTGACGTTTGGCAGAATGTTCATTAAGGGCGACACGGATGTGCGCCACCGGTCCATCGAAAAAATCGCCGGTTTCCCAAGCGGGGAAGTTTACTCACCAGAAAAAATCCAGAAGGTTGGAACGCGTTTGCGCCGAACCGGCACGTTCAACGTCGTCTCATTGCAGGAACATGAGACAGCAAACCCCGACGGGACACTGGATTTCGACGCCACATTCGAAGACCTACCAAAGCGTCAGCTGACCTTTGGGCTCGAGCTGGCCTCGCGCGACGGTCTCGACGTGACCGCGACCTGGACACATCGAAACATGTTCAAACGCGCGGAGCGTCTGCGTTTTGAGGCCGCGATACGAAATATCGGTGGTTCCGAAGATCTTGATGGGCGGATCGGATTGCGTCTGGATCAGCCCGATCGTCTGGGTCCGGACGACAATACATTCTGGAACGTGTTGCTGGAGCGCCGCAACACTGAAAACTACAATGTATCGGTTGCGTCTGTGGCATATGGTGCGCGCCGCACATTCTCGGACACGCTCTATGCCGAAGCCTCGGCTGGGTTACAGTGGTCAGATGCTGACGACGCCTATGGAAGTGGCCGCAAGTTCAGATACTTTATCCTGCCCTTCCGCTCGGAAAGGGATGAACGCGACAATAAAGTCAGCGCCACGCGCGGCTATTATCTGGATTCCGAAGTCATGCCTTTCATTGGCTTTTCCGGCACCGATACGGGCATTCGCCTGTTTGTCGACGGCCGGATCTATACCAGCCTTGGAACCGGCGGCAGGGTTGTGCTGGCAGCGCGGGCGCAACTTGGATCAGTCATTGGCCCGCCAGCAGATGGCGTTACACCCGACTTTCTGTTTTTTTCCGGCGGTGCAGGAACCGTGCGCGGGCAACCCTATGAAAGCCTTGGCATCCCGGTCGGGACCGGTGTCGCAGGCGGCAAATCGTTCCTTGGACTTTCAGGCGAGATCCGGGGCAAGGTGACAGATTCTCTGTCGTTGGTTGGGTTTTACGACTACGGTGTCGTCGATACCTCTTCCTTTATAGGAAGTGGCGCGGAAGATCATGCAGGTGCCGGTATCGGCGTAAGATATGATTTGGGCGGCTTCGGACCCCTGCGGTTTGACCTGGCCTTCCCGGTAAGCGGCTCCAGCGGCAACGGTCTGCAATTCTATATCGGGATCGGGCAAGCGTTTTGAGGCGGCACCTTTCATACCTTCTGCTGATTGGCACGCTGATGCTTGTGCCAGTGGCCGGCCCCGCGCAGGAGGACGAAGGCGGCAGCATGATCGAGCGGTTCCTACAGGACACGCTGTCGGGCGACGATCAGAATGTTACCGTCAAAGGTCTGCAAGGCGCGCTGAGTTCACGCGCCACCATTACCGAGATCACGGTGGCCGATGATGAAGGGGTCTGGCTGACCATCCGGGGAGCGGAACTGGATTGGAACCGGTTGGCGTTGATTCGTGGGCGGTTCTCGGTCAACGCGCTGACCGCACAGGAAATCGACGTCGCCCGTGCGCCGGGCACCACGACCAAGGACACACCGTCCGCTTCTGCCGAGACCCAAGCTTTTCAACTGCCTGAACTGCCCGTGGCCATCGAAATCGGCGAAATCCACATTGGCGAGCTGGCCTTGGGCAAACCTTTGATCGGCGTTGCAGCGGAACTGGCCGTCAATGGCAACCTGTCGCTGGCCGACGGGACGCTGGACACCAAACTGGACATCACCCGACTGGATCGGGCCGGTGATCAAATCTCCATAGCTGCGGGTTTTCGGAACACTGACAGCCAGATTGATCTTGACCTTCAGGTCACCGAAGCCGCGGGGGGTCTGATCTCGACCGCTTTGAAAATGCCGGACAGGCCCCCGATCGGATTGTCCGCGAAAGGGTCCGGGCCGGTGACGGATTTTACGGCCGATATCGGCCTGAGCAGTGATGGGCAGCCACGAGTGACCGGACAGGTTCGGTTGCGTTCGGCCCCAACAGCCGCGGCTAGCGCGGAGGAGGGCATCGCCTTTACCGCGGATCTGGGTGGTGACCTGACACCTTTTGTTGCTGAAAAAATGGATACGTTTTTCGGCCCCAAAACGCAGTTGATCGTGGATGGACGGGCCCTGCCTGAAGGCGCGTTGGATATCAGTGATCTGGAACTCAGTTCTCAGGCACTGAACCTGAAAGGGGCGCTGCAACTGGCGCCGGGCGGTCGGCTGCAACTGGCGGCCCTGCAAGGACGCATTACACCGCCCGAGGGCCAAAGCGTCGTCCTTCCGTTGTCAGGTGGCGACACATCGATCGAAGCTGCGCAGGTCTCTGCGTTGTTTGATGAGAAAAACGGCAATCTCTGGGATCTAAGTCTGACCGCTAACGCGGTAAAATCCAATACCCTGAACCTGCAACGCGCGCAAATTACGGCGCAGGGAACTTTGGAACAGGGTGACGTTTTGCGGATCGACGGTGATTTGCAAGCTGCTTTGGACGGTATCGACCTGACTGACGATGCCCTGAACGCAGCTATTGGAGACCGCATTACGCTGGACGGTACGTTCCAGTATGGCAGGGATCAGACCCTGAACGTGTCCGGGGTCGAGATGGTCGGCTCGGACTATGAACTGGGCGTTGATGCCGAGATCAGCGGCTTGTCCAGTGGTTTGGCCGTCGATGGAACCGCGACATTGCAGGCGACCGATCTGGCACGGTTTTCGGGTCTGGCGCAGCTGGAACTGGGCGGTCAGGCCTCTGCCCGGCTCACGGGCCAGGGTTCGCCGCTTGAAGGCAGTTTCGATGGCAAGCTGGAGGTCGAAGGGCGCGGTCTTTCCACAGGGCGCGATGACATTGACCCAGTGATCCGGGGCAACACAACAATCACGCTGGACGCAAAACGCGGTCCAGATGGCGTAACGATCCGGGATTTTACGCTGATCGGCGATACTCTGCGCGCGCAGGCTGATGGTACGGTTACCACCCCTGACGGCAGCGTGACGATTGACGGGCAAGCAACAGTCAACGCGCGGGATCTTTCCGTGTTCTCGGGCCTCGCCAAACGTGAGCTTGGCGGTGCGGTACAGGCGAAACTGGACGGCAAAGGCACTGTTCAGACGCTCGAGTTTGATGGCACAGCCAGCGTGATGAGCCGGGACATCAAAACGGGCCTACCCGAGATTGACCCGCTGCTGGTCGGTCGGACCGAGATAAATTTCGACGGCGCGCTGAGCCAGAAGCAGATTGAAATCCGCGACGCGGTGATCAAAGGTTCAGCCATTGTGGCAAGCGCCGCGGCAACAATTGATGATCCGACGGATGCATTGGCCGTGGACGGGCAGGTCAGTCTGAACGTCCCGGACCTGTCAACTTTTTCAACTCTTGCCGGGCGAGATCTTGCAGGTTCGATCATCGCGGACGTCGCAGGCAAAGGTACGGTTGGCAGCAAGGCATTTGACATCAAAGGCAACTTGGCTGCTGATGACATCAAATCCGGCATCAATGCAGTTGACAACCTGATCCAGGGGCGAACGAACCTGACGGTGGATGCGGTGAATGACGAGGCCGGTCTGAATATTCGCACATTCCAGCTGATCGGCACCGCCCTTTCTGCGGATGCATCCGGCAAACTGGACCGCGATGCCGGCGGATTGACCTTTTCCGCAGCGCTGGATGATCTGGGGCGGCTGTCAAAAACACTCTCCGGGCCTCTGAAACTGGACGGCAACGTCGCTCCGACACGGTCCGGGCTCGAAGGAACAGCACACTTGCTTGGGCCAGAGAGTTCCTATGCCAAAGTGTCCGGTACGGTGGACACAAATGGATCCGCTGATCTGGACTTCGATGCCAAGTTCAACCGCATCGAAAGGTTTGTGCCAGAGTTTCCCGGCACCCTTACCGCTGCGGGCAATGCCAAGCGGGACAGTGGCGTTTGGACCATCGACGCCAAGGCGCAAGGTCCCGCAGACATCGTCAGCACGGTTGCAGGCACCTTTGATGAAACCAGCAGCAATGCAGATATTTCAGCAAAGGGTGGCGTAAACCTGGGGATAGCAAACGTCTTCATCACGCCTAACAAGATTGAGGGGTCCGCGCGTTTTGATCTAGCCCTCAAAGGCCCGGCTGATCTGGCGTCCCTAAGCGGATCGATTACCACTTCGGGAACATCCCTTGCACTTCCCGGCGCAGGCCAGACCATCACCGGGATCAACGGACAGGTGGATCTGGCGCAAAGCCGTGCAACCATCACGCTGAACGGCGGGGTGCGGGCCGGTGGTGGCTTTACCGTCAATGGACCTGTCGATCTGACGCCCCCGTTCAATGCGCAGATCACGACAACAATCAACAGCCTCGTCCTGACCGATCGGCTTTTATACGAGACGACTTTGAACGGTCAGATTGCGATGACCGGCGCTCTAGCCGGGAACAGTTCGCTGGCTGGGCAGATCACCTTTGGTGAGACCAATATCAACCTCGCTGCGGCTTCGGGGGCTGTAGGTGCCGCACCGATCCCCGAAATACAGCATGTCAACGAAAGCGGTGCCAGTTTCATCACGCGCGAGCGTGCAGGTCTTGTAACCACCAAAGACAAGGGCCAAAGCACATCCCGAATAGCACTGGACATCAACTTGCTGGCACCCAAAGCCGTGTTCGTACGGGGGCGCGGTGTAAATGCCGAACTGGGTGGCCGGATTTCCATTGGTGGCACCACGACCTCGGTGGTCCCATCAGGTCAGATTGAATTGATCCGCGGTAATTTCGATATTCTGGGCCGCAGGCTGGCCCTGACCAAAGGCATCGTGACCCTACAGGGTGACTTGACGCCTTATATCGAGTTTGAATCCTCTGCCAGCACCTCGGACGGCACCGCGACCATCGAAATCGCAGGGCCGCTGGATTCACCCGAGGTCAGCGTGTTTTCCGATCCCGAACGCCCGGCGGAAGAGGCACTGGCGATGCTGCTCTTTGGGAACAGGTTCTCGGAAATCTCACCCTTCCTGATTGCGCAGATGGCCGCGTCGCTGGCGCAACTCAGCGGTGCTGGAGGGGACGCGACCAAGGGATTACGCGACTCTACCGGTGTTGATACGATTGATGTTGGTGCGTCAGACGGTGGCGCGGGCCGATTGGGTGCCGGGGCCTATCTGGGTGAAAACCTCTATACCGACTTTACCGTCAATACCGAAGGCGATACCGAGGTGAACCTGAACCTTGATGTCACCGACAATTTCTCGGTCAAGGGCACGGTTGACGGTCGCGGCGAAACGGGCATCGGAGTGTTCTTTTCAAAGGACTATTAGGATCGCTTCCGACCTCCAAAATTATTCCCGGCGAATTCCTATCGATTGGCCGATCTGCGAAGCCGGTTCCAGAGATTTATGATCATCCACCATTTGCGCAAGACGCGCCGCTGCCCAATCCGGGTAGGGTACGGATCGCCCGGTGCTGTGGCTGACATTCATGAAAAGCGCCTCTTGCGTCGCACAAATCTCGTCAGTTTCTGCCAAAAGCATCTGCGCGAAATAATGTCCTCTCTTGCTGTCAGCATCCAGCATACGGAACCTGAAATAAAACGATGAACCGTCTTTGACCTCCTGCACGAAATGCAGATGAGACTGCAGGATGTAAGGCCCCTGCCCCAACGCCTTGACCTGCACCTCGCCCAACCCGAGATGATCAACCATCAGCTTTTCCAACGCCATGTCAAAGGCGACACCGTAAAACCCAACATTCATATGGCCGTTATAGTCGATCCATTCGGGCCGTACTTCAAAGCCGCGAATTTCCACCGGCGCAGCGTACGGGCCATCATGCCCGCCAGGAGGTGTCGTAGTCGGCTGCATCTGGCCCCCTTTACTGCGCGTCTTGTTCGTCAAATATTGCAACTGCCCGGACAAATCCGGCAGAGGCCCCTTTAATCTTGAAGGGGAAACAGGAAATCTCGAACCCTGAGGGCGGCAAATCTTCCAGATTGGTCAGCTTTTCCAAGTGGCAATACCCGATGTCCATCGACGCGCGGTGGCCTTCCCAGATTATAGATGGATCTCGGGTCTCAGCGTATTCCTGAGCGGTGAGCGGAAACGGGGCATCCCAGCTCCAGGCGTCGGTGCCGGTGACACGCACGCCACGTTCAGTCAGAAAAAGCGTCGCCTCGCGCCCCATTCCACATCCTTTGACCAGATAGTCCGGCGCACCATAACGTGTCCCTGCAGCAGTGTTGACCACGACGATATCCAGCGGGCAGAGTTCGTGGCCGATGCGCTTCAATTCAGCTTCGACATCTGCCGCGGTAACGACATACCCATCCTCGAAGTGTCGAAAGTCCAGCTTGACGCCGGGGTTCATGCACCATTCCAGCGGCACTTCGTCGATAGTTATTGCCCGTTCACCTTTGTTCATCGTGGAATGATGGTGATACGGCGCATCCAGATGCGTGCCGTTGTGGGTCGCGATCTGCAACCGTTCGATTGCCCATCCTTCACCGTTCGGCAGGTCTTGCCGTTCCAGACCCGGAAAGAAAGACATGACCTGTTCTGCCGTCTGATCATGGGTCAGATATTCAATTTGCGGCAACATGATTGGCGGGTCAGACACGATCCCGGTTTCCAACGGAACGGACAGATCGACGAAACGGCGTGCCAAAAGAAATTCCTCCACCAACATCTACGACAGGGTTGGTCGAGCGCAAGCGCCTGTCAAGAAAAGAAAAAGGCGACCCATCTGGCCGCCTTCTTTGCTTGATATGTGTTGGTTTTACTCAGCCGCAACTGCGCTTTCGATCTTTTCGACGCGAATGGCCGAGAACTTGAACTCGGGGATCTTGCCATAAGGGTCGATGGCCGAGTTGGTCAGAATGTTCGCCGCCGCCTCAACATAGGCAAACGGGATGAACACCATATCCTCGGCAATCGCCCGGTCCGCGCGAACCATGATCTCAATCGAACCACGACGTGTGGTCAGGCGGATCATATCGCCCGGCTTGATTCCCATAAGCTTGAGCGTACGTGGATTCATCGAACAGTTCGCCTCCGGCTCCACCGCGTCCAGAACATTGGACCGGCGGGTCATCGAGCCGGTGTGCCAATGTTCCAGTTGACGGCCAGTGGTGGCGATCATCGGGTATTCCTCGTTCGGGGCCTCATCCGGCGGAATGACGCTGGCGGGAGTGAACTTCGCCTTGCCGCCCGAACGGGGGAAACCATCCCCGAACACGATGGCCTGACCCGGATCGGTGTCGCTGAGTGACGGGTAGGTAATCGTCTCGGTCTCCAGACGCTCCCACGTGATGTTGTCAAGCGACGCCATGGTCAGTTTCATCTCGGCAAAGACCTGCGACACATCGGTGTAGTCCCAATTCAGCCCGATGCGCTGTGCCAGCTCAACCGTGATCTTCCAATCTTCGCGCGCCTCACCCGGAGGAGTAACGGCAGGCCGTACACGCTGTACCTGACGGTTGGTGTTCGACACCGTGCCGTTCTTTTCATAGAGCGCGGAGGCAGGCAGGATGATATCGGCATAGTTCGCCGTCTCGGTCAGGAAGATGTCCTGCACGATCATCAGATCCAGTTTGGCCAGTGCCGCGCGGGCGTGGTTCACATCCGGATCGGACATGGCCGGGTTTTCACCCTGAATATACATGCCCTTGATGTTGCCCGCATATGCCTGATCGATAATCTCGGTCACCGTCAGACCCTTCTCGTTCGAAAAGTCATCCGAATGCCAGACATCATTGAACTTGGCCCGAACACCGTCGTCAGTCACCGACTGATAGTCCGGCAGGAACATCGGGATCAGGCCCGCATCCGATGCGCCCTGCACGTTGTTTTGCCCTCGCAAAGGGTGCAGGCCTGCGCCGGGTTTACCGACATTGCCGGTCATCAGAGCCAGCGAAATCAGACAGCGCGAGTTGTCGGTGCCGTGAATATGTTGGCTGACGCCCATGCCCCAGAAGATCAGGCCCGCTTTGGCCTGCGCAAAGGTGCGGGCGACCCGGCGCAGTTGATCCGGTTCAATACCACAGATCGGTGCCATCGCTTCGGGCGTGAAGGCGCGCAGGTGCTCTTTCTCGGCCTCCCAGTTCTCGGTCCAGCGATGGATGTACTGGCTGTCATACAGCTCTTCCTCGACGATCACGTTCATGATCGCGTTCAGCATCGAGACATCCGCGCCGGGGCGGAACTGCAGCATTTCGTCGGCGAACTTGCGCATACCAACGCCGCGGGGGTCCATCACGATCAGCTTGCCGCCACGCTTGGCGAACTGCTTGAAATAGGTCGCCGCGACAGGGTGGTTCTCGATCGGATTTGAACCGATGATGATCGCCACATCGGCGTTCTCGATCTCGTTGAAGGTCGCCGTCACCGCGCCCGAACCCACATTCTCGATCAGCGCCGCAACGGATGAGGCGTGGCACAAACGGGTGCAGTGATCGACATTGTTGTGCTTGAAGCCCTGACGGATGAACTTCTGGAACAGATACGCCTCTTCGTTGGTACACTTGGCCGAACCGAAGCCTGCAACCGAGCGTGGGTCTTTGGCACGCAGGGCCATCAGCTTGGTCGCGGCCAGATCCATCGCCTCTTCCCAGGTCGCTTCACGGAAATGGGTCGACAGATCGCCCGGATCGACGTTCAGCCCCTTGGCGGGCGCATCCTCGCGCCGGATCAGCGGTTTGGTCAGGCGGTGTGGGTGGTGGATGTAGTCAAAGCCAAAGCGACCTTTAACGCACAAACGACCTTCGTTTGCGGGGCCGTTGATGCCCTCGACATACTTCACCTTGCCGTCCTTGACCTTCAGCGACACCTTGCAGCCCACACCGCAGAACGGGCATACGCTTTCGGTCTCGCTATCGTAATCCTTGCTGTCCCCCTGCTGCTGGTCGTCCAGCACGGTCGCAGGCATCAGTGCACCGGTGGGGCAGGCCTGAACACATTCACCGCAAGCAACACAGGAGGAGGTACCCATCGGATCATTCTGGTCAAACACCACCTGCGCCGTATGACCACGACCGGCCATGCCAATCACGTCATTCACCTGCACTTCGCGGCAGGCCCGAACACAAAGATTGCAGTTGATACACGCATCCAGATTGACACGCATCGCCACATGGCTGTCATCCAGCAGCGGGATTTTCTCGGCCTCTTTCGCAGGAAAGCGGCTGTTGCTGACATCGTTCAACTTGGCCATATCCCAGAAATGGCTGGATACGTCATGCGGCTGCTCGGGCTGGTCAGCCACGAGCAATTCCATCACCATGGCACGCGATTTTTCGGCGCGGTCGGTGTCGGTCTTGACCACCATCCCATCGGCCGCCGGGCGGATGCACGAGGCGACCAAAGTACGCTCGCCCTCCACCTCGACCATGCAGGCGCGGCAGTTGCCATCGGGGCGGTATCCCGGTGCAGGCTTGTGGCACAGATGCGGGATCACCAGGCCCCGGCCATTGGCCGCTTCCCAGATCGTGGTGCCCTCGGGCACAGTGACGTCATCGCCGTTCAGGTTGAAGGTGACGGTCTTGGTTGGGCTTGCGTCAAGCATGGCTCTGTCTCCCTCAGATTTCGTCAGCGAAATGTTTCATGACCAGACGGATGGGGTTCGGGGCCGCCTGCCCCAGACCGCAGATCGAGGCATCACCCATGACCTGGCACAAATCTTCCAACAGATCGGTATCCCACTTGTCGGCCTGCATCAGCTTGACCGCCTTTTCGCAGCCTGCCCGGCAGGGGGTGCACTGGCCACAGCTTTCATCCTCGAAGAACCGCAGCATGTTCAGCGCAGCATCGCGGGCGGTGTCCTGATCGGACAGAACCACAACGGCGGCAGACCCGATGAAAGTGCCAAGCGGCTGAAGCGTGTCGAAATCGAGCGGGACGTCGTCAATGCCCGAGGGGAGAAGACCTGACGACGGCCCGCCCGGTTGATACGCCTTGAACACATGGCCATCAGCCATGCCGCCGGCGGCATCAATCACATCAAGAATAGTCGAGCCTGCGGGCAGCAGGTAAACGCCCGGCTTCGCCACACGCCCCGAGACCGAATAACTGCGCAGGCCCTTGCGGCCGTTCTTTTCAACAGAGTTCAGAATCTGCGGCCCTTCGCGGCAGATTTTTGAGACCCAATAAAGCGTCTCGACATTGTGCACCAAGGTTGGACGGTTAAAGACCCCAACCTGCGCCACGAACGGCGGACGATGGCGCGGCAGGCCCTTCTTGCCCTCAATCGATTCGATCATCGCGGATTCTTCGCCGCAGATATAGGCACCGGCACCCCGGCGCAGGTCAATGTATCCCTCTGCGACGATACTGGCATCTTCCAATGCCGCAATCTCACGACGCAGAATTTCCAGCACTGCCGGGTATTCGTCGCGCATGTAGATGAAGCAGGTCTCGGCCTCGACCGCCCATGCCGCGATCAGCATACCTTCCAAGAAGACATGCGGTGTGCGCTCCAGGTAATAGCGGTCTTTGAATGTGCCGGGTTCACCCTCATCGCCGTTCACGGCCAGATAGCGCGGGCCGTCGTTCATGCGAACAAAGCCCCATTTCTTGCCCGACGGGAAGCCAGCACCGCCCAGACCACGCAGGCCCGAGGCCAGAACAGTTTCCTGGACTTCTTCCCAGTTCCCGCCGTCGCGCAGATCTTTCAGCTTGGTGTAGCCGCCGTTGGCCTCATAGGCCTCGAAGGTCTCATAGTTGGGCAGATGCGCATGGGTGTCCCCTGCCGCAATCGCCGACTGCACCTTTTCGGGGGTCGCATGGTCGATGTGGTTGTGGCCAATCTCCAATACCGGAGCGGTATCGCAACGCCCCATGCAGGGCGCGCGAACAACGCGAACTTCGGCAGGGTCCAAACCGTCTTCCAGCGCCTTCTGCAACTGCTGGGCACCGGCCATTTCGCAGGAGAGGGAATCACAAACCCGGATGGTCAATGCCGGAGGAGGCGTCTCACCTTCTTTCACCACATCGAAATGGGCATAGAAAGTCGCGGTCTCATAGACCTCGGCCTGACCGATCCGCATTTCCACGGCAAGCGCCGCAATATGGTCGGCGCTGATATGACCGTGTTCGTCCTGAATCAAATGCAAAAACTCGATAAGCAGGTCGCGGCGACGCGGGCGATCACCCAGCAGGCGTGTGATTTCAGCCTGCGCCTCATCCGTGAACTGACGGCCCTTGGGTGTGTGCCGCCCCTTGCCTTTACCTGACTTCCAGACGCCCTTGGGTGTGCCTGATGGCTTGGTATCTAATGGTGCCATGATGCCCTCCGATTGAGGTTCCGTCTCTCATCAGGCAAACATATCGTCAAATCGCTTTTCGCAATCGCACGATAACGACGCCTTATCACCGCAAAGAGGTCACCACATCCCGCAAAGCCTTGACGGTTGGCAGCTCGGGATCCCGGCTGAGGGTTGCCAGACAAATCGGTTTGCTGACAACAGGTTCAATCAGCGGCAACACTTTCGTTCCCTTCAAATCGCCCAGCGCGCGCACCAAAACCCGAGGGACAACCGTCGCTGCCAGCCCTTCACGCACCATGACCATCGAAGCCGTGAAACCGCTGGTTTCGGCCACGATGTCAGGGTGCAGCCCCTGTTCGGCAAACACCCGGTCCAGAATTCGCCGGTTCTGCATCTGCGGCTCCAATAGGCTGAGCGGAAATTCTGCGACCTGCGCCCACGGAATCGGGCCGGTCTGGTCCGTCAAATGCGTGGGCACCAACAATACATAGGTTTCCTCGTAAAGGGGCTGAACCTGTCGGAAATCGGTGCCAATACTGTCACCATAGGTTACCCCAGCATCTAGGCTGCCTTCGTCCAGCCGATGTTGAATTGCGGTGGCGGACATGGTTTCAATGCGTGTGACGATACGAGGATGCGCGTCACGCAGCCTTTTGACCAACCGCCCCGTGAAGGCGATTGCGGTCGGGATCACGCCGAGGATCAGTGTGCCCGTAATCTCGCCCTTGGCAGCAAGCACCTGCTGTTCCAGCGCCTTGGTGTCGTCCAGAATGCGCCGCGCCCTCTGGACGATCATCTCGCCCTCTTCGGTCAGCCCTTGAAAGCGGTTGGCGCGGCGGACGATGGAGACACCCAACCGATCCTCAAGATTGCGGATGCGCATAGAAAACGCAGGCTGTGAAATCCCGCACTCCTCGGCCGCCTTGGCAAAATGCCGATGCCGCGCCAAAGCGCTGAGCAGTTGCAGGTCGCGGATTTCGATCAAGGAAAGCTCCAATGCTGCGGTTAGGGCAGGATACCCCGCTCACCCGACAGGAACAGCCCAATTGATCAGGTATTAAACAAAAAGTGCATCACATCGCCGTCCTTGACGATATAGCCTTTACCCTCTGCCCGCATCTTACCCGCCTCTTTCGCGCCGTGTTCGCCATTGGCAGCGACATAGTCGTCATAGGCGATGGTCTCGGCGCGGATGAAGCCCTTTTCGAAATCGCCATGGATCACACCTGCTGCTTGCGGTGCAGCGGTGCCGGTGCGGATGGTCCAGGCGCGGGCCTCTTTCGGGCCGACGGTGAAATAGGTTTCCAGCTTCAGCAGATCGTAACCGGCGCGGATCAGACGGTCGAGGCCGGGCTCTTCCAGTCCCATTTCCTCAAGGAACATCTGGGCTTCGTCCTCATCCAGCAGGCTGATTTCTTCTTCGATCTTGGCGCTGATGATCACATGGGCATTGCCCTGAGCGGCAGCCATATCGGCCACGCGGGTAGAGTATTCGTTGCCTTTTGCGGCGTCTTCCTCGGACACGTTGCAGACGTACAGAACCGGTTTGGTGGTCAGAAGTTGCAACATCTTCCACGCCTTGGCGTCTTCGTCGCTGACTTCGACCAGACGTGCGGGCTTGCCGCTTTCCAGCATGGCCTGCGCCTGGGCCAGCAGGCGATCCTGCTGTTGCGCTTCTTTGTCGTTGCCCTTCAGCTTGCGCACCAGATTGGCCCGACGCTTTTCGATGCTTTCCAAATCGGCCAGCATCAGTTCGGTTTCGATCGTGTCAGCGTCCGCAACCGGATCAACGCGCCCGTCTACATGTGTCACGTCGCCGTCTTCGAAACAGCGCAGCACATGGGCAATCGCATCAGTTTCGCGAATGTTCGCCAGAAACTGGTTGCCCAGCCCTTCGCCCTTTGACGCGCCTTTTACCAGACCCGCGATATCCACAAAAGTCATCCGCGTTGGGATGATCTGTTTTGAGGATGCAATCGCCGCCAGCTTGTCGAGGCGGGCGTCGGGAACCGCAACATCCCCGACATTTGGCTCGATGGTGCAGAACGGGAAGTTCGCGGCCTGCGCAGCTGCGGTTTTGGTCAGCGCATTGAACAGGGTCGACTTGCCGACATTCGGCAGACCCACGATTCCCATTTTAAAGCCCATCACGGCCTCCTGCATAGAATACGATCGCAGCTTCTATGCAGGTCCGCCTGATTGCGCAAGGGATTGCTGGCGGCTCTTTGGCAGAGTCAATTTCGCCACATCACAAAATTGTTTGGAAAACGTGTTCTTGTCTAAATTGAAAAACGACGGCTACGAATACCAGTTATTAGCGCACGATCACTTTTTGTTGGCAGACACAGATGAAGCACTTTTTTCTTGCAACCGTACTGGCGGCAACGGCCTGCGCGTCAGCCCAGGCCCAGACCGTAGTTTTTGGTGCCGGATACGCGGACTATTCTGAAGACACATCTGAAGATCAGGGTCTGATCTCGATCGAATACCACCACACGCCATTTCATCAGGCCACGCGGTTTCGCGCCGGTTTGGGCGCGGCCCTAACCGTAGATGAGGATGGGGACACGCATATCGGCGCGGGCCTGATCGGGCAGTATGCGCTAAGCGATCGCTGGTTCGTGGAAGGCAGCGTGATGCCTGGGTATTATAACGCCAGCAACGACCTGAATGATCTGGGGGGCGATTTCCAGATTCGCAGCCTTTTGGGACTTGGCTATAACCTGAACAATGGCAATAGCGTATCTGTCGCACTTACCCATAAATCCAACGCCAGCACAAATGACGAGAACCCGGGCGTGAATGCCCTGCTGGTACGCTATCATCTGGGCTTCTGATCCATTCCTGTCTGGGCGGGATTGATTTTCGGTCAAAGTTTCTGCACATCAGGTCGAAACCCGAGTGCAAGGACATCCGATGACCCGTATCGACGCCAAGTTCGCCGCCCTGAAAACCGAAGGCAAAAAAGCCTTTGTCGCCTATGTCATGGCCGGAGATCCCGACTATGACACTTCGCTTGAAGTGGTCAAAGGCCTGCCTGGTGCTGGCGTGGATGTTATCGAGCTGGGCCTGCCCTTTACCGACCCGATGGCCGACGGCCCTACTATTCAGGCCGCAGGCCAACGTGCGCTTGAGCGGGGCATGACCTTGCAACGCACATTGGATCTGGCACGAACGTTTCGGGAAACGGACGATACAACCCCCATTGTCCTGATGGGGTATTACAACCCGATCTACAGCCGGGGTGTCGACGCGTTTCTGGCCGATGCAAAAGCGGCAGGGATTGACGGTTTGATCGTGGTGGACCTTCCCCCCGAGGAGGACGCAGAACTCTGCCTGCCCGCGCAAGCGGCAGGTCTGAATTTTATTCGCCTGGCGACCCCGACTACGGATGACAAACGCCTGCCACGTGTTCTGCAAAACACTTCTGGCTTTGTTTATTATGTCTCGATCACCGGGATCACTGGCGCAGCCGAGGCAGAAGCAACCGATGTTGGCCCCGAGGTTGCCCGCATCAAGGCCGCGACCGATCTGCCGGTGATCGTGGGGTTCGGGATCAACACGCCTGAGAAATCGCGCAATATTGCCTCTGTGTCGGACGGCGCGGTGGTCGGGTCAGCGATCGTCAGCCAGATCGGCGCAGGTAAACCTGTGGCCGAAGTGCTGACCTTTGTGAAATCTCTTTCGGATGGCGCGCACAGCGCCTGATTTCGCAGCCAACATGCCAGAATGATGACCCGTCGCGGATACCGCGGCGGGTTTTTTGTTCCTTCACTGTGACGTCAAGACATTGCAGCCTTGGGAATGAATTGGTAAGAAAAACTAACCAAAGTGAGCGGAGCCCTGTTTTCATGCCTGTGATCACCAATATCGAAGACCTCAAACGCATATATGAACGCCGCGTGCCTCGTATGTTCTATGACTACGCCGAAAGCGGCAGCTGGACAGAACAGACCTTTCGCGACAACAGCACTGACTTCGAAAAAATTCGCCTGCGCCAAAGGGTTGCGGTCGACATGTCCGGTCGGTCCACAACTTCGCAAATGATTGGCGAAGACGTTTCAATGCCTGTTGCGCTGGCGCCGGTCGGGTTGACGGGGATGCAACATGCAGACGGAGAGATGAAGGCCGCCAAAGCCGCCGAAGAATTTGGTGTACCCTTTACGCTGTCCACCATGTCCATCAACTCGATCGAAGATGTGGCCGGGTATACCGACAAGCCATTCTGGTTCCAGCTTTATACAATGAAAGACACGGACTACATCAACCGCCTGATCCAGCGGGCAAAAGATGCCAGATGTTCCGCACTGGTGATCACGCTCGACCTGCAAATTCTGGGCCAACGGCACAAGGACCTGAAAAACGGTCTGTCGGCCCCGCCCAAACTGACGGCAAAAACCATCGCCAACCTGATGACCAAATGGGCCTGGGGCATTGAAATGCTGCGGGCCCAGCGTCGCGAGTTCGGCAACATCGTGGGGCATGTGCATGGTATTTCGGACGCATCGTCATTGGGGGCCTGGACCGCAGAACAGTTCGACCCCAGCCTGGACTGGTCCAAGGTTGAAAAACTGATGGAGCAATGGGGCGGGAAAGTGATCCTCAAGGGCATCCTTGATGCGGAGGACGCAAGGATGGCCGCCAAGCTGGGTGCCGATGCGATTGTCGTGTCAAACCATGGTGGGCGTCAACTTGACGGCGCGCTAAGCTCAATTCGTGTCCTGCCCGAGATCATGGATGCGGTCGGTGGCGATATCGAGGTGCATCTGGACAGCGGCATCCGGTCCGGGCAAGACGTGCTCAAAGCCTTGGCGCTTGGGGCAAAAGGGACCTATGTTGGCCGCGCGTTTGTGTATGGTCTGGGTGCCATGGGTCAGAAAGGTGTCACCACGGCGCTTGAGCTGATCCAGAGGGAGCTTGACACCACAATGGCGCTTTGTGGTGAGAAAAACGTGGCCGCGTTGGGGCGCCACAATCTGCTGATACCCGAAAACTTTGGGGGCCGCTGGCAAGCGTAACCGGTTAAACAGGGGGGCTCTGCCCCCGACGCCCGTTCCGGGCGCCTCCCCCGGGATATTTTTGGCCAGATGAAGCTGGGGATTCTTCAGCCGTCCACCAGATCGACACTCCAGGATAGGCGGTGGAACCCAGCTGAACGCATGGCAAGATTACCTCTTTCCAAATCGTGTGAATCAAGCTAAGGACGCGGCTTCACGCGGGTATACAGCCTTGGAGGATGCCCGCCCTAACATTGGAGAATATATCATGGCTGGTGAGATTCCTGATCTCGTAGCTCTGGAACGGACGGGGACAGGCAAGGGCGCCGCTCGTCAGGCACGCCGCGACGGCATGGTTCCGGGCATCGTATTTGGTGGTGACAAAGATCCGTTGCCAATCCAGATCCCGTTCAACGTCCTGTTCAAGCGCCTGAAAGCGGGCCGGTTCAAGTCGACCTTGTGGAACCTGAAAGTTGAAGGCCACGATGACGTGCGCGTCATCTGCCGCGACGTTCAGCGTGATGTCGTCAAAGACCTGCCGACCCATCTGGACCTGATGCGCCTGCGCCGGACCACCAAGATCGCGTTGTTCATCCCCGTTGAGTTCATCAATGAAGGGGTGGCCCCTGGCATCAAAAAGGGTGGCGTTCTGACCGTTGTCCGCCCGGAAGTCGAACTGATCTGCACCGCCGGTGACATTCCTGAAAAGATCACTGTTGATCTGACCGGTCTGAACATCAATGACGTCGTGACCATTTCGTCGGTTGAACTGCCTGAGGGCACCAAACCGACCATCGATCGTGACTTTGTGATTGCCAACATCTCGGCGCCGACTGGTCTGTCCACCAGCGACGACGATGAAGATGGTGAAGTTGCAGCCGATGAAGTCGAAGTTGTCAGAAAAGAAGAAGAATAAGTCTGGAAAAATGTTTCCGACTTTGAAGCGGGGCTCGGGTGAGCCCCGTTTTTTTTACGGGTTCAGTCATCAGGCCTGACTGGATTTCCTGACGATTTCCGGGCATGAAATGGCTTTGGAGCTACAGAGGCAAAACGGAAACATGAAGCTGTTTGTTGGATTGGGAAACCCGGGCCAGAAATATGCCCGGAACCGGCACAATATCGGGTTCATGGCCCTGGACCGGATCGCAGAGGATCACGGGTTTGGCCCCTGGAAATCGAAGTTTCAGGGCGAGATTTCGGAAGGTCGACTTGGCACCGAGAAAGTCCTGCTGTTGAAACCGCAAACCTACATGAACCGTTCGGGTCAATCCGTCGGCGAGGCGATGCGATTTTACAAGCTCGACTCCACCGACGTTGTTGTGTTCCATGACGAGCTGGACCTTGCTCCGGGCAAGCTGCGTGTCAAGGCAGGGGGCGGGCACGCCGGGCACAACGGTCTGCGCTCGATCCATGAGCATATCGGGGCGGCTTATGATCGCGTGCGCCTTGGGATCGGGCATCCGGGCCGCAAGGAAATGGTGTCGGGATATGTCCTGAACGACTTTGCAAAATCCGAAGCCGAATGGCTGGACGACGTTCTTTGGGGTGTTTCGGACGGAGCACCCTACCTGGCACAGGACGAGGGCGGCAAGTTCATGAATGCGGTTGCATTGCGCACTGCCCCGCCGCGATCATCAAAGAACGCTGCCCCAAAAACCGACACACCTTCAACAGGCGCACCCGACGCCGCGGACGATGACCGGTCGGCGATGCAGAAGCTTTTGGACAAATTCAGGTAGCACGTCGGCCTCTTTCCGTTACGTAGAGGTTGCGGAATGTGATCTCCCGCGTTCCAATACCGCTCAACTAGGGAGGCAATGCGATGAAATCCATCTTGAAGTGGGTGCTGCGCATCGTGCTGGCGCTGGTTCTGGCCGCCACTGCCGTCGGGCTGTGGAAACGCGAAGAGTTGCAGCGCCTTTTAGCCGTAAACGCTTTATTTTCTGAAGAGAAGATCGTTCACAATTTCTCGCACATGGACGAAGCTTTTCTAACCGTGAACCTGCCGCGTGGCGACGCACCTACCTGGGACCTGCCTTATGGCGAAGGGTTCGAGCTGCCGGAGGGAACCGACAGCTGGATCGATGAACGCGCGGTCACGTCGTTGCTGGTTATGCAGGACGGCAAAATCAGGTTCGAGGAATATTATCTTGGAACCGGGTCTGATGACCGGAGGATTTCCTGGTCGGTCGCCAAAAGCTATCTTTCGGCGCTTTTCGGTATCCTGCTGCAAGAGGGTGCAATCGGGTCGTTGGATGACCCGGTTGTCAAATATGCGCCCAAACTGAAGGGCAGCGCGTATGAGGCTGCATCGATCCGCAACGTGCTGAACATGGCAAGCGGCGTGACGTTTGATGAAGATTATCTCGACCCAAATTCCGACATCAATCGGATGGGGCGTGTGGTTGCGCTGGGTGGTGAGTTGGACGATTTCGCAGCCTCGCTGCGGGACAGCTTTGCGACGCCGGGTGAAACCTGGCAATACGTGTCGATCGACACCCATGTTCTGGGCATGGTGATACGCGGTGCGACCGGGCGGAACGTGGCAGACCTTCTGACGGAAAAGATACTTCAACCGTTGGGGCTGGAGCGGGACGGATACTACATCACTGATGGTGCAGGGGTCGCTTTTGTTTTGGGTGGCCTCAACTTCACCACGCGTGATTTCGCCCGGTTCGGACAAATGATCCTTCAGGACGGCATCGCGAACGGAAAGCAACTGGTTCCTG
Organism: Ruegeria sp. AG7; assembly: GCF_056541545.1. Lineage (NCBI taxonomy): Bacteria > Pseudomonadati > Pseudomonadota > Alphaproteobacteria > Rhodobacterales > Roseobacteraceae > Ruegeria > Ruegeria sp. AG7. The sequence continues at coordinate 211,741 of NZ_JBQFYP010000001.1, forward strand.
CCGAATGGATTTTCGAAGCCACCCAACCCAGCGCACCGACCGCACAAGGAGAGATCGGGTACGGGTATCAATGGTGGATTCCCCGCGGCGCACATGAAGGAGAGTTTCTGGCCCGCGGTGTCTATGGTCAGTACATCTATTTCAACCAGCCCAGGGGCGTTCTAATTGTGACAACTGGTGCAGACAGGCTGTTCCGTGAACCCGGCGTAAATGATCTTAACATCGAAATGTTCCGCAAGATTGCGGAAAGTCTGTAAGATGCCATTATGCAGAAACAAGACAGTGTAAATGTACTGGGTGGCTTTTTGGCCCCTTGCTCACGCGACCCTTTGACAGGGTTTTTCCGGGATGGCGCGTGCAACACCTGCCCCGAGGATCAGGGTAGTCACACAGTCTGCGCCGTGATGACAGCCGAATTTCTGGCGTTCTCAAAATATGTGGGTAATGATCTGAGCACGGCACGGCCCGAATTCGGCTTTCCCGGCCTTCGCCCAGGTGACAGCTGGTGTTTATGTGCAAGCCGGTTTTTGCAAGCTCATGACGAAGGATGTGCGCCACAGGTTCATCTGGAGGCGACACATCAACGCGCGCTTGAAATCGTACCGCTCGACATTCTGCTCCAAAACAAGGCGAAGACCTGACGGACTCCCAAAATAGCACACGGCGGATTCAGAATGCCATTTGCCAGATCAGGCTGACACTGTAGTTTTCAAATCCGCTTTCACCGATACCATCATAGAACAGATTTGCGGCCAGAAGGCTGTCGTTTTCCAGTCGGTAGTCAAAACCCAGATCAGCGCGTGCACGGGCCGTATCCCCTATCGGTGTCACGCCAGGAACAGTGCCTGTGCCGGATGTTGTGCTCCAAATACCAGATAGACCACCGGTCAGCATCATCTGACCGCGCGACACTTGGATTGGATGGCTGAAATCCATGCCCAACCGTGCGGTGGTCAGGCTGAAATCCTGCTGCGGAATCAGGTTGCCCAGACTATCAGTATAAGTCTCCTGATTGTCGCTGGCATAGCTGATGTCCAGCAGCGGCATAAGCGTCAGGTTCCCGCGCTTCATCTCTCCGGTTACGCGCGACTGGATCAGCCAGCGCTCGCTATCGAAACTGTCGGTATAGGTGCCCAGCGGGGAAATATCGTTATCGGCCTGACCGTACAGAACGCGCCCCTCGAAAAACACCGGCTGGCTAGGTAGTTTTGCGACGACATAAGGCCCGACCAGCCACCCTGTGCCATCCACGCTGGCCGGGCCGTTTTCGGTTTCGGCATAGTCGATCTGCAACATGGCGCCGATCAGAAGGTTCGAGTTCACCCAGCCATGCGCCCCCACCACGGCCAAGGCATAAGAACTGTCGTAATCGTTTTGCGAGCTCCAGTTGCCGGACAGATTGAACCAGACCGGTTGAGTTGGATCACTTGCAAATTTCAGATACCCCGATCCCTGCGTCACTGATGAGTCCAACGCACCTGATCCCGATTGCTGAAGAAACTGCGTCAGCTCTGGCTGATTGGTCACAAGGCTGTTGGCCCGGGCGTTCTGAAAGGCCTGCACCAGTCGCTGTGTATCCGTTACGCCCTGTTGTGTGCTGACCCTGTTGGATGCAAGATTCAGGTTCCCGGCGGCATCAGAAAAAACGCCAGCGGGAATAAACAGCTCAATTGTACCGTTATTTTGCGCAGTCAACGTTGCGACATAATTGGTTCCGGACCCTGTCAGGGTGGCTGAAGCATTGGTAACCGACAAGTCACCCACTGTGAAATCTGTGCTGGGTTCACTAAGTGTGATCACCGCTTGGAACGTACCGTTGCCGATTGTTGTCAGTGCACCGATTGAGGCCGTCGGCTGCGTCGTGTCGGCCAAAGTCCGCGTGTTGATAATCTGGGTATTCGTGACGCCGGACAGCGCGATTTCATAAAGGTAAAGCGGCCCTCCGACGGTTTCGCGCGCGGTGAACATGACCCCAAGATAGCCATCAGTGGCGTAAGTGGAGTCCGCTCCGTTCTGGCTGAGTATCGTCGCGCCAATATACCCCAGATTGGCCAATCCTGCCGGCGTTATCGAAGGTTGAGTCAAAACACCATTGTTGAAATAGAACGATCCTCCGGGGCCTTCTCCCGAAACGCCCAAAGACATAAACGCTGTTGCAGTGCCTTGGAGATTGGAAAAGAAAATCTGCCCGCCGTTAGGTGTTGCGACTGTCTGGGACGGAAAGGACGGGTTGCCAAATGCCAGACCCTCTTTGACGCTTCCCATCAAAAGCGCGGAAACCAGAAGACAGAGACATGACAGCCTCGTGATTGCGGACCAAACCATATTACCTCCTACAGCACCGCGTGGGTGCCAAACACCAGAGTGCCCGGGGTCAAAATCACATCCCAAGCAGCGTCATCCTTGCCCCGTCTTCGCAGAGACATCCCCAGAACCGGCGGCAAATCGCCGGTTAATGAGAAGTTAATTCAATTGGAAGACGCTGTATAGAACGCTGCGGGATTCAACTAGGGCGTGCGGACCACACAGTGTTGTTGGAACAACCGGGTTTTGACCTGAACCAACTCTCAGACAGCTTGAAACACCCAATTTTTACTGTGTCGTCGCGTGGAGAAAGAACCGTGAGACAGGCAGCGCTGGAAATTCGCCTGCAAAAACAGAAGGGACATAATCGCTGTCAGTTCAGCATTTTTGCAACAGTGTGGCTCCAGTTGCTACACTGACCACCATTTGGAAACCTTCTGGCACAAGTTGAACAGGGCGATATCGCTTGTGGACGATTCTTTGCACGGGCTCCATCGGGTCCAAAAGGATCGCTTGCGAGGGCGAGCACGCGTGACAAAACCGGATGCCGCGCCAGGGCAGGAACAACATCCGGCTGCGCCCGGAAAAACAGCAATCAGATTCGAAAGCCATTTCAAAGGGGCATTACAATCACGGGTGGACCGACGGGTTTTCCCCGCTACTTGTTCGATCAAGATTGTCAACCGGGGCATGTGGCCCCGGTGCGGTCCTGGTTGAAATCACCCTGCAGTGCGGCCTTCGGTGTCTGACATATCGAAGTTCAGATATTTTGCGACGGTCTGAACATCCTTGTCACCGCGTCCGCACATATTCATGCAGATCAGGTGGTCCTTGGGCAACTCGGGCGCGATCTTCATGACATGCGCCAGGGCGTGGCTGGGTTCCAGAGCTGGAATTATTCCCTCGGTGGCACAGCACAGCTGGAATGCCTCAAGCGCTTCCGTGTCGGTAATCGAGACGTAAGTCGCGCGACCGACCTCATGCAACCAGGAATGCTCGGGGCCGATACCCGGATAGTCCAGACCGGCCGAGATCGAATAGCCTTCCAGAATCTGCCCGTCATCATCCTGCAACAGATAGGTTCGGTTGCCATGCAGCACGCCCGGGCGACCGCCTGTCAGCGAGGCACAATGCTCCATCTTTTCGTTCACACCTTTACCGCCAGCCTCAACACCGATGATGTTGACGGCCTTGTCATCAAGGAAAGGATAGAACAGGCCCATCGCATTCGAGCCGCCACCGATAGCCGCAATGATCGTATCGGGAAGACGGCCTTCGGCCTTCATCATCTGCTCTTTGGCTTCCTTGCCAATGATCGACTGGAAATCACGCACCATCGCCGGGTATGGGTGCGGACCGGCCACTGTTCCGATGCAGTAGAACGTATCGCGCACATTGGTCACCCAGTCGCGCAGCGCGTCATTCATCGCGTCCTTCAGCGTACCACGACCCGAAGTGACCGGGATCACCTCGGCCCCCAGCAAGCGCATACGAAACACGTTCGGGGCCTGACGTTGCACGTCATGGGCACCCATATAAACGATGCATTTCAGACCAAATTTCGCACAGACCGTGGCTGTCGCGACACCGTGCTGCCCTGCCCCGGTCTCGGCAATGATCCGGGTCTTGCCCATGCGTCGCGCCAGAATGATCTGGCCCAGCACGTTGTTGATCTTGTGTGCGCCGGTGTGGTTCAGCTCATCACGTTTCAGATAGATCTTCGCCCCGCCCAGATGCTCGGTCAGGCGTTCCGCGTAATACAGGGGCGAGGGACGGCCCACATAGTTGGCCCACAGATCATCCATCTCGGCCCAGAAGGTCGGATCATCCTTGGCTTTGTTGTATTCCTCTTCCAGCGACAGGATCAGCGGCATCAGCGTTTCGCTGACAAAACGCCCGCCGAATATGCCAAAGCGCCCTTGCTCGTCAGGGCCGGACATGAAGGAATTGAAAAGATCGTTGGCCATGGGTGTCTCCCTCGTCGTACCTGACTGTCATAGGTGGTCGTCGCGGGATTTGCCATGGCAAAACGCACCATATTGCCCCCTTGCAGAGGCAAACAAAATCAGCGCGTCGCGTCGATAAATGCCTGTATCAGTCCAGCGTCCTTTACGCCCGGCGCGCTTTCAACACCTGACGCCACATCGACTTGCCGCGCACCAGTCATGCGGATCGCCTCAGCGACATTGTCCGGGTTGAGACCACCGGACAACATCCACGGCCTGCGCCAGTATTTGCGACCTGCCAGCAGCCGCCAGTCAAAAGGAAGACCGTTGCCGCCGGGAAGTTCCGAATTCTTCGGCGGCTTTGCATCGATCAGAAGCTGGTCTGCAACTTCGGAATACAGATCAATCGCTGCCAAGTCCTCGGCCTCCGCCACACCGATCGCCTTGATGACGGGCAGGCCATAGCGCTGCTTGACCTCTGCCACACGCTCGGGGCACTCTCCGCCGTGAAGCTGCAACATATCCAGCGGAACCCCAGCGACAATCTCATCAAGCTGCGCGTCCGAGAAATTCACGGCCAGAGCGACCTTGGCAACGCCGACTGGTACTTCGGCGGCCAAGGCCGCGGCTTGCGGTATTGGTGCGTAACGGGGCGATTTGGGAAAAAAGTTGAACCCGACATAGCGTGCGCCGGCTTCAACCGCAGCACGCACATGTTCTGATGCGGTCAAACCGCAGATTTTAACGGATACATCGGTAGACATAAGCCTCAGCTGGCCTCGTCGAGTAGGGCCAGAACATCATCCTTACCCTCGTTCTGCTTTTTCTTGAGCTTCTTGACTTCGCGTTCAAGCTTGCGGACCTCGCCTTTTTTCACGGTCGCATCGCGGCGGTGTTTATGTTCCCGCAGCCATTCCCACATGAAACCGATGATCAAACCGGCGACAACGCCACCGAGAACGACCAGAAAAAGCGGTAAAGAGGTACTGACGTTAAAGCCCAGAAGCTCGGCCAGAGCATCGGGCATCAGTTTCAGTTCAACAGACTGAACATTCGCCAAGGACACGGAAATCAGAACGATCCCGAGAGTCCCAAGAAAAGCATATCGAAGGTAACGCATCATGAGGTCAGGCTTTACCGTTCAAACGATCCCTGAGCAACTTGCCAGTTTTGAAAAATGGTACACATTTTTCCTCGACCTGAACGGTTTCACCGGTACGGGGGTTGCGCCCTACGCGGGCATCCCGCTTTTTCACCGAAAACGCGCCAAAGCCACGCAGTTCGACCCGGTCGCCGCGCGCCATGGCATCGGTGACTTCTTCGAACACGGTGTTCACAATCCGCTCGACATCACGCTGATAGAGATGCGGGTTTTCGTCAGCGATTTTCTGAATCAGTTCTGAACGGATCATTCGAGATACCCTCCCAGGCAGCCGGTGTGACAGGTCTACTGTTTTGACAGTATAGGAAAAAACCCAGAACGGGGGAACGGATACTCTGCGTGTTGAGGCCTTATTTTGCCATATTCTCACGCGAAATTTTGCCCGACGGGCCGATTTACACACTTCAAGCGCGAACATTATCGAGTTTTAGCAGTGTGTTTGGAACATGTTGATTCGCAACAAAAACGGCCCCGCACTTCCATGCGAGGCCGTAAATCATACTTGGGATGCGCCCCGGGCTTAGTCGCCCGACTTCAGCGCTGCACCCAGAATGTCGCCCAGCGACGCGCCCGAGTCGGAAGAACCGTACTGTTCCACGGCTTCTTTCTCTTCTGCGATCTCGCGTGCCTTGATCGACAGGCCCAGACGGCGGGTCTTGCTGTCAACGTTGGTTACGCGGACATCAACCTTGTCACCGACCGAAAAACGCTCGGGGCGCTGTTCGGAACGGTCACGCGACAGATCGGAACGGCGGATGAACGACTTCATGCCTTCGTACTCGACCTCGATGCCGCCATCTTCGATTGCGGTCACTTCGACAGTGATGACCGAGCCACGCTTCACGCCGCCAACGGCTTCTGCGAACTTGTCACCACCCAGAGCTTTGATCGACAGCGAGATACGTTCTTTTTCGACATCCACTTCCGAGACAACGGCCGAAACCATGTCGCCTTTGCGGTAGTTCTGGATTGCATCCTCGCCACGTTCGTCCCAGGACAGGTCCGACAGGTGAACCATGCCGTCGATGTCGCCCTCGAGGCCAATGAACAAACCAAATTCGGTGATGTTCTTGACTTCGCCTTCGACCTCGGTGCCCTCGGGGTGTGTTTCTGCAAACACTTCCCATGGGTTGCGCTGAGTCTGTTTCAGGCCTAGAGACACGCGGCGCTTGGCGCCGTCGATTTCCAGAACCATGACGTCGACTTCCTGGCTGGTCGAGACGATCTTGCCGGGGTGGACGTTTTTCTTGGTCCAGGACATCTCGGACACGTGCACCAGACCTTCGACACCGGCTTCCAGTTCGACGAATGCGCCGTAGTCGGTGATGTTGGTGACGCGACCCTGATGGACCGAGCCCAGCGGGTACTTGGCGGCAACCAGATCCCACGGATCTTCCTGAAGCTGCTTCATGCCCAGGCTGATGCGGTGAGTGTCTTTGTTGATCTTGATGACCTGAACCTTGATGGTTTCGCCGATCGTCAGGATCTCAGACGGGTGGTTTACACGGCGCCATGCCATGTCAGTGACGTGCAGCAGGCCATCAACGCCGCCCAGGTCAACAAATGCACCATATTCGGTGATGTTCTTGACCACGCCCTCGACGTTCTGACCTTCGGTCAGGTTGCCGATGACTTCGGCGCGCTGTTCGGCACGCGATTCTTCCAGGATTGCGCGACGCGACACAACGATGTTGCCACGGCGGCGGTCCATTTTCAGAATCTGGAACGGCTGCTTCAGACCCATCAGCGGGCCTGCGTCGCGTACGGGGCGTACGTCAACCTGCGAACCAGGCAGGAATGCAACTGCGCCACCCAGATCGACGGTGAAGCCACCTTTGACGCGGCCAAAGATTGCACCATCGACACGCTGGTCGTCGGCATATGCTTTTTCCAGACGATCCCATGCCTCTTCGCGGCGGGCCATCTCGCGCGAGATGACGGCTTCGCCACGGGCGTTTTCTGCGGCACGCAGGTAAACTTCGACCTCGTCGCCGACAGCGATTTCAGGGGCTTCGCCGGGATTTGCGAATTCTTTCAGATCAACGCGGCCTTCCATTTTATAGCCGACGTCGATGATGGCTTGACCGGCTTCAATCGCCAGGATCTTGCCTTTGACAACAGAACCCTCTTCGGGCGTGTCCATTTCGAAGCTTTCGTTCAGGAGGGCTTCGAATTCCTCCATGGATGTGTTAGCCATGTGGCGTTCATTTCCTTTACAGTACGTTTTTGCTGGCCGAGCGGTTGTCTCCGCCGGTCTTGTTTCATGACGTCTTCAGGCGTGATCCGGTGCGCCCCGAGCAAACAAACACAAAGGGCCGAGTTAACCCGGCCCTGCTCAGAAACGTCATCCGGACGTTGACCGCCCTTGTATCGACAGCGCGCGTATAGGCTGAATCTTGAACCGGTGCAAGTGCAAAGCCTATGGTGCGCGGCAGCGCGCGCAGGAACTCCTGCCTAGCGCTGATCCCCAATGCAAGATGGCAACCTGAATGATAGCAGGTTCTGACTGAAAAAGTCTGCATGGTCCGCGGCAGGTTCTTGCCCGAAGGAATCTTGGTACCGGGAACCGAACCACGCGGCTAAGCCTCAGCATGCAACGCAAAGGTGATATGTCTCAACTTTTCGCGCGTCACGCGGCGCCCGGCTTCCTGCGTCACAGGATGGATGGTGGAGAATTGGAGAGTGAACGCCAACCATTCGACTGTTTGTACGATCTGCAAGATTTGGTGACGTATCTGAGATTAAACGTTCCGTATCCTTTCCCTAGTTTAGCTTTATCGGTCGACAAAGAGGTCGACCCGAAACCAGAACCAAAAGGAAAATATTATGAAATCTCTCATCTTTGCCGCCATGGCGACTGCAATTGCCCTGTCCACCCCGGCCTTTGCCGCTGACGAAATCAACGTGTCCAACGGCATTTCAGCCGCTGGTGCGCCACTGGCCGCACATGGCGTTGATCTGGTTGCATTGGTCAATGATGGCAACCCGGTCGAAGGCTTCGCCACTCACTCGTCAACTTATGACGGAGCCTCCTATTATTTCACGTCCGCCGCGAACCGTGAAGCGTTCGAGGCAAACCCTGCTGCATACCTGCCGCAGCATGGTGGCTTCTGTTCATTCGGCGTATCGGTCGGCAAGAAGTTTGACGGTGACCCGGATCAATACCTTGTCGCAGACGGAAAACTGTTTCTGTTCCTGAACGCGGAAACCCGGGCAGCCTTTTTGAAGGACGTTGTCGCCACCGCAAAGACGGCGGATGACCAATGGGCGAATATCAAAACCGTCGCCGTGGGCGAGCTGTAAGACCTGCCCCGTTTGCCTGCGGCGTTAACGCGTCGCGGGCAGTTTTGCGTTGATCACCTCAAGGGCTTTGGCCAACGCCGCCTCGATACTCAAATCGGTGGTGTCCAACCGCACGGCATCCTCAGCGGGTTTCATCGGAGCGGTGCTGCGCTCAGCATCTCGCGCATCCCGTTCTCTGACATCTGCCAGAACCTGTTCACGGGTTACGTCAGCGCCTTTTGCACTTAGCTCCAGGAAGCGTCGCTCGGCGCGCACTTCAGCACTGGCTGTTACAAACAGCTTCACTTCGGCATTCGGACAAATCACCGTGCCGATATCACGACCGTCCAGAACGGCCCCACCTGCCCTGCGGGAAAAAGCGCGCTGAAAATTGACCAAGGCTGCACGAACTTCCGGAAGAACCGCCACTTTGGAAGCTGCCTGCGCAATCTCGGCGGTGCGCAGGTCGCCTTGTTCAAGTTCTTCCGCTGTCAGGGCCTGTGCGGCCTCAAGCGCGTCAACCCCTTCCAGGGTCCGCCTTCCGACAGCGCGATACAGCAAGCCCGTGTCCAGATGGGCAAAGCCGAAATGCGCCGCCACAGCCTTGGATATCGTGCCCTTGCCCGCAGCCGCTGGTCCGTCAATGGCAACCGTGAAACTCACGTGCGCTGTACCTTTGCGCCCAGCGACGCCATCAGTGGTTCAAAGATCGGGAACGACGTTGCAATCGGGCCACCATCATCCACGCTTACGGGATTCTGCGCCCCCATACCCATCACCATGAACGACATGGCAATGCGGTGATCCAGAAAGCTTTCGCAGGTGCCGCCGCCCGGAACGTTGCCGATGCCCAGCCCTTCAACCGACCACCAGTCGTCGCCTTCAGCGACTGTCACCCCGTTGGCGCGCAGGCCACGGGCCATGGCGTCAATCCGGTCGCTTTCCTTCACGCGCAGCTCTTTCACGCCGCCCATCATCGTTGTGCCTGTGGCATTTGCAGCCACCACAGACAGAACCGGGTATTCATCAATCATTGAGGCGGCACGCTCGGAAGGAACGTCGATGCCTTTCATGTTGGGCGAGTACTTGGCGCGCAAATCGGCAACCGGCTCGCCCCCTTCTTCGCGTTCGTTTTCATAGGTCAGATCAGCGCCCATCTCGCGCAAGGTTGTAAAAAGGCCCGCGCGTGTGGGGTTCAAACCGATCCCCGGCACCAAAACATCCGATCCAGGTGTGATCAATGCCGCGCAAACCGGAAAAGCCGCGCTGGACGGATCGCGCGGTACAGCGATGACCTGTGGCTTCAGCTCCGGGCGACCGGTCAGAGTGATAACACGGCCCTCGTCGGTATCCTCGACCGTGATTTCGGCACCAAATCCAGCCAGCATCCGTTCGGAATGGTCACGCGTAGCCTCTTTCTCGATCACAACGGTCTTTCCGGGGGCATTCAGACCCGCCAAAAGTACGGCGGATTTCACCTGCGCCGACGGCACAGGAACTTCGTATCGCACAGGGGTCGGGTCCGCAGCGCCGACGATGGTCATCGGCAAGCGCCCGCCGGATCGCCCAACCGATTGTGCCCCAAACAAGGCCAGAGGGTCAGTCACCCGCGCCATGGGGCGTTTGTTCAGACTGGCATCACCGGTAAAGGTCGCCGTGATCGGAGAGGTCGCCATCGCCCCCATGATCAGCCGCACACCGGTTCCCGAGTTGCCACAGTCGATCACCTGACCCGGTTCGGCGAAGCCACCGACACCCACGCCGTGCACTGTCCATTCCCCGTTTCCGTGCTCTGTGACCTCAGCGCCGAAGGCACGCATCGCCTTTGCGGTATCCAGTACGTCTTCGCCTTCCAGCAAACCCGAAATCCTGGTTTCACCCACGGCCATCGCACCAAGGATCAGCGACCGGTGCGAAATCGACTTGTCGCCGGGCACCTCGGCCGTGCCGGTCAGCGGGCCGCAGGGATGCGAGGTCATCGGGATGGGCGTGCCGTGTCCGGACATGAGGGCTCCTTTTGCGCTATCAGTGCTCAAGCCGATTAGCGAATTGACGCCCGTTGGTCCAGCGGCAATCAGCCTTTGCGTCGGAAGGTTAGGTAGTGAGGTGTCCGACCCTCGCGCAGCGCCTTCTGTTCGTATCGCGTGGAGATCCAGTCGCCCCACGGCTCGCGCCAGTCAGAAGGGCGTTCGGCCAGCCATTCAAACCCGGCGCGCGGAACCTCTTCCAAGGTCTGACGCACATAATCGGGAATGTCAGTTGCAACCCGGAAGATCGCCCCGGGTTTCAGCACTTTCGCCAGCGGTTCAAGATGTTCCTGGGTTACAAATCGACGGCGATGATGCCGCGTTTTGGGCCATGGGTCGGGATAGAGAAGGAACGCGCGCGAAATGCTGGCCTCTGGCAGCACGTCGAACAGATCGCGCACATCGCCGGGGTGCACGGCAAGGTTTTCAACACCTGCCTGACGGATTCTGCCCAGCAGCATGGCAACACCGTTGATGTATGGCTCGGCCCCGATGATGCCAATGTCAGGATTGTTTTGCGCCTGGTGCACCAGATGCTCACCACCTCCGAAGCCAATTTCCAACCAGACCGGCTTGCCGCCGAACAGATCGTTCAGGTCCAGTGGCTTGCGTTCGGGATTCGAGGCCCAGTCCACGGCGCCGGGCGACAAGGCGGCCAGATCTTCGTTCAGATAGGTCTTTTGACTGGGCTTCAGGGTCTTGCCCTTGAAGCGGCCATAAAAGTTTCTGCGCGGGCGTTGTGGGATCTCGGTGCTCATGGCGGTGGCCATACTGCGCAGTGGAGTACGTTGCAAGGGCCGTGCACCGCCCCAAAAAAAGCGCGCCCCTGAAGGCGCGCTTTGGATTTTTCAGATCAAACTGCGGATTTCAGCGCGTCGACCAGATCAGTGCGTTCCCAGCTAAAACCGCCATCCGCATCCGGTTCGCGGCCAAAGTGACCGTAAGCCGCTGTACGCTGGTAAATCGGCTTGTTCAGCTGAAGGTGCTGACGAATGCCGCGGGGTGTCAGATCCATGACCTCACCAACTGCTTTTTCGATCGCCGCATCTGCAACCTGACCCGTGCCATGCGTGTCTGCATAGATCGAAAGCGGCTTCGATACGCCAATGGCATAGCTCAACTGAATGGTGCAGCGCTCGGCCATACCGGCGGCTACAACGTTTTTCGCCAGATAGCGCGCGGCATAGGCCGCCGAACGGTCAACCTTGGTCGGGTCTTTGCCCGAGAATGCGCCGCCACCATGCGGGGCTGCGCCACCATAGGTATCCACGATGATCTTACGACCGGTCAGACCAGCGTCGCCATCCGGCCCGCCAATAACGAATTTTCCGGTCGGGTTGACGTGCCATTCGGTATCAGCCGACAACCAGCCTTCGGGCAGAGTTTCACGGATATAAGGTTCAACGATGGCGCGGATGTCATCCGACGTCAGCGCCTCGTCCAGATGCTGCGTCGACAGAACGATCGAACTGACGCCGACCGGTTTGCCGTTTTGATAAACGACCGACAATTGAGATTTCGCATCCGGCCCCAGTGCAGGCTCGGTGCCGTTCTTGCGCACTTCGGCCAGACGCCGCAGGATTGCGTGCGAATACTGGATCGGTGCCGGCATAAGCGCAGGCGTCTCGGTTGTCGCGAAGCCGAACATGATGCCCTGGTCGCCAGCGCCTTCGTCCTTGTTGTCCGCGGCATCCACGCCCTGCGCGATATGGGCGGATTGTTCGTGCAGAAGGTTTGTCACCTCGACGGTTTCGTGGTGGAATTTGTCCTGCTCATATCCGATATCTTTCACGCACTCGCGCGCGATCTCTTCGATGCGGCCCATGTAGTCGTGCAGTTTGTCCTTGTCCGACAGACCAACTTCGCCACCGATAACGATGCGGTTGGTCGTGGCAAAGGTTTCGCAGGCCACGCGCGCCTCAGGCTCTTCATTCAGAAATGCATCAAGGACAGCATCTGAGATACGGTCACAGACCTTATCCGGATGCCCTTCAGAAACGGATTCCGAAGTAAAAGTATAGTTCTGTCGGGACATAAATGTGCTCCATTAAGGTTTCTCCGCCACGCCAGGAAGCCGTTGTGACAGACCACAGACGCATACGCTTGCCCAAAGTTGGGGTCAATCTCTAATTGCCCGGTTGCCGCGGGTACCAAACAGCGCCATCGCCAGAATAAACAGTAAGACAACAACGATCGGACTGTCCCCGATACGTGCATAAGCCGTGCGACGGTGTGGTTGCGGCAGCACGGCGTCCACATATCCAGCCTCACCCAGAGCCAACGACGCAGTCAAACGACCCAATGGGTCAATCATGGCCGATACACCGGTATTGGCCGAACGGATCATCGGCAAGCCCTGCTCAATTGCCCTCATCCGGGCTTGTACCAGGTGTTGAAACGGTCCCGACCGTGTTCCAAACCAGGCGTCATTTGTGATTTGCAGCAAGAAATCAGCCCGACCCGGCGCACCGTTCACATCTTGCGGGAAGACGGCTTCGTAGCAAATCAGTGGCAACGCCTTTCCCTGCTTGCCGAGGTCCAACACGGCAGGGCCCGGCCCCGCGCTGAACCCGTGCCCGGTTGTAGTTGCCAGACCACTGATCCCGAAACGCCCCATCAGATCACCCAAGGGGACATATTCGCCGAATGGCGCCAGATGGTGTTTGTCATACACCCCTGCCAGACGCCCGGTTTCATCCAGATAGATCAGCGAGTTGAAAATCCTCGGACCTTCTGCGCGCTGAATCCCCAGTATCACCGGCGCACCCTGCGCGGCATCCGCAATAGTCGACAGAAACGGTTGTGCGCTGCCCAACCATGCGGGAACTGCGGTCTCGGGCCAAACAATCAGGTCAGGTCTAGGAGAGGCTGCAGTATACTCAACCTGACGCGCAAAAAACAAAGGCGCATATGCCGGATCCCATTTTTGATGCTGAGGGGCATTCGGCTGGATCACGCGAACCAGATGCGAACCACCCTGAACGACGGGTCGCGTCGACCCGTAGGCAATCGCCATCGCTGCCATAACGCCGGTAAAACTCAGAGTCCGCACCAAACCGTCCAAGGGTTTGTCCTGCACCAATGCCGCGCCAATTAGGAATGTTGCGGCAAAGGTCAGCACATTCAACCCATACGGCCCGACCAGAGACAGCATCTGCGCCACTGGCGTGTCCACCCAGATTTGCGCGACCCCAGCCCATGGAAAGCCGGTCAACACATATCCCCGCGCCACTTCGGCCAGGGACAAAACTGCAACCAGTAATATGCCTTGACGAACTGGCGTGGCACCAATTCTGCGCGACAGGCCGAATGCAGAGGCCCAGAACAAGGCCAGCCCGCCCGCCATGAACACCAAGGCAAACGGGGCCATCCAGGCGTGGCGTTCAGAATCCACCTGAAACGGCTCAATGATCCAGCCGAGGGCATGGGCAAAATAGCCGGTCGCGAAGGCCCAGCCGACCCATGCCGCCCGGCCTCGGGTTTCGCTGGCAAGGAAGATCGGGACAATCAGGACAAGAACCAAAACGGTTGCGCCCCAATACAGATGAGGTGCCTGACCAAACGCGCCTACCCCGCCAAGGGCGGCACCGGCCAACAATCTCAACGATAATGGCCAGCCCCGTACTGGGGTCATGCAGCAACGTCCGGCAGCATGACGCGCAGCCGTTTGATACGGCGTGGATCGGCTTCGATCACTTCGAATTCCGGACCCTCTGGATGAATGACAACTTCACCCCGCGCCGGAACGCGGCCGGAGAGCATAAACACAAGCCCGCCCAGAGTATCGATTTCCTCTTCGTCGACGTCTTCATGACTGGTCAGAGACCGGCCAATCTCGGCCTCGAAATCTTCGAGCGGCACACGCGCCTGCACCACATAACATCCGGGCTTTTCCTGCACCCAAAGCTGGTCTTCATCCGCATCGTGCTCGTCAGCGATTTCGCCGACGACCTGCTCGATCAGGTCTTCGATCGTGAGCAGTCCATCAACGCCGCCATATTCATCAATCACCAATGCCATGTGACGCCGCTCGGTTTGCATCTTGGTCAACAAGACGCCGATTGGCATGGATGGCGGCACGAACAATAGCGTCCGCAGCATCGAGGTCAGATCAAACTCTTTGCCGCCACCGTTGAAACCGTGGGTCAGGGCAAAATCCTTGAGATGAACAAAACCAAGCGGTGTATCCAAGGTTCCCTCATAGACAGGAATCCTTGACATACCACTGCTCCGGAAAACATCCGCCAGTTCATCTTTTGTGATCGTTGAAGGTACCGAGACGATTTCAGCGGTAGGGATGGCAACATCCTCAACGCGCATCCGGCGCAGGTTAATCATCCCGCGTGGCTGCGCCACAGCCGCGTTTTGTCCGTTCACCGTCTGGTCCGGTTGAGTATCATCGCTCGAAAACACTTCGAGGATTCGAGAAAACAGACCGGTTTTCTCTTCCGTTTCAGTACTGCTGTCCTGAGGTTGCGCGCTTTGCGCCGCCCTAGAACTGCCTTCTATATCGCCCATTACCTTGTTCCAACTGATCGGGTCTTGAACCCACATTATACCTTATATGGGTCATCAATACCCAATTTGCCAAGTATCTTGACCTCAATCCCTTCCATCAAGGTGGCATCGGGGTCACGAATGTGATCATAACCCAGCAAATGCAACGTTCCGTGAACAAGCAAATGGGTCACGTGATCATTCATTGCCTTGTTGGCCTCGGCCGTCTCGCGGGCGCAGGTGTCATAGGAAATCGCAATATCGCCCAGAACAATCTCGCCAGTAAAATCCGGCTCTGGCAGGCGTGGTGATTGCCCTGGCTCATCCGGAGCTAGGTCTTCCGCAGGCCAGCTCAGCACATTGGTGGGCGTCGGTTTACCGCGAAATTCTGCGTTCAGTTCTGAAATCCGCGCATCGTTGCATCCCAATATACTGACTTCGCACAGCTCCGGGGCCAAACCGCAATGGGTCAGAACGGCGTTAATCGCCTTTTGTGACAAGACCTCAAGATCTTGCCACCTTTCGTCCTCGAAAATGAGATCCAGGGTCATCTTACCGCGCAACAGCCTCGTTAGCGGGCTATGTGTTCAGGTGGTTTCACGGCCCGCATCGGCCTCATACGCCTCGATGATCGCAGCGACAAGCGGGTGACGCACCACGTCTTTCGAGGTGAAGTAGTTGAAGCTGATATTCGGGATTGTTTTCAACAACCTCTCAGCATCCGCCAAGCCCGATTGAACGCCACGCGGCAAATCGACCTGTGACCGGTCGCCAGTTATGACCATGCGGCTTCCTTCGCCCAGACGGGTCAGGAACATCTTCATCTGCATCGTGGTGGCGTTTTGCGCTTCATCCAGAACCACAAATGCGTTGGCCAGCGTACGACCGCGCATAAAGGCCAGCGGAGCGATTTCGATTCGTTTTTCTTCGATCAGCTTGGCCAACTGTTTTCCGGGCAGAAAATCGTTCAGCGCGTCATAAAGCGGCTGCATGTAAGGGTCGACCTTGTCCTTCATGTCACCCGGCAGATAGCCCAGTTTTTCGCCCGCCTCGACCGCCGGACGGCTCAGGATGATTCGGTCCACATGCCCGCCGATGAACATCGAAACCCCGACCGCCACCGCCAGATAGGTCTTACCCGTCCCCGCCGGACCAATTCCAAAGGCCAGCTCATTCTTGAACAGTGACTGGACATAGGCTTTCTGGGCGTCGGTGCGCGGTTCAACCAACTTCTTGCGGGTTTTGATCTCGACCGAACCGCCCTTGAACATCTCAAGCTGATCGCCATCGCGGCTACCGGTTCCCTGTTCCGAAACACCCATCCGCAACTCGCGATCGACGTCTGCGGCCTCAACCTCGCGCCCACCTTCAAGCCGAGTGTAAAGCGATTGAAGCACCTCAACCGCCTGTTTCTGAGCATCTTCATCGCCCATCACAACAAGCTGATTGCCGCGGCGTACAATCTGGACCGAAAGCTTGGTTTCGATCTCAGCCAGATTGCGGTCATATTCACCGCACAGGTCAATCAGCAATCGGTTGTCGGGAAATTCTACGAACGCCTCGTGTTGGGGCATTTCATCTTGCGGTGGGGTCAGGGCACCGATGGCCAATCCGCTCTCCTGTCTTGGCTGTTCACCCTGAGCGTAGACAACAAATCTTGGTAGGCGCAAGCCACAGTTTAAAAAATAAATGCTGAGATGTCATAACAGCCGATTTAACGGTGATTGGTTGCCGATTGGATGAACATCAGAAGGTGTAATTCAGCCCGAATCTTAATCCGCTGTATTTTGGTGTGGACTTTGTGGAGAAGCCAGAACTGAACTGGATGTCTTTTGATTGGAACTGGACATATTCATATTCGCCCGTAATCGACCAATTGTCGGACAACTTATGCTCGGCCCCTATGCTTGCCGAATAGCCGTTCCGCCGATCTGACACGGGGAAATTCTGAACCGAGGTGGCCGATGCAAAACTGTTGGTTGTTTCCACATCGCCCCACAGATATCCGACGCTAAAAAAATACAGAATTCGTCCGCTGCGGTTCGTCAGACCATTGCGAAATCGGACTGCCAGAACATCCGATATCTTTGTTCCGCCCTGCACATTGACGCTGCCGATCCGCCTGCTGACAGTGTCGTCAAGAGATCCGAATTCATACCCGATTTCGAAGCCGTAGACATAGTCGCGCCCTTCCCTTGCAGGTAGAATGCCACGCCAGCCGCCCCGGACCCCCCCGTATGCTCCCGACAAATCCTGATCACCGATATCAAACTGTCCGCCGGGTGTTGTCAGGCCAAATCGATCGTCCCCACCAGCGCCATAACCACCAGTAAGCCCCAGATAAAAAGCACTGACATCGCTGCTGAATCTTTTCGGGCTGACCACTTCCGGATCGCTTATCTCACCTTTCAAATCACCGGCAATGGATGCGCTGGCAATCAGTGTAACAGCGGCAGTTAGTGTCAGCGTTTTCAACCTGCTCAGGCTCGTAAAGCTATTGAAAGTCGTCACTCGTACCTCCCTCATCCCGTTTTCCGGGACCGGCATATTGCCGATTTGCAGGCGCAAATCCTTGCGCCCCGAAAACCATGGCTCCTCTCGGAGCATAGTTCCAAGCAATAAATCAAGGGTAAATTTTGGAAACAAACACCAACTATGGTGTCCGGGAGGTGTATACACCGATCTACAGCAACTCACCGGCCAGAGAATTCGCCCCCGACGCAGTGATCCGGACCTCTCTCAAGTCACCCGTGGCGATCTCTGGTCCTTTTACGTGCACCGAATGCAGGTATTCGGACTTTCCAACCATCTGTTCGGGCAGGCGACCCGGTTTTTCAAAAAGAACGCGGACTGTGCGTCCAACCATACCGTCCTGAATTTCCCGCTGATGACGCGTGATCAAGGCCTGAAGCCGCTGCAACCGTTCATCTGACACTGCCGGATCAACCTGGGCTCGTTCAGCCGCTGGGGTTCCCGGACGTGTGGAGTATTTGAAGGAATAGGCGTAGCCGTATTTGACCTCTTCGACCAAATCCATCGTGGCCTGAAAATCATCTTCGGTTTCTTCGGGGAAACCAACGATGAAGTCTCCCGACATCACGATATCAGGCCGCGCCGCGCGAATGCGTTCGACCAGCCGCAGATAGCTTTCCGCCGTATGGCTGCGGTTCATCCGCTTGAGGATACGGTCCGAACCCGACTGAACCGGCAAGTGTAGATAGGGCATCAGCTTGTCACAGGTGCCATGCGCCTCGATCAGGTCGTCGGCCATGTCGTTCGGGTGCGAGGTCGTAAAGCGGATGCGTTCCAGCCCGTCGACCTTGTTCAATTCCCAGATCAAGCCGGCAAGTGTCATGTCACCATTTGCCCCGGCACCGTGATAGGCGTTGACGTTTTGGCCCAGCAACGTGATCTCGCGCACCCCGCGCTCGACCAGATCATTGGCTTCGCGGATGATGCGATCCGCTGGACGGCTGACTTCAGCACCGCGCGTATAAGGAACCACGCAGAAGGCGCAGAATTTATCACAGCCCTCCTGAACAGTCAGAAACGCCGTCGGGCCGCGCTTGGCCTTGGGGCGGTTTTTCAGTTTTTCGAACTTGTCCTCTTCGGGGAAATCCGTGTCCAGCGCCTTTTCGCCCGCTCGGGTCTTTGCCTCCATCTCGGGCAGGCGGTGATAGCTTTGCGGACCGACCACCAGATCAACCAGCGGCTGGCGGCGCATGATCTCTTCGCCTTCAGCCTGAGCGACACAGCCCGCCACGCCGATTTTCAAATCAGGCTTCTCGGCCTTCAGACCCTTGAAGCGCCCCAGTTCGGAATACACTTTCTCTGCCGCTTTCTCGCGGATGTGGCAGGTGTTCAGCAGGATCATATCCGCATCTTCGGGGGTCTGGGTTTCAACATAACCCTGCCCGCCCAGCGCCTCGGACATGCGTTCGCTGTCATAGACATTCATCTGACAGCCATAGGTCTTGATAAACAGCTTCTTCGGTTCGGACATGAGACGGGCCTTTGCATTCGCTGGACCGGCGTCGTCTATCTGCTTCGAACGCCGCTTGCAATGCGGGCGCAATTACCCGAATTTGGCGGAACTTTCCAGCAAGACAAAACCGAAAACAGCCGATGCAATACGATTCCCTCGACCATTTCCTGAAAGCCGGGCAGCCCGCAATGGCGCAAGGCCCCGTTGCGATGGTCTTTGCCGAGGACGAGGTCGAGTTGGAAAGCACTCTGCATCACCATCTGAAGCTAGGGTTCAAATCCGTTATCACCTTCATGCCTCAGGAGTTCCGACTAGAGCCCGCGTTGACCGACCGAGTGCATCGGGTCACCTTGAAATGCGTTCCCCGAACGGTGGTTTTCGATACCCTGAACAGAATAATTCAGGCCGCACCCGGCATCTGGATGTATTACTGCTATAACGCCGAATACCTGTTCTTTCCGTTTTGCGAAACGCGCAGCATTGGCGAAATGCTGGCCTTTCACAGCGAAGAACGCCGCAATGCGATGCTGAGCTACGTCATCGACCTTTATGCCGAGGACCTGACCGCTTTTCCCAACGGTGTCGCCCCCGAACAGGCTTTGTTCGACAAAACGGGTTACTATGCCCAATCACGCCACGACCCTGATGGCCAACCACTGGACCGTCAGGTGGACCTGTCAGGTGGCTTGCGCTGGCGGTTCGAGGATCACATTCCCTATGAACGCCGTCGCATCGACCGCATCGCCCTGTTCAAGGCGCAAAAGGGCCTGATCCTGAAATCCGACCACACGTTCAATGAGCCGGAATACAATACCTATTCCTGCCCATGGCATCACAACGTGACCGCGGCTATCTGTTCCTTCCGCGCCGCGAAGGCGCTCAAAACAAATGCCGGGTCGACTTTTGACATTCCAAGTTTTAGCTGGCGCAACTCCGTGCCTTTTGAATGGCACTCGCGGCAGCTGCTGGATCTGGGCCTGATCGAATCAGGCCAATGGTTCTGAAGCGCCTCAGCGCTGAAACAGGACCGGAAACCAGTCTTCTCGCAGACGCTGCCCCGGCGTCATGTCATGGCCGGGAAACGGTGGAGAGGTTCTGCCTGGACGCTCTACATACCTTGCGTCATCGCCGACCAGCCGCAGAGAAAAGGCGCGGCGACGGCTGTCCGAGTGGTTTCCTCGCGCACCGTGAAGGGTGCGATAATTGAAGGCAACAGCGTCACCGGGGTCCATTTCGAATTCGACGACCTTCATGCCCTCGGCATCCGGGTCCGGCACAGGGATGTACTGGCCTTCATCCGGGAAAAAACCTTCCTCAGAAACCCAGCGGGTTGGCAGCACCTCTTTCTCCCACCGGTGAGAGCCCGCGACACAGCGCAACGTCGCCTGCCTGACCGGATCCAGCGGAGACCAGAAGCTGATGGTTTGCTGACCCTCAACGAAGTAATATGGGCCATCCTGATGCCAGGGCGTGGCCATGGATGTCCCGGGCTCTTTTACCAATACGTGGTCGTGAAACACCTGAACACTTTTCGACTGCATCAGGTCCGCTGCGACCTCGGCCGCGGGCGAGTTTTCGATCACCTCGCGGAACTGCGGGATGCGGGTCCAGTTGCAATAATCGTCAAAGAACAGACCCGTTTGACCCTCTTTCTTGTTTTCTGATGCATACAGGCCAGGCTCTGCCATATTCGCGGCAATGCCGTCGCGCAGTTGATCCACATAATCTGCAAACAGCCCTTTGATCAGAACGACGCCATCATCCTGATACGTTGTGATCATCTCTTGAGTTACAAGCGGGTGAGGCATCCGGGTCTCCATTCGTTTTCCAATCTTTTGCGTTGAAGGAGTGTTCTGTTCAAATCATATCTTTCGAAGTTATAATTAACTTTATGTTATACATTTCACTGCGTCAGTACGAATATGTTTGCGCGGTCGGGCGCCACGGCAGCCTGTCCGCAGCCGCACAATACCTGAATGTATCGCAACCGGCCCTGTCCACAGCCCTGACGCGTGTCGAAGCACATTTGGGACACCCGCTGTTTATCCGCCGCCGAGGCTCGGCCATGGCGCTGACGCCTCAGGGGAGAAAATTCATCGATCAGGCCGAGACCCTTCTGAAAGACGCAGCCCAAATCGAGTCATCAGAAACACCGTCGCCGGGCACGACACGTCTAAGACTGGGGTGTTTTACGGACCTCGCCCCCTTCCTGCTGGCACCCGCCCTGCACCATTTGCGCGATGCTTTTCCAAACATCGCTATCACTTACTTTGCTGCGTCCTTTGAAGGGCTGCTGAACAGATTGATTGATGGCCAGATCGATATTGCCATCACTTACGAGCTGACAATGGATGCGGGGTTCACACGAGCAAAACTGTTCGACAGTCGGCCAAAGGCCCTTATGCCCCCGGATCATCTATTGGCGACAGCAGGCACGGTCTCACTGGCTGACTTGGCTGCTCACCCGTTGATCCTGTCAACAGAAGGCTGGTCGGCACAACACATCCTCAGTCTCTTCCGGCGCAACGGTCTGCACCCGACTGTCGCGCATAGGGCGGCGTCGATTGAGATCCAGCGCAGTCTTGCCGCCCATGGCGAAGGGATCGGGATCAGCTATACCAGCCCGCTCAGCCCGGTCAGTTATGACAATAAACGTCTTGTCAGTGTTCCGATCAGCAATCAGGACGCAACTGAATCCGTTGTTCTTGCGCGCCACGGAACAGGGCCCGCTGACGCAACCATTGATCAGGTTGAACGTTTGTTATTGGCGAGTTTGAAAGGTGGTCTTGGCGCTACTTTTTGCGCAGGCGAATGACAACGTCAACCGAGGCAATCTCGACCCCTTCGGGCGCTTCGGGCAGGCGCTGGATCACCAATTGGTCCGATGGCGCATCACTCAGGCGTGCCTCGTCTTCCCAATAAAAATGAGGGTGATCATGCGTGTTCGTGTCGAAATAGCTTTTTGACCCGTCCACAGTGATTTCCTGCAGAACGCCGGCGTCGCAAAACGCACGCAGGGTATTGTAAACCGTCGCCAGTGATACAGCGTCACCATTCGCCTTGGCAGATTCAAACAGGCTCTCGGCGGTAACGTGACGATGGCGGCCATCGCCCACCAATAGCTCGGCCAACGCCACACGCTGACGTGTCGGACGCAGGCCAGCGTTCACCAGCCAACCCGTAGCTATATCGCCGCTCTGCGGTGTCATTGATCCAATACCCATAGTGACTTCCATTATATATAGGAGCGCATGGTTGGCAATTTCAAATGAAATTCATTCGCAAAGAACGCGGTATACACAACATGATGTGGCCGCTGCTCTTGCAGGACCTTGCAAACGGGTGCTAGACGAGGCCAGATATTACGAACGGACCCACGGCAGGAGAGGCGGCAAGAATGGCCCAGTTCCCGAGCAGTTTTGACAAAGACGATCTGCTGAAATGCGCCCGCGGCGAATTATTTGGCCCCGGCAATGCACAATTGCCCGCCCCGCCAATGCTGATGATGCACCGGATCACCGACATCTCGGATGATGGTGGCCTGCACGGCAAAGGCCATGTGCTGGCCGAGTTCGATATCACCCCTGACCTTTGGTTCTTTGACTGCCATTTTCCAGGCAACCCGATTATGCCGGGTTGCCTGGGCCTTGACGGTCTATGGCAGCTGACCGGTTTCAACCTGGGTTGGCGTGGATGGCAAGGGCGCGGCATGGCCGTTGGCGTGGGCGAAGTGAAACTGACCGGTATGGTTCGTCCCGACCGCAAGATGCTAACGTATAAAATCGATTTCAAAAAAGCGATTCAGACACGTCGCCTGACCATGGGTGTGGCAGATGGAATCGTCGAAGCCGATGGCGAGATGATCTATGATGTCAAAGATATGAAGGTCGTTCTGTCCGAGGCCTGAGCCTGACCGACCCGAAATAAGGAGTGCGCACATGCGTCGAGTAGTCGTCACCGGTCTGGGGGTAGTGTCTTCGATCGGGAATAATGCCCAAGAGGTTCTGGCCTCGCTCAAAGCAGGTAAATCCGGGATCGAAGCCAGCGAACAGATGGCAGAACACGGGTTTCGCAGTCAGATCGCGGGAACGCTCAAGATTGACGTGGCTGAACACGTAGACAAACGCACCCTGCGCTTCATGGGTCCGGGCGCGGCTTACGCTCATATCGCCATGTCTCAGGCCATTGCAGATTCCGGTCTGACCGAGGACCAGGTCGTCAACCCGCGTACAGGTTTGGTGGCCGGATCCGGCGGCCCGTCGACAAGCGCGATGCTGACCGCTCATCAGACGGTTCTGAGCACCGGTGCAACCAAACGGATAGGGCCGTTCGCCGTGCCAAAATGTATGTGCTCGACAATCTCGGCAAACCTGGCGACCGCGTTCAAGATCAAGGGTATCAACTATTCGATCACCTCGGCCTGCTCGACCTCGCTGCATTGCATCGGCAACGCGGCCGAACAGATCATGCTGGGCAAACAGGACGTCATGTTTGCTGGCGGCGGCGAAGAACTGGACTGGACGCTTTCGTGTCTGTTCGATGCGATGGGCGCGATGTCGTCGAAATACAATGACACGCCCGAGAAAGCCTCGCGCGCGTTTGACGAAAACCGTGACGGGTTTGTGATTTCCGGTGGCGGCGGCATCCTCGTTCTGGAAGAGTTGGAGCACGCTCTGGCCCGCGGTGCAAAGATATATGCCGAAGTCACCGGCTATGCTGCCACCTCGGATGGCCACGATATGGTGGCCCCTTCAGGTGAAGGCGGCGAGCGCGCGATGCGGCTGGCGCTGGACACACTGCCCGAAGGTCGCAAGGTCGGCTATATCAATGCACATGGAACCTCGACCCCTGTCGGTGACGTGGGCGAAGTAGAGGCTGTGCGCCGCATCTTCGGTGAAGGCAACGTACCGCCGATTTCCTCGACCAAATCAATGACTGGCCACGCGCAAGGCGCGGCAGGAGCGCTTGAGGCGATCTTCTGCTTACTCATGCTGGACAATGATTTCATTACGCCGTCGATCAATGTCGACACACTCGCCCAAGGCATCTTGCCCGGTGAAATTGCAACTGAAGTGGTTGAAAACGCAGGACTGGACAGTGTCATGACCAACAGCTTCGGCTTTGGCGGCACTAACGGGTCCATGATTCTGTCTAAGTATAACGGGTGAAAGTGATGTCGGATCTTCTCAAAGGTAAACGCGGCCTGATCATGGGCGTGGCCAATGACCGCTCAATCGCGTGGGGCATTGCCAAGGCCATGCACGAGGCAGGCGCAGAACTGGCCTTCACCTATCAGGGCGAAGCGTTCGGCAAGCGGTTGGAACCTCTCGCTCAAAGCTTGGGCAGTGATTTCATGGTGGATGCCGATGTGACCGACGACGAGTCACTGGATCGCGCCTTTGGTGAACTGGCTCAGCGTTGGCCCACCATCGACTTTGTTGTTCATGCCATTGCTTATTCGGATAAGTCCGAGCTGACAGGCCGGTTTCTGAATACCACGCGGGCGAACTTCAAACACTCGATGGACGTGTCGGCCTATTCTTTCATCGAGGTGGCGCGCCGCGCCTATCCGATGATGAAGGACAATGGGGGTTCGCTGCTGACGCTGACCTATCAGGGATCAAACCGGGTTGTACCGAACTACAACGTCATGGGTGTTGCCAAGGCTGCGCTGGAATCGGCGACCCGTTATCTGGCCAATGACCTTGGCCCGGATGGTATCCGCGTGAACGCAATCTCACCTGGGCCGATGAAAACCCTTGCCGGTGCGGCCATTGGCGGAGCGCGCAGGACATACAAGTTCTGTGATCAGAATGCGCCGATGCGTTCGAATGCCACACTGGAAGCTGTTGGCGGGACCGCAGTTTACCTGACATCTGATGCGGGTGCCTGCACGTCTGGTGAAATCATCCGCGTTGACGGTGGTTTCCACGTTCTGGGCATGCCACAACCCGATTTCATGTGACCATATCTTTCCCTGCCGCCGCCAAGATTTCACCATCTTTGGGCGGCAGGACTTCGATATGAGCAAGCTAGATCAAATCATTGCAAACAACGCACGGTCAGTGCAAAGCCGGAAGAAATCCGGTTTCCTCAGCCAGCGGGCCAGAGTGCTGCTGCTCGCGCTGACTTCATTGCTGCTGGTGTTTGTCTTTTTCACCCAGCCACAGGTACGTGCAGCTGTTGAAGCTTTGATCGGCTGAAGTCCGTGCAGGAGTTCCAACCCGAACTAAGTCTCAATTGATCGAGACGACTTCAATCTCAAACACCAGATCCTGTCCGGCCAACGGATGATTCCCATCCAGGGTTACAGTCGCTTCGTTGGCGTCCACAACTGTCACAGGCACGGCCTGACCGTCCGGTGTCTGCATCTGCAGTTGAGTGCCCGGATCCAGCGGAATATCCTCGGGAATACCCTCACGGGGGATTTCCTGACGCATCGCAGGGTTGATCGGGCCGTAGGCGTCGGTACAGGCAATCTCGACCCGTTTCTTGTCACCTGCGGACAAACCGGGCATTGCACTGTCCAGACCGGGAATAATCTGGCCCGATCCAACCACGAACTCCAACGGATCGCGCCCATCCGAGCTGTCAAAGACTTTGCCATCCAGCAATGTCCCTGTGTAATGGATGCGAACCGTGTCGCCTTGCTTGATTTCGGTCATAGTGGCCTCCGGCCGTTTTAGGGGTTAAGCGGCCAACCCTAGAGATTGACACAAAGTTGTAAACCCTTGGCCCTTCCCCCCCATTCCGTGTTGTGCCAACCTGCGCGCAATCAAAGGAGGGTCATATGGCAGTCACGACCTGCGTGTTCGACGCCTACGGAACACTGTTTGATGTTGCGGCCGCCGCCCGGCAGGCGGCAAGCGAACCTGGATTCGAAGCACTGAAAGACAAATGGCCCGAGGTCGCGGGACATTGGCGCCTGAAGCAATTGCAATACACATGGCTGCGTGCAGTGGCTGATGCGCATGCGGACTTCTGGGATGTCACGCAGGACGGGCTGGACTGGGCGCTGGAAGCTGCAGGCCTGCAGGGCAACCCTGAACTGCGCCAACGCTTGCTGGATCTTTATTGGGAGTTGCAGGCCTATCCCGAAGTTCCTGCCATGTTGAAAACCCTCAAGGATGGCGGGATGCAGACTGCCATCCTGTCCAACGGATCACCGCCCATGCTGGACGGTGCTGTTCAGTCCGCCGGGATCGGCGATGTGCTGGATGACGTGCTGTCGGTCGAAAGCGTTGGGGTCTTCAAGCCCCATTCCCGTGTCTATGATCTGGTTCAGAACAGGTTTGACTGCGCCCGCGACGAAGTCTTGTTCGTCAGTTCAAACGGCTGGGATGCCGCGGGGGCCAGCGGTTATGGTTTTGTCACCGCCTGGGTCAATCGGATCGGGGAACCAATGGACCGGCTGCCGTGGACGCCAGCGCATGTTCTGTCTGATTTGACCACCATTCCCAAGCTGGCTGGTCTTTGATGTCAGACTTTACGACTTCGGACGGCAAGCGCATCTATTTCGAAGACCATGGATCGGGCACGCCGCTTTTGTGTCTGGCCGGATTGACCAGAAACAGCCGGGATTTTTCGTATTTCGCACCACATGCCACTGAGCTGTGCATGATTGCGATGGATTACAGGGGGCGCGGCCGCTCAGACTACGACCCCGATTTCATGAACTACAACATCTTTCGTGAATCCCATGACGCGATTGAACTGCTGGATTTTCTGGGCATCGAAAAAGCGGTCATTCTGGGCACCTCGCGGGGCGGGCTGATTGCCATGGCACTGGCGGCAAGCCACCCCGAACGTTTGGCCGGTGTGATCCTAAACGATGTGGGGCCCGTCATCGAGACGTCAGGCATCGCCAAGATCATGGCCTATGTGGGCGCACAACCCACCGCGAAAACCCATGACGAAGCTGCTGCCGCCCTGAAACATATGATGGAGCCGCAATTTCCCAGGGTTCCGCTGGAGATCTGGCGCAAACAGGCCGAAATTCAATACGAACAACAAAGGGACGGGCTGGCGCTGCGCTATGATCCGGCCCTGCGCAAGGCGCTTCTGGAACAGGCCGCGAGCGGTGCTATACCCGACTATTGGTTGTTTTTTGAAGCGCTGCGCAATATTCCATGCGGCGCGATCAGGGGCGCAAACTCGGACGTTCTGAGCGCAGAAACACTGGCTGAGATGCACCGGCGGCATCCCGGTCTGATCTCGGCCGAAGTACCGGATCGCGGGCATGTTCCGTTCTTGAATGAGCCGCAATCTCTGGATGTCATCAAAAAGGTATTGAAGAACGCTGCATGAGCACATTTGAAATGATCGAAGCCGCGGCCATACGGCTTAAAGGACATGTCCGCGAGACACCAATTCTGTCGTCGCCATTTCTTGACGCGATCGCCGGGCGCAGGATTTGGGTCAAGCCGGAATGCCTGCAACATACGGGCAGCTTCAAGTTTCGGGGAGCTTGGTCTGCCATATCCGCGCTGGACGAAGACACACGCCAGCGCGGCGTGATTGCATATTCTTCGGGCAATCACGCACAAGGCGTTGCGATGGCGGCGGCGAAACACGGTATTGCTTCGGTCATTGTCATGCCGTCGGACGCGCCACACCTGAAAATCGAAAACACCCGCGCGCTTGGAGGTGAGGTCGTTCTTTACGACCGTGCAAACGAAAGCCGTGAAGAGATCGGGGAGACCATCGCCGCCGAACGCGGGCTGACTCTGATCCGGCCATATGACGAACCTCAGGTGATTGCCGGGCAAGGTACTACCGGCTTGGAAATCGCCAGACAGGCCGCGGAACTTGGAGTTTCTCAGGCGGATGTTCTGGTCTGTTGTGGTGGTGGCGGCCTCACCTCTGGCATTGCACTGGCATTGGAAAAACACGCCCCCGACCTAAGGGCACGCCCGTGCGAACCGGAAGGGTTCGATGACGTCAAACGATCACTGGCGACGGGACGGATTCAGAACAACAACGCGGCATCAGGCAATATTTGCGATGCCATCCTGACACCGCAACCCGGCGACATCACCTTTCCCATCCTAAACCGTCTTTGCGGGCCCGGTATTTCGGTGACCGAAGAAGAGGCCCTGCGGGCCATGGCACTTGCTTTCCTGCGCCTCAAGATCGTGCTGGAGCCCGGCGGCGCAGTCGCATTGGCCTCGGCCCTGTTCCGGGGCGACGAGATTGAGGGCGACGACGTGATCGTGGTCACATCGGGTGGTAACGTCGATCCGGATGTTTTTGCCAGGGCGTTGGAATTCCTGACCTGACAGGCATCCCAAACCTGTGCAAGTTGCACCTGGAAAGCCGGGGCTGCAAGGACCTGAGTCATGATGATCGCTGATCTGGGCGACGTGAAACTGAATTACCGTGTCGATGGTGCGGCGGACGGCGCGCCACTGGTTTTTGCCAACTCATTGGGAACAAACCTGCACATATGGGACGCAGTGTTACCGCACCTGCCCAAAGGGTTGCGTATCATCCGGTATGACAAACGCGGGCATGGGCAATCCTCGGTTCCACCGGCGCCTTATTCTATGGGCGCCCTGATCCGCGATGCCGAGTCGCTGCTGGATCACCTGAAGGTTCGCGACTGCGTTTTTGTCGGCCTGTCCATTGGCGGGATGATCGCACAGGGGCTGGCCGTCAAACGTATGGATCAGATACGTGCGCAGGTTCTGTCGAACACCGCTGCCAAAATCGCCACTCCCGCAGTCTGGCAGGATCGGATCGACGCTGTGCGTCGCGGCGGGATTGAAGCGGTGGCAGACGCCACGATGGAACGCTGGTTTTCCCGTGATTTCCGCGCAGCGCAAAACCACCTGCCATGGCGCGATATGATGATCAGCCAACCGCTTGACGGATATCTGGGCTGTTGCGCTGCCGTCGCCGGGACCGACTTCTATACACCCACAAGCGGCCTGCGCCTTCCCACGCTTGGCATCGCCGGAAGCGAGGACGGCTCGACCCCGCCCGATCTGGTGCGCGAAACTGTCGACCTCATCCCCGGATCGCGGTTCGAACTGATCCGCAGAGCTGGCCATTTGCCCTGCGTCGAGAAACCCGCAGAATACGCAGCAATCCTGACCCGGTTTCTGACCGATATCGGGCATATCTGAAGGAGAACAGCGATGGCGTCTTTCCTGTTGGTCCACGGCTCCTGCCACGGAGCCTGGTGCTGGCGCGACCTGATCCCCGCGCTGGAAGCTTTGGGACATTCGGCCCGGGCCATCGACTTGCCCAGCCATGGTGCAGATCCAACGCCGGTGTCCGAGGTGACGCTGGAAAATTGCCGCGATGCCGTTCTGAACGCCTGCACGCCCGATACGATTGTCGTGGGTCACTCGTGGGGCGGGTATCCGATCAGCGCCGCCGCCGAAGCTCGACCGGACGCCATGCGCGCCCTGATCTTTCTGTGCGCCTACGTGCCTCACGATGGCCTTTCGCTAGCAGAAATGCGCAGACGCGGCCCGCAGCAGACAATTGCCCACGCGATTGACAAATCGTCTGACGGGCTGTCTTACACCGTGTCGGTAGATGCCATCCCAAAGCTGTTCTACCACGATTGCCCGGACGATATCCTGCCTTACGCCTATGCGCGCCTGTGCCCACAGGCCATTCGCCCCCAGGAAACACCACTGCCGGTCGGCACGAATTTCAACGAAGTGCCCAAGGCCTATATCCGCACCACAGATGACCGAACGATCCCCGCGGAATATCAGGCGGACATGTGCGCGTTTATCCCGAAGGACCTGCGGCGAACCATCGACAGTTCGCATTCTCCGTTTTTCTCGCATCCACAGGAACTGGCCGGACTGCTGAGCGAATTGGCAAGCAAATTTGAGTGATGCGGCGGACTGCACGCAAAACTCTGTCTTCCCACCTTCGGTGACTGTGCCTAGGGTGCCACGAACAGATCACCTGCCCGAGTTCCATGCGCCTGCCATCACTCTTCATCCTCAGCATCGTCATGATCGACGCAATGGGCATTGGTCTGGTTATGCCGATCATGCCGCAACTGATTGTTGATGTGCAGGGCAGTTCGCTTGCCAATGCGGCGATCTGGGGTGGAGTGCTGAGTACCGCTTTTGCGGCGATGCAATTTATCTTTGGTCCAATCCTTGGAAACCTGTCCGACGCCTATGGCCGCAGAACTGTGCTGCTGCTGTCGCTGTTCGTCATGGCGCTTGATTATATGGTTATGGCAGTGGCGGGCAGTATCTGGCTGTTGCTGGCCGGTCGTATCGTCGGCGGCATTACCGCAGCCACGCATTCCACCGCCGCCGCGTTCATGGCGGATATTTCCGATCCCAAGGACAAGGCCGCAAACTTTGGCCTGTTGGGGGCAGCATTTGGCGTCGGATTTGTGCTCGGACCAGTGATCGGCGGGTTGCTCAGCGAATATGGAACCCGTGCCCCGTTTTGGGCTGCGGCAGGTCTGGTGGCACTGATCTTTGCCATCGGCTGCTTCGTGATGCCTGAAACCGTGACCGACAAGACCCGGCGCGCCTTCAACCTGCGCCGCGCCAACCCGGTGAATTCGCTGCGCGCCATTGCTGCACTGCCCGGTATCCGACCTATGCTGTGGGTCTACTTTCTGTATTCGGTCTCAATCTACGTCTACCCCGCTATCTGGTCCTTTTTCACCACCGAGCGGTTCGGATGGTCCCCTCAGATGATCGGCCTGTCACTGGGCGTCTATGGGATCGGCATGGCCGTTGTGCAGGGCGGTCTGATCCGCCCCGCAATCCGATTGTGCGGCGAAAGGGGTGCCATCATCTACGGGATGGGTTTTGAAATTCTTAGTTTCGCAATTCTGGCCTTTCTGACCAACGGGTTCATTGCGCTTTTGTTCATCCCAATCACCGCAATCGGGGCAATCACCACACCAGCACTTCAGGCAATGATGTCCAAAGCGACACCAGATTCGCAGCAAGGAGAGTTGCAGGGCGTCCTCGCCGCGCTCCACGCGCTTTCGATGGTAATCTCGCCCCTGGTCATGACCAGCGTATTTGCGCAGTTCATTCGCCCCGACACACCGCTGTACCTGCCGGGTGCTCCGTTCCTGCTGGCACTGGCGCTGATGCTGGCCGGGTTCGTTTTGTTTCGCCGGTCCCCGCCTGTCGTGGCTTAACAACGACACACACATGACGGTTTCCGCCTTGCGATCAACGCTTTCCCACGCCACCGTGGGGCCAACGGGAATGAGGGAAAACATGCAAACAATCAAAGCCGCAGTCTGCCGGGCATTCGGCGAACCCCTGGTTATCGAAGAGGTTCAGCTGGCGCCCCCCGGCACGGGCGAAGTCGAAGTGACGCTGGATGCAGTGGCCATCTGCCATTCAGATATATCCTATGCCGAAGGTGCCTGGGGAGGGTTCCTGCCCGCCGTTTACGGACACGAAGCCGCAGGTGTGATCTCCGCAGTTGGAGAGGCCGCCGGGGACTTCAGGATTGGCGAACCTGTAGTTGTGACGCTGATCCGCGCGTGCGGGTCCTGCCCCACCTGTGCCGGAGGGCACCCGACAAATTGCGAAACACCGTACGACACCGTCAAAGGCCCGCTAAAAACGGCTGACGGCGGTCCGCTGGAACAGGCCATGGCCTGCGGCGCGTTTGCCGAAAAAGTTGTGGTGAGCCATCGGCAGATCGTCAGGATACCCGAAAGCCTGCCCAAAGACCTGGCCAGCCTTCTGTCTTGCGGGGTGATCACCGGGGTCGGCGCTGCTGTAAACGCCGCCAATTTGCGTCCGGGTCAGGATGTCGTTGTCATCGGTGCGGGTGGTGTTGGCCTGAACGCCATTCAGGGCGCACGGATCGCAGGAGCACGACGGATCGTGGCCGTCGACATGACTGAAGAAAAGCTGGAAATCGCGAAGGAGTTCGGCGCGACCCATGGCGTGCTGGCCAGGCTGAAAGAACCCTGGAAGGCAGCGTTCAAAGCCCTTGGCGGACGCGGTGCCGATGCGGTTCTGATTTCGGTCGGCGCAATCGCCGCCTATGATCAGGCCCCGCGTTATCTTGGCCGCGGCGGTAAGGCCATCATGATCGGAATGCCGCATTCGGGCGGCATGGCCAGCTATGAACCGGTTGTTCTGGCAGCCCTCGGCCAGGGTGTTGTCGGCTCGAAAATGGGTGATGTGGTTATTCAGCGGGACATCCCCTGGATGATCGACCTTTACGAGCAGGGTCGGTTGAAACTGGACGAGCTGATCTCGGGCCGCTGGTCGCTGGATCAGATCAACGAGGCCATTGCCGATACCAAAACCGGATCTGCCAAGCGCAACGTGATCCTGTTCGACAGAACCTGATCTCCCGGCTCGGAGGAACTGAGATGAAACTGCAGGATCTCGACATCATCGTCACCGCCCCACCCGCTCCGGGTTGGGGGGGGCGATACTGGATATTGGTCAAACTGACGACAGACACCGGCATAACCGGTTGGGGCGAATGCTATGCCTCGTCCGTCGGACCCGAGGCGATGCGCCACGTCATCCGGGATGTGTTCGAACGGCACATGCTGGGCGAGAACCCCGAAAACATCGAGCTTATGTTCCGCCGTGCCTATTCCAGCGGCTTCACGCAGCGCCCCGACCTGACGGTGATGGGTGCATTCTCGGGGTTGGAGATCGCCTGTTGGGATATTCTGGGCAAGGATCGCGACCGCCCGGTTTACGCCCTGTTGGGCGGCAAGGTGAACGAGCGAATTCGCTCCTACACTTACCTCTACCCTTTGCCGCATCACAATCTGACCGACTTCTGGACCTCTCCCGAACAAGCGGGTGAAACAGCCGCTGAAATGGTGCGACGCGGCTATACCGCTGTAAAATTCGACCCGGCGGGCCCTTATACAATCCATGGCGGCCACATGCCCGCGATGAGTGACATTTCCATGTCCGTCGCCTTTTGTAAGGCAATTCGCGAAGCCGTAGGGGACAAGGCCGACCTGCTGTTTGGCACACACGGGCAGTTCAACACGGCCGGTGCCATTAGGCTGGGGCAGGCGCTGGAACCATATCAGCCCCTATGGTTCGAAGAACCCACGCCACCTGATATGATCGAAGACATGGCCCGTGTCGCCCGCAACGTCCGTATCCCCATCGCCACCGGAGAGCGCATGACAACCAAGGCCGAGTTTGGAGCCGTTCTGCGCGCCAGGGCTGCGGAAATCCTGCAACCGGCGCTGGGGCGAGCCGGAGGAATCTGGGAGATGAAGAAAGTCGCCGCTATAGCAGAGATATTCAATGCTCAGATGGCGCCACATCTTTATGCTGGACCGGTCGAATGGGCCGCCAATATCCACCTGGCCGCGTCGATCCCGAACCTGCTGTTGCTGGAAACCATTGAAACACCGTTCCACAACCAGCTGATCAAAGGTTCCATTCAAATAGAGGACGGCTTCGTGATCGCTCCGACAGCGCCGGGACTTGGGATCGATGTCGACGAAGACCTGGCCCGCGCGCACCCGTATGAAGGTCGCGGCTTGCACTTGCAGATGCAGGAAGAGCCGTGCGATTACGTTAATGGCAATGCTTTTCAGGGCGGTGCCCCTGCAACCGAGGGGTGACAACACAGACGGGTTTGAGGCATATTGACCCAAGATTAACGGCACAACGGTCAAAACGTGACACTCCTAGAAACCGAACCTCAGGCACACACCTCGGACACACCATCAGAAATGAAAGAAAATGCAGCTCGCGCGGCTGCATTTCTCAAGACACTGGCGCATGAAGGGCGCCTGATGATCCTGTGCCACCTTGGGAATGGCGAGAAATCGGTAGGCCAGCTTGAGGATTTGCTGCAATTACGACAAGCCGCCGTCAGCCAAATGTTGGCCCGTCTGCGGGAGGAAGGATTTGTCACCAGCCGAAGAGATGGCAAAACGATCTATTATTCGCTAAGCGATGGAAATGCAGCGCAGATGATCGGTCTGCTGTACGAGCTGTTTTGCGAGCCTGCCAGCTGATCACGCCTAATTGGACACGTAACCGGCGATCACCTGCATCAGCTTGAACGCGGTTGCCGCATCGTTTTCCACAACGGCCAGGAATTCTTCCTCACCGATCCTAAGGCAGGATAGTTGTGTTTCGGCCACCATGCTCAGCGCGCGTGGTTCTTTGCGGATCAGACCAAGTTCACCCACCAATGCGCCCGGCCCCACGGTGGTGATCAACTGATCGGGTCCATCTTCCTGTGGCAGGTACAGGCCTGCCTCTCCCTCCAGCACTACATAAGCGCCATCGGTGGGCTGATCATCTTTCAGGAACACCACCTGCCCAGGCTTGGCATCGAACCATTGCGCCCCAAAAGCCAGAAGGCGCAATTGCCTCCGGTCCAGACCTGAAAACAAGGGGGTCTGCTCCAGCGCGCGCAGTTTCCGCGCCAGATCTGCTGAAGATGCGCTGTCTTTTCCCACGTCTACCGGTCCTCCATCCGAGACGACACGACCTTGCCGGATTTCCACGAACATGTCGAATACGTCCGGGTTTTCGAACTGGTCATTGAGGTAGAACACCGTGGCATCCGGCAGCAACTCGCGCAGCTTCTTGTAAACCGATACCTGCGTTTTCATGTCGTAACTGGCCAATGCCTGCTCCAGGATCAGGATATCTGGCTTCTTGATTGTCGCGCGGGTAAACGCCAGAGGTTCGGCAAAAACCGCCGGAAGGCTCTGCCCACCCAAAGCAACCGGAATGTCATAAATCAGCTCGACCACCAAAGGACGCGCGCCGTTCTCCTCCAACACGTCGACAATGACCTTGCGGGCCTCATCCGATCGCGCGCCGCCTATCTGACTGACCTTGCCGAACAGCGCGTTTTCCATGACCGTCAATCCAGGCGCGAAATCTTCCGGATCCAGCGGAACAAATGCGTCCTTGAGGCTTTCCAACAGCTTACCCGAATGACTCTGCCTAAGTTCCAGAATGCGGTCTTTCAGCTCATCCGTGAAAGCCGGGCCAATCTGCTCAGCCGAGACGACGAAAGGCACGGCCAACATACTGGCCAGCTGTTCGTCATCCAGCCCTGATGTTCCCTCTTTGCGGGTCTGTTCAACCAGCTCCACAGCTGCCTCATAAGTCTTTACATCAAGACCCAGCTTGCGGAACAACGGATGGTCGGTTCCGTCGAACCCGAAGATCTGTCGCAGCATCTCGATCACGTCACGGGTCAGGGCGATCAGCGTCTCATCCAGCCCCAGCTCTCGCAACTGCATGAGGAAAACCTTCTGCCGGGCAAGCAACGCCTGCGTCACCGGCACGCGGGGCGTCGCAAAAAGCAGGTTCTCGGCAACAGGCAGCGCCGGGTTGTAAGCATTCCGGTCGAATATCAGCGCCTGCTGCTCAAGACCCGCGTCATGGACCGCCCGCCGAACAAGCGGGCGCAGCTCGACCAGTTTCCTTGCCAGTTCGCAGTGTTCGGTCGCAACAAAGCTTTGTTCGGCACCACGCCGAAACAAGGCTGCACCGGACCCCATTCCATCAATCAGCTGCAACCACCAGTCGCGCAACGCCGTCGCGTCTTCAAACCCGGCCAGCGCCGGGTCAAGCCATTCCACCCTGAACGGATCCATGCTGTTTCCAGCCCGCAAAGTCTCGGCAAAATCAGGGTCGTCTGAGGATTCAGCCAAGGGTTTGAATCGCATCGGCATCATCACGTTGTCACCCAACGTTCCCTGAAACATGACCGGGCGGGACGTTGCGTACCCGATACGCGCGGCCACAACGCCCTGATGCAGATCTGCCAGGTTCAGATCCCCAACCTGAACCGTGCCGGCAGCGGGCAAAATCTCGCGGGTCAGCAGCTCACCCATGGCGCGCCGATCCTCTTCGCTGGGTGCGGCGATACCAATCGTCTTGCCACCGGGAAAAGTAAGATTCAGATCATCCAGCACCTGATTTCCGTCCATGTCGCGAACTGAAACGTGATTCAACACGATATCGCCGCTCAGGTGGGGGCGCTCTGCTGGTTCGCCCTCGAACAGCACTTCATCCTTCAATCCGGCCGGATCGAAACGGTCAACGACGATTTCCCAGCGCAACGACATGTCCTGGGTTTGGTTGTAATAGGTCAACAGCTCTTTCCAGGGTGAGCTCAGATCCTTGTACGCCGCCAGCGCCGCAACCAATGCCCCCAGCGAAACCGAACCCTGCAACACCAGAAGGCCACCAATCAGGTAGAACATGAATGGTGTCAGCTGCGAGATGAAGTTGTTTATGAACTTCATAAAAAACTTCTTCTGGTAAATCTCAAAGCGGATCGTGAAAAGCCGCCCCAATTGATCGGAAACCATAGCCCGGCGATAGCGCCAACCGCCATTGCTGCGTAGGGTTGACGCCCCTGCCGCGTTTTCGCCGATCTGGGCAGCCAACGCCCGTACTTCCTGAATGCGTTTCTTGTTCAACAGGTTGATCTGGCGTTGTAATTTGGGGATTAACCAGGCCTGTACCGGGATCAGGGCGACAGCGGCCAGCCCGAACCAAAAGCTTTGCAAGAACAGGAAAGAAAGGATGGTGATCATCTGACCGGCTTGCAGAACCGGCTGGCTGATCGCATCGCCCATCAGACCCCCCATTGGTTCGCTTTCAGCCGTGATCATCGAGACCATTTCACCTTGGCTGACCCGTTCGAAATAAGGTTGCGGAAAAAGAAGCGCGCGGCTGACCAGCTGATACCGAAACCGTCGCAGCATGCGTTCGCTCAGCACACCCTTCATGGTGTTGATGCGCATTTTCATCAGCCCGTGCGCCAGCACTGCAGCCAAGAAAGCAAAACACAAAATAATCAGGAAATTCGTCTGTGAAAGCGTATAACCCCAGACATCCACTTCGGCCGTTGTCGAACCGATTGCGTCGTTGATGATACGCTTGGGCAACTCCAGTGTAAGATAGAGCAACGGAAACAACGTCGCCGTCACAGCCAGCAGGATCAGCTGATCGCGTTTGGAGTATTTCCAGATAAAGCGGAAAATCGTGCGTTCTATGGAACCTGCCCCTACTGCTGGCCGATAACACGGCCCGGACGCCGTGCGCCCAAATTCAACAGTTTGAATTTACTGCCATACTGACACGTTATGCAATTTTTTTCCCACCTGAGAATTTTCTTTATCTTATGTGAACTAGTTCATTTACGCATGGCCGTGTTATTGCCTAAAGTCAGTTTTGAACGATATCGGGAGGGTTCTTTTGACTGCCAGTATTGGCGCAGTGCTACTTATGCTTTGCCTTTTACAGATCAAGCATATGTTCGCTGACTACTACCTCCAGACACCGAAGATGCTCTCTGGCAGAGGCGAGTATTTTCACTTGGGACGCGCGCAGCACGCAGCAGTTCATGTTGCGGGCTCTGTCATCGTGTTTGCCGCTTTCGGCGCGCCGCTGTTGTTTATCCTGATTGTCGAATTGCTTGAATGGGTCATTCACTTCAATATCGATTTCGTGAAAGCCAGCTATTCAGACAAGAAACAACTTGAGCCCACGCAGGCCGCATTCTGGCGTGCGGCTGGGCTGGATCAGTGCCTGCACAACCTGACCTATGTGGCGATGGTCTGGGCCTGGGTCACCTTCGCGGCAACGTAACTAACATCAGGGTATACTGTCCGTTTCGCAGCCTGGAAGCTATGCGCCGATCCTTCGGTCGGTCATAGCGAGGTAAGCTGTAAACCTGCCCCGCTCGACTTTGATTGTTGCAAAAACCCGACTAGCCCAGAACCGAAAAGCTGCTTTCCTCATTGATCGGGCGCTTGCGTGAGTAAAAGCCCACGTCGATGATCCGTTTGATATAAGGCAGTTCGAATTGCAACGGTTCCGCGTCGTGATCCGCTCCGCCTTCGCAATACGCGATCAGTGCCGCCATCATCTTACCCGCAATCGGTGCATTCTTATACTGGTTCCCGCTGGACCCGCAGGCCATGTAAAACCCCGGCAAGCTGGATTTGTCATAGATCGGAATCCAGTCGGTTGAGGCATCGTAAAGGTCAACCACACCCCGCGTTTTTGATGGAATACCAAGGCTGGGTACACGCTGCGCGTATCGCATGGCCTGTGTGGTCCATTGGTCCGTGAACTCTCGGTTATAGGTGACATCATCCTCGCACCATTGATGCGGATCGCATTCCGGGTCCTCAGATCCCACAAGGATGTGATTGCCGTGTTCCGGGCGGCAATAGCAGGCGATGTCGCTGTCCGAGACGATGGTTCCGTCGTTTTCAAAGTCGAACCCCTCCGGGGCAGGGACATGCACGACCTCTTGCCGCAGGGGGCGGGTTTTGATGGTCATGTCGTCCAGAACGCCTGCCATCCCATTGATGATAGCCGAGCCCGGCCCGGCCACGTTCACGACAACCCTTGCGCGGATTTCTTCGCCCGAGGCCAGCTTGACTCCGGAAACGCGACCATCTTCGGTCAGGATCTCGATAACTTCGGCACTGGTGCGGACCTCGGCCCCGTGCTGTTTGGCAGCATCCATCAGGTTTTGCGCCGACAAGGCCGGGTCGGTGACATATCCCGCCTGCGGCCAGTACACTCCACCCGTCATCTTTCGCCCGTTGGGCTGGCCGAATTCCGGGTCATCCATGCGGCGCGCCGGGGCAAAGCTGTCCAACGAATAAACCGGCAGGCGTTCAACCACTTTTTCCCCCGACCATTCTTCGAACGGGCAATCCAGTTCTGATGAATTGCGCATGTGCTTTTCCAGCATCCCGTTCGCCTCGGTCTTCATGACCAGGCAGCCGGTTTCCCTGAACTGAGCCAGATTGGCCCCCTCTGGCAGTCCAAGATAGTCAGCCCAGTCGCGCCAGTAATGATAGCCTTCCCAGGCAAACGCCGTTCCGTCGAAGGTGGAATAATGCATCCGGATGATCGCGCAGGACCCGGCGGTTGAACCGTGCCCAACCTGTGCGTTGCGATCCAGAGACAGGGTTTTCCAGCCCGCCTTGGACATTTCGAACGCGATGGCCGCGCCGATCACACCTGTGCCAATGATGATTGCGTCTGGTTGACTCATGTCGGGTCTCCTTTCCAGTAGCGCCGGGAATATGCGCTGAATTCTTCAACTTCTTCGGGTTTCGGTTCAACGCCCGTAAAGGCGTATAGGTAATGCGGCACCATCGAGATCCGCGTCTCGAAGGGTTCGTTCAATTGTGCCAGATCATATCCGATCTGCATGTAATACAGCACGCGCGCACGTGTTTCGGACTCGATCTCGGAATAGCCGTATCTGGCGAACATCGCGTGCAAAGCTTCAAGCCGCCGTGTGTCTGACTGGTCCAGCGCACGGCGTACTTTGCCCGATTTACGCGCCCAGTCGCGCACGGCAAAATCCAATGCGGTGTCAAACAAGTCCGTGTTGACGACACAACGATGCACATTGCAGACCGCGCCCGTTATCGTTTCGGCCGGCGCTTCTGCCTGTTTTACAAGCGCAACCGTATTGGTCGCCTGCCACCGCGCCAGCAGTGCATCCAAAAGTTCCTGTCTGGACTTGAAGTACCAGTAGAAGGATGAACGTGACACGGCCATCCGCTCGGCCAGGTTAAGAACCTTGATCTGGTCCACCCCGTCCGAAATCAGCACGTCCATCGCTACGTTCAGCCAATCGTCTCGGGTGACCTTGATATTGCCGATCAGGGGCTCGGCCTCGGGATCATCGCGGTGAAGGATGGGTTTGTTGTTCATTCAACTCTCCGGTGGCGCCCCGCCCTCTGCGGTGCGACGTGCGATAAAGTCCTGCAAGGCACCAAAACGATCATTGTCTATGGCAGGGGCCTTGAAATCGTTCAGGATACCCTGCCAAACCCCCGTTGCACGTTGGTTGGCATCTGTTGAACCGCGCTCGGTCCATGTGCCGAAGTTGGCGTAGTCATGGACATGCGGTTGATAGAACTCGGTGGTGTAGCGCTCCATCGTCTGGGGGCAGGCAAAGAAATGGCCGCCGGGCGCGACCTCACTTAAAGCGGTATCAAAGCCAATCTCGGCGGGCCCCGCCTGCGCGCCCGCGCAAAGCTCGGCCACCATGTTCAGCACCTCGGCATCGCAGACCAGCTTTTCGAAGGATACGGTCAATCCCCCTTCCAGCCAGCCCGCGGAATGAATGATCACAGTCGCCCCGGCCATCAGGCAACCCCAAAGGCCAAACTGGTTCTCATTCGCCGCTTGCACGTCGTTGCTGTTTGACGCTGACCCTGCCGCCGACCGCCAGGGCAGGCCAAGGTGACGCGCCAGTTGGCCTGCGGCCAGTGATGCCTGAAAATGCGAGGGCGTCCCGAATGCAGGTGCACCGGATTTCATGTCCACATTGCTGGTGAACGTGCCATAACACACCGGAGCGCCCGGTCTGGCCAGCTGCGCCAAGGTCAGCGCGGCCAGCGTCTCGGCATGGGACAGGGTGATTGCCCCGGCCACGGTGATCGGCGCCATCGCCCCCATCAGGGTGAACGGT
This sequence comes from Ruegeria sp. AG7, assembly GCF_056541545.1. Classification (NCBI taxonomy): domain Bacteria; kingdom Pseudomonadati; phylum Pseudomonadota; class Alphaproteobacteria; order Rhodobacterales; family Roseobacteraceae; genus Ruegeria; species Ruegeria sp. AG7. The sequence goes on from NZ_JBQFYP010000001.1 coordinate 252,388, forward strand.
GTGATGATCGACATCTGACCGTGGCGCGCAAAGTCGATCAGGCCTTGCGCCATGGGAATGTCCAGCGTGCGCGGGCTGTTTGTGTTGATGATCGTGTAACAATGCGCGTTGCCCCGGAACTCATCATCCGACAGACCTCGCGCCGTGGACAGCATCTCAAAGCAATCCATGACCTGCGGCGTACCGCGCGAGAAGAAGAACGGGAACTTGTCGGTCAGTTCCATCTGTGCCTGTGTCGTGAAGTAGTGGCGCAGATGCGTCGGTACATCCTGAGGTTCAACCTGAGGCGAGATCATCTGGAACACATCGAAATGATGGGTGAGCTTCAGAAACTCCAGATAATCCTGACCTGTCGCCGGGCGGCGACCACGTTCCAGATCGGTTGCGTTCGGCGCGCCTGCCCCCGGTTGAAACACCAGCGAACCCAGTTCCAGAGTGAAATCCCGATGCCGCGAACCGGCGCTACAAGCGACAGATTTGGGGGCCGAGGCAACGGCAGCCTCAACCATCTCGCGCCCGATAAAGACCATCTCACTGTCTTCATCCACGCGCGCGCCACCCTGCTTGAACAGCTTGCGTGCCTCGGGAAGCAGGGTCTTTACACCCAACTCCTCGAGCGTACGCAACGCTGCCTCGTGCATGTCCGCAATCTGGTCAGCCGGGAACACCTCCATCAATGGGAAAGGGTTCCTAAGCTGGCGATAGTTCACGTCGCGGCTGGGCTGCGGGGCAGCCTCGCCCCCTCGCCTTCGGCGTCGTCGGTCCGGAGCGGCCATGATCAGCCCCGCATCGCTTTGCCCTGAGGGTCGTAGGGCGACGGCGCAATTACTCGCGCCGGACATTCCACACCCACCACATGGACAGACAGTTCCGTACCCGGGTCCACCTTGTCACGGTCAATCAAGGCCATCGCCAAGGACTTGCCGATGTGGTGCCCATAACAGCCTGAAGTCACAAAACCCACGCGTTCGCCATTGGCCCAGACCGGCTCATACCCGCTGGCATCGGCGTCCAACGCATCGATTTCCAGTGTTACCTGTACCTGCGCCGGGCCATTGCCATCCCGTTCGGCCAAAGCGGCCTTCTTGCCGATGAACTCCTTGTCCCAGTCGATCCAGCGATCCATGCCGGTCATGCCGGGTGTGTAAGCCTGCGTGAACTCTGCCGACCAGATGCCAAAGCTTTTCTCAAGCCGCGTTGACAGCATCGCATTGAAACCGCACTCGCGGATTCCCTCTTCTGAACCGGCTTCCAGTAAAATGCGACGCAGCTTGATGTGATCGCCATAGCGACAGTTGATTTCATACCCTTTTTCGCCGGTCACCGACATACGGGCCACGCGGGCACGGACCAGGCCGATGTCGAAATCACCGCAGCCCATGAATTTCAGGTTTGAGATATCCTGTTCGGCCAGTTTCTCGACCACCGCCTGCGATTTCGGTCCGACCACGGCAAACCCGCAATACTCCTCTCCCAGGTCGCGGACGGTGACCCCATCCATCATATGATCGTTGAACCATCGCATATGCCAGGCGCGCAGGTAATAGCTGCCCATGATCCACCAGGTGCCATCGCCCCAGTTCAACACGGTCAGATCGCCTTTGAGCCGCCCGTCTTCGCCCAGCATCGGCGCCAGTTTGGCACGACCCGGCGCGGGTAGTTTCGAAGCCATAACGTTATCCAGCCACGCTTTGGCATTTGGGCCGGAAACCTCAAAGCGGGAAAAGCCCGTGATATCCATCAGGCCCACGCCCTCACGGATGGTCCTGCATTCAGCCGCCACGATGTCGTGCGCGTTCGAACGTTTGAGCGTCGGCGTTTCCTCGAACCCTTTGGGTGCGAAATACAGCGGCACCTCCAGATCCCAGCTGACGCCCCATTTGCATCCGGCCTCAGTCATCGCGTCATGCGCCGGAGCCATCTTTAACGGGCGACCCGCAGGCAATTGTTCGTTCGGGTAGGTCATCACGAAGCGGCGCGAATAGAACTGGCCAGTGGTTTCACGGATATACCGCTTGTTCTGTGCGAATTCCCCATAGCGCGCCACATCCATCGGCCAGGCATCGGCTTCGGGCTCGCCTTGGATCATCCATTCGGCCAGTGTTTTCCCAACGCCACCACCTTGCAGGAACCCTGCCATGACCGCACAGGCCGTCCAATACCCTCGTTTACCCGGAACCGGACCAACCAGCGGGTTACCATCCGGTGAAAACGTGAAAGCACCATTGACCCATGTCTTGATGCCCACGTTCTGGATCGACGGATACCGCTCAAAGCCCAATGTCAGCTCGTTCTCGATCCGGTCAAGCTGTTCCTGAAACAGTTCCTCGCCATAGTTCCACGGCGCGCCATCCATCGCCCAGTGTTCGTGATCGACCTCGTAGATCCCCACCAGAACGCCCTTCTGGTCCTGCCGCATATAGGTGAACCCTTCGAGGTCCACGGTCATCGGCATCTCGAAGTCCGCCTGCGCCACTTCGGGCACCGTGTCCGTGATCAGATAGTGGTGCTTCAACGGTGAGACTGGCAGCTCTACCCCTGCCATGCGCCCAACCTGCTTGGCCCAGAGCCCGGCCGCGTTGACCACATGTTCACAGGTGATCGTGCCCTTATCGGTCACCACCTGCCAGCCATCCGCCGTCTGGATCAATTCCTCGACCTTGGTTTCCTCATAATATTCGGCACCACGTTTCCTGGCCGCAGTAGCATAAGCCTGAACAGTACCTGTTGTATCGATATACCCCTCGCGATCCGCCCACATCGCGCCCAAAACACCGTCGGTTGACATGATCGGGCAGCGTCTCTGTGCCTCTTGCGGGGTCAGCAACTCGCAGTCGTCAATACCGATGGACTGGAAGATGCGGTAATTGGCCTGCAACCACTCCCAGCGTTCAGGCGTACCGGCCAAAGTCAGGCCACCGGTCATATGCAAACCGATATTCTGGCCCGATTCTTTTTCGATCTCACTCAGCAGGTCGATTGTGTAGGCCTGCAACGAGGCCATATTTGGATCCGCGTTCAGGGCATGGATGCCGCCCGCCGCGTGCCAAGACGATCCCGAAGCCAGCCGCCGCCTTTCCAGCATGACCACATCCGACCAGCCGAATTTGGCCAGATGATACAGAACCGAGGCACCAACGACGCCCCCTCCAATGACCACTACGCGATATTGGGATTTCATCCCGACCTCCCTGAACAGAATCTTGGAAGACGCTAGTAGCACTGTTCAGTTCTGTCTAGACATTTCTGTACAGTGCGGAATGAGAGAACTCTACCTATTGCTTTGCAAACCTAAAGCTGCGCGCTTGGGCGGGCTTTCACGCTTTCAAACCAGACCTGCGTGTTCGTATTGCCGTCCGGTATCCGCATCTTTATGACGCGCGCGAAATCGACAAAAACAAAAGTGGATATATCCGCCAGAGTGAATACATCGCTAGCGACATACGCGCTTTGCATCAGCCGCGCCTCCAGCAGCTCGAAAAACGACGCAACCCGCTCGCGCCCACGCTGCGCCAGTTCGGGGATCTGCGCATGGTTAACAGGGCCGGGAATGGCACGGTCTTTGAACGCCGGATGGCTGTTGCGCAAAGCCTCAGCGATAGGCGCACCGCCCTGCTGCTCAGCAATTGCGTTCCACATCAAGACCAACCCTTTTTCATCAGCGGTACGGCCCATTAAGGACGGCTCGGGGAAACGCGCTTCAAGATACGCGGCGATGCCAAGATTTTCGGTCAGGACTGCGCCTTCATCCGTTACCAGAACCGGGATTGTGGCCCGGGGGTTCACTGTACGAAACTCAGCGCTCAACTGCGCGCCCTTAGCAATCGAGATTTCGTGCGTTTCGATGTCCAACCCTTTTTCCGCGATGAACATGCGAGCACGGCGCGGGTTTGGGGCCGTAGAGCAATCGTAGAATATCATGCAGGCCCCTTCTCTCTGGTCAGCGCCGATAGATGAAACAGCGCCCTTCGACGGCACCCTCGGGCAACGGCATTTCCTCCAGCCGCTCGAAATACATCCGGTCGCTTGATACCATTAATCCACCCGATGCCAGCAAGGGCTCGATCAACGGGGAAACAAGCCGCGCAAAGATGTCGTTCTTTTCGCGATTATGCCCCCCAAGATCTGCATGGATCAGGCTTGCTGTCGGTCCAAACCTGTCGACCGCCGCTGGCAGCGTCTCGCGCACATCTCCCAAGATCACCCTATCCTCGGGCGGGGTTGAATCGGGGTGCGAAGCCACCGCGCGTTCGAACACAAAGACAGGGCGTCCATCGATATGCTGCACAAGATGATGATAGGTGCGCCCATTGCCCAGACCCAGTTCAAACACCGGACCTGCCATGCCTGCCGTTTGCGCAATCGCGTGATCCAGACAGGCGCGCTGTGACACCATTCGATCGATAAACAAGTCCAGACGGCTTTGATTCTTGGACACCGGTAAATATCTCCTTGATACCAATCGAAAGCATAGATGCCCCCGACGCCGCCTTAGATGACAAATTCTCAAGACTTTGTGTAGCGACGAAGCCCAAAGTTTCACATTTTCGCGACATTTCAGCCCAAGAACGGGTTTGACTAGACAGGCGGAACCGCGCGACACTGGCGAAAAAATCACGGGGAGTTGAAACGACCGATGTCACCAAGCGGCCAAACGGTTGGAAAGCCTGCATGAGCGCGTTGTTGTGCGTCAGAGACCTCAGCATCGGCTTTGGTGCGGGAAGTTCCGTGGTCGCGGATGTGAACTTTGATGTCAAACCAGGGGAAACCTTGGCGCTGGTCGGTGAATCGGGATCGGGTAAAACCATCACGTGCCGGGCCGTCTTGCGGATTCTGCCGCGAACGGCTCAGATACGCAGCGGCACGATAACTCTGAATGATTCCAAGGGCACATGTAACCTGACAGCTGTCTCCGAGCGGGAAATGCGCGGCATTCGTGGCAATCGCGTTTCGATGATCTTTCAGGAACCAATGCGTTCACTGTCACCTCTGCACAAGATTGGGAATCAGGTCAGTGAAGTCCTGTGGCTGCATCGTGGGCTTTCCGAGTCTGAAGCGCGCAAAAAGGTCCTGACGCAGTTCGAGCGCGTGGGTTTTCCAGATCCACAGCGCGCCTATGACTCCTACCCGTTCGAGCTGTCGGGCGGAATGCGCCAACGCGCCATGATTGCGATGGCCATGGTATCCAAACCCGAGTTGCTGATCGCGGACGAGCCAACCACCGCGCTGGATGTGACCACTCAGGCTCAAGTTCTGGGGCTGATCAAGGAATTGCAGCGCGAGACTGGCATGGCGCTTATTCTGGTGACCCATGATCTGGGCGTGGTTGCCAACATGGCCGAACAGGTTGTGGTCATGCACAAGGGCCGCATCATGGAGGCTGGCCCGGCCGCACCAATCCTGACCTCCCCGGCGCATCCATATACCAAACAACTGTTTGATGCTGCGCCGGAAATTCCAGATCAGGCTGCTGTGGGCATACCGATGCCGGGCGACGATCTGATCCTTCAGATGAAGGGCGTCTCAAAGACCTACACGATGCGGTCCAGCAAAGGGTGGCAGGCCGACAAGGAAATCTATGCGTGCAAAGGGGTCGATCTGAATCTTGCACGTGGCAAGACGCTGGCCATTGTCGGTGAAAGCGGATCAGGTAAAACGACAGCCGCGCGGATCGCGTTGGGTGCGGAACTGCCCGATCCCGGCGGAGAAGTCCTGTTTCGCACCGCGCCGAATGCCGATCCCGTCACGGTGCACAACATGACCCGCGCCCAGCGCACGGCGTTTCAGCGCAATGCGCAGATGGTGTTTCAGGATCCCTACAGCTCGCTCAGCCCGCGGATGCGCATTCAGGACGCGATGACTGAGCCGCTGGAAATTCACCGCATCGGAACAACCGCCGAGCAGCGCGACAAGGCCGCCGAGATGTTGCAGCGCGTCGGCCTGACAGCCGACATGCTGAAACGCTATCCACACGCCTTTTCGGGGGGGCAGCGGCAACGTCTGTCGATAGCACGCGCCATGATGCTCGACCCGCAGCTCATCGTGTGTGACGAACCCACCTCGGCGCTGGATGTATCGGTACAGGGGCAGATTCTGACCCTGTTGGAAAATCTACAGGACAGCCTGAATCTGTCCTATCTGTTCATCTCGCACGATCTGGCCGTTGTTGCACGGATCGCCGACGAAGTTGCCGTGATGCGTCGAGGCCTGATCGTCGAGCAAGCACCACCCGAAACTCTTTTCTACAATCCGCGCCACCCCTACACCAAAGCGCTGATTGCCGCTCAACCCGAACCCGACATCAATCGCCCGATCGACCTGCAAGTGGTTTCCTTGGGCGCCGGCGCGCCGGACAGTTGGGATGAAGCCTTTCGTTTCTCGGACACCGTGATACCCTCATTGGTGGAATTGGAACCGGGCCATAAGGTACGTTGCCATGTTTAAGACCACTCGCCCCCTGATCCTGGCCGCTTCGCTGGCGTTCATCGGGATGCTGCCCGCCACGGCCGAGACGATCCCGACGCCGCAGGAAAGCGCGTTCTGGAACGCGGAAGTAGAAGCGGGCAATCTTCCTCCCGTTCAAGAGCGCCTGCCCAAGGACCCGCTGATTGTCGATCTGGCAGCAAAGGGGCGCGAGTTTGGCAAACAGGGCGGCACCCTGCGCACCATGATCACGCGCTCCAAAGATATCCGCCAGATGGTTGTCTATGGCTATGCCCGGCTGGTCGGTTTCGACCAGAACTACGAGATTATCCCCGATTTGCTGGCGTCGTTTGAAAACGAAGACGGCCGCAAGTTCACCCTGAAACTGCGCGAAGGGCACAAATGGTCCGACGGCTCTCCGTTTACGTCGGAAGATTTCCGCTATTGGTGGGAAGACGTTGCCAACAACAAATTGCTCAGCCCGTCAGGCCCGCCGGATTTTCTGATAGTCGAAGGCAAATCACCCACCGTTACCTTCCCGGATGAAACCACTGTGATTTTCGAATGGGAGGACCCTAACCCGGGTTTTCTACAATCGCTGGCTCAGGCAAGACCGCCCTTTATTTATCGTCCCGCAGCGTTCCTGAAACGATATCACGAGAAATATGCCGACCCCGAGGAACTTGCCTTTCTGGTCGATGATGCCCGCGTCAAAAGCTGGGCCGCGCTGCACAACAAGCTCGACAACCTGTACAAGTTCGACAATCACGAATTGCCCACGTTGCAACCGTGGCTGAACGCAAGTTCCGGCAAGAAAATCCGCCACAATTTCGTACGTAACCCCTATTACCACCGTATCGACAGCAAAGGGGTTCAGCTGCCCTATATCGATGTGGTCGAGATGGAGATCGTTGCCCCCGGTCTGGTTGCCGCCAAAACCAATGCAGGGGAAAGCGACCTGCAAGGTCGGGGCTTGGATTTCCGCGACGCTTCCATCCTGAAAAAAGGCGAGGCGCAAGGCGGCTACAAGACATTACTGTGGAAAACCGGCGTTGCATCGCAAATCGCGATCTATCCGAACCTCAATTACGAGGATGACGCCTGGCGCGAAGTGTTGCGTGACGTCCGTGTGCGGCGCGCCCTGTCCCTTGCCATCGACCGCGAGACAATCAACCAGGCTTTGTATTTCAAGCTTGCGCACCCCGGTGCAATGTCGGTTCTGCCTGCCTCGCCCTTTTACGATGAAAAGAATGCCACCGCCTGGGCCAGTTACGATGTCGGCCAGGCCAATGCGTTGCTGGATGAGGTCGGCCTGACCGAGCGCGACAAGAACGGTGTCCGTCTGTTACCGGATGGCCGTCCTATGGAACTGGTGATCGAAACTGCTGGTGAGCGGCAAGAGGTTGAAAACGCCTTGCAAATCGTCACCGACACCTGGCGTGAGATCGGGGTCAAGCTGGTCATGCGCCCATTGGATCGCGATATCCTGCGCAACCGGGTGTTTGCCGGCAACTCGATGGCATCGGTCTGGTATGGATGGGATGACGGCATCCCGCAGGCACACACGTCTCCAACCTATCTGGCGCCCACCGATCAGGTATTCCTGGCCTGGCCAAAATGGGGCCAGTTCTACCAGACAGGTGGTGAAGCCGGGGAAGCCCCCGACATGCCCGAGGCAGAACGTCTGATGCAACTGGCCCATAACTGGGAGGTCGCCACAACGGACGACGAACGCAAGGAAATCTGGACGGAAATGCTTAAAATCCACGCCGATCAGCTTTATGCCATTGGTATCCTGAACGGAGCACCCCAACCCATTGTCGTGTCGAACCGTCTGCGCAATGTGCCGGAACAGGCCATGTGGGCATGGGAGCCCGGTGCGCATTTCGGCGTTCACCGCCCGGACGAGTTCTTTTTCGCCGACTAAGCAGGAGCAGCTAAATGGTCATGCTGCGCTATGCGGTGTATCGCTTTTTCACGATGCTGCTGACATTGTTGGTGGTCTCGGTCCTGATCTTCATAATCATCAACCTGCCGCCCGGTGATTACCTGAGCAACCAGATTGCCGAGCTTCAGGCCTCGGGCCAGTCAGCGGGTGTCGCCAAGGCCGAGTTTCTGCGCGCCGAGTACGCTCTGGATCGCCCTATGTGGGAACAGTACCTGATCTGGATAGGCTTCTGGCCGGGACCACACGGATTTTCAGGTCTGATCCAAGGCAATTACGGCTGGTCCTTTGAGTTCGACCGGCCTGTATCGGAAATCGTAGGCGACACGCTTTGGTTGACGGTCGTCGTCAACCTTGCCGCGATCCTGTTTGTATATGCCGTTGCCCTTCCCCTGGGTGTTATTGCTGCGGCGCGATCACGGACGTGGATTGATTATACCTCGGCCTTTGTGGGTTATCTGGGGCTGGCGACCCCAAACTTCCTGCTGGCCCTGATCTTGTTCTACTACGGGCATCGGTATTTCAACCTACCTATCGGCGGCCTGATGGACCCGCAATTCGAAGGTCAGCCGCTGAGTTGGGACAAGATGAAATCCATTCTCATCCACTTGATCGTTCCGACTTTTGTCATCGGAACCTCGGGCGCATCGGCGATGATGCAGCGCCTGCGGGCAAATATGCTCGACGAACTGGGGAAGCCCTATGTGGAAACGGCCATTGCCAAGGGCATGGCCCCGTCGCGGATGCTAACAAAATATCCGTTGCGCGTGGCATTCAACCCGTTCGTTGCGGACATCGGTAACCTTCTGCCATCAATGGTGTCAGGATCGGTTCTGGTTTCAGTCGTTCTGGGCTTGCAAACCATCGGGCCGACTTTGCTGACAGCACTGAAAACGCAGGATCAATTCCTGTCCGCATTCATCCTGATGTTTGTCGCGCTGCTGACGCTTATCGGCACGATGATCTCGGATATTCTGCTGGTCATGCTGGATCCCCGCATACGGTATGAGGGGCGCGAAGCATGACCGAACGTCCTGACAATCGCTACGTCGATGACGCGCCTTTTGATCCGCAGGCATCGATACAGCAACTGGAACGCGCCGATCTGGATGCCCCAAACTGGGTGTTGGTCTGGCGCAAGTTCCGCACACATAAGCTGGGCCTGATCTCGGGTATCTTCCTGCTGCTGTGCTACCTAATGCTGCCGTTTGCCGGTTTCATCGCGCCGTATGGCCCTAATGACCGGAACGGAGAGCATCTGTACGCGCCACCACAATCCGTGAACTGGTTTTACGACGGCGCTTTTATCGGCCCCCATGTTTTTCCAATCGTCGCCGAGGCGGATCTGGAAACCTTCCAGTGGAAGTTCGTCCCTGACACTGATGACCCGCGCCCGATCCGGTTCTTCTGTGAAGGATCCGAATATCGACTTGCAGGTCTTATCAAGACAGATACGCATCTTTTCTGCGCGCCGGATGGTGCCACTTTGTTCCTGTGGGGTTCCGACAGGTTGGGGCGCGATATCTTCAGCCGCATCCTTTATGGCGCGCAGTTGTCGCTGACCGTGGGTCTGATCGGTATTTCGGTGTCGTTCTTTCTGGGTATCCTGTTCGGTTCGATGGCGGGTTATTTCGGTGGGCGCATCGACTGGGTCATCAACCGGGTCATCGAAATCCTGCGCTCGCTGCCGGAATTGCCGCTGTGGCTGGCACTGTCTGCCGCCGTGCCTTCGAATTGGAGCCCGGTTGCCGTATTCTTCATCATTTCGATCATCCTCGGCATCCTCGACTGGCCCGGGCTGGCGCGTTCGGTCCGTGCCAAGTTCCTGTCACTACGCGAGGAAGAATACGTACGCGCCGCAGAAATGATGGGCGCAAGCTCGGGCCGGGTGATCCGTAAGCACTTGTTGCCGAATTTCATGTCTCATTTGATTGCATCAGCCACCCTGTCGATCCCGGCAATGATCCTTGGGGAAACCGCGCTGAGCTTTCTTGGCCTGGGCCTTCGTGCACCAGCGGTCAGTTGGGGTGTGATGCTGAATGACGCGCAGAACCTCGCATCGATCGAGATCTACCCCTGGACGGCAATCCCGATGCTGCCGATTATCGTGATCGTACTGGCCTTTAACTTTCTAGGTGACGGATTGCGCGACAGTCTGGACCCGTATCAGCAATGAGCCTTCTTGCCACCCTTCCCGCCGCCGAACGATATCGCAGGATCGGCACTGGCGCTCTGCCAAGTGCTTTTGCCGTTTCCGAACTGGCGACGGCCAGCTTTGCAGCCGTTGGGCAGGAAATGGCCCGGCTTTTGCAGGCGCTGAACCTGACCCAGAAAGCACCCGAGGTCGCCGTCGACCATCGGCTGGCATCCTTGTGGTTCGGCTATTCCTTTAAGCCTGATGGCTGGGAAATGCCGAACCTTTGGGATTCGGTCGCGGGGGATTACAGGGCTTCTGATGGGTGGATCAGGTTGCACACCAACCTGCCACGCCATCGCGCGGCAGCGATGAAGGTTCTTGGAACGCTGCCAGAGCGTGAAGCTGTGGCAAAAGCCGTCAGAACCCGGGCCATATCCGATTTGGAAACCGATATTGTGGCCGAAGGCGGTGTGGCCGCTGCCATGCGCAGCCGGACCGAATGGCTTGAACATCCGCAGGGCCGCGCTGTATCGCGCGACCCGTTGATTGGTTGGCAGGGCCCCCGGTACGTCAAGCTGCGCGAGAGGCCGCAGGCAACCTCTGCAAGACCTCTTGCCGGGTTGCGCGTTCTTGACCTGACACGCGTTCTGGCGGGTCCGGTATCGACACGCACATTGGCCGGTTTCGGGGCCGAGGTTTTGCGGATCGATCCGCCCGCTTGGGACGAGCCCGGTGTGATACCTGACATTTCACTTGGAAAACACTGCGCTTATCTCGATCTGAAATCGACCGTTGGAATGGAACGGCTGCAAGAGCTTTTGTCCCAGGCCGATGTATTCGTGCACGGGTACCGGCCCGGCGCTTTGGACGCGCTGGGCCTGACCCGTGCTAAGCGCGATGAACTGGCACCGAACAGGGTCGAGGTGACGCTGAATGCCTATGGCTGGCAAGGCCCGTGGTCGAACCGGCGCGGCTTTGACAGCCTTGTGCAGATGAGCGCGGGAATTGCGCATACGGGCATGGGTTGGGCTGACGCAGACAAACCAACGCCATTGCCGGTTCAGGCTTTGGACCACGCAACCGGCTACCTAATGGCCGCCGCCGTCCTTTCCGCATTGGCCGAGGCCGCGTCGGGCAATTCCATCATGCATGCGTATGTGTCCCTTGCCCGCACCGCCGAGCTTTTGGCGATTCTCGGCAAAGACGACGTCGAGGCTGAGCCCATTCGCCCGATGCCCACGGATTACTCCCCTGCAACAGAAGCCTCGGGCTGGGGACCGGGGCACCGCCTCAAACCAGCGCTAAGCCTCGGTGAAACTGTGCTGCAATGGGATTTACCGGCGTCGAAACTGGGCACATCTGACCCGGTCTGGCCCTTCGTTTCCAACTGACCTCACGCTTTCGTGGCACCTCATCCGAGACTCAACACAAAGCGGCGGCGGGACTCTCTACCGGTCGTCGCCATCCGGCCCGATATCGTCCAGATAGTCCTCGTCAATTGCGGCCTGAACAGCCCCTGTCACGGCCTCACGCTGTTTTGGTGTCAGGTCTTCCGCCTCTTTGCCATCTGCCAATCTTACAGTGACCTCGCGATGCGCAAACTTGATCCCCTCTCGCGCGAACAACTCGCGAATGTCCTGATAGACCTTTTTGCGAACCAGCCACTGGTCGCCGGGTTTCGTCATGAACTTGACCCGGATGATCATCGCTGAATCCTGCATCTCGATCACGCCCTGTGACTTCAGCGGTTGGATGAAATTGTCTCCGATTACGGGATCGGCCAACAGTTCCTGACCCAATTTCTTGATCAACTTGCGAACCTTCTCGACATCGGTGTCATAGGTCACGCGCAGCGGCAGCTTCATGATCACCCAATCGCGCGAATAGTTGGTCAGCACTTTGATCTCGCCAAAGGGAATGGTGTTCAGCGCACCCAGATGGTGACGCAGTTGCATGGACCTGACCGAGATTTTCTCGACCGTCCCTTTCACATCCCCAATGTCGATATATTCCCCTTTCCGGAACGCATCATCCAGCAGGAAGAATGCGCCGGAAAAAATGTCGCGCACCAGCGTTTGCGACCCGAAACCCACGGCCAGACCAACCACACCGGCACCCGCAAACAACGGGCTGACATTGATACCCAGTTCCATCAGGACAATTAGTACGATCGTGACCACGACAACAGCCAGAATTGCGCCCCGGAAAAGTGGCAACAACGTTGCCAGACGGCTTTGCCCGCCTTCCCCGCCTTCGTCGCCCAGTTCAACCTCGGTGCCATCGTCGGATTCTTCAGCGATCTTGCTGTCGATCCAGATCCGAAAGAAATGAAACAGGATGTACCCGATAAACAGGACGACCATCACATCCAGCGCACGTTCTACCGGCAGATCCTCGCTCCAGTCCGCGTTCGGGTACCATATCACGACAAGCGCATAAGCCCCGAGCACGAAAGCCAGAATTCCGGCTACCCGGCGGGCCAGGTCTTCATAAGTCAGAAGATGCTGCTTCGGCTGTTCAGCCTCGGGTATATCCGCCGCCATGACGCCTTCATCCGCTGCCTCGGCTTCCCCGTTTATTTCGCTAATCATGCGCGAGCGGTCAAAATACCGCTCCAGCAGGTAGTTCATTGCACCATAGGCCACGACCACGGACATGAAGATCAGATAGCTGCTTGCAATCAACGGCAGCGGTGTCGGATGCTCCAGCGCCAGATCAACAGCCAGACGGAACCAGCTGAACACGACATAGATGATCAATGCCGGCGCCCAGCCAAATGACACAAACCGCAGCAGCCAAGACACCTGTTCGGATGCCCGCCCACCCCGGATCGCGTTCGAGATGGCACGGGCGTTGAATAGGATCATCAGAATATTACCCAGCGCGCCCAGCATCGTCAGACCGCCATACACCATGGCGTAGACATTGTAGTTCAGCCCAAAATCAGCGACCCAGGTGGAAAACAGGACGACCGAAATATCATAGGTCGCCAGCACGGACGCCCAGATGTACAGCCTGCGCGCATTCTTGTCCGAAAAGGGCGGTAATCGATATTGGCTCAGATAAGGCGACAGGACCATGCGCCACAGGTCCGACACCGTGCGCGACAGGAAAAAAGCCGTAAAGATGGCGGTGATCGTGAACTGGACCGAGATATCCTCGGCCTCGCCAAAGATCAGATACCCGACGATCAAAGCCATGATCATTGCAAAGACCGTAGCACCGATCCCCATCAGGAACCGGAACAGCAGGAACGGCATCTTTTCCCGATAACCCTGTGGTTCGTCCTTGATCCGCGCCACCACCCAGCGGCGCGCGAACCGTTTCCCGTAAATCTCGATCGACAGCCACCGCCCAAGTAACAGGAACAGGATATTCCAGCCCAACACCTCGACATAGGTCTGGATACGGCCATCTGGGCTGGTCTGGCGCAGGATGTACTGTACTTCAAAAATAGAATAGGGCAGCGCCTCGAGACGGGAATTCATCGACTCGCGGAATTTCGAGAACCGCTCTTGCGCCTTCATCAACTGCGAACCGTCACCCATCGGGTTGCTCGAATCGCTGTCCGCGCCCCCCGAACCTGCATCCTTTCCACCTGCCGTTGTCACAACCTGACCGGCACTGTCGATGACAATGACACTCGCGCCTGCATCGCTGGCAGCACGGATTGCAGCGGCCAAATCACTTTCCTTGTCGGTCCCGGACGAACTGCCCGACCCGGAAGAATATCCGGGAATCAAGGACGTCTGCGCCAATGCACCAGTGGGAACGCTCAGGAAAATGGCCCACAACGCCAAAAAAAATACGGCCGGAAAGTTATTTCGCATTGGGTCTTGCATCCAGTTTTTGCCGATATTGGCCAGATTACAGAAGCGTTTCAGGCAGTTCAAACACTCGCATCACTCCGTCTCAATATCGTGTTTGGACGTGTTCTTGGCGCACTCTGATGCTCGCAGGTGTTTTCAATCTTGCCATAATTGAATATGACCGGGCAAAAGTTTCAGGTCCGACCCGATTGCCTTCATCGGGATCCTTATGCGATCTTCTCTAGCTGTGGTGCGATATGCCGCGAAGTTGTCAAAACGCTGTTGCCAAATCGCAATGCTTGAAACATTTGCAAATGCGCAAATCCGCCTTTGGCAAGCGTGGCATTGAAATATACGGTAACGCTAGCGAACGCGCGGATTTCGCTCTGGGATCAAGAAGACGGGCAACACTATGAGCCTTGGCACAACCAATTCTAAACCGGACCGCGCGCCGCGTATCCTGTTTTACAGCCATGACACTTTCGGTCTGGGGCATTTGCGCCGGTCCCGCGCCTTGGCTGCGGCAATCACGCAGGCGGACCCAAGCGCCTCGGCGCTGATCCTGACGGGTTCACCCGTGGCAGGCCGTTTCACTTTTCCGCGCCGGGTTGACCATGTGCGCCTGCCCGGTGTGACCAAGCGTGCGGACGGCTCGTATGCTGCGCGCACAATCGGAATGGGGATCGACGAAGTAACCGAATTGCGTGCGGGATTGATCCAGACCGCGGTTCAGCAGTTCGACCCAGACGTGTTGGTGGTCGACAAGGAACCGACAGGGTTCCGGGGTGAGCTGTTGCCAACACTGAAATATCTCGAACGCCATTGCGGTACGAAACTGGTTCTGGGCCTGCGTGATGTGCTGGACGAACCCGAAGTGCTGGCCGCCGAATGGGCACGCAAAGAAGCCATCGAAGCGACCGAGCGGTTCTATCATGAGATCTGGGTTTACGGATCACAGTCGATCTACGATCCGACGCAAGGATTGCGGCTGAGCGCGTCAGCGCGATCGCGTATTCACTGGACGGGATATCTGCGCCGCGATCTCGGCCCGGTCGGGGAACCGCCTCAGCAACCTTATATCCTGATCACACCCGGCGGCGGTGGCGATGGTAAGGCGCTGGTCAACCTTGTGCTGTCCGCCTACGAGAAAGACCCAGACCTGTCGCCGCGTGCCGTGTTGGTCTATGGCCCATTCCTGTCGGGTGAATTGCGCAACGATTTCGAAGCACGGGTTGCCGCATTGAATGGTCGCGTAACTGCGGTTGGATTTGAATCGCAGATCGAAACGCTGTTTGCAGGGGCCGAAGGCGTGGTCTGCATGGGTGGATACAACACGTTTTGCGAGGTTTTGTCCTTCGACAAACGGGCCGTCATTGTTCCACGCACCACACCTCGTCTGGAACAGTGGATAAGGGCCTCACGCGCGGAAGAGCTGGGGCTGGTCAAGATGCTGGACGAACGACGCGACAGCCTGACACCCGACGCAATGATCCGTGCCATCCGCAATCTGCCGCACCAATCTGTGCCGTCGCATGCCATCCAAAGTGGATTGCTGGACGGTTTGGACTATGTCACCGACCGCATTGACAGCCTGCTGACACGGGAACAGAAACGAGCCACTGGATGAACTCGGCCTCTCCCAATCTGGCGGTTGTGGTCAAAGGCTGGCCGCGACTGTCCGAAACATTTATCGCTCAGGAACTTGTTGCCTTGCAGGAAGCCGGGCACCGATTTGACATCTGGTCTCTGCGCCGTCCGACCGACACCAAACGTCACCCTTTGCACGATCGATTCTTGGGGCAGGTTCGCTATCTGCCGGAATACCTGCATGAGGAGCCACAGCGGGTGTGGGCGGCCCGCACTGCCGCCCAAGACCTGCCCGGCTATGCCGAGGCCTACAAGATCTGGCGGCACGACCTGCGCCGCGATCCCACGCCGAACCGCATCCGCCGGTTTGGGCAAGCATGTGTTCTGGCCGCCGAGTTACCCGCCCAGACGCAGGGGCTCTATGCCCATTTCATGCACACCCCCTCGTCCGTCGCCCGATATGCGGCCATCATGCGCGGTCTGCCATGGAGCTTTTCCGCCCATGCCAAGGATATCTGGACCTCACCGGACTGGGAAAAGAGTGAAAAGCTGCAGGCTGCAACATATGGGGCCGCTTTCGGAGCCACCTGCACGGCAATCGGCGCGGAACACCTGCGCAGCCTCGCTGATGACCCCAACCGCGTGGACCTTATCTATCATGGCCTGGACCTGTCGCGCTTCCCCGAACCGCCAAAGCGCAGGATACGCGCCGCTGGCGATCCGTTTCACATGATTTCCGTTGGGCGGCTGGTTGAAAAGAAGGGCTTTGACCGCCTTATTGCGGCCTTCACGCTGCTGCCGGAAAACCTGGACTGGCATTGGACCCACATTGGCGGCGGGGGTCTTGGGGACTCACTACACAAACAGGTGCGCGCTGCTGGTATCGTGGACCGCATCATCTGGAGGGGGGCCTGCGATCAGCCCGAGGTGATCGAAGCCATGCGCAAGGCCGACCTGTTTGTTTTGCCCAGCCGTGTTGCTGCGGACGGGGACCGGGATGGATTGCCGAACGTGTTGATGGAGGCCGCATCGCAGCAGTTGCCAATTCTGTCGACACCGGTTTCGGCCATCCCGGAATTCATCCAATCCGGAACGCATGGCGTGCTGTCTGATGACGACCCGGCTGCATTGGCTTCGGCCATTTCAGTTTTGGCCGCTGATCCGGAAACGGCAGCAACTATGGCGCGTGCAGCCTATGACCGCCTGATTGCAGATTTTCGAATGGAACCCGGTATTGTACGGCTGTCGGCACGGTTGAAAACCCTGAGCATGGAAGACGCGTAATGGCGCGGGTCGCGTTTTATGCGCCAATGAAATCCCCCGGCAGCCAGATACCCTCGGGCGACCGCGAAATGGCGCGAAACCTTATGCTCGGCTTGGCGGCGCAAGGGGATAAGATCGAACTGGCCTCGGACCTGCGCATCTACGACAAGATCGGAGACCGGGACCTACAGCGAACCCTTGTTCGCGCGGCTGAGATTGAAGCGCAGCGGCTGAGCGCCGAATTGCCCTTTGATACAGATCTTTGGGTGACTTATCACAATTACTACAAAGCACCCGACCTGCTGGGCCCCAAGGTCTGCCAGGCGCGCGGCATCCCGTATGTGCAACTGGAAAGCACGCGCGCATCAAGCAGGCTGAACGGGGCGTGGGCCGATTTCGCCCAAGCGGCGCATCAGGCGTGTGATGCAGCGGATATCATATTCTACCACACAGCCAATGACCTGATTACGTTGGAACGGGACCGTTTTGGCAAGCAGGCACTGGTTGAATTGCCGCCATTTCTGCCTGAAACCGGGTTGCCTGTGGCTACGACCGGGGACGGCCCCATGCTGACTGTCGGAATGATGCGGCATGGGGACAAGCTGGCGTCCTACCGGATTTTGGCCGAGGCCCTTTCGCACCTGACATGTGACTGGAACCTGAACATCGCAGGGGATGGTCCGGCGCGGCCTGAAGTCGAAACCCTGATGGCGCCGTTCGGAAGCCGGGTGCACTTTCTGGGCCAGCTCGACCGGGTGGCCTTGCAGAAAATCTACCGACAGGCGTCCCTGCTTGTCTGGCCCGGTGTGAACGAAGCCTATGGTATGGTCTATCTTGAGGCGCAGGCGACAGGCCTGCCCGTGGTCGCACAGGATCGTCCCGGCGTTCGGGACGTGCTGGCACCTGCGGTTTACCCACCGGTTGAAGCTGGGGCCAGAGGGCTTGCCGATCACATGCAAAACCTGCTCGAGGATACCGCGCAGCGCCACGCGCTTGGGGAGAATGCGCGCAGCTATGTGGCCCGGCGTCATCTTATACCTCAGGCGACCGCGCGGTTGTGGGCGCATCTACGGCCCTTGTTGAAGGATGTATCATGACCCGTCTTGCACTACTTCGCCACGGGCATACCCACTGGAACCGCGCGGGGCGCATTCAGGGGCGCAGCGATATTCCGCTGGATGACGACGCGCGGTCTGAGCTGGCCGGGTATCGCTTGCCTGATCCATGGGCCGTCGCTGATATCTGGTCCAGCCCGTTGCTGCGCGCCAGTGAAACGGCACGCATCGTGTCTGGGCGCGCCCCGAAAACCTCGGACGCGCTGATAGAAATGAATTGGGGCGACTGGGAAGGACTTCGAGGCGTCGACCTGATCGCCGATGAAACCAGCGGGTATCGCCATATCGAAGACTGGAGTTGGGATTTTCGCCCGCCTGACGGTGAAAGCCCTGCCGAGGTCTGGACCAGGCTGCACCCCTGGGTGTCCGGGCTGCGGCAGGATACAGTCGCGGTCTGCCATATTGGCATCATGCGGGTCATTCTCGCCCAGGCGTGGCGCTGGGATTTTGATGGTCCCGCCCCCTTCAAGATCAAGCGCAATCGGCTGTATATCGTCGATATGAATACGATGACCGCAGATCCGGACCCTGTTCGCCTGATCAAACATGGGCCGCTGCCATGAAGATGATGATCGTTGTCACGCACCTGTTGGGAACAGGGCATCTGAGCCGGGCTCTGACATTGGGCCGGGCCTTCCGGGATGACGGTCACGAGGTCATGGTCGTCTCGGGCGGGATGCCTGCGCCTCAACTAGACAGCAGCGGGCTAACCCTGTTCGGTTTGCCACCGCTCAGATCGGATGGAGCCAATTTCACGCGGCTTCTGACTGAAAGCGGTGCCGAGGCCGATGCTGATTATCATCGCGCGCGCGTGACAGCCATGGTGCAGGCGGTAAACAGCTTTCAGCCGCAAATCCTGATAACCGAGCTTTTCCCCTTTGGCCGCCGGTCGCTGGCAGCGGAATTCGACGCGAGCCTGAATGCGGCACGGGCCCTGCCTCAGCCTCCGGTCATCCTGGGATCGATCCGCGATATTCTGGCCCCGCCATCCAAACCTGCCAAGGCCCAGCGTACCGAAGATATCGTCACCCGCTTTTATGACGGCATTCTTGTTCACTCGACCGAAAGTGTCACGCCGCTTTCGGTCAGTTGGCCGGTGTCGGACCGATTGGCGGAACGGCTGCATTATACCGGCTTTGTGGCGCCGGAACTGCCTCTACCGCATCCGCAGTCCGTTGGGCAGGGCGAAATCCTTGTCAGCGCCGGCGGCGGTTCTGTGGGGCAACCGATCTTTCGCGCGGCCATCGAGGCCGCCCGCCAGATGCCCAACAGGCGCTGGCGCCTGTTGATCGGCGGGACGGATGCCAAGGCAAGGATCGCAGAGCTGTCCCAACTGGCTGAAGGAACCTCGGCAATTCTGGAACCTGTGCGCCCCGATTTTCGCCAGATGCTGCCCCATGCGGCGGCATCGGTCAGCATGTGCGGCTACAACACCGCCATGGATATTCTGCAAAGCGGAACACCCGCTGTTTTTGTCCCATTCGATGATGGCAAAGAGGTTGAACAGGGGCTGCGTGGGCAAAGCCTATCGAGTTTGCCAGCCATCGAGGTGCTTCTCAGCCGAACCCTGAGCGGGCAGGCGTTGGCGCAGGCCGTAGAGCGCGTCATTTCAGATGGACCCCGCGCGCAGCAGGACTTCGGGTTTGATGGCGCGGCCCAAACCGTGGAGATCGCCAAGCACCTGCTGGAACGGCGCAAATGAACCCGGACTGGCACCCACTTGAGGTCGAGCTGACCCATTGGCATGCAGCGGGCCTTTCCTTGCCGTTGTGGTGGCGAGACGATGACGCGATCGACCCGACACCACAGTTGGACCGGCTGTCCGATCTGGCCACGCAGTTAGGCCTGCCGGTGCATCTGGCTGTCATTCCGCACGGGGCAACCGCTGCGCTGGCCGACTATGTTGCGCACGGCGAAACTCTCATCCCTGTGGTCCACGGTTGGTCCCACACGAACCATGCGCCCGCCGGTGAGAAGAAAGCCGAGTTTCGTCTCAACCGTCCGTTGGACCAGGTTGTCGCGGATGCCGCGGCAGGATTGTCACGCCTTGGCGCCTTGTTCGGCAACACCCTGCGGCCGATGTTTATCCCTCCGTGGAACCGCATTGCACCAGAAGTCATCGAACATCTTCCATCGCTGGGGTATCGCGTTCTTTCAACGGCAACGCCCCGCAGAACAAAAATGGCGGCAGCGGGGCTTGAGCAGGTCAACACACATCTTGACCCGATTGACTGGCGGGGTTCATGCGGTCTGATCTCTCCGGACCGCCTGATCGCACAGACAGTTAACCTCCTGCGGGACAGGCGCGAAGGCCGCGCAGACAACGCCGAGCCTTTTGGAGTATTGACCCATCACCTGGTCCATGATCAGGACATCTGGGCCTTTACCGAGGCGTTGCTGAAACATCTGCTGGACGGTCCTGCCACACCCTGGGTCGCACCAAAGAACGAGTGAGGACATCGTCATGAGCCGACTGGATTCCATGCTGCGCCGACTGACGGCCCAACGTGACGGGCTGAACTGGGCAGCCGAACAGATCAGTGGCCAGCCCGGCGATGTGCTGGATATGGGTTTGGGCAATGGTCGCACCTATGACCACCTGCGAGAAATTCTGCCGCACCGCCGGATCTGGGTGATGGATCGTGTGCTGCAATGCCATCCCGAAAGCACCCCACCGGCCGAAGATTTCCTGCAAGGCGAAGCTGAACCCATGCTGCGGAAACTGATGGCCGAGGGGCACAAGATCGCGTTGGCGCATTATGATTTCGGACGCGGCATCAAACACGAAGATGTGGCCGAGGCCGCGCGCCTCAGCCCGTTGATCGCGCAAGTGATGCAGCCCGGTGGGTTGTTGATTTCCGGCCAGCCCCTTGTCGGCTTCAACCAGATCAAAGGGCCCGAGACGATCGCGCCGGACCGTTACCTGTTCTATACGGCCTGATCACGCCACACGGCGACCGCGCGCCCAAACCGAGTTGAGGGCTGGCACACCCGCGCGCATCCGGAAACGGATAACATCGGCGCGGGCATTGGCGCGCAACTCGCCACGATCCTCCAGCCTGGCGGCCTGCGCCGGCGCCAATGTGACGGTCTTCATTCCACGCGCCATATCGCCCCACATTTGACCCAGCATGACCGCAGACAATAACAAGGCCGACGGCACGTAATCCGAGGACATTACGTCCAGATGCCCAAGCTCGGCCAATTCGCGGGCCGCAACATTGCCGGAATGAGAGCCACCGCGTACAACGTTTGGCGCACCCATCATAACCTTGATACCATGTTCATGACACGCCCGTGCGGCCTCCACCGTTGTGGGAAACTCAGCCAGCCGAATGCCGTGACCTGCCGAGACCTTCACCTGATCTTCGGTCGTATCGTCATGACTGGCAAGAACGGCCCCAAATCGGCGCGCGGCCTTGACGGTTTCGACCTCGTGCACATCGCCGTTGCGATCACGTAGGCTTTTCAGCTGAGCCACATGCTGAAAGAACGTATCATCGTCCATTGCATATTTGCCCTTCAGAAAGGATTCCAGCTTGCCCATGTCGCGAAACTGACGCTGGCCGGGGGTGTGATCCATGATGGACACAAGGCCGACCCTATCCTCGGGTCCAAACTCGTCCAGTTCTTCGATCAGTGTCTCGGAACACACCTCTGCCCGCAAATGCAGGAAATGGCTGATCTTAAGCGCATCCTGCTCGCGCAATTCCCACAACTCCCGCGACAGGCCGCGGGCATATTTTCCGTACCGTCCGGCGCCGGACGGGATTGAACCAACCCGCATCGCATCGAACACACTTGTTATCCCCACGCTGGCCAGTTCCGCGTCATGGGCCAGAATGGCGGCGGCATGGGGCCAATGTACATTGGGGCGCGGCTGAATATGGCGTTCAAGATTATCCGTGTGCAACTCGACAAGACCGGGGCTGACATAGTCGCCTTCGCAGTCTATCGCACCTGCGGGAACTGCACTCCCGGTGTCAATTTCGATGATAGTGTCATCCACAATTCGAACACAGCCGGTGACAGTTTCATTCGGCAACACAAGCGTGGCATTGGCAAGGATCAAGTCTTCTGTCATCTGAACTTCACACAATCTGAGGTATTGGAAGGCCACTTAATAGGAGGCCAATGTGACATTCACGCGATACGCGATCTATTTTGCGCCGCCCGCCGGGGCGGCCTGGACGGATTTTGCGACCAGCTGGCTGGGCTGGGACATGGAAAAGGGAATGCAGGTCGCGCATCCGATCATAGGTGGCATCGACATTGCCTCCGTCACAGATGTGCCACGCAAATACGGGCTGCACGCGACATTGAAACCGCCGTTCCGGTTGCGCGATGGCCTGACCTTTGACGAATTGCACCAGGCGTGCATTGCGCTGGCTGCAACTCGGCAGCCTGTCACACTTGACGGTCTGGAAATTGTCCGCCTTGGACGGTTCCTGGCCCTGTGCCCGCTGGGTGAAACGCAGGCGCTGAATGCGCTGGCCGCGGCCTGTGTTCGCAACCTCGACCGGTTTCGCGCACCTGCCACTCAGGCTGAACTGACGCGCCGCCGCGCCGCCGGGTTGACCCCCGAGCAGGACGACAATCTGACCAAATGGGGTTATCCCTACGTGCTGGACGCGTTTCGATTTCACATCACGCTGAGCGGCAAACTGGACAAACCAACCCTCAAGGCAACGCAAGAAGCACTGCAAACCCATCTGAGCCCTTTGCTGCCACAGCCCTTCCAGATCACTGATCTTGCCCTGATGGGCGAGACGAAAGATGGGTGGTTTCACCTGATCCATCGCTACGCGCTTTCCAGTTGAAGGCGGCGCAGGATTTCGGCGACCGTGTCTTCCAGCGCGCCGGAATTGTCGACTTCGATGACCCGGTTCAGACCATCCGGCAACTCCGCGTTGGCGCGACACAACCGCCGCGCCTGCTCGTCTGCGCTTTCCCGTCCCCGCGCGGAAAGGCGCCGCGCCAAAACTCCGGCATTTGCCGTCAGAGAGATCACGATCAGGTCTCCAAACACCTTCTGCGCCTGTAAAAGAACCCGGCGAGAAAGATTGACCAGAACCGCATTCGCCCCCTGACGCTGTCGCAAAATCTCAGCAGGGATACCGTAGAACAGACCATGCGCGGGCCAGCTCAGCGCGAAAGCGCCTGCCTGTTCCATCTGCTGGAATTCTGCGACCGAAACCCGGTCGAAATCCTCGCCTTCTTCGCCTGCGGGGCGGGTGATCACCCTTCGCACGCGCCGGGCGCCGCGCACCTGTGCCTCCAACGCTTCCATGACACTGTCCTTGCCGACGCCCGAGGGGCCAACAATCGCTATGACAGGGGCAAGTGTCATGCCGCCAGTCCCGGCGTGAAGTCGGCGACATTGACTTCGCGGTCACAGACACGCTCACGTGCATCAAGGTCGTGGAATATCCCGACAATCGCCGCGCCACGCCCTTTTGCCTCTTCAATCAGTGACAACACGGTTTCGCGGTTCTGCGCATCCAGGCTTGCCGTCGGTTCGTCCAGCAACATCGCCGGGTAGTCATGGGCAAAGCCACGTGCAATATTCACCCGCTGCTGTTCCCCGCCCGAAAAGGTTGTGGGGCTCAGGGTCCACAAACGCTCAGGAATGTTCAGCCGCTTCAGCAACCCGGTGGATTTCTCCAGCGCCTCAATTCTGTCGCAACCCACGGCCAGCAAAGGCTCTGCCACAACGTCCAGCGTCGGCACCCGCGGCACGACCCGCAGGAATTGACTGACATAGCCCAGCGTTTCCCGGCGGAGGGTCAAGATCTGGCGCGGCTCGGCTTTTGCCACGTCCAGACCTCCTACCAACACCTGACCAGAGGCCGCCAGGTAGTTGCCATAAATCACGCGCATCAGCGTGGACTTGCCCGCGCCTGACGTCCCCGTCAAAGCAACGCACTCACCCGGTTCAACCTTCAGCGACGCTTCTTCCATCACCGGGATAACGACACCGCCCTGATTGTGCAGGGTAAAGCTTTTGCTCACATTGATCAGTTCAATCATTGCTTCACCTTTTCCCAAATACTCAAACCTGCAGAACGCTGGACACAAGCAGCTGCGTATAGGCGTGTTGAGGATCATCCAGCACCTGATCGGTCAGCCCGGCCTCAACCACATGACCATCCTTCATCACCATCAGCCGATCGGCCAGCAGGCGCACTACGGCAAGGTCATGGGTCACGATGATCGCGCTCAGCCCCATTTCACGCACCAAGCCGCGCAAGAGGTCCAGCAACCGCGCCTGAACCGAGACATCCAGCCCCCCGGTCGGTTCGTCCATGAATACCAGCCTCGGACCGGTCACCAGATTGCGGGCAATCTGCAAACGTTGCTGCATTCCGCCCGAAAACGCGGTGGGCCGGTCATCAACGCGGGCCGCCTCGATCTCGACCCGACCCAGCCAGTCAATGGCCTTGTCTCGGATGTCACCATAGTGGCGCTCGCCCACGGCCATCAGCCGTTCACCAATATTGCCTCCGGCACTAACTGACATCCGCAGCCCGTCACGTGCATGCTGATGCACAAAGGCCCAATCGGTACGGCTCAGCATCCGGCGTTCGGGCTCCGACATGGTCACCGTATCCACCGGCCCATTCGCGCGCGTGTCAAAGATCACTTGCCCTGCATCAGGAACCAGATGACCGGCCAGACAATTCAGCAGGGTCGACTTGCCCGAGCCACTTTCACCCACGATCCCCATCACCTCTCCGGGATAGAGATCAAAAGTCACATCCGTGCATCCGATCCGCGCACCATAGAGCTTTTCGATGCCCTTGGCCTGCAACAGGGCGGTCATGCCGCGTTCTCCTCGGCCAGTCGGCCCATATGGCCCGCTTCGCGGCGCGACCGGCAATAATCAGTGTCCGAACAGACAAACATTCGGTTGCCCGCATCATCCATGATGACTTCATCCAGATAGCTATCCTCGGCCCCGCACAGGTCACAGGGATGATCGGCCTTGGTGGCCTCGAACGGGTAATCCTCGAAGTCCAGGCTCACGACCCTGGTATGTGGCGGCACTGCGTAGATGCGCTGCTCGCGCCCGGCACCGAACAGCTGGATTGCATCCATTTCAAGCTTCGGGTTGTCGAATTTCGGGATCGGGGACGGGTCCATCACATAGCGGCTAGACACTTTCACCGGATAGGCGTAAGCGGTCGAGATCGCCCCGTGCTGGCTGATATCCTCATATAGCTTCACATGCATCAGCCCATATTCTTCTAGGCTGTGCATCTTGCGTGTCTCGGTCTCGCGCGGTTCGAGGAAGCGCAGAGGTTCCGGGATCGGCACTTGATAAACGATGATCTGATCTTCGCGCAACTTTGCCTCGGGGATGCGGTGGCGGGTCTGGATCACCGTCGCCTTCTCGGTTTCCTCGGTCGTCTCCACACCTGCGGTCTTTTCAAAGAACTTGCGGATCGACACCGCGTTGGTCGTGTCATCCGCACCCTGATCGATGACCTTGAGCGTATCCTCAGGCGTCAGCGCCGCGGCCGAGACCTGCACCCCTCCGGTGCCCCAGCCATAAGGCATCGGCATTTCACGGCTGGCAAAGGGCACCTGATACCCCGGAATAGCGAGGCCCTTCAGGATGGCCCTGCGGATCATCCGTTTGGTTTGTTCGTCTAGATAGGCGAAGTTGTAGTCAGACATGGGTCAACTCCGGCTCATGCGCAGAAGGATCGCACCCGCAAGGGTCAGCGCGGTTGAGGCGACCTTTTTCAGGTCGAGCCTTTCGTTTAGGAAGGTCACGCCGATGATCAGTGCAAAGATGATCGAACACTCGCGCAAGGCAGTGACCAACGCGATGGGCGCTTGGGTGAAAGCCCAGACAACCAGAACATAGGCGGTGAATGAGGCCGCGCCGCCAAGGACCGCCAGCCACCAAAGGCTGGCTGCCCGCCGCAACAACCCCGGTCGCGCAACCCGCGCCACCAGGGCAAAGCCCAGCGCATTCGCCGCCGTCAGCGTGCCGAAGAAGCCCAGCGCTGTTCCCGCAATGCGCGCGCCTTGCCCGTCGACGATGGAATAGGCGGCGATGAACAACCCAGTGATCAGCGCCAGCCCTGCAGCAGCCATGTTGAAATTGCCATCCGCGCGCCGCACCAGCGCGATCGAGGCGATCCCGACCGAGATCATTGCCATCGCCAATAGCTCGGCCTGGCTGAACGTAACCCCAAAGAACAGCGCCGTACCAAGCGCAACCAAGAGCGGCGAGGCACCGCGTGCGATCGGGTAGACCTGGGTCAGGTCGCCGATCTTGTAGGCCTGAATCAGAAACAGCTGATAGCCCAGATGCAGCCCGATGCCTGCCAGCAGGTAGGGCCAGCACGTCCAATCGAGCGGCTGGGCAAACGGCAGAATAAGGAGGCCGGACAACCCCTGCCCCATCACCACAGCCGTCATCGCGGCGCTTTTGTCCGACCCACCCTTGACCAACGCGTTCCACGTGGCGTGCAGCAGCGCTGCCAGCATTACCACCAGAAAGACAAACCCGCTCATTCCGCAGCCTCCTTTGACGTGATCCGCGCGTCAGCCTCGCGGCGCAGATTGCGGACCAGTTCAAGCTCGGACTGGAAATCCACGTAATGTGGCAGCTTGATGTGTTCGAGAAAACCGGTCGCCTGAATGTTGTCCGCGTGGCTCAGAACAAATTCTTCATCCTGCGCAGGCGCGCCCAGATAGTCTTCACCCAGTTCCTTCCACCGCAGCGCGCGATCAACCAAGGCCATCGCGATGGCCTTTCGTTCAGACTGACCGAAGACGAGACCATATCCACGCGTGAACTGGGGCGGCTCGGTTTTTGAACCCTTGAACTGGTTCACCGTCTCACACTCGGTCAGTTCGACCTCGCCGATTTCGATGGCAAACCCCAACTCGGGGATGTCCATTTCAACCGCAACCTTGCCGATCCGCAATTCACCCACAAACGCGTGGTTGCGCGCGTATCCGCGCTGGGTGGAATAGGCCATGCCCAGCACGAATCCCTCATCCCCGCGTGTCAGCGATTGCAGGCGCAACGGGCGATTGGCGGGGAATTCCATCGGTTCGCGCGTCAGGTCGCCGGGGGTGTCATCACTTGCCGGTTCGTCCTGAATGAGGTCCTCGTCCTTCAGGAATTCGGTGATATGCGGCGTCGGTTCCTGCCGTGCAGGACCTTCCGGAGCATTCGGGACATCACCATCCGCGGCCAGTTTGAAATCCAGCAAACGGTGCGTATAGTCGAAAGTCGGCCCCAGAACCTGCCCTCCGGGCGCATCCTTGAACGTGGCCGAAATCCGGCGGTCGCAGGCCATCTCACCCGTTTCGACCGGATTGGAGTAGCCAAAACGCGGCAGCGTCGTGCGGTAGGCGCGGATCAGAAAGATCGCCTCGATCAGATCGCCCCGCGCCTGCTTGATCGCCAGCGCAACCAGGTCGGGGTCATATAGCGAACCTTCCGCCATGACCCGGTTCACTGCAAGGCTCAGCTGTTCCCGGATCTGCGCAAGGCTCAGTTCAGCCACATCGGTCGCACCCCGGCGCTCTTCGGCCAGCCAGGCATGGGCGTTCTCGATGGCTTTTTCGCCCCCTTTGACAGCAACATACATCGCTTAAGTCTCCGACGTGATCTGCGTGCTGCGGGGCAGGGCCGCAACCCTGTTGCCGCAGGTAAAAAAGAAATCGCACCCCAGGGGATAGAGCATCGCATTCCCCTGAAGCGCCGGAATATCCGGCAGAGACAGGCGCGCGGTCTTTTTGATGCCGGGGCCGCTCAGAACGGCACCGCTCTGCTCTAGCCGGTCGCATTCCACAATCAGGGTTGCTGAACGATCCGGGTATTCCGGCGTTCCGATGCGATAGGCCCTAAGCGGTCCCAATGCGTCCCATGTGCCAACGGCAAAATCAGCCTTTGCTGCGGATACGAGCGGTGCGCCCGTGTGGAAAGTCAGCCAATTGCGGATTGCTTCGGTATCGGTGCCTCCGGCCAGATGAACCCTGGTCTCGGGGTCGCACAACGTCAGCAGCAGTGTACCAGCCGCCACGGACAGGGGCGCTGGGGGTTCGCCGCCCGACAGGACGCGTATGTAGCCCGGGCGCGCCATGACGGTCATCGCCGCGCGGAACGCATATGCGG
Organism: Ruegeria sp. AG7; assembly: GCF_056541545.1. Taxonomy (NCBI): domain Bacteria; kingdom Pseudomonadati; phylum Pseudomonadota; class Alphaproteobacteria; order Rhodobacterales; family Roseobacteraceae; genus Ruegeria; species Ruegeria sp. AG7. The sequence continues at coordinate 280,811 of NZ_JBQFYP010000001.1, forward strand.
CATCGACAGGTGCGTTTTGAAAGCCACCGGAAAACTGTGTTTGCACGGCCATCAATCTTCCCCCCGAACCAGCGTGAAAAACTCAACCTTGGTGGCCGCTGCCTTGGCCGCGCGTGTGCTTTTGACCGCCTGCATTTGTTGCTGAAGCGGGTCGAGCAGCCGCGCCTGTACCTCATCTGCCGCCGCGGTCTGCATCATCGCATCAATCAACGCTGCGGCTTCGGCCTTGGGTTTCGACCTGCCCTGAACATAACCGTGACCAACCGTTCCATCCTGCAACACCACAGAACAGCGCGTGACCGTCATTTCGCCCATATTGAACGGCGCTCCGGTACCACCGGTGCGACCGCGCACCATCACGCTCCCGACCTCGGGACGGCGCAGCCAGTCAAAGCTCGGGCGGGTCTCAATCCCATCCCACAAGGTCATCAGGGTGTCGTCAGGTGCACGGGCCAGCAAACTCATCCAATCCCTGCGCGCCCCGGTCGCGATTTCTGTCTGATCTGTCATCAAAGCCTCTTGGCCGGGTTGTCTATTTGAACTATACAACTAGACAAATATTAGCCTGCGTGCGCGCAACACGCAATCTCCAACTGTGTGAAGATTTGATGACATGAGCAAAACGCCGATCTGGAAAAGCATCGCCTTGCGCCTGACCTCGGACATTGCCGAAGGGCGGTATCAAACCAGTGACCGCCTGCCGACCGAAGCGCAGCTGGCCGCCAAATACGGTGTCAATCGCCACACAGTGCGGCGCGCATTGGCCGACATGTCGGAACAAGGTCTGGTTCATGCCCGGCGCGGTGCGGGCGTTTTTGTGGCCGCGCGGCCAACCGACTATCCGATTGGCAAAAGGGTTCGATATCACAAGAACGTCTCGGCCAGCGGCAAGATACCGGGAAAGAAAATTCTGGCCCTGACGACACGCGCGGCAGATGAAGCCGAGGCCGAAGCACTGGGTCTGAGCAAAGGCGACCCGGTGCATGTCTATGACGGGTTATCGCTGGCGGATGGGCAGCCCATAGCCGTTTTTCAAAGCGTCTTCCCGGCAGAACGCTTTCCAAACCTGTTACAGGCGCTGACCGAGACCCAGTCAGTAACAAAAGCCCTGCAACGCAGCGGTATCGCGGACTACACCCGCATCTCGACCCGATTGACCGCGCGCGGCGCGACAGCAACGCAAGCCCTTCACCTGCAACTGTCCGAAGGTGCCCCGGTGCTGTTTTCGGTCGGCATCAACGCGGACCCGGACGGCAGACCCGTCGAATATGGCCGAACCGTATTTGCTGGTGAGCGTGTCACGCTGACGCTGAACGAAGAGTAAACCACAACCCCTGCCGCTCGACCTCGACCTCCTGCCGGGGGTCGCATCCCGTTGGGCATGGTGCGAAAATCGGTTCAGCTGCCTTTCGGGTCAGCATTATTCTGAATATGGGATGAACGGTAATGGAATAAGCTCTGTGACGCTTCTTCAAACGGTTGCGCCGCACTGAACCGAGCTGTTTTCTTGTCACTCCAAACCCGGTTCAGGGCAACAGGAACGGTTTGGGGTCGGGCGTGCGCGGCCAGCGCTTTTTACCCGCCTTACCCTCGATCAGACGACGGCGCAGCCAGCCCGAAAACCAATCCATCAGCATCACCATCAGAATGATCAGGATGATGTAATAGGCGACCTCTTCCCAGTCTTTCTGCGTGATGATTGCCTGCGTCAGCAGTAACCCAATGCCGCCGCCCGTGATTGCACCGATCACCGTCGCACTGCGGGTGTTGGATTCGAGGAAATACAAAAGCTGGCTCAGCAAAACGGGCGTAACCTGAGGGATAACGCCAAACCGATACCGTTGCGGGGCGTTTGCACCCGTGGACTGCACACCTTCGATCTGCTTCTGACCCACATTTTCCAACGCTTCCGAGAAGATCTTGCCGAATGTTCCGGTGTCCGTCACCAGAATGGCAAGCGCACCGGTCAACGGGCCGGGACCAAAGGCGCGAGCCAGAACCACAGTCCAGATCAACGCATCCACGCCGCGCACAAAGTCGAATACACGGCGCGTAGCAAAGCGGATGGATGTTATCCGGTTGAAATTGCGCGTCGCAAGGAAGGCCAATGGCAGGGCCACAATCGCCGCGCCAAACGTGCCCAGAAATGCCATCAGCATCGTCTCGAAGATGGCCCAGGCCACATCCTGATGGCGCCACATCTTGTTGGTCCAGAAATCATTAAAGATCGCACCCGCCTCGCCCGACACCGCGCGTCCGGCCAGTACCGGGAAGGACTTGCCAAAATAAGGACTGTCCAGCGTGAACCAGAACAATTCCCACCCTGTGAAATAGCGGAACACCTCGGACCGGTTGCGGGTGACAGTCAAACGACCTGCGTCCGTGGACACAGACAGCCGGTTCTTGGAGACGTTGATCCACTCAGGAACTTCGCCCTCCGGCAACTCCGCCTGTACACCGGCCGAACGCGTGGGTGTCGCGCGAATGGTGCCATAGCCGGGAATGTCATATTCCACCGTCTGCGCGCCGAAACGCACGACATGACCCTTTTCAAGGTCGATCACAGTCGTCTCGCCCAGTGCCACCCACTCCGGGGCCTGACCATCAGGATAAGCGCCCTTGCGCTCACCTTCGATGGCGGCAGAGACTTCACCGGTGCGATTATCCCGCGCGACATGCGTTTTGTAGCTATAGCTGTCAGCCACCAGCGTCTTGCCATTTGCCCAGTTTGCGCGCCCCACAAGGCCCGACACGTCAAAAGCAAAAAAGACATAGACCAAATAGACGAAAACCAGAGCAGGCAACCCGAAGTTCATCAGCCTCTTGCGGTTGAACAAGCGATCTGCTTCGGCTTTGAGGTCATCGACAGTCAGATTGGTTGCGAAGGTGCTCATGCCAAAGCTCCTTTTTCCGAGCCGTGGGTCAGACGGTCGCGCAGGTAGCCAGACAGCTGGTCGACGACCACGATTGTCACGAACAGAAGGATGAAGATGGCCGCGGCTTCGTCATAACGCCCCTGCCCCCAGGACATGGCATTGCGCAGCTCGTAACCCAAACCGCCCGCCCCAACAAATCCAAGAATGGCCGAGGCACGGATGTTGATCTCGAACCGCAGCAGCGCGTAGCTGACATAGTTCGGCCCGACCTGCGGGATCACCCCCAGATACATCCGCTGTGACCAATTGGCGCCCACGGAATGCAGCCCTTCTACCGGTTTCAGGGAGGCGTTCTCGTTCACCTCGGAAAACAGCTTGCCCAATGCGCCAGCAGTGTGAATAGCGATGGCGATCATCGCGGGAACCGGGCCACCGCCCAGAATGAAGATCAGAACCAACGCAATTACGATCTCGGGAATGGCGCGGCAGATGTCTGATATTCGGCGAAACAGCGGGATCAATGACGGCCACAGCGCCATGCCGCGTGTCGACATCAGGGCGAAAAACGTTCCGAAAATTGTGCCGACAAGCGTCGCCGCCGCCGCGATGTTGATTGTCTCGACCAGGGCTGGGAAGAACGAGACCAGATTGGCTGGCATTTCGGCAATCTTTTCCGCCGCTTCGGACAGAACCTCTGTGGGGTAATCAAGGATACGGTGCCAGCCATCGACAAAGCTGCCGGCATTCCGATTGTCGGCTGTGCGAAACCCTGCCGCCATCAACGACAGGAACAGGATCAGGAGGATACCACCATAGACCCGCTTGCGCCGTGTCATCGCTGTATAGTCGTTGCGGATCTGATCGACGGATAAGGACCCTGCGGTAAGGTCTGTCATGGAATGCTCCTGAAGGGAAAACGGGGTCCGGTACATCGCCAGACCCCGATCATTGGATATGCAGTCTTAGTTGGACTTCAGCTTGCGCGCTTCGATGATGACCTCGTAGGCCTCATGCGTGATAGGATCAAAGCTCTTGGCCTCACCCGCGGCCACGCCGTAGAAACATTCGCGGTCTTTTTCATCCAGCGTGTTCCACAGTTCGGTAACCTGAGCTTTGACATCCTCGGGCAGAGCCTTGCGCAGTACAACCGGACCTTCCGGGATCGGTGCCGATTTCCAGATCTCGACCAGATCGTTCATGTCGACCAGACCAGCATCCACAGCGCGGCGCAGTGCGCCCGACTGATAGCCGTCTTCCCACTCGCCGAGACCATCGGCCCAGGTCACACCGCCATCTACGTCACCGTTGTTCACCGCAACGATGGTCTGCTCGTGACCGCCGGTGAATTTCACCTCAGCAAAATAGTCACCCGACTCCATGGTTGCTCCGGTGGCCTGGGGAATCTCAATCGACGGGATCAGATAACCCGAGGTCGAATTCGGGTCGCCAAAGCCGAAAACCTTGCCCTTCATGTCCTCAAGTGAGGTGATGCCGCTGTCCTTGTGTGCAAACCCAACCGAGTAATAGCCGTAGCCGCCATCGGTGTTCACCTTGACCAGTACCGGCTCAACCGCGTCGGGGTCGCTCAGATAGGTTTTGGCATAGCCCGACGCACCCAGCCAGGCGACATCAATCGTGCCGCCCAGCAGCCCCTGAATCACTCCGTTATAGTCGGCAGGGGCAAACAGTTTGGTCGGAACGCCCAACAGTTCTTCGGTGTATTCGCGCAGACACTCGTTTTTGCTCATCCGGTCCTGAGCGTTCTCGCCACCCAGAATGCCGATGCGGAATTCGCTGATTTCTTCGGCCATGACCGGTGCAGCCAGTGTTGTGGATGCGACCAAGGCAGCAATCAGTTTTTTCATCTGTCTCTCTCCAGTTTGATAACCCCGGCCTCTCACCGGGCCGGGCGATGAAAGGGGTTGGGATGGCTCAGATGGTTGCTTCTGCTTCCATCAGCGCCTTTCGCGTGGCGTCGAGCGTTTCGATTTCCGTTGATGTCGCTTCTTCCGAGAAGCTGGCATCGGCGCCATAGATCTCGCGGGCGACGCCTGTGGTCAGTTGCTCGGGCAGCCCATCGAAGACGATGCGCCCGTCGCGCATCCCAACCACGCGGTCGCAATAGCGACGTGCTGTGTCCAGCGTGTGCAGGTTGGCGATGACGGTACGGCCATCTTCTTCGTGGATGCGGCGCAGCGCCTGCATCACCACCTGTGCATTCATCGGGTCCAGCGAGGCAATTGGTTCATCCGCCAGAATAATCCTCGGGTCCTGCATCAGCGCCCGCGCAATCGCCACGCGCTGTTGCTGGCCGCCCGACAAGGCCTCGGCCCGTTTCGGAGCGTGTTCCGCAATTCCCAACCGGTCCAGAATGTCGATGGCACGGTGAATTTCATCCATCGGGAACAGGTTGAACATAGCGGCCAGCGTCGAATGACGGTTGAGCGTGCCATGCAGCACGTTCGAAACCACATCCATGCGCGGCACCAGGTTGAACTGTTGGAAGATCATCGCGCAATCAGCCTGCCAGGCGCGTTTCTCACGGCCTTTCAGTTGGGTGATGTCCCGACCCTCAAACAGGATTTCGCCTTCGCTGGCATCCGTCAGGCGGTTAATCATCCGCAGCAGGCTGGACTTACCCGCGCCCGACCGTCCGATGATCCCGATCATGCACGGCCTGTCCACATCCAGCGTCGCGGCATTCACGGCAACATTGTCACCAAAGCGTTTGGTCAGTTTCTTGATACGCAGCACGTGCCACCCCCAATTCGTGTTGGCGGACTGCTACAGATGCCGTTCAAAGGATATGTGTCAGCGTAGTGAAAGTTTTGTAACGCCCCGGCGCGCGGGGGGTATCCATCGCTCCGCCTCACGGGTATACGCATCCGCGACTCTTCAGCTGACACGAGGCCAATATGAGCTTTGACCGCACCATCAAGATCGCGCCGTCCATTCTGTCCGCCGACTTTGCCAATTTCGGGCAGGAAATTCAGGCCATCGAAGCGCAGGGCGCGGATTGGGTCCATGTTGACGTAATGGACGGCCATTTCGTCCCGAACCTGACCTTTGGCCCGCCAGCCGTCAAAGCCTTCCGCCCGCATGTAAAGACGGTCATGGACGTGCACCTGATGATCACGCCGGTCGATCCATACATTCAGGCCTACGCTGATGCAGGCGCTGACATTCTGACCGCGCATGTCGAGGCGGGGGCCCACACCCACCGCACGCTGCAAGCAATCCGCGCCGCAGGCATGAAGGCAGGCGTCGCCTTGAACCCGGGCACCCCGGCTGAGGCGGTCGAACACCTGCTGGACCTCACCGATCTGGTCTGCGTCATGACCGTGAACCCCGGCTTTGGCGGCCAGAAGTTCATCGACATGACCAGCAAGATCCGCAAATTGCGCCAGATGATCGGTGACCGCCCGGTGCATATCGAGATCGACGGCGGTGTTGATCCCCAGACAGCACCCCTTGTTGCCGCAGTGGGGGCTGATGTGCTGGTCGCAGGGTCGGCTGTCTTCAAGGGCGGTTCGGTGGATCAACCCGAGGTATACGGTCAGAACATCCGGGCCGTTCGGGCAGCGGCGGAAACCTCTCTGGGCTAAAACTGGCGTCCGTTTATTAGCACGCTGGAATTCACTTATTTTAAAGCTCAGCCGGTTTCGACTAACGCAGAAACGGGCTGAGCTTTTTCAACCGCGCTTGCGGCAATGCCAAACGCTGAGCCAAATCAACATCCCCATCCAAAAGCGCGCGGCAAATCTCTCCCTCCAACTCATCTGCGATACGTAGCAACAAAAGGGCAGCTTCAGTGGCAGTTTCGGGTTGGCCGATAGCAGTTTTCGGGTGCAAATTATTTGTCGACATCTGTGGCATTATCTTCAGTCCCGGTTAGCCTCGCGATTGAGCTTACCCGTTCACGAACAACGGCACCGTTGACTTATCGTTGTTATATCGTTGAATTTTAACACAACGATGGAGGCCTGCATGAGGCAATGGGAATTAAATCCAGACGATGGCACACTTTCATCGGACCAGGGTAATTCCTCAGTGTCACCCAAAGCATCCGAAGTTCTGGCCTTTATGATTTCTCAGACAGGCGTCGTTCTGTCCAAGGAAGAAATTCTAGCGGCGGTCTGGCAGGATTTGAACGTGAACCCGGATCTGGTACGGGAATACATCTTTGAAATCCGAAAAGCGCTCGGCGATAGCGCCAAAAATCCGCTCTATCTAGAGACCGTGGGGCGACGTGGCTTCCGCCTATTGGGCGCGATATCCATAAAACCGGATGAAGAGCCAAGCTCAGGCAACGGAGTTCCAAATGGTCAACCGTCCTCTTTGCCGCCAGTAAAGTTCTGTCGTTCCTATGACGGAACATCCATAGCTCATACCGTTTCTGGTGAAGGTTATCCTTTGCTGATCTCAGGAAGCTGGATGACACATCTAGAGCAAGACTGGCAAAGCCCAGCTTTTGGCGACTATATTCGACACCTTTCACAACATTTCTCTGTCATCCGTTATGATCAGCGCGGAAATGGGATGTCTCAATGGAAAGATGTCGACATCAGCTTTGACCGCATGGTCGATGACATGGAAGTTGTCGTCGACGCCTACGGCTTTAAAAACGTGGCAGTTTTGGGATTGTCACAGGGTGCGTCCGTTTCGGTGGCATATGCTCTTCGACATTCCGAACGCATTTCCCACCTTATCCTCAGCGGGGGGTATCCGCGGGGACGCAGACAACGTGGAAATGAAGTTGAATTTGAAGAAAGCGAAGCCCTCGTAAAACTGATCCGTACCAGTTGGGGTAACGATAACCCGGCAATCCGCCAAATTTTGACAACGATGTTCATGCCGGATGCCACCAAAGAAGAAACACAATGGTTCAACGAATTTCAGAAGCTTTGCGGGCCAGCTGAAAATATTGCCCAATTTCGCGCGATGTTTGACGATATTAACGTAATCGATATGTTGCCGGATGTCACAGTACCGACTCTGGTGCTCCACAGTGATATGGACGCTGTGGCACCACTTTCTGAGGGGAAGCTGCTGGCCTCAGAAATCCCAAACGCGTCATGTGTCCAACTAAGCAGTCCGAACCATTTACTTTTTGAGACCGAACCGGACTTTTCCAGAATGATGAAAAGTATAAACGATTTTATCCGAACCTGAGAAAACCCTACGATCTATTGCATTCATCACACTCTTAGGGACAACAAGCGCATAGCGACAGAAAAAGGGCGCCCCGAAGGGCGCCCTTTCCGTCTAAACATTCGCTTGAGCGAATTATTCAGTAATCTTCGACACGACGCCGGCGCCGACGGTGCGGCCGCCTTCGCGGATGGCGAAGCGCAGGCCCTGCTCCATCGCGATCGGTGCGATCAGTTCAACGCCGAACGACACGTTGTCGCCGGGCATGACCATCTCGGTGCCTTCCGCCAGGGTCACGGTGCCGGTCACGTCAGTCGTACGGAAGTAGAACTGCGGACGGTAGTTCGCGAAGAACGGGGTGTGACGGCCGCCTTCTTCCTTGGTCAGGATATAGGCTTCGGCTTCGAACTTGGTGTGCGGTGTAACCGAACCCGGCTTACACAGAACCTGACCACGCTCAACGCCTTCACGGTCCACACCACGCAGCAGGGCGCCGATGTTGTCGCCTGCTTCACCGCGGTCCAGCAGCTTGCGGAACATTTCAACGCCGGTGCAGGTGGTTTTGCTGGTGTCGCGGATGCCGACGATTTCAATCTCGTCGCCAACGTTGATCACGCCACGCTCGATACGGCCGGTCACAACGGTACCACGGCCCGAGATCGAGAACACGTCTTCGATCGGCATCAGGAACGGCTGGTCAACAGCACGCTCGGGCGTGTCGATATATTCGTCAACAGCCGCCATCAGCTCGCGGATCTTGTTCTCGCCGATTTCAGGGTCACGGCCTTCCATCGCGGCCAGAGCCGAACCTGCGATGATCGGAATATCGTCGCCGGGGTATTCATACGAAGACAGCAGCTCGCGGATTTCCATTTCCACCAGTTCCAGCAGCTCTTCGTCGTCAACCTGGTCAACCTTGTTCATGAACACGACCATCTTCGGGATGCCAACCTGGCGGCCCAGCAGGATGTGCTCGCGGGTCTGCGGCATCGGGCCGTCCGCGGCGTTCACAACCAGGATCGCGCCGTCCATCTGAGCAGCACCGGTGATCATGTTCTTGACGTAGTCGGCGTGGCCGGGGCAGTCGACATGCGCATAGTGGCGCGCGTCGGTCTCGTATTCCACATGCGCAGTCGAGATGGTGATGCCGCGGGCTTTCTCTTCCGGCGCGCCGTCAATCTGGTCATACGCCTTGAAGTCACCAAAATACTTGGTGATCGCTGCGGTCAGCGTCGTCTTACCATGGTCAACATGCCCAATCGTGCCGATGTTGACGTGCGGTTTTGTACGCTCAAACTTTTCCTTTGCCATTCCTCAGGCGCCCTTTTGCGATTTGGGGGACCCTTGGTCCCGGGTTACTATCTGCGCGCGCGAGATATTTGGTTCAAAGGGGAAAATCAAGCACATCCTGAGGGAAATGCGGTTATCCCGCCGGATTTTGCGTAACCTCGGTGGAATCGAGGGGCTGGATCAGGTCTGGCCGTTTTTCGAACCAGCCATTCTCTTCATGTTCTTCAGCCAGCCACTCTTCGACCCGGTCGGCTACTTTCAGTGACAGACCGGCCATCTGTTCGTTTTTGGTACGCTCGTGCCCCGACCCTTTCAGCGCACTGCCTCCGGTCGTGTCTTCCAGCACCTGGAACTGCTTTCCCTTTGCCAGAAACTTTTCTTTCTTCACGTCATAAACGTTGACCAGCACAATCGCAGTGCTTTTGGGATTGTAGATGATCGGGATTCCCGGGGGCGCCAGCATGTAGCCTTCCAGGCTGATTCCGATGTCATATTCCTGCGTACCTTCATAACGGCCCAGACGAATATCGACTGCATTCTGGATGGCCTTCGTCCATTCGTCGGGTGTTGCATCGCGGGATACTGGCCCTTGCACGGCCTTGTCAGCGAACGCGTAGTTGACCCGCAGCTTGAATTCACCCAGCGATTCAGGCGGCTCATAAACCTGCGTCTGCGTGCAAGCGGCCATCAGGGCCAATCCGGTGATTAGGGTCAGAATGCGCAACATGTCTCTCTGTCTCGATAGGCCTGTTTTTATTGGGTGTAGCGCACCGATGCGGGTTGTGCCAAGCCGTATCGGTGGATTTCTACCGCAACCGGGGTCGGATCACGAAAACTTATAGTCCCGCGGGAAGCCGTAAGGCGCTTTTTTCCCTACGCTGGCGCGCTTGGACAGCCATTGGGACATATCTGCCTCATGCCGGGTCTTGTCGCCTCCCATGGACCATTTCAGGCCCTCCTCCCAGTTGAAGGTGGTGATGTCAGACAGACCGCCGTCCAGCTCAAGCGTCCCCTGCCGCCCGCGTGCCATATTGTATTTTTGCAGGCGCACGCCCTTGCCGCGAGTCATTTCGGGCAATTCTTCTGTCGGGAAGACAAGGAACTTGCCGTTCTGGGACACGATTGCAACGTGGTCGCCCTCGACCGGTTTGCAGATCACTGCTGTTTCGTCGTCCTTGACGTTCAGCACCTGCTTGCCGTTTCGCGTCTGGGCCAGCACGTCATCTTCGGGCACCATGAACCCGTTGCCCGCATCCGAGGCCACCAGCAGCTTGCGCCCCGGTTTGTGGATCAGGATATCGATGATCCGTGCCTCGTTCGGCAAATCGACCATGAGGCGCAGGGGTTCGCCCATGCCCCGCCCGCCGGGCAGGTTGGCCGCGCTGACTGTATAGAACCGCCCGTTCGAAGCGAAGACCAGCAACCGATCGGTCGTTTCCGCATGGAAGATAAAGCGCGGCCCATCGCCATCCTTGAACTTCAATTCACGGGTCAGGTCGATATGACCGGTCATGGCGCGAATCCAACCCATCTGAGAGCAGACGACCGTGATCGGTTCGCGGTCGATCATCGCCTCAAGCGGCACTTCTTCGACCTCACCCGCTTCGGCGAACCGCGTGCGGCGCGCGCCGCCTTCGTAATCTTTGCCGAAGGTCTTTTTTGTCTCTTTCAACTGCTCGGAAATCTTGGCCCATTGCAGGCCTTCGTCGGCCAACAAGTCTTCGAGGTTGGCACGTTCCAGCATCAACTCATCGCGTTCGCGAACCAGCTCCATCTCTTCCAGACGGCGCAGGCTGCGCAGGCGCATGTTGAGGATCGCGTCAACCTGAACCTCGGACAACTCGCCCTCGCCCGGTTTGGGTGAGACATAGTCGGCCTCGCTGGTGGCGCGGATGTGGGCGATCCCCCAATCCTCGCGCATCAGCGCGGCTTTGGGGTCTTCGTCGTAGCGGATGATGTCTATCACACGGTCGAGGTTCAGGAAGGCAACGATAAAGCCCTCCAACACTTCCAGCCGGTGGTCGATCTTGGCCATGCGGTGGCGCGAGCGGCGCAGCAGCACCTCTTGTCGGTGATCTAGAAACGCGCGCAGCACTTCCTTCATCGAGCAGACCTTGGGCGTCACCCCGTCGATCAGCACGTTCATGTTCAGGCTGAACCGCACCTCAAGGTCCGAGTTGCGATAAAGCATGCCCATCAGCACCTCAGGGTCCACATTCTTGGAGCGCGGCTCGAGGATCAGACGGATGTCATCGGCGGATTCGTCGCGCACATCGGCAAGGATCGGGATTTTCTTGGTCTGGATCAGCTCGGCGATCTTCTCGATCAGCTTGGACTTTTGAACCTGATAAGGAATCTCGGTGACGATGATCTGCCACTGTCCGCGCCCCAAATCCTCGACCTCGTACTTGCAGCGCAAACGGAACGAACCGCGCCCGGTGCGATAGGCTTGCGCGATATTCTCGGGCGGCTCGACAATCACGCCACCGGTCGGGAAGTCAGGGCCGGGCACGTAGTTCAGCAACGTGTCGTCGCGCGCCTCCGGTGTCTTGATCAGATGCAGACAGGCATCGCAGAGTTCCGAGATGTTGTGCGGCGGGATATTCGTCGCCATCCCCACCGCGATACCACTTGCGCCATTGGCCAGCAGGTTCGGGAACTGTGCAGGCAGCACGACCGGTTCGGTCAGGGTGCCGTCGTAATTGTCGCGGAAATCAACGGCGTCTTCGTTCAACCCTTCCAGCAGCGCCTCGGCCACGATGGTCATCCGCGCCTCGGTGTATCGCGAGGCCGCCGGGTTATCGCCGTCGATATTGCCGAAATTGCCCTGCCCGTCGACCAGCGGATAGCGGACGTTGAAATCCTGCGCCAGGCGCGCCATCGCATCGTAAATTGCAGCATCGCCATGCGGGTGATAGTTGCCCATCACGTCGCCGGAAATCTTGGCAGACTTCCGGAAACCTCCGGTTGCACTGAGTCGCAACTCTCTCATCGCATAGAGGATTCGGCGGTGAACCGGCTTCAACCCGTCCCGCGCATCGGGCAGCGCCCGGTGCATGATGGTGGACAGCGCATAGGTCAGATACCGCTCACCAATCGCGCGGCGCAGCGGTTCCGCCACCTCGCCCCCACCTGCAGGGGCCTCCATGTTGGGGTCATCGATCGTATCGTTCATATATGATGTGATACGACGCAAGTGCGCCCTGGTAAAGCGAGCAACACATAAATTGCTGGGGAAAAGTCGTGCTTTTTGCAACAGGGGGAGACACCATGTTGTTTTCCCCCATTTTTCGACTCGTCCCCCGAAATATGCTAAGCTTTCATCAATTGAGATACTGCCATTTGTTGATGTTACGATTGCCTTGGGGGATGCGCCATGACGCGCCTGATACTTGTTACCTTTGCCGCGCTCGGTTGGACCTTTTATGTGATGAGCGGCGGCCCCGATTTTGAACCGCGCGGCGTACGCCCTGCCAAACCGGAACGCGTGGTTGTCGTGGCCGAACCGGTTGCACCGGTCGTTGAACCTGCACCTGTTGAAGATTTGGTCACCCGGACCGCCGTCAAACCCGCTCTGGCGGATCCACCTGTTGCCGAGGCCGTAGCCCAGTTGGGTGAGAACGAAACAAAGGCCCTCCTCTCGCAGGTCGCGGCTGGCCTGAAAGCCAATCCCTCGCTGTTTAAAGACGAAAGCGTGACCCTGACCCTGGCATCATTGGAGCAGGGCGTAAGCGCGCTGGAGCAGGTGGTCACCGACGCTGAGTTGCCCGTCGTCGAACTGCCCACGCCTGCCGAGGCCCAGACCGACATCCGCGAAATTTCGGGCACCCGGGTTAATCTGCGCGATGGCCCCGGCACGATCTATCCCATCATCGGCAAGGCCGCGCTTGGCCAACGGGTCGAGGTCCTGAGTGACTCCGGCACCGGCTGGCTGCGCCTGCGGGTGTTGCCCGCGCAACAGGTTGGGTGGATTTCAGCATCACTTGTCCGGAAAACATCAAACTGACGCCCGGACGTCATTGCCCTGCCGCAAACCCCACCCTAGCTTTTGGCGGGGTTCAACTTCGGAAGGCACATGCAGAAATCGATTCTTATTACGGGATGCTCGTCGGGCATTGGGCTGGACGCAGCACACGGAATGCGTGCACGAGGCTGGCGTGTGTTTGCATCCTGCCGACAGCAGCGCGACTGTGATCGCCTGCGCGCGCAAGGGTTTGAAAGCCCAAGAATCGACTATACTGACCAAGACACCATTTCCTCGGGATTGTCACACGTACTTGAAGCAACGGGCGGTACGCTGGACGCGCTGTTCAACAACGGCGCGCATGGACTGCCCGGTGCGGTTGAAGACGTCCCGACAGACGCTCTGCGCCATATCTTTGAAACAAATGTCTTTGGATGGCACGAGCTGACCCGACAGGTTATTCCCGTCATGCGCGAGCAGGGCCACGGCCGGATCGTGCAATGTTCCTCGGTACTGGGCCTTGTCGCCTTCCCCTGGCGCGGCGCATATGTCGCCACCAAATACGCCATCGAAGGACTGACCGACACCTTGCGGCTGGAGCTGCGGGATACCGGCATTCAGGTCGTTTTGATCGAGCCCGGCCCGATCACCTCGAAGCTCAGGGAAAAGGCAATCCCGGTGTTCGAAAAGTACATCGACTGGGAGAACTCGGCCCTGCGGGAAAAATACGAAGGTTCGCTGCTGAAGCGGTTATACGAAAACAGTGCACCGGACCGGTTCGAACTGCCCGCCTCCGCCGTCACCGACAAGCTGGCCCATGCGGTCGAGGCGCGCCGCCCCAAACCACGCTACTATGTGACCACCCCGACATATATCGCAGGGGTTCTGCGCCGGATTCTGCCAACAAAAGCCACGGACCGCATCCTTTCGGATATCTGAGACGTTATTTCCCGTTCGCTTTTCGGTGCCTTGACGCTAGATGGGTGATAATCGAAAAAACCGGACGGTGACTTTAAATGGACCCTTTAATGGTCATTCTGCTTCTGGCCATGGCGGCGGTTGTCGTTGTGTTAGCCCTGGGCATCGCGAATTTCGGCAAAGGCGGCATGGAAGCAGCTAAGAAAAGCAACAAGATGATGCGCCTGCGCATCCTCTTTCAGTTCATCGCCGTAGTTTTAATCGTGCTTTACGTCTATCTACGCGGGCAAGGAGTGCAGTAATGGTTGTGCTGAACAAAATCTACACACGCACCGGCGACGATGGCAAAACCGCACTGGGAAATGGCGAGCGTGTGGCAAAGTATTCGGGACGCGTTGCCGCCTACGGAACAGTGGACGAGTTGAATTCTTTTGTTGGCGTGGCCCGCACCGAGGCTGAAGGCGAAGTCGATGCCGCCCTGTCGCGGATTCAGAACGACCTGTTTGATCTTGGCGCAGATTTCTGCCGCCCTGAAATGGAGAAGGATGCCGAAGCGGACTATCCACCGCTGCGAATCGTATCCGCTCAGATCGACCGGCTGGAAGCCGAAATTGACATCATGAACGAAACATTGGAACCGCTGCGCAGCTTTATCCTGCCGGGGGGGTCGCGGCTGGCCGCGCATTTGCACGTGTGCCGCACCGTATCGCGTCGCGCCGAGCGATTGGCAGTCGAGTTGACAAATATGGAACCGGTTAACGACGTGGCCGTCAAATACCTCAACCGGCTAAGTGACTGGTTTTTCGTCGCGGCCCGTTGCGCAAACAATGATGGCAAGGACGACGTGCTGTGGGTTCCTGGCGCGAACCGCTGAATATTTCCCAGAAAATAGGCACAATGCGGGCAACAATCTTGCGTGCCTCAAGGTAAAAAACTGCAAAACGCGACGTCCCGACGCGACGACGTGACGATTTTGCTCTGTTTTGCGGGTGCAGCAGACGTTATCAAGTCCGACGAGAGCATTGGTGGAGTCGCCTTCGCGGCTTGCCGTTTTTTTGAGGAGAAAGCGCTACAATGAAGGTACTGGTACCTGTCAAACGCGTGATTGACTACAATGTGAAGGTCCGCGTGAAAGCGGACGGTAGCGGTGTTGATCTCGCCAATGTCAAAATGTCGATGAACCCGTTCGACGAGATTGCGGTTGAAGAGGCCATTCGCCTGAAAGAGGCTGGCAAGGCAGACGAAGTTGTTGCCGTTTCGATTGGTGTGAAGCAGGCGCAGGAGACGCTGCGGACCGCGCTGGCCATGGGGGCTGATCGCGCGATTCTGGTTGTTGCGACGGATGATGTGCACACCGATATCGAGCCGCTGGCGGTTGCCAAGATCCTGGCCAAAGTGGTCGAGGAAGAGCAGCCCGGTATCGTTCTGGCGGGCAAGCAGGCGATCGACAACGACATGAACGCCACCGGCCAGATGCTGTCGGCCCTGTTGGGCTGGTCGCAGGGCACCTTTGCCTCGGAACTGGATATCGAAGGCGACAGCGCCAAGATCACCCGCGAGGTGGATGGCGGGTTGCAGACCATCAGCGTCAAGATGCCGACCATCGTGACCGTTGACCTGCGCCTGAACGAGCCGCGTTATGCGTCGCTGCCCAACATCATGAAGGCGAAGAAAAAGCCGCTGGACGAGAAAACCGCCGCCGATTACGGCGTCGACGTCACGCCGCGCCTAGAAATCGTCAAGACCGAAGAACCGCCGGCACGGGCCGCAGGTATCATCGTTGGCTCGGTGGATGAGCTGGTTTCGAAACTCAAAGAAGTGGGGGCTGTGTAATGGCTGTACTTCTGCTTGCCGAAGTCAACAATGGCGAACTGGCGCTGGACGCCACCGCCAAGGCCGTCAACGCCGCTAAGGTGCTGGGTGAAGTGACCGTTCTGGCCGCAGGCGGCTCGGCCGCCGCTGCCGGCGAGGCTGCCGCCAAGATCGACGGCGTGTCCAAGGTGCTGGTGGCCGAAGACGCGTCGCTGGGTCATCGCCTGGCGGAATCGACCGCCGCGCTGATCGTGGGTCTGGCCGATGGGTACGAGCATATCGTGGCCCCCGCGACCACCGACGCCAAGAACGTGATGCCGCGCGTCGCAGCCCTGCTGGACGTGATGGTGATCTCGGATGCCTCGGGCGTGGTTGACGGCTCGACGTTTGAGCGCCCGATCTATGCGGGCAATGCGATCCAGACCGTGAAGTCGAACGACGCCAAGAAGGTCGTCACCATCCGCACCGCGTCCTTCGATGCGGCGGGGACCGGCGGCTCGGCTGCGGTCGAGACCATCTCGGTCGGCGACAATCCCGGCCTGTCGTCGTGGGTCGAAGACAAGGTGGCTGCAAGCGACCGTCCGGAACTGACCTCGGCAGGCGTTGTTGTCTCGGGCGGCCGTGGTGTCGGCTCGCAAGACGACTTCAAGCTGATCGAAGCTCTGGCTGACAAGCTGGGTGCAGCGGTTGGCGCATCGCGCGCCGCTGTGGACTCGGGCTATGCCCCGAACGACTGGCAGGTGGGTCAGACCGGCAAGGTTGTTGCGCCTGATCTGTATGTCGCGGTCGGAATCTCGGGCGCAATCCAGCACCTTGCGGGCATGAAGGATTCAAAGGTCATCGTTGCGATCAACAAGGACGAAGAAGCACCGATCTTCCAGGTCGCCGACTTCGGACTGGTCGCCGACCTGTTCCAGGCGGTCCCGGAACTGACCGAAAAACTCGGCTGAACACAGCCCGGGATCTTAGCCCCACAATCACCAAAGGTCCGCCACCAAGCGGGCCTTTTTCAATTCAATCCCCTCAAAGCCGCCTCAAGCTTCAAGGCAATCTCTCTATGCGCAGAGGGGCCGAGCATATGCTCGGCCACAGGCTGTTGCAGCGTCCCGAACAACACGTCCTCGATCTCGTCTGACAAGGAGGACACACTGACCGAGCATTCCACGACATCGGCACATAGCGGTCGAACCTGTTCGATCATGTCAGCGTCGGGCAGGACAAGGTCGCGATGCCGGTCTTCCTGTCGCTGTATATGCAGCCAGAGAAGAACAACCCCCGGCTTGATCCGGCGTATCAGCTCGGATGTGTTGCGCAACCAAGTCTCTCGCAACTCCTGTGCTACAACCTCAAAGCGCGCATCCTTAATGGCCCGCAACCGTTCCAGCAAATGCCTGACAAAGTGGATATCCGTGAAATCGACCTCGGGATAAAGGTCCAGCAGGTCGCACGAGGGTTCAAGAAACCGATCATTCCGACGCGAA
Organism: Ruegeria sp. AG7; assembly: GCF_056541545.1. Taxonomy (NCBI): domain Bacteria; kingdom Pseudomonadati; phylum Pseudomonadota; class Alphaproteobacteria; order Rhodobacterales; family Roseobacteraceae; genus Ruegeria; species Ruegeria sp. AG7. The sequence goes on from NZ_JBQFYP010000001.1 coordinate 298,303, forward strand.
TGCACGCGATAAAACCTATTCGACTGGTAAGGCACGTCCAGCACTTGCAGCACACAAAGGTCCGATCCGTTGACAAGATTTAAGACCCCCGGATCAGCAAGCAATGCCTCAGCCCCGCAAAAAAGACTGCCAAAATTGATACAAGGCTGCGGCAATCTTTTTGCAAGCAATGCCGGGTACGGATATTCCACGAACCGGCCAAACGTCTCTTCTCCACCCAGACAGGCCACGTAAGGCGTCTCAAGATTTCCGGGCGGCGCCCGAAACCAAAGGTTTGATCCGGCATATTGGCACGCGGCCTCTGTGCTGTCGCTGACCCGATGAAAGCTCATACCAACCCCCCCACATTTTCACCCAATTGCCAATTTGCGGCCTTAGGTATTGAGAATCTCCTAATGCGCGCATTTGAAGCAAAATTGACCGGTTCGATCCCCTTGCCGCCTGCCCCGGTCTGCCGATACTGTCCCGGTATCCTCCAGGGCAAAGGCAGCTGAACATGGAAGTTAAATCGGTCGGGGTGATTGGCGCGGGTCAGATGGGCAACGGCATTGCCCATGTTCTGGCTTTGGCGGAATACGATGTCTTGCTGAATGATGTCAGTCAGGATGCGTTGAACAGCGCAATGGCCACGATCGAAGGCAACATGGCGCGTCAGGCATCACGTGGCAAGATCACTGACGATGCGATGCAGGCGGCCCTGAAGCGTATTACAACCACCCTTGAATTGCCGCAGCTGGGACAGACCGATCTGGTGATCGAAGCCGCGACCGAGCGGGAAACGGTCAAACAAGCCATTTTCGAAGATCTGCAACCTCATCTTCTGCCGCATACGATCCTGACGTCGAATACGTCGTCCATTTCCATCACGCGTCTGGCCAGCCGTACCGACCGGCCCGAACGTTTCATGGGTTTTCACTTCATGAACCCGGTTCCGATCATGCAATTGGTGGAACTGATCCGCGGTATCGCAACGGATGAGGAAACCTTCAAAGCCTGCAAGGCGGTCGTGGACCGGCTGGGCAAAACGGCTGCCAGCGCCGAAGATTTCCCGGCTTTCATCGTTAACCGCATCCTGATGCCGATGATCAACGAGGCCGTTTATACGCTGTATGAAGGTGTCGGAAGCGTCCAGTCCATCGACCAATCGATGAAGCTGGGTGCGAATCACCCTATGGGGCCTTTGGAATTGGCGGATTTCATCGGGCTGGACACCTGTCTCGCCATCATGAACGTCTTGCATGATGGTCTGGCCGATACCAAGTATCGCCCCTGCCCGCTTTTGACGAAATACGTCGAGGCCGGATGGCTGGGGCGCAAGACGCAGCGCGGTTTCTATGATTATCGCGGCGAGGTGCCGGTTCCGACACGTTAACAAAACCGCCCTTGCCAAGCACGGTGTCGGTCAGATGAAGACACGGATCAGGATTGGCCTGACTTGCCCAGCGACATTGTATGGTTTCTGAGCCATGTCATGAAACCACGCGGGTCACGCTCCAACTGTTCCATGTCCTGATCCGAGATCGGATCGCCGATGACTGGCGATTGCGGTTTTTTGCACGAGCGGACGATTTCATGCAGCAGCAAGCCTTGCCGCAGGATCGGCGACAGTTTGTTGGCGATCTGGTACCATCGAGAGTTGCTGCCGGGAAAGAAAATAGGCACCACGCGCGCACCTGAACGGCGGATCATTTTTGCGGTGAACACATTCCACTCGCGCTCGACCGCGGGGCCGAACCAGTCATCCGAGGACATGACGACACCGGACGGGAACAGCGCCACGACGCCGCCGTCTTTCAGATGGTCCATCGCCTTGCCACGCATTTCCAGCATCTTGGCCTGCGCCTCGGGGTCATGCGGAAATGGAACCGGGATCATGAAAGACGTCGCGGCCTCATCAAGACCCGTCAGGACCGAGCGGGTCAGAATGCGATAATCACTGCGAACCCGCCCGATCAACTCGGCCAGAATCATACCATCCACCATTCCGTGGGGGTGGTTGGCAACGACAACCACAGGGCCGGTTTTTGGAATACGGGCGATCTGCTCTAGCGGCGTGGTCAGGTCGATCCCCATCACCTCAAGCGCGCCACCCCAGAACCGCTGCCCACGATAAAATTCGTTCTTTTTCTCGAATTTGTTGACCATCCGCAGAATGGTCAGCTTGCCCGTGCACCATTCGATGGCGCGAATGGCCGTTGAAGTCCAGGCGTCATCGAACGAGTTTGCATAGGTCAGAGTTCTACGGTCGTAGATCTCGCCCTGATCTGCGGTCCCATCCACCACCGGGCTTGTCTTGGTCTCGTGCGTCGTTTCCGCCAATTCCTGGTCTTCCCGTTCTTCCTGTCCCGGCAAGGGCAGCTTAGAACCCCTCTCCGAACTTGTCGTTCACAAGCGCTTCCAGAGCTTCTGCCAATGCTTCAGCATCCGGCCCGGAGGTCTCGACGTCAATAGTTGTTCCGCGAGAGGCTGCCAACATCAAAAGGCCCATAATACTGTCACCTGACGCAGAAATTCCGTCCTTCGACACCTCGGCATGCGCGTCGAAACCTTCCACAACCTCGACCAGTTTTGCCGAGGCGCGGGCATGCAGACCTTTTTCATTGATAATTTTCAGGCTTCGGGTGGTCATATTCATCAATCCGGTTTTAGTCCAAAGTCACATTTTGCGCATTGATGTATTTCCGTCCAGCTTCCATTGCCTGGCGGACAGCATCACCAACGGGTAAGTGGCGGCTTTTGGCCAATTTAATGAGCATTGGCAGGTTTGCCCCATACAATATCCGCCGATCCTGAGGCGCACAGGCCCGCAGGCTGAGATTTGAAGGGCTGCCACCGAACAGGTCGGTTACAACGACAACACCGTCGCCCATATCCACTTCGTCAGCCGCACGACAGATTTCCGCCTGTTTTTCATCCCTATCGTGGTCGGGTTCGATCGCAATGGCTACAAGGCCGGGCTGCGGTCCGACCACATGCTGTGTGGCGGCCAGGTATTCCTGGGCCAAACCGCCATGCGCAACGATCACTATTCCGATCAATCCGACCTCACACTCAACGACCGACGTTCCATCTCGCGATGTCTAATTGCCACCTGCTGCCCGTCCTCTGCAAGGGCCTTTGCAACAGCTTCTGCCATTGCGACGGATCTGTGTTGCCCACCCGTGCATCCAAAAGCCACCGACAGATGTGCTTTTCCTTCGGCCCGAAAGGCCGGCAGCAACAAAGTAAGCAAATCCATAACACGTTCAAGAAAGGGTGCGTAATTCATATCCGATTGAACAAAGCGCGCAACGTCCGAGTGCCGCCCGTCCGCCGCCCGCAACTCGGGGCGCCAATAGGGGTTTGCCAGAAACCGGCAATCAAAGACCATGTCCAGCCCGCGCGGAAGGCCCCGCTTGTACGAAAACGACTCGATTGAAACTGCCAGATGTCGCCCCCCTTGGGGCGCAAACCAGTTTTCAACTTCTTCCCGCAGCTGATGCACGTTCAGATGGCTTGTATCGATCAGGGTATCTGCAATCTCGCGTATGGGGGCCAGCAGCTCTTTTTCACGCTGAACGCCGGTCTCAGGGCTGGCATTCTTGGCAACGGGGTGCCGCCTGCGAGTTTCCGAAAACCGGCGCACCAACACGTCGTCGCTGCAATCCAGATACAGAACGGTCAAATCCACCCGCGCCATGCGACCCAGGCTTTCGGCCAGTTCGATAAACCCGATTGTCGAGAAATCGCGATTGCGGGCGTCAATGCCCAGCGCCATTGGGCGGTCGCTGTCCGCACTGTCCAGCAGGCGCAGCAACAGGCCCATCGGCAAGTTGTCGATAGCCTCAAAGCCCAGGTCTTCCAGGACATGAATGGCTGTGGATCTTCCGGCCCCTGATGGGCCTGTAACCAACACGATCCGCCGTTGCTCTGTCATTTGTTCGGCCATTCCGGGTGTACACGCCCATATTTCAGAAGCTGCATCAACGCTGCGGCCAAGTTGGGCACGCCTGCCCCGCGAAGCAAGGGAACAGTTTGCCCCAGCAGCACGATTGTCGCCTCGGCAGGCAACCTCTGCGGCTCGTTTTGATCCAGGTCCATAACATAGTCCAAAGGGACCGGTCCGAATGCATCCGCTTTGATCAAACCAATGTGACGGGCCTCGATCAAACCCTGTATCTGCGGCACGGCGGCGGCAATGACCTGATGGCCCCGCCTTGACAGTTCGACCCGATCATCCGCAACCAGCCCTGCCCCATAGGTCATCATCTGCAATGCCAATGCCGATTTTCCCGCGCCCGAGGCACCGACAATCAACAGCCCGCGCCCGGCCACTGTTATACATGAGGCATGAACACAAGCGCTGTCCCGGTCTTTGGCGTCTGACAGAGAACTTGCTTGCATGGTTTATACGGGCAACCCCACCACAAAACGCGCGCCCAGCGGGTCTGACGTGATATCAGCCTCTGTCGGGCGGATATTCTCAGCCCAGATTACGCCGCCATGGGCTTCGACAATCTGTTTCGAGATGGCCAAACCGAGCCCCGAATTGTTGCCGAAATGCTCGGGTGGGCGTTGCGAATAGAATCGCTTGAACACTTTGGTCAAGGCCTGTTCCGGTATACCCGGCCCGGTGTCTTCGACCACGACAAGAACACGGTTGTCGCGCTGACGCACCCAGACCCTGATCGCGTCATTTTCTTCACAGAAGGAAATGGCATTGGTGATCAGATTGACGAAAACCTGCGCCAGCCGGGCCTCAAGCCCGTTGATGACAATCGGATCGGATGGCAGATCGGTGATATAGTCGATCCCCTTCGATCGCGCATCCTCACCCAGATATTGACCTAAATTGCCAATCAGTTTGAGCAGATCAAAGGGTTGCTCTTCTTCCTTGACCAGTTCCGCGTCAAGACGCGATGCGTTCGAGATGTCGCTGACCAGCCGGTCCAGACGCCGAACGTCATGCTCGATCACAGCCAGCAGCTTGTCGCGCTGATCTTCGCGCTTGACCATGCGAAATGTACCGACAGCGGATTGCAAGCTGGCCAGGGGGTTCTTGATTTCGTGGGCGACATCAGCTGCGAACTGTTCGTTTGCGTCAATCCGATTATACAGAGCATTTACCATGCCCCGCAAAGCGCGGCTAAGGCGGCCGATTTCATCGGGACGGGCGCTAAGATCAGGGATGCGAATGCGCCCCGGATTTACCCCTGTGCCCCGGTCCTTACCCATTTCCGCCGCTGCGGCCAGATCTGCCAGCGGGTTGGCAATGGTCGAAGCCAGCACAAGGCTCAGACCCACCGAAACCAGCAAAGCCACCACGAACATTTGCAGGATGCGTTCCTGCTCGCGACGGGCCAATGCGTCAATCTCGCCTGCTGGGCCGGTGATGGCGACCGCTCCGGCCGGGGTATCTTCGTAGAGGATCGGCGCAGCGGCCACGATCACGGTCTCACCTGCGGCGTCCTGAACAGCCTGCACCTGACTTTGGCCTGCCAGCGCCTGCGGGATTATTCCCTGCACCCGTTGTGCCAGCGTCGGTGCCTCGACCTCGGTCGACCAGTTGAGAAGGTTCGACACACCGATCCACACCGCGTTCAGCGTGTCGCTGATTACTGTGCTGCCGGTTTGCAGCTCGGAATTGGTTTGCAGAAGAACCGGCATGGCCGACACTTGCGGGGCGCCGCGTGTCCAGCCAATCAGGGTGCCACTGGCGTCATAGACAAAGACTTCGCCGCCTTCGGGAAGTGTCAACCCAGACAGCGTATCTCTTACGTCGAGGTTCCCAGCATCCTGTGCGGTGTGTTGCGCACCCTGTCGCAGCTGGGTTTCAAAGACGTTGCTGACCAGCTGCGCATCGCCAAGCAGATTGCGCGCTGTTTGCTGAACCGTCTCTTTCCGCGAATCGTCCAGATACAGCAGCCCCGTAACCAGGATCACCAGCGCGATCAGGTTAAAGGTGATGATCTTGCGCGCCAAAGGCGAGCCTCGCAGAGAAAACAGGTTTCTCTGAGAACGTTTTTCCCTCAGTTCCGCTGACTCGGAATCGTCGGGAATGACCCAGTCATCCCCGAGTACGACGTCACCGTCACGTAGTTCGCTTGCTGCTTCGGTGTCGCGCACGAGAGCCCATTACCCCTTGCTGGCGTGGCGCCTATTCTTCGTTGTACCGGTAACCGATACCATAAAGGGTTTCGATCGCCGAAAACTCGGGATCAGCCGCGCGCATCTTCTTGCGCAGACGCTTGATGTGGCTGTCGATCGTCCGGTCATCCACATAAACCTGATCATCATAGGCCACATCCATCAGCTGGTCGCGGCTTTTGACGAAACCCGGACGCTGGGCAAGTGCCTGAAGAAGCAGAAATTCGGTCACGGTCAGGGATACATCATTCCCTTTCCAGCTGACTGCATGGCGCAGCGGGTCCATCCGCAAGTCGCCGCGTTCCATAACCTTTGTGTCATTGCTATTGGCAGCGATCGCATCGCCGCTTGTTGCTTCTTGCCGGCGCAGCAGCGCGCGGATGCGCTCAACCAGCAACCGTTGCGAGAAGGGCTTTTTTACATAGTCATCCGCGCCCATGCGCAGACCCAGAACCTCGTCGATTTCATCATCTTTCGAGGTCAGAAAGATCACCGGCATCTGCGTTTTCTGACGCAGCCGCTGTAGCAGATCCATGCCATCCATACGCGGCATCTTTATATCGAGCACGGCCATGTCCGGCAACTTCTTGTTGAACGCATCCAACGCGGCCTGGCCATCATTATAAGTTTCAACCTCGAAACCTTCGGCTTCGAGTGTCATGGATACAGACGTCAGAATGTTTCTATCGTCATCCACAAGTGCAATCTTTGACATCGGGCTCACCCCTATTCCTGCTCACTCGCGCAATAATTCGCTTATTTGTAAGGCATTGTTGGCGGTTTTAAGACGCCGAATCAATCCGTAACTGCGAATCGTGCCTTTGTTGCGGCAGGTCTGCGGCAAATTTGCCTTTATGCCCGCAAAAATATGCCCGGTTCTCGGTCATTGAATTTGTGATGGCGCTAAACCCGAGCTTGGTTGCGCTAACTGCGTCAAACCCGCCTGTTCATGTCCTGAACGACCATGATAAGACGCGCTCAGCCGCCGGTTTTCCCGGTACACTGCCCCAAAGGCGCCTCAGGGCCCAAAGCCCCGGCGCCGCCACAGGAGAAGACACACATGACATCTGGACGGGTTAACCCGCAATTCCGCCTCGAGGATCAGGGCATCGAGGGTCTGGGCAATGTCTATTATAACTTCATGGAACCGGCGCTGATCGAAGAAGCGTTGAAGCGCGGCGAAGGTACACTTGGAAATGGCGGTGCCTTTCTGGTCACCACTGGCAAGTTCACCGGTCGCTCGCCCAAGGACAAGCATGTCGTTAAAACCAGCAGCGTGGCCGACACCATCTGGTGGGAAAACAATGCCGAGATGAGCTCCGAGGGATTTGACGCCCTCTACCAAGACATGCTGGCGCATATGAAAGGCCGTGACTATTTCGTGCAGGACCTCGTCGGGGGCGCCGATCCAACCTACGCAATCAACGTGCGCATGGTGACCGAGCTTGCCTGGCACAACCTGTTCATCCGCCACCTGTTGCGCCGTCCCGACCGCGAGGATCTGGACGAGTTCACCGCAGACTTCACCATCATCAACTGCCCTAGCTTCAAGGCTGACCCGGCCAAACATAACTGCCGCGGCGAAACGGTGATCGCGCTGAACTTCGACCGCAAGCTGATCCTGATCGGCGGCACCGAATATGCAGGTGAAAATAAGAAATCCGTATTCACCCTGCTGAACTACATGCTGCCCGAAAAGGGTGTGATGCCGATGCACTGCTCGGCCAACCATGCTGTCGGCAACGCGGTCGACACCGCCGTGTTCTTTGGCCTGTCCGGCACTGGCAAGACAACCCTGTCCGCCGATCCGTCGCGCACGCTGATCGGGGATGACGAGCACGGCTGGTCGGATCGGGGCACCTTCAACTTCGAGGGCGGCTGCTATGCCAAGACCATCAACCTGAACGCCGAAGCCGAGCCGGAGATTTACGCGACCACCTCGAAATTCGGCACCGTGATCGAAAACATGGTCTTTGACCCTGAGACCAAGGAACTGGATTTCGACGACGACTCCCTGACCGCGAACATGCGTTGCGCCTATCCGCTTGAGTATATTTCGAACGCATCCAAAAGCGCGCTGGGTGGGCATCCGAAAAACATCATTATGCTGACCTGCGATGCCTTTGGTGTACTGCCTCCGATCGCGCGGCTGACGCCTGCGCAGGCAATGTATCACTTCCTGTCGGGCTTCACGTCAAAGGTGGCCGGGACCGAGCGTGGCGTTACCGAACCGCAACCCACCTTCTCGACCTGCTTTGGTGCGCCGTTCATGCCGCGCCGCCCGGAAGTCTACGGAAACCTGCTGCGCGACAAGATCGCCCAACACGGCGCGACCTGTTGGCTGGTCAACACAGGCTGGACCGGTGGCGCCTATGGTATCGGCAGCCGGATGCCGATCAAGGCCACCCGTGCCCTGCTGACCGCAGCGCTGGATGGTTCGCTGCGCGACGCCGAGTTCCGCAAGGACGCCAATTTCGGCTTTGACGTTCCCGTCTCTGTCCCGGGTGTCCCCGAAGTTCTGCTTGACCCACGTCGGACCTGGGATGATCAGGCCGCATTCGACAAGCAGGCCGAGAAACTGGTGCAGATGTTTGCCGAAAACTTCGAGCAGTATCTGCCATTCATTGATGACGACATCAAAGCCGTCGCAATCGGATAAACGAAAAAAGGGGCCGCTGAGCCCCTTTCTTTTTGCCAATCCGCAGCTTCTTTAGCCGTCCGCTAAATACTCATCTTATAGCTGTATGTCATTAAATGCACATACAAGTGCGTTGTTTCAAAGTGCGATCTGCGCTAGGCCTAGTTACTGTTGAGACGAAAAAGCCCGGCACATTCGCGCCGGGCACTGACTGAAAGGACTTTGTGGAAGCTCATATGCGCACACTCACAACGCTGGATTGAGCAACCTAATCAGGCTTCCAGTCTAAGTAAACGGGGATGAGTGTCAACATGGGACTGGCTGGTTGGTATTGCGATCAGTGTGGTTCAAATGGTCGCGGACAGGCGGCGGTTGGCACAGAAAACTACAGGTAACACCATGACGGAAATCTCGAAACTCACCGAACTACGCAAATTGATGCAAAGCATGGAGCGGACGCTTGGGCTGGAAAAACTATCTCCTGTTGAGCGCGACATCTATTACGCCGCGGAAGAGCTTTCAAAATCCACTCAGGAAGTGCGTACGTTCGGGTTGATCGAGCATACGCTGGTCCAAAGCATTTCGCGCCCAACGTTTTTTCGCGCGCTGAAATCGCTGGTCGAAAAAGGCTATCTTTCACAAAGTGGCAGCGCCAATCGCGGGCGGTACATCGTTCATGCCCCCAGATGACGCGCCCCGTGCGTGCACGGTGATGTGATCGCGATGCGCGGCTGGGCGACTGACACCCTTGCGGCTTCACTGGCTTATGTTCTGGCGTCGATACTGACCTTCGCTGTGCTGATGCCAATGCAGAACGTGTTTTTTCCGGAATACCCAAGCCGGGCGAGCCTGCTGTTTTTGCCGCATGGCGTACGGGTTCTGTCGGCCTGGCTGTTGGGGTGGCGCGCAATATTTGCAATGCTGCCGGGTGTGTTCATCGTCTTTGCCTATCTGGCGGGAACGGATGTTTTCCTGCCCACCCGCCTGCTGGCAATTGCTATCGCCGTCCTGACGGTTCCTGCGGTTTTCTATCTGCTGAAGGCTGTCGGATGGGACCTGTTCCCCAACCCGAACCGCAAACCCTGCTGGGTTTGCGTTATGGGCGTGGGCATAGCCACATCCTTTCTGGTCTCTGGCCTGACCAATCTGGTCTTTGGCAGTGCAACGGTTGAGTACATCGCGTTCCTGATCGGCGACATTTCGGGCCTGTTCTTTCTGATGCTGGGTCTGTATTTCGCGTTCCGGTTTGCAGACAGGCGACCGGACTAGAGCTTCAGCCCATCAGGCCACGCCGCAGCAGGTTCAAGCCCGCCAACAGCAAAACGAACAGCGTGGCCTTGCGAAAGCTGGCCTGATCGATGCGATCCTGCAGTTTCAATCCGACCCACATCCCTAGCATGGCAGGAACGATCAGGATTACTGAAAACGGAACCGTTTGCACGCGCAGAAAACCGGACCAGACATGCGCGGCCAGCAGCATGACCGCCCCCAATCCATAGATGACACCCTGAATTCGGATCTGCTCTTTCTTCGGGGTATTCAAGGCCGTCAGATATGCAACTGTGGGGGGACCCCAAATGCCCGACATGCCACCCACGAACCCGGCGACACCGCCAACAACGGCCTCAACACCGGTTGATGGATGATTTAGCACCAGCCTGACGCCCAGAACCTGCACAAGGGCGAAGAAGGACACGAACGCGCCGATCAGCAGCAGGAAGACCGAGCCGGGCACCAGCTTGACCAGCTGTGCGCTCAGCACCAGGAAAATACCGCCAACCACCAGGAACACCCGAAACCGGCGAATAGAGCTGAGTGCGGCGCTGGCGCCCCCGCGAAAAGCCTGAACGCCATTGGTGACAAGGGTCGGCAGGATCAGCCCCGCCAAGGTCAGATCCGGCGGCAGAAACGAATTCAGGCCAGATACAAACACCATGGGCATGGCAAATCCAACCATGCCCTTGACCCACCCGGCGGCAAAGGCAACGGCGATGGCAAGTAACAGCTCTTGCGGCGACAGAAGGGAAAACAGGTCCATGCCCTCTAGATATCATCTGGATTTTCTTCTGCATTGCAAAAATGTTCAGGTAATTTTTGAACTTTTTAACGGCATAATTAGTATTTTTGTTGCGCTGCACGTGCAGCATGATATGACCAGACGACCGAGGAAAGGACGCGATTCATGGCCCATGACGGACAGGATATGACCCAAATGACAACTGATGCAGTATTGCCCGATCTTCTGGATTTGACGCGAGCCGCCGTGCCTGCTGTGGACGCCGTTTTTGAAAAAGCCCGCGCATCCGTGCGTGGCATGGTGACCGCTGAAGGCCGGGTCTCTGGCGCATTGATCGAAGCAAATCAGACCGCTGCGCATGGTCTGGCCTGGCTGGCGACATATTCGCAGTCGCTGCAACAGATGCAGCGCTGGGCAGAAGCGCTGCAAGCCGATGGCAAATTTGGTGAGATCGAGCAGTTGCTGCACCAGATCGCGTTTGGCGAATATCTGCACCAGGTAGCGGGCGGTATTCCGATGAACCAGGGCGAGGTGGTGCGTCTTCAGGATATGGGCCTTGGCTGGGACGCGCTGTCGGGCTTTCAGTCAACCGAAGTGCAGACCCTGATGGCACGGGCCAATTCTCAGGCCGCACGCAGCCGTCTGGTTGCGCTGATGCAGGATCAGGCCGGAGCTACGATGTTCGGCGCGTCTGGTCTGGATGAAGAGCTTGAGATGATCCGGGACCAGTTCCGCCGCTACGCGCAGGAAAAGGTTGAACCAAACGCGCATGACTGGCACCTGAAGGATGAACTGATTCCGCTGGAAATCATTGAAGAACTGGCGGAAATGGGTGTTTTCGGCCTGACCATCCCCGAGGAATTCGGTGGGTTCGGTCTGTCCAAAGCATCAATGTGCGTGGTGTCCGAGGAACTGTCGCGCGGCTATATCGGCGTTGGTTCGCTGGGTACCCGATCCGAGATTGCGGCCGAGTTGATCATCGCAGGCGGCACCGACGCGCAAAAGGCACAGTGGCTGCCAAAGATTGCCAGTGCCGAGATCCTGCCGACTGCCGTTTTCACGGAACCTAACACCGGTTCAGACCTTGGCAGCCTGCGCACGCGCGCGGTCAAGGACGCGAATGGCGATTACAAGATAACCGGCAACAAGACCTGGATCACCCACGCCGCGCGGACCCATGTGATGACCCTGCTGGCTCGGACCAACCCCGACAGCACCGACCACCGCGGCCTGTCCATGTTCCTGGCGGAAAAGACACCGGGCACTGACGAGAATCCCTTTCCCACCCCCGGCATGACCGGTGGCGAGATCGAGGTTCTGGGCTATCGCGGCATGAAGGAATACGAGCTGGGTTTTGACGGCTTCCATGTCAAGGGTGAGAACCTGCTGGGCGGAGAAGAAGGTAAAGGTTTCAAGCAGTTGATGGAAACCTTCGAAAGTGCGCGCATCCAGACCGCCGCCCGCGCCATCGGCGTTGCACAGTGTGCGCTGGACATCGCCATGCAATATGCGATCGACCGCAAGCAGTTCGGAAAATCCCTGATCAATTTCCCGCGCGTGGCCGGCAAGCTGGCGATGATGGCGGTCGAGATCATGATCGCGCGTCAGCTGACCTATTTCAGCGCATGGGAAAAAGATCACGGCCAGCGCTGTGACCTTGAGGCCGGTATGGCCAAGCTGCTTGGTGCGCGTGTGGCCTGGGCTGCGGCGGACAACGGGTTGCAGATTCATGGCGGCAACGGCTTTGCGCTGGAATACAAGATCAGCCGCGTTCTGTGTGACGCGCGTATCCTTAACATTTTCGAAGGGGCTGCTGAAATTCAGGCACAGGTCATCGCACGACGTCTGCTCGGGTGACCCATTCCGGCAGTCCTGTTTCCCCGACTGGCCCGGCGCTTGCGCCGGGTCTTTTTCCTGTTTTGTACAATCTGTACGCGGTCCGAACCATGCAGAGTACGTTTTGTACAAAGCAAACCATCGCCCCTCGTGGCCCGCGTGACGGTCACAAATGACCCACGTGTTTCAAAACTTCCCCCTTTGATCCCACCCCTTTCACCGGTAGAGCATCAGCCGAACACGAGACGTCGCAATTAACTTTTGGGATAACGCATGACCCGACCTTTCCTTGCTATGTGTGCTGTTCTTGCGGCTCTTGCTCTGGCGGCTTGCACCACCTCGCAGCCGACGGTGAGCCGGAGTGATGTGGACGCGCTGGCGCAATCGATCCGGGGGCTTGGGGCGGAGGTCGATCCGGCCGAGGCACAGCAAGCGGCCACGATTGCCTATGCCTATTCGCAGCAGCTGAAGCAGGACTGGAATGTCACCGACCCGGCGATCATCCACAACGCCAAGATCATCAACGGGTTCCGCGAAAAGGGCCTGTGCAATGACTGGGCCGAAGCGATGACCAAACGCCTGCGGCAGGAGAATTTCCGGACGCTGGATCTGCACTGGGCCACGTCACCGCCGACCCCGTTTCGCATCATCCACCATTCGGCATCGATCAGCGCCAAGGGGGACACGATGTATGATGGCATTATCCTGGACCCCTGGCGCAACAGCGGTGCCTTGTTCTGGGCGCCGGTGCGCGAGGATACGCGATACAACTGGGCACCCCGGCTGGAAGTGCGCGAGCGGCTTCTGAACGGGTCTTTGCCCTACTGACCCGGTTCCGCAGATACGGCTGATACGCTAGAACCCTGCCATGACACGCCTGATCCTGACCCTGCCTTTGATGGCCCTGTTTCAATGCGACAGGGATGAATCCGTTGCCGCCTATGGCGCAGCAGACCGGACATGGGCGCTGCAGGAAATCGACGGACAGCCCTTTGCCGCCAGCGCCCTGCTGCGGTTCCCAGAAGAGGGCAGGATAACCGGAAATGCCCCCTGCAACAGCTATGACGGCACGCTGAACGCGCCCTACCCGTGGTTCGAAATTCAGGACCTGAGAGCAACGCGGGCCGCCTGCGCCGGGCTTGAGGCCGAAGGGGTCTATTTCGCCGCCCTTTTGGCCATGACCCAATCCGAAGTGTCGGGTGATGTGCTGATCTTGCGCAATGAGGACGGGCACGAGATGGTGTTCACAGCCGCCGAGTGACCTGATCCACGAACCGCGCGCGCGCCTCGGGCAGTGGGTTATGCCCCAGCGCGGGGGCGACGCGGTGGTTCAGGAAATATCCGGTTGTGCGCAAAGCTTCGGCAATCTCGGCATCCGGCGCGGTGCCTTCACCCCGCAGGCAGGGCGGCAGCGGCAACAGCTTGTCTGCCCATTCCCCCGCTCCTTTGACACTGACAGCGCGCCCGGTCTTGGGCGACACATAGACCAGCCCCTCGGTCGTGCCGGTCGCGGCGCAGGCGGTCAGATCAAGGCCAAAGCCAAGCTCGTCCAGCAGCGCCAGTTCCCATCGCAGGTAGGCCAGCGGCCAGATCTCATCCTGTCCCAACAGGTCCATCAACCGCTCGGTCCGGGTATAGAGCGCCGGGTGCGCCTCCCGTTCGGGCAGGCAGAAGGACAAAAGCGACACGACGGCGTTCAGCCCGGACAGGGCCAGCCGCCCGGAAAACGCCGCCGCCGCGCGCGAGCGCAGGGGTTCGACCTGAAAGGTGCCGATATGTTCTTCCAGCCGCGCGCGCCACAGCACGTCCAGCTGCGCGCCGGGTTGCAGGATGGGTGCGATCTTGCGGCTGGTCCCGCCCCGCACCACACCGGCATGACGCCCGTGGGATTCGGTAAAGACCTCGATAATCGCCGAGGTTTCGCCGTGGCGGCGAGAGGTCAGTAGGATGCCGTGATCGCGCCAGTCCAATTCGGGGTCCTGTCCGTGATAAGTTGTGGTGTTCCCAGAAAATCGTGAAGGGTTCCGTTCTGCAATGGTTTTGCGCATCAAACGCGGAAAGATAGGTGAAACGCTTGGTCCGACGGCAGGGGACTGGGCATTTATGCGGACAACCCGGACACCGTTAAATGCGACACGATGGGATTTGTCACCTGAGTCAACAGCGTTTCACCGACGGGGAAACCGCCTTTCGGCATTGCTTATTAGCGTATGGTTTGTTGCCCAGATTGATTTGAAAACAGGAAACGCCTCTTCGTGGAACAGCGTGTGGGCAGCGCCACCGTCACCGTCGTCAAGTAGATCCGCTATGGCCTTGGACAAGGCAATAAGACCCAGCATCTGCTGCGCGTTATCGGCCATCCTTGCCTTTTCCTCGTCGCTAAGGTCTTTGTTCGATTGAAGTCGTGCGAGAAGCCGGTTTGCCTTCGGCAAATACTGGTTTTTGGCAACCTCTCTGAGGTTTTCAGCGTATGACAGGCCCACTGCGATTTCTCTGGCCATCCATCCGCCTTCAAATGAAATTATTGCCGTTGTCATCAAGAAATGCAGGTGACGACTATCATGTTCCGCTTCGCGAAAAAGCCGGAGCGCATTTTGAGTCCGTATCATTTCGGCGCGCTCACCAGAAGTGTCCTGCGCTGAAGTTACCGACGTGCCAAGTGTCAGAATAACAGTAATTTTCGCGATAGCGGGCAGCAGTCTATTCACATTCGCCCTCCCCTGATTCAACCACGATAGTATAGCACATGCCGTCGCTTAAGTCCGCTCTGGCCTCAAAGCCGACATGCGTCTGGCCCGCTACTCCAGCCCCTCTTCGCCCAGCAGGTGTCGGCCTTGCCGGTCTTCAACCTCGATCACCCAGAGGTCGGGGTCAAAGCTGCGCTGGCGCTGGATGGCATGATCCACGTCGCCCTCGGGGCCAGAGGAAAGTTCGACCCATGTGCGTTCGCCGCTCATCAGATCAAAGCTGCGTTGAAAGGCGGTGGCCTGCCCGTCGAGCGTGTTGAGCTTGACCAGAACCGCGCCCGCGGTGTCGTCGCCATGGGCCACAACAAAGGCGGGGATTTCCTGAAACCGGAGCCGCGCCAGATAGGCGTGAACCCAGAAATCGGCGGTCAGGCGGGTCATGCGTTGCCGTCTTTGAAATCCAGACCCATTTCCGAATAGCGCTCGGATTCCTCAAGCCAGTTGGGCCGGACTTTCACTTGCAGGAACAGGTGGATCTTGCGGTCGAGGAATTCTTCCAGTTCCGCCCGCGCGGCCTGACTGACCGCCTTGATCGTCTCGCCCTTCTTGCCCAGAACGATGCCCTTGTGACCGTCGCGCATGACATAGATGACCTGATCGATTCTGGCCGAGCCGTCCTTGCGTTCTTCCCAGTTTTCGGTCTCGACCGTCAGTTGGTAGGGCAGTTCCTGATGCAGGCGCAGGGTCAGCTTCTCGCGCGTCATTTCAGCGGCGATCATGCGCAGGGGCAGATCGGCGATCTGATCTTCGGGATACAACCACGGGCCTTCGGGCAATTCGCCCGCCAGCCATTTGCGCAGGTCGTCGACGCCGTGGCCTTTTTCGGCCGAGATCATGAAAGTTTCGGCAAAGGGGTAGCGCGCGTTCAGGTCGCTGGTCAGGGCCAGCAGTTTCTCGGACGGCACCTTGTCGATCTTGTTGATGGCGAGCGCGATGGTGCGGCCCTGCCCGATCTCGGCCAGCCCTTCGAGGATGCGTTCAACCCCTTCGGTGATGCCGCGATGGGCCTCGACCATCAGCACGACGATATCGGCATCGGCGGCCCCGCCCCAGGCGGCGGCGACCATGGCACGGTCCAGACGGCGACGCGGTTTGAACAGACCCGGCGTGTCCACAAACACCAGTTGCGCATCGCCTTCCATCGCAACGCCCCGGATACGGGCGCGTGTGGTCTGCACCTTATGGGTCACGATCGAGACCTTGGCCCCGACCATGCGGTTCAGGAGGGTGGATTTGCCTGCGTTGGGCTCTCCGATCAGGGCGATAAATCCGGCGCGTGTGGTCATGTGTCTGGCAATCCTGTCTGCAACTGCGCCCCCCTATAGCAGAAAGGGGCGGCGGGCCAGAGGGATTTGTCGCATTGCAGCCCTGCGTCTGCGGTGGCAGGACAGGCGCAGGTGCCCAGCCAGTTCCAGCCCGGCCGCAAATCCTTTCAATGAGGTTGTCATGAAACGTCGCGAGTTTCTTCTTGGAAGCGGCGCCGCCGCAGGTGCGTTTGGGTTGGGCGGATGGTCGCTGGCGGCAGGTGATGCAGCACAGGAACTGGTGCTGCAACCCGCCAGTTACCGGCTGCGAGAACAGCTTACCGCGGGGATGGTCAGCCTCTCGCCCGATGCGCCGCCGCCGGTTCTGTTTGGGCGACAGGGCGAGCCTATGCGGCTGAGTGTGCGCAATACGCTGCCGGATTACACTTCGATGCACTGGCACGGGCTGCGCATTCGCAACGAGATGGACGGGGTGCCTTACCTGACCCAGATGCCCATCGGCGAGGGTGAGCGCTTTACCTATGAGTTCACGCCACCGGATGCGGGGACCTACTGGTACCACCCCCATTGCATGACGATGGAGCAGATGGCGCGCGGGCTGACCGGCGTGATGGTGATTGCCGAGCCGGAAGAGCAGGGGTTCGACAGCGAACAGGTGATCAATCTGCGGGATTTCCGTCTGGACGAGGATGACGCGTTCCTGCCTGCCTATACGGCGCGGGGTGCGGCGCGGGCGGGCACGTTTGGTACAGTGCAGACCGCCAACTGGCAGAGCGCGGCGGTCTATGAGCATGCGGCGGGCAGTCTGGTGCGGCTGCGGGTGGTCAACACGGACACGACCCGCATCTATAAGCTGCATCCCGAGGGGGCCGAGACCCGGATCATCGCGTGGGACGGGCATCCGGTCGAGATCGACCTGCCGGTGCCAACGGCGGATGAACCGCTGTTGCTGGGCCCCGGTCAGCGGGTGGATTTTGCCGTCCGGATGCCCGAGGGCGAAGGGCAGACGGCGGACCTGATGGCCAAGTTTCCCGGCCAGCCGCACCGCGCCATGGCGCGCTTGCGGGCGACTGGCACATCAGCGGCGCGCGATCTGAGAGAGCTGCGCCCGCTGCGTGCAAATCCCGTTGCGCGCCCCGATCCGGACCGTGCGGATTTGCATGAGTTCGTCTTTGGCTGGACGCCGGAGGGCGGTGCCCCGAATGACGGGTTCTGCGGCACGCTGGGGTATAGTTTCTGGTCGATCAACCGCAAACCCTGGCCGGGCGATGCGGCGCAGGGCACCGGGCCGCTGGCGGTATTGGAACAGGGCAAAAGCTATGTCCTGCGGTTGCGCAACGAGTCGCCCAACCTGCATCCGATCCACCTGCACGGGCTGGCCTTCGTGCCGCTGCGATCCAACCTGCGCACCCTGCCACCACTGATGACGGACACGATGCTGCTGTTGAAGGATGAGGTGGCGGATATAGCGCTGGTGGCGGACAACCCCGGCGACTGGGCGTTTCATTGCCATGTGATCGAACATCAGAAAACCGGGCTGACCGGGTTCATCCGGGTGGTTTGAACGATGAAACCCGTCGGCCCGACACCGGACCGGCGGGTTGAACGGATCAGATCACGGGTGACGGCGCAGGATGGGGTTCAGCACGGCCACAAACACGATGCCGTACAAAACGTGTCCGATCAGCGCGACCCATGTGATGCCGACAAAGTTCAGGAACGGCGGCAGACCTGCAAAGGTCGTGACACCTCCGATAGCAAATACCCACAGACCGAAACCATAGATTGCCGAGGCAACAAACATGTGGACCGGGCCCAGAACCTTGACCCAGATTGGCTGGAAAACAAGGAACCAGCCCAAAGGATAGGCAATCAGGCCGACAATGTAGAAATGCACGAAGAAACCCAGAAAAGCGTTGCTGGGAAGGCCCAGACTGGACAGCAAACTCTGCGCCAGACCTTCGGGTGACAGGTTGGCCCAGCCGATGCCTGGGCTGACGACCTGCCCCCAGAAATCGAAGGCCATGGTTGCCACAAACCCGGCAATGAACAGAAAGCCGATATTGACGAGCGAGAGTTTTGCACGTTGCATTGGATTGCCTTTATCCGTTGTTTCTCAAGTGCTTTGACCTGTCGCAGTCAGACTGATGCCAAAGCAGTTAACACCCAGATACATATCTCGGGTCGTGGCGGCTATAGTCTTCAAGTTTGATTGAAACTTGTGACAGGCCGGGCGGCAGCACCGATCAGCTGACCCGATCCAGCAACGCCTTGGCGGCCGCCTGTTCGGCCTGGCGCTTGGAGCCTGCGGTGGCTTGTGCCTCGGTTCCGTCCTGAAGGCGGGCGGCGATTGTGAAGACGGGGGCGTGGTCGGGGCCGCTGCGTTTGACCTCGACATAGCTGGGTGGTTTCTGGCCGCGCGCCTGCGCCCATTCCTGAAGCGCGGTTTTGGCGTCGCGGGCGTCGGCCTCGACCTTGTGGATGCGGTCGCCCCAGAGGGCGAGGATGACATCGCGGGCGGCTTCGAACCCGGCGTCGCGGTAGATGGCGGCAATCACCGCCTCCATCGCGTCGCCCAGCAGCGCCTGTTTGCGGCGCCCACCCGAGAGCATCTCGGACCGGCCCAGTTTCAGCACCGCCCCCAGATCGATCTGGCGGGCGACATCTGCGCAGGCCTCTTTGCGGACCAGAGCGTTGAACCGGGGCGCAAGCTGGCCTTCGGAGGCTTTCTTGTCGGCCTCAAGCAGCGCGGTGGCCATGACAAGACCCAGCACCCGGTCGCCCAGAAATTCAAGCCGCTGATTGTCGGGCCGGGTCGACGATGAGACCGAGCCGTGGGTCAGCGCACGCACCAGCAGCTCGGGGTTGGCAAATTCATACCCCAAACGCTGCTGGAAGGCCTTTATCTCGGCTGAGAGCTTCAATTCACAGCCTTGAAGAACCGATCCCCACGCCAGGTCCAGAAGAACAGCATGGACCGCCCGGCGGACGAGAACATGATCCGGTCGGCACGGCCGATCAGGTTTTCGTAGGGCACATAGCCAACCCCGCCAGCGGATTGCGGCAGGCGGCTGTCAGCAGAGTTGTCGCGGTTGTCGCCCATGAAGAAATAGTGGCCCTCGGGCACTGTATAGATGCCGGTATTGTCCGAGCCCTGATTGCCGATATTCAGCACGTAATAGGTGACGCCGTTGGGCAGGGTTTCGATCAGGCGCGACTTTTCACAGGCGCCGCCAACACCGACGGGGCCGTTTTCACAGCGTGGGCGCAGTCGTTGCGGGCCCTGTGGTTCGGCGATTTCGGTGAATATGCCGTCAGGCTGTTGCGGAACCGGTGTGCCGTTGAGGATGATCTGCCCCTCGCGGACCTGAATGCGGTCACCCGGCAGGCCGATCAGGCGCTTGATATAGTCACGCCCGCTGACCGGGTGGCGGAAGACAATGACGTCGCCGCGCACGGGATCGCCGCCCCAGATGCGGCTTCCGTCGTCGCCCTGCATCCAGCCACAGAGATCTTCGGCGTCGATATTCAGGCCGACACTGGGGATGATCAGGCTGGGACATGAGGCGTAGGAATAGCCGTAGGCCATCTTGTTGACGAAGAGGAAATCGCCGATCAGCAGCGTCTGCTTCATCGAACCGGACGGAATCCAGAACGGTTGAAAGAAGAGGGTCCGGAACACGCCCGCGATCAGCAGGGCATAGACGATGGTCTTGATCGTTTCCCAGACGCCGCTTCCGGTTTTGGCTTCCTCGGCCATACTGCTCTCTCCAGTTCTCTGTGCTTGGCTTCGCTGCTACATGCGGGGGGGATGGGGTCAAGTCAAGGCTGTGTGACGTGATCTTGCAGGGGGCGCGCCTCGATCACGACAAAGGCCTGTGCCCAGGGGTGGTCATCGGTCAGGGTGACGTGGATGATCGCCTCGTGACCTGCGGGGGTCAGTTCGTTCAGGCGTTCGGCGGCCCAGCCGGTGACATGCATCACCGGCTGCCCGGTGCGCAGGTTGGTGACGGCCATGTCTTTCCACGAAATGCCCATGCGCAGGCCGGTGCCGAGCGCCTTGGAACATGCCTCTTTCGCGGCCCAGCGTTTGGCATAAGTGCCTGCGGTATCCGCGCGGCGTTCGGCCTTGCGCTGTTCGGTGTCAGTAAAGACACGGTTGCGGAACCGGTCGCCGAACCGGTCGAGCGTACCCTGAATGCGGTCGATGTTTGCAAGGTCTGTGCCGATGCCGAGGATCATATGGCTCTCATTTCTCTGGTCGGGCCAATCAACGGCAATTGATGACCACACGCAAGCGGTTGGTTGCCGCATTCCGTGATATACTTTACCGGAATGTTCAATTTTTACGTTTGTGCGGGGGACGCAATGTCGAAAATTCCGTTCATGGCGATTGCGGTGGCTGGCATTGTCGTAAGCACCGTTTTACACGCTTTTGCACAGGATTGCGGAACCGGGGAAACCCCCTGTCAGGTTGGAGAGGTGTCCTATCGGGTGGTTCTGCCGGATGCCGCGCCCAAGCCGCCAGCTGTTATCTATCTGCATGGCTATGGGGCAACGGCGAATTCAGCCGTAAATCTTTCCGGCCTCGCGGCGGCCTTTACCGACCGCGGCATCGCCTTTATCGCGCCGAACGGTCAGGTCGACATTGGAAATCCCAAGGCGCTGGATTGGGGGGTGCATGATGGCTATCGCTGGCCGCGGGATGATCTGGCCGCGCTGGAGCAGATCAAGGAAGACGCCATTGCCCGTTTCGACCTGAACGCAGATCGCATTATGCTGGCGGGGTATTCACGCGGCGGATCACTGGTTTGGGACAAGGCCTGCACGGATCATTCCTTTGCCTTTGCCTATGCCTCGGCATCAGGGGCCTTTTGGGAGCCGATGTGGCGGCGGTGCAGCGGCCCAGTTCACATGCATCATTCCCACGGATTTGCAGACCGGACCGTCCCGCTGGAAGGGCGTTTTGTGACCTTTGGGGACTATGATTTCGAACAGGGTAGCGTTTTGAAATCCATTGAAATTCTGACCAGAACCAATGGATGCGGGCAGATGGCGAACAGCGTTTCAACAGAAGGTGCAACCTGGCGAAAGAAGTGGACCGAGTGTCTGGACGGCTCTGTCACCCTGTCGCTGGGGCCACATGGTCACGGCAGGCAACCCGGTTGGGCAAATGCTGTTGCGGAATGGTTTCTGGAAATCTCGAGCGCGCCCTAGCGCCTCCACCGGCATTTGCCGAAATCAACTTGCCTGCTTTACGACAACCGCACCGTCAAAATCTTGTAACTCGCCAGGCCAAAAAACCCGGCAAAGGCGAAATCGAACCAGCGGCGGGCGCGGCGGTAGGTGCGGACCATGCGGGCGGATGAGAACAAAAACGCATAGCCGATGAAGATCAGCAGCGATCCTGCGTACAGCATGGCGAAATAGCCCAGCAGCATCGGCAGGTTGGCATCGCTTGGCGCGACGATGGCATAGATCGACCCCCAGCTGAGGATTGCCTTGGGGTTGGTCAGGTGGATCGCCGCGCCTTTGGCAAAAACCGTGGGCAGCGTGCCGGTGACCGGTTTACCAAGGGCGACCTCATCATCCGAGGTCATCGCGCGTTTCAGGGCCTTCAGCGCCAGCCAGCCCAGATAGGCCACGCCGACATAGCGGATCACCTCGAACAGCCAGACATTGGCCAGCATGACCGCCGACAAGCCCAGCGCCGCGGCAATGCCCCAGGCGGCCGATCCAGCGCAGATGCCAAGGGCAAAGGCCAGCCCGGCGGTGCGGCCTTCGGTCATGGCGGTTCCGGCAATGCCCATCGTGGCCGGGCCCGGAGATCCCCCGGCCATGAGCCAGGCGAACCAGATGGCGATAAAGCCGGAGGTGATCACGCGCGCGCCTCGTCCATCAGGCGGCGCATCTCCCGAATGGCGGGGGTGAGACCCAGGAAGATCGCCTCACCAATCAGGAAATGCCCGATGTTCAATTCCATGACCTCGGGGAAAGCGGCAACCGGCTTTACGGAGTCATAGGTCAGGCCATGGCCTGCATGGACCTCGAGCCCCAGCGAATGGGCAAAGGTGGACATCTGGCGCAGCGATTCAAGCTCGCGCGCGGCGGCGTCCATACGTCCTTCGGCATGGGCGTCGCAATAGGCACCGGTGTGCAGTTCGATCACCTCGGCACCGATGCGGTGCGCGGCCTCGATCTGACGCTGATCCGCGGCGATGAAGATCGACACGCGGCACCCGGCCTCGCGCAGGGGGGCGATGAAATGGGCCAGCTTGTTTTCCTCGCGCGCGACTTCGAGCCCGCCTTCGGTGGTGCGTTCCTCGCGCTTTTCGGGAACGATACAGACGGCGTGCGGTTTGTGGCGCAGGGCGATTTTCTGCATCTCTTCGGTGGCGGCCATTTCAAAGTTCAGAGGCACCGACAGAACCTCCATCAGCCCGTCGATATCGGCGTCCGAGATATGGCGGCGGTCTTCGCGCAGATGCGCGGTGATGCCGTCGGCGCCGGCCTCCTCTGCCAGCTTGGCGGCGCGCAGCGGGTCAGGATAGGCCCCGCCGCGCGCGTTGCGCACGGTGGCGACATGATCGATATTCACACCCAGACGCAGACGGCTTTCGGACATCATTTGGTTCCTTTTGCAGATTTTCGCCCCGACCTTAGCGATCTTGGCGCGGGACCGGCAGGTGTTTCTTCGGCCCGGCGTTTGATTTCTTCAAACTTTGCCTTGATCTTGGCGCGGCGGCGCAGCTGGTAGGTCAGGATCAGCGGCAGGCTGAGGTAGTAGCAGATGATGCCCGCCACGATACCGGGAATGATGCCGCCAATCATGTAGGGATAGAAAACGTCATCGTAGAACTGACCCAGCCCGTGCCAGTCGGCCACGCGGTCCGTGAACAGGGCAAGAAGATTGTCCTTGAGGTCGCCGATGGCGTCGGCAAACTTGCCCATCAGCCCCTGCGTGTCGCCTTCTTCATATTCGGTGCCCAGCAAGAAATGCCCGGTTTGCAGGCAGATCACCCCAATCGGGACATAGGTCAGGGGGTTGCCGAAGAACGTACCGCTGAGCGCGGCCAGAATATTGCCCTTGATCAGCCGCGCACCAATTGCGGCGACCAGAAAGTGCAGCCCATAAAACGGCGTAAAGGATGCGAAAACGCCCGCCCCGATGCCGCGGGCAATCCGGTCAGGGGAATCCGGCAGGCGGCGGACACGGTGTTTGACATAGTGGAAGGCGCGGGTCCATCCGCCACGCGGATAGACGAGTTCCGAAGCGACCTGAACAGGAGAGCGTCGGTCTCGGCGCTTGAATACCACCCGTGATCACCCCTTCTCAGCCAGCCGCGGTCGCGGTTTTGGTCCGGTCCCGATAACGCTCGACCGCCGCAACGTCGCTTTCAGCCTCAAGCATCAGCATCAGCGAATGCAACTGTTCAAGGTCGCGCAGTTCGACATTGATCAGCAGGCGGTAAAAATCCGGTTTGCGGTCCACAAATTCCAGGTTCGAGATATTGGCCTTTTTCTCGCCGATCAATGTGCAAATGCGCCCCAGAACCCCGGCATCGTTGCCGATGGTCAGATCCAGTGTCGCCCCATAGACGGCCGGGTGCGTACCCGAATGCCAGTGCAGATCGACCCAGCGTTCCGGTTCGCTTTCATATTGGCTGAGCTTGTCGCAGTCGATGGCGTGCACCACAACACCCTTGCCCCGGTAGGTGATGCCGACGATCCGTTCGCCCGGCAGCGGCTGACAGCAGGGCGCGCGGTCGAATTTCTGGCCGGGTTCAAGACCGATCACGGCGCGCCGCAGCGGAATGGCGTCGCCGTCATCCTGAGCCAGTTCGGGATAAACGGCCTGAACCACCTCATGAGCGGTCAATTCGGCACTGCCCAGACGGGCCAGCAATTCATGCCGGTCTTTCAGGCGCAGGTGCTTGGCGGCGGTATCAAGCGCCTTGTCGGTGGCCTTGCGCCCCACATGGTCAAAGCCCGAGCGCGCCAGTTCCTTGCCCAGCTTGATGAACCGTTCGCGATCCACCTCGCGCAGGGCGCGGCGGATGGCGGTGCGGGCCTTGCCGGTGACAGCGATCTCAAGCCATGTGACCTGCGGTGTCTGCCCGTCAGCGGTGATGATATCGACCGACTGGCCGTTCTTCATCCGCGTCCAGAGCGGCACGCGAATGCCATCGACCTTGGCCCCCACACAGGCATGGCCGATCCGCGTGTGGATGGCATAGGCGAAATCGATCGGGGTCGCACCCCGCGGCAGTTTCACCACGTCGCCCTTGGGGGTGAAGCAGAAGACCTGGTCCGAATACATCTCGAGCTTGACGGCTTCGAGAAAATCCTCGTGATCATCCTCGTTGTCGAATTGCTCGGTCAGGTTGGATATCCATTTCGCCGGGTCGACGGCAAAGGGGTTTTCCGTGCGCACCCCGTCCCGGTAGGACCAGTGCGCCGCAACGCCGGTTTCGGCCACATCGTGCATCTGGCGGGTGCGGATCTGAACCTCGACCCGTTTGCCGTCGCGCCCTGAAACCGTGGTATGGATTGAACGGTAGCCGTTCGATTTCGGCTGGCTGATATAGTCCTTGAACCGCCCCGGCACCGCGCGCCAGCGCTGATGGATGGCCCCAAGCGTGCGATAGCAGTCTTCTTCCGTCTGCGTGATGATGCGGAACCCGTAGATATCCGAGAGGCGCGAGAAGCCCTGATCCTTTTCCTGCATCTTGCGCCAGATCGAATAGGGTTTCTTGGCGCGGCCGAAGACTTCGGCCTCAATGCCTGCCTTTTCCAGCTCGTGACGCATGTCGCCGGTGATGCGGTGGATCACATCGCCGGTTTCGCGTTGCAGCGTGATAAAGCGACGGATGATCGACTGGCGGCCTTCGGGGTTCAGGACGCGGAACGCGAGGTCTTCAAGCTCCTCGCGCATCCATTGCATCCCCATGCGGCCCGCAAGCGGCGCGTAGATATCCATCGTCTCGCGCGCTTTCTGAACCTGCTTTTCGGGCCGCATCGCCTTGATGGTGCGCATGTTGTGCAGACGGTCGGCCAGCTTGACCAGAATGACCCGCAGGTCCTTGGACATGGCCATGAATAGCTTGCGGAAATTCTCGGCCTGCTTGGTTTCGCGGCTGGACAGTTGCAGGTTGGTCAGCTTGGTGACGCCATCGACCAGCTTGGCGACCTCATCACCGAACAGGTCGGACACCTTGCCGTAATTGGCCTTGGTGTCTTCTATCGTGTCATGCAGCAAAGCCGTAATGATCGTCGCATCATCCAGACGCTGTTCGGTCAGGATGGCGGCAACGGCAACAGGGTGGGTAAAATAGGGTTCGCCAGAGTGGCGGAATTGCCCTGCGTGCATCTGCTGGCCAAACTCATAGGCCAGCGCGAGACGTTCGGCATTAGTCTTGGGATTGTAGTTGCGGACCAGCGCAATCAGATCGTCAGCAGAAATCATCCGGTCCGCACCTTCGTCTTTGGAGCTTACCCCTGCCCTTGAGCCTCCATCAGAGCGCGCAGGAGCTTTTCTTCGGACATGTCGTCCATCGCAGGCTTGTCCGACTCGGCACCCATCAGCAGCGCCATCTGATCTTCTTCCGGCTCATCAACCTCGATCTGGGTCTGGTTGGCCTCGATCAGGCGTTCGCGCAGGGCGTCCGCGCCTTGGGTCTCGTCGGCGATTTCGCGCAAGGACACGACAGGGTTCTTGTCGTTGTCGCGGTCAACGGTAATCGCGGCACCGGCAGAAATCTCGCGCGCCCGATGGGCGGCCAGCATCACCAGTTCGAACCGGTTTGGAACCTTGTCTACGCAATCTTCAACCGTCACGCGGGCCATTGGGCGCTCTCCGTTTCTGAGTCCATGTCAGGAAGAGGTTTATCTAAGCGCGATTCCGCGCCTTGACAAGCAGGAAATGCTGCATTTGCAGGGATCACAGCGGCGTAACCGCTGCAACCTCGGATGGGGGCAGGTCGGCGACCATCTGGAAAACCGTGCGATCAAGCACGGGGTGGCGCCAGTCGGGCACAATATCCGCCATCGGCACAAGTACAAAAGCGCGGTCCTGAAGGCGCGGATGCGGCAGGATCAGCTGTTGCGGTGCTTCTTGTCGCTGTGCCTCGGGCGGCAGGGTCAGCCAGCGGTCGAACAGGGCGCGGTCGGGCAGAATCTGATCGCTATAGCACACAAGATCCAGATCCAGCGTCCGCATTCCCCAGCGCTGCACCCGTTCACGGCCGAACTGGTGCTCGACCTCGTGCAGCAGGCGCAAAAGCTCGGCCGGGGATTTGTCAGTTTCGATCAGCACAGCCGCATTCACGTAGTCCGGACCAGCGCCAGCGGGGAAGCAGGGTGTCGCAAAAAACCGGCTGACAGAGCGAATCACTACGCCCTGCTGCGAAAGTGCGTCAATTGCGCGCTGTAGCGTTACAGCGGGCCCATTTCCTCTCAGATCGAGATTTGCGCCCAATGCCACAACCGCATTTGGCAAAGAATTGTACATATGCTACCCTATATTCGACACATTGCATACTTGCGATAACCGACAAAAGTTCTAATTATAAGCCCACCAGAGTGCGCCATATTATAACTCACACACCCACTCACTCACGTAACGCGGCGCAATCTGGATTATACCGGAAGGACCTATTTATGTTTTATAAGGACGAACGGCTAGCGCTGTTCATCGACGGCTCGAATCTTTATGCCGCGGCAAAAGCACTCGGTTTTGACATAGACTACAAACTTCTGCGGCAGGAATTCATGCGCCGTGGCAAGTTGCTTCGGGCTTTCTACTATACAGCGCTGCTTGAAAACGACGAGTATTCACCGATCCGCCCATTGGTTGACTGGCTTCATTACAACGGCTTCACCATGGTCACAAAACCGGCCAAGGAATACACCGACAGCATGGGGCGTCGGAAAGTCAAAGGAAACATGGATATCGAGCTGACGGTCGATGCCATGGAACTGGCACCGCGTGTGGATCATATCGTGCTGTTCTCGGGTGACGGGGATTTCCGCCCGCTGATCGCCAGCCTGCAACGTCAGGGCGTTCGCGTATCAGTCGTGTCGACCATCCGCAGTCAGCCGCCGATGATTTCGGACGAACTGCGCCGCCAGGCCGACAACTTCATCGAGTTGGAAGACCTGCGCGACGTAATCGGTCGCCCGCCGCGTGAAATGCCGGCAGAGCATCGCAGCGTCGCGGTTGCAGGCGGCAGCTGATCCGGCACCACTGCCTGTTGATGGGAAAAATTCGCGCGGTCAGGACCGGGGTCCTGGCCGCGCTTCTTTAACTAAGGATTGGTGCTGAAACATCCTCTGACTAACAACGATTCGTGTCAGATGAATGACAATGTCCTGTCTGGACCAAGGCCGGGAAAAGACTTACCTGTGCCCTAAGGAGACAGCCGAATGACCAAGCCGCCACTGACACTTTACCTGGCCGCCCCCCGCGGGTTCTGCGCCGGTGTGGACCGCGCCATCAAGATCGTTGAAATGGCCCTGCAGAAATGGGGGCCGCCGGTCTATGTGCGCCACGAGATCGTGCATAACAAATTCGTGGTCGACGGGTTGCGGGCCAAAGGGGCTGTGTTTGTCGAAGAACTGCATGAATGCCCCGATGACCGCCCGGTGATCTTTTCCGCCCATGGTGTTCCGAAATCGGTACCCGCCGAAGCCGCGCAACGTGAGATGATCTATGTGGATGCCACCTGTCCCCTGGTGTCGAAGGTTCATGTCGAGGCGCAGCGTCATGCGGATGCGGGATTGCAGATGATCATGATCGGCCACAAGGGCCATCCCGAAACCGTTGGCACGATGGGACAGCTGCCAAAGGGTGATGTGCTGCTGGTCGAAACGGTCGAGGATGTGAGCACCGTGCAGGTGCGCGACCCCGACAAGCTGGCCTTTGTCACCCAGACCACCCTGTCGGTGGATGATACCAAGGACATCATCGCAGCCCTTCAGGACCGGTTCCCGGCCATTGTCGGGCCGCATAAGGAAGACATCTGTTATGCCACCACCAACCGGCAGGAGGCCGTGAAGGCCGTGGCCCCCAAGGCCGATGCGCTGCTGGTTGTGGGAGCTCCGAACTCGTCAAACTCCCGCCGTCTGGTCGAGGTTGCCTCACGCGAGGGGTGCAAATACGCGCAGCTGGTCCAGCGTGCGACCGAGATCGACTGGCGCGCTTTGCAGGGCATCGAAAGCGTTGCGGTGACCGCAGGCGCATCGGCCCCGGAATTGCTGGTGAACGAGGTGATCGACGCCTTCCGCGACCATTACGATGTCACTGTCGAGCCGGTCGAGACCGCAACCGAAAACGTCGAGTTCAAAGTACCGCGCGTGTTGAGGCAACCGGCGTGACCGGCGTGCCGAAGGCGCCGCTTTATCTGGGGTTGGCGGGACTGGTCCCGTTTGTCTGGGGCGCGCTGACATATCTGAACGGTGATCTGAACGACTGGGGCACGCATACATTTGGCCCGCGCTTTGTCGGGCCTTATGTGCAGCTGTTTTATGGCTCGGTCATCCTGAGCTTTATGTCAGGTGTGCTGTGGGGGTTTGCCACCAAAACCTCGGGCAGCAAGGCGGCGCTGTGTTATGCGCTGTCGGTCCTGCCTGCGCTGTGGGCCTTTGCCATGACGGGCGGCGGGCCGGTCACTGCGGGCACCAATCTGATCTACGGGTTCACCGGCTTGCTGCTGCTGGACGCCCTGTTTTCATACTGGCGGCTGACGCCGGTCTGGTGGATGCAGCTGCGTATCCTGCTGACCGCAGTCGTTCTGGCCAGCCTAGCCGTCGGAGTGTACTTGTGAGCGACAAACGCACAATTGATGCCTATACGAAGAGAGTAAACGAATATCTGGCCATTCCTTTGCCAGCCGAACAGCTCAAGACCCGTCAGGATTTTGCCGATGCGGTCGGTGCGGGCGGCTATGTGCTGGATCTGGGGTCAGGACCCGGATCGGACAGCGGTTTCCTGATGCGTCAGGGGCTGAAGGTGCGGGCGCTGGATGCCACCCCCGCCTTTGTCGAACATGCCCGCCGGAACGGGGTGGACGCGCATCTGGGCACGTTCGACGACGTTACCGAAACCGCCGAATATGATGGCGTCTACGCCAGTTTTTCCCTGCTGCACGCGCCGCGTGCGGATTTTCCGCGTCACCTGAAAGCGATCCACACGGCCCTGAAGCCCGGAGGCCAGCTGTTTCTGGGCATGAAGCTGGGCTCGGGCGAGCATCGTGACGATCTGGACCGCTATTACACCTATTACTCGGAAGCCGAAATCCGAGAGGCGCTGACCCAGGCCGGGTTCACGGTTGACCGCGCGGTCGAAGGAATGGGCAAGGGTCTGGCCGGGTCGTACGACGGGTTTATTCTGGTGTTCGCCCATGCCTGAGTTGTTTGCCTATACAGATGGCGCCTGTTCCGGCAATCCCGGCCCCGGAGGCTGGGGCGTGCTGCTGCGCGCGAAGAACGGGGACAGGGTTCTGAAAGAGCGGGAACTGAACGGGGGCGAGGCCGAGACGACCAACAACCGGATGGAGTTGCTGGCTGCCATCAGCGCGCTTGAGACGCTGGAGCGCCCGTCGAAGATCACCATTGTCACCGACAGCGCCTATGTGAAGAACGGCGTCACCGGCTGGATATTCGGCTGGAAGCGGAATGGCTGGAAAACCTCGAACAAGAAGCCGGTCAAGAATGTCGATCTGTGGCAGCGTCTGGACGAGGCGCAGGAACGACATGATGTGACATGGGAATGGGTCAAGGGCCATGCGGGCCATCCCGAAAACGAAAAGGCCGATGAACTGGCCCGCGCAGGCATGGCGCCCTTCAAGCCGAAAAAGGCGCAGGCGTGAGCGCGCTGACGCTGCTGGATTATGCCTCGGTTCTGATCTTTGCGCTGACCGGGGCGCTGGTGGCCAGCCGGGCGCAGCTGGATCTGGTGGGTTTTGCCTTCATGGCCTGCTTGACCGCAGTTGGCGGCGGCACGGTACGCGACCTGTTGCTGGACCGGCACCCGATCTTCTGGGTCGGCCAGCCAGATTACATCCTGATCGCCGTCGCGGCGGCGGTGTTTGTGTTCTTTACCGCGCATCTGGTGGAAAGCCGCTATAACTGGCTGGTCTGGCTGGACAGTTTCGCGCTGTCAGTCGCCGTTGCGGCCGGAACCGGAGCCGCGTTGTCACTGGATCAGCCCGGTATCATCGTCGTGCTGATGGGAGTGACGACCGGGTGTCTGGGCGGGCTGATGCGCGACGTGGTCTGCAACGAGGTGCCGCTGGTGCTGAAACAGGGCGAACTTTACGTCTCGTGCGCATTTGTGGGGGCGTTGACGGCGGTACTTGCGG
Source organism: Ruegeria sp. AG7 (assembly GCF_056541545.1). NCBI lineage: Bacteria > Pseudomonadati > Pseudomonadota > Alphaproteobacteria > Rhodobacterales > Roseobacteraceae > Ruegeria > Ruegeria sp. AG7. Next base: position 329,292 of record NZ_JBQFYP010000001.1, read on the forward strand.
TCAGGCTGGGGCTGGAGCCCGCCTTTGTGCTGGGTCTGTGCGCCCTTGTGTGCTGGGCCTTGCGGGCCGGGTCGCTGGTGTTTGGATGGCAGTTGCCCGTCTACAAAAGCCGCCCGCCCCGAAACTGAACCTGTCGGTGGACGCGACCGGGGCGGGCTGATAGCTGTTTGGAACGCGCAGCCCGGAGGCCAAATGCCGTTCAGACTTACATCGATTGCGGTCTCACTGGCTTTGCTGGCCTCATGCGGCGCATATTATGCACCCGTCCGCTTTGTTGCTGAGGGTGACCGGATCATCGCCTCGGGCACGATTGACGAAACAACGCTGTCCGCTTTCGAAGACGTCACCGCCGAAAACCCCAAAGCGCGCACGCTGGTGCTGCAATATATCGAGGGGTCGGTGGATGACGACGCCAATGTCATCTTCAGCCGAGAGGTGCGCAAGGCCGGGTTCGATACCGTTGTGCCATCGGACGGTCTGGTTGCCAGCGGCGGCACAGATCTGTTTCTGGCCGGACATCGCCGCGTTTTGCAACCGGGGGCCTGTGTCGGTGTTCACAGCTGGGCCGGATCGGGGCTGGTGGCGACGGAGTTGCCCAAAGATGACCCGGAACATGACCGCTATCTGGATTATTTCAGGGACATTGGTGTGGATGAGGCGTTTTACTGGTACACGCTGTATGCGGCCCCGGCCGACAGCATCCACTGGATGACCGCCGCCGAGGCGAACCGGTTCGATATGACGACGAAAGCCGCCCCGGCGCTTGGTTCAGCGCTGGAGTGCGACGAGCGCTGATCTGCTGCACTATCTTGTCGAGTGAAGGTTTCCAGGACGGAATGCGCGGCCAAGGAATATGCTAGCGGCGCAGGTAGGTCTGCCAGATCCAGATCACCAGCAATGCGCCCAGAACCGCGCCCACAAAGCCCGACATCCAGCCCATGACGGTTATCAGAAACCGCAGAACGAACCCTCCGATCAGGGCCCCGAAAACACCGATCAGCATGGTGGTTGGAATGTCCGCCTCGATCCGCATCAGGCGGGTGGCGAGGAACCCCGCGGCAGCGCCGATGATGATCAGGGCGACGACGGGCATGTCATTTTCGCCAATGGGTCGGCACGATGATCAGCGCGCCGATAGACGAGATCACCGCATCCAAACCCGGAGGGCCAAAGCTGATACCGAACATGATGCGGATGAAGTAGAACAGGAACGCCCCACCCACGCAGATGATGATCGACTGAAGATAGCCGTTATGGGTGAACCCGGTCTGTTCGGACAGATATCCGACGATCCCGGCAATCACGACGGTCCCCATCATCACCATGAACATCGGGCTTCTCCTAGGTCAGGCGGGTGCCGGTGGGAATGGGCCAGCCCCGCAGGAAGGTTTCCCTATCCTGCGCGCCTTTACCCGCCCGTTGCAAGCGCAGCAGTTCGACCGCGCCCCGACCGCAGGCCACGTGCAGGTCGTCGTTCAGAACCTCACCCGCTGCGCCCTGCCCGTCTGCCAGCCGCGATGCCAGCAGCTTGATGCGTTCGCCATTCATTTCGGTCCACGCGCCGGGAAAGGGTGACAGCCCGCGAATTTGCCTGTCGACCTCAACCGCCGGGCGCGTCCAGTCGATGCGGGCCTCGGACTTGTCGATCTTGGCGGCATAGGTCACGCCATCCTCGGGCTGCGGTTCCGGTGTGAGATCCGGCAGCTTGGCCAGCGCCTCGACGATCAGCGCGGCCCCCATGGCCGAGAGCCGGTCATGCAGGTGCGCGGTGGTTTCTTCAGCCTCAATCGCGGTTGCCTGTCGCAGCAGGACCGGGCCGGTGTCCAGACCGGCCTCCATCTGCATGATACAGATCCCGGTTTCGGCATCGCCGGACATGATCGCCCGGTGGATCGGGGCGGCACCGCGCCAGCGCGGCAGCAGGCTGGCGTGGATGTTCAGGCAGCCGTGTCGCGGCGCGTCCAGAATGGGTTGCGGCAGGATCAGGCCATACGCGACGACGACGGCGATATCGGCGTTCAGCGCGGCAAATGCGGTCTGTTCGTCAGCGGATTTCAGAGAGGTTGGGTGGCGAACGGACAGGCCCAGCGCCTCGGCCCGGGCGTGAACCGGCGTCGGGCGGTCTTTCTTGCCACGCCCGGCGGGGCGCGGGGGCTGACAGTAGACGGCGGCTATGTCGTGCCCGGCCCTGACGAGTGCGTCCAGCACCGGGACCGAAAAATCAGGGGTTCCCATGAAGATGATGCGCATCGTTGGCTCCGGCAGTTGGGACGGGTGCGGGGCTGAAGCCCGGCCTACAGACGTCAGGTTTGTTTGCGTGCCTTGCGCAGCAGCATGTCACGTTTGACCTTGCTGAGCCGGTCGAAATACATCCGCCCGTTCAGGTGGTCGATCTGATGCTGCACGCTTGTCGCGTCGATCCCGACGAAATCGCGGCGGTCCAGCATGCCATGTTCGTTCAGGAACTTCACGGTCACCGCGCGCGGGCGTTTGATTGTGGCCGAGACGCCGGGCAGGTTCGGGCTGGCCTCTTCATGTTCGCGCAGCTCGATCGAACTGTGCAGGATTTCCGGGTTTGCCAGACGCACGGCCCGGCCCCGTTCGGCTGAGCCGTCAACAACGGCCAGGCGCAGCATCACCCCGATCTGTGGCGCGGCAAGACCGACGCCGGGCATCGCCTCCATCGTGTCGATCATGTCGTCCCAGATGGCGCGGATCTCATCGGTGATCTCGGGCACATCATCCGCCTTGGTGCGCAGGCGTTTGTCAGGCCATGGCAGGCAGGTACGAACGGTCATGCACGGGCCCGTTCGCGTTTGAGCTTTTGCATCTTGCGGGTGATCATCTGCCGTTTCAGCGGCTTGAGATAGTCGATGAACAGCTTGCCGTCCAAATGATCGATCTCGTGCTGAACGCAGGTGGCCCAAAGCCCGTCAAAGGTTTCCTGTTGCAGGTTTCCGTCGCGGTCCATCCAAGTCACATCGACCACTTTGGGGCGCGTCACCTCGGCGTATTGATCAGGGATCGACAGGCAGCCTTCCTCGTAGACATTGGTTTCTTCCGAGGACGCGATGACCTGCGGGTTGAACATGATCAGCGGGCGCGGCGCCTCGCCTTCTTCCTTGACGCAATCCAGCACGATCAAGCGATCCAGCACGCCGATCTGTGGCGCGGCAAGGCCAACACCGGGGGCGTCATACATCGTTTCCAGCATGTCATCGGCCAGCGCGCGCAGGTCGTCCGTAAGGTCGGCCACGGGCGCGCAGACCTTCTTGAGACGGGGGTCGGGATAGATCAGGATGTTACGTTTCATGAGGCTGATTTAGGGCATCGTGACCCGCGCCGCAACGCCCCCCTTGCACCTGCCTGAATTGCGGTTAGCTTTCGACCATCAGAATGGAGCTGACATGACTTTCAACGACCAGATCGACCGCCGGGGCACCAACAGTACCAAATGGGACAAGATGGAGATGCTGTACGGTGTCTCGCCCGAGGACGGGCTGGCCATGTGGACAGCCGATTCAGATTACCCGACGGCCCCCTGCGTGATTGACGCGTTGCGCAAGGCCGCAGATCACGGCGTGTTCGGGTATTCCTGGGCGCACCCGAAGTATCTGGCCTCGGTCCAGTGGTGGATGAAAACCCGCCACGATTGGGAAATCGACACGGATTGGATTCTGACCACCCAGGGCTTGGGCAATGCAATCGCCCTGTCGCTGGATGTCTGGACCGAGCCGGGCGATCGCATCGTGACCTTCACCCCTGTCTACCATGAGTTTGCCCATAAGGTGAACAAGGCGGGCCGCCGGATTGTGGAATGCCCGCTGGTGCGTGACGGCGACAGCTATGGGCTTGATCTGGAAGACGCGCAGTCGCGGCTGGACGGGTCCGAGAAGATGTTGCTGTGGTGTTCGCCGCAGAACCCGTCGGGCCGGGTCTGGACGCCAGAGGAACTGCGCGCTGTGGCCGCATTTGCCGAGCGCAACGGGTTGATCCTTGTCTCGGACGAGATCCACCACGATCTGGTCTATCCCGGTGCCAAATTTGTGCCGATGGATGTGGCAGCCCCGGATGCGCGGCCATGGACGGTGACGCTGACCGCGGCTTCGAAGACCTTTAACATTGCCGGGCAGCGCACCGGCAACATGATCATTCCCGACCCCAAACTGCGCGAGGCGATGAAGCATCGGCTGACAACGCTGGATTATGGCCCCAGTGCGTTGGGTGTGGCGATGATCACCGCCGCCTACAGCCCGACCGGCGCGGAATGGGCAGATGCCCAGATCGCGCATCTGGATGGAAACAGGCGTCTGTTCGACCAGACCATCGCCGAGATTCCGGGCCTGTGGTCGATGCCCTTGCAGGCGACCTATCTGGCCTGGGTCGACTTTTCCGGCACCGGCATGGATCACACCGAGTTTGTCCGCCGATTGCGCGAGGACGCGCGGATTGCAACCTCGTCAGGTCCGGGTTTTGGCACTGGCGGAGAAACGTTTGAACGGTTCAACCTGGCCACACAACGGGCGCGGGTCGAGGACGCCTGCGCGCGACTGAAACGGGCCTTTGGTGACCTGCAATAATCCAGGCGGTGGCTGGGGTGGCTGACCCTACGATGGACCGCGCCTGTTGGCCGGGCTTGGACCTGAATGGCGAAATCCATAGCGATAGCCAGCCTAACGGCCTGTTGGGCGTTACCCTGACCTAACCCGGTACTACGATAGAACTCCGAGCTTAGTCTTCGTAGCCCAGCAACGCGATGGGCGCATCCGGGGCGCGGTAGAAATCCAGCGGCGCCTTGTCATGGGCAGCGGTGCTGCGTTTGAATTCATACCGCATCTCGCCGCCTTCATCCTGATCGGCAATGATCAGGCATTGATACAGAAGGTTGGCCCCGTCATAGATATCGACCAACCCGCGCAGGCGCGGTGTTGTTTCCGCCTCAACCGTGAAACCATCTTTCCACAATTTGAGAATTTTATAGGTATTGTCGCCCATCTGGACACGAAGGCGACTGGCCTTTTTCAATGTGGCGATTCGGGCGGCGTCCAACTCGGCGCGTATTTCCTTTGAAACATAAGTACTCATTAAATCATTCCCCCGCTAATGACCTCTATTGTGCGGGAACTGTTGTAAAAATCCAGTGAACGCGTTCACGCAACGGGCTGTGCCTGCGGTTTGTTGCACAGAAATCCCATCATTGCCTGTGCGCGCATGCAGGTCTTGTGCGCGGGCAAATGCATAGGAACAGGCGGGGCTTGGACCTATCTTTGGCCAAACGCCTGTGCGGAGGATGAGATATGGGCCTGCTGGTCGATGGAAAATGGCAAGACACGTGGTATGATACCAAATCCACGGGTGGCGCATTCAAACGCAGCGCGGCGCAGTTTCGCAACTGGCTGACCGCCGATGGCCGCGCGGGACCGTCGGGCAAAAGCGGGTTCCGGGCCGAAGCCGGGCGGTATCACCTGTATGTCAGCCACGCCTGCCCCTGGGCGCATCGCACCTTGATCTTTCGCGCGTTGAAGGGGCTGAGCGATCTGGTTTCGGTTTCGGTCGTGCATCCCGACATGCTGGATCACGGCTGGACTTTTGAGGCGGATGATCACGGTGCCACGGGTGACCGTCTTTACGGGCTGAGCCACGCACATCAGATCTATACCAAGGCGGATCCGTCCTATTCCGGTCGCGTCACGGTTCCGATCCTGTGGGACAAGGCGCAGGAGACCATCGTTTCGAACGAAAGTTCGGAAATCATCCGCATGTTCAATTCGGCCTTCAACGATATCACTGGCAATACGGACGATTACTGGCCCGAGGCGATGCGGGACGAGATCGAAGAGGTCAACGCGCGCATCTATTCAGACGTCAACAACGGCGTCTACAAGTCGGGCTTTGCCACCACGCAGGACGCCTATGACGCTGCCGTACACCCATTGTTCGACACGCTGGACTGGCTGGAGGAGCGTCTGGCCCGGAACCGTTACCTGATGGGGGATCGGATCACCGAAGCCGATTGGCGGTTGTTCACAACCCTGATCCGCTTCGACCCGGTCTATCACCTGCATTTCAAGTGCAACCGGCGGCGCCTGGTCGATTACCCGAACCTATGGGCCTATACGCGTGAGCTGTATCAATGGCCCGGTGTCGCCGAGACCGTGAACATGGCCCACATTGTGCGCCACTATCACTACAGCCATGACAGCATCAATCCGCACCGGATCATTCCGGTGAACCCGGTACTGGATTACATGGAGCCGCATGGACGCGGTCAGCGCCCCGCAGCGTAATGTTCGACCATCGCCGCCAGATCCTCTGGCGGCGTTTCGCTTTGAACATAGGCACAGGCATTGGGACTGTGCGCAAAAATCGACCCGTCGGAAAAGAAGGTGGTGTTGGTGACAAAAATCACCCGCGCCTCGGGGCGGCGATAGCTGGCAAAATCTGCCACAGCCAATGCGCTTCCGGTTTCCAGAACCAGATCCAGCACGATGATATCAAAATCCGTGCCATAGAGCGCCAGAATGGCGGCCTCCTGAGCGTCAACCAGCGTGACTTCGGCGTCTTGCCGCTCCAGATGTCTTTTCCAGACCCGACCAAGGTCGGGGTTACTCTCAACAATCAGAACTTTCATTTGCAACAACCTCGGCACTTGGTATGGTGAGTGGTGCCGACCCCCGTGGTCCGTGATCTCGTTATTTCCTTAACAAAGTGTTAACAGCAGCCGCACGCTTGCGTGTTCGGGCGGATTTGCTTGTGTAAATGGCAAAAATCCGCTTGAAGCACCCCGAAACCGGTCAATCCCCGCAGAGAGAGCAGATGAGTACACTTGATCACGGCTTGGACCCCCGCGCAGTTCGCGACCACGGCGGGGGGCTGGACAGGGCGATTGTCAGGTATGGTGGAACGCGCGCAGATTGGATCGATCTGTCGACCGGAATCAATCCGCATCCTTACGCAGTCGCGGGTCTGACCGCCGGAGATTGGGCCGAATTGCCGGATCACGGTGCCTTTGAACGGCTGAGTGATGCGGCCCGCAGGTTCTGGAACGTGCCACAGGGGGCTGAGATCCTGCCGGCACCCGGTGCATCGGCTGTCATCTCTCGCATTCCGGCGCTGGCCGCGCCAGGTCGTGTCCAGATCACACTGCCCACCTATAACGAACACGCCGCCGCCTTTTCGGCGCAGGGGTGGCGTGTTCAGCCTGAGGGCGCGGCTGACGCCCGCGTGATCGTGCATCCAAATAACCCGGACGGACGTATCTGGCAGGAAAGCGACGTCTCGGCCCCGCTGACCGTGATCGACGAGAGCTTTTGCGATGTCACGCCAGAGGTATCGTTGATCCATCTGGCGGAACGTCCCGGCGTGATCGTGCTGAAGAGCTTTGGCAAGTTCTGGGGGCTGGCCGGGATGCGGCTTGGGTTTGCCATCGGGCGGCCTGAACTGATCAACCGCCTGAACGACCTGACCGGACCCTGGTCAGTGTCCGGCCCGGCCCTGCGGGTTGGGACACAGGCCCTGTCGGACGATGACTGGGCCGATGCCACGCGCGCGCGACTGGCGGATGAGGCGGCCCGGCTGGATGCGCTGATGCTGACCAGGGGCGCAAATATTGTCGGTGGCACCAGCCTGTTTCGTCTTTACAAAGTCGATGACGCCTTGGGCTGGCAGGACCGGCTGGCCCGCGCCCATATCTGGAGCCGTATCTTTCCCTATTCAGCAACCTTTCTGCGTCTGGGTCTGCCGCCAGAAAAGGGCTGGGACAGGCTGGAGGCCGCGCTGTGAGCCCTGCCCTGATGCTGGTCTGCGCCCTGTGTCTGGACGCGGCACTGGGAGAGCCCGATTGGCTCTGGTCCCGCGTCAAACACCCGGCGGTGATGATCGGCAACCTGATCGGCTGGCTGGACAAGTGCCTGAACCACGGAAGCAGACGGAGGCTGAAAGGGGTGGCCGTGCTTGCCCTTCTGATCTGCGGCGCATGGGGTCTTGGGTGGGGTCTGTCGCAGCTGGGGCCGGTGGTTGAAATTCTTTGCTGCGCAATCCTGTTGGCGCAAAAGTCGCTGGTTGCCCATGTCCGCGCGGTTGGTTACGGGTTGCAATCTTCGCTGGAAGACGGGCGGGCGCAGGTGGCTATGATCGTCTCGCGCGACACGCAGGATATGACCGAAGCACAGGTGGCGCGTTCCGCCATCGAAAGTGCGGCAGAAAACCTGAGCGACGGGGTCATTGCCCCCGCATTCTGGTTTCTGGTCGCGGGGCTTCCGGGGTTGCTGGTGTACAAGGCGGTGAACACCGCCGACAGCATGATCGGTTATCGCACCGAAACGTACCGCGATTTTGGCTGGGCCGCGGCCCGGTTCGACGACCTGCTGAACCTGATCCCTGCCCGACTGACCTGTGTGATGATCGTGGCGCTGTCCGGCCAATGGTCTCGCTGGTCTGAGATGGTGCGGGATGCGCAACGCCATATCTCACCCAACGCTGGCTGGCCCGAGGCCGCCATGGCCCGCGCCCTGAATGTCGCGCTGGCTGGGCCGCGCAGCTATGACGGGCAGGTGCGCGACCTAGCCTGGGTCAATGGCGACGCCCCGCGCGAGATCGGTGCATCAGAAGTTTTTCGCGCATGTGACATGCTCTGGCGGGTTTGGGGGCTTGCGCTTGGGCTCGTGTCAGTGTGGGTTGGGGCCAAACTGATATTCTGACGGACCTTTTCATGCGTATACTCTCTGGCCTGATCGCCGCTGCCCTGTTCACCTCACCTGCGCTGGCGCAATGTGGCGGTGGTTTTAATTCCTTTGTCAAAGGGCTGAAGGCCGAGGCCGTGCAGCAAGGTTTGGACAAATCAGCAGTGAACGGGTTCTTTGACGGGGTGCAGCAGGACATCGCCGTGCTGAAGGCCGACCGGGCGCAGGGCGTTTTTCAGAAGCCCTTTGTTGAATTTTCTCGTCGTCTGATTTCGCAAAACCGGATCGAGCGCGGGCAAGCGATGTCGCGCAAATACGATGCGGTCTTTGATCGGATCGAGCGGGAATATGGCGTTTCCCGCGGGGTGCTGCTGGCCTTCTGGGCATTTGAAACCGATTACGGATCGTTTCAAGGCGACTTCAACACCCGCAACGCACTGGTAACTTTGGCGCATGACTGCCGCCGCCCGGAGCTGTTCCGGCCACAGATCTTCGCCGCCATCGAGCTGTTTCAGAACGGTGATTTCGACCCGGCCCGCACCACCGGCGCATGGGCCGGAGAGATCGGCATGGTGCAGATGCTGCCGCGTGACATACTGGAAAACGGCGTCGATGGTGACGGTGACGGGCATGTCCGCCTGAAAAGCTCGGCACCTGATGCGCTGATGTCGGGGGCCAGAATGCTGTCCCATCTGGGATGGCGCGCGGGTGAGCCTTGGTTGCAGGAGGTCACCGTGCCCGCGCAGATGGATTGGTCCCTGTCCGGCCCCGGCAAACCGCGTTCGGTGGAGGAATGGCAGGCGATGGGCGTACAGGCGCGCGGCGGGTCCTTGGCCAACCTACCCGCCTCGCTGATCCTGCCACAGGGGCGCAACGGGCCTGCCTTTCTGGCCTATCCGAATTTCGATGTCTATTTCGAATGGAACCAGAGCTTTGTTTATGTTCTGACTGCCGCCTATTTCGGAACACGGCTTGAGGGCGGCCAGATCTATGATGCGGGCAATCCCGCGCAGGGCCTGAATGGCGCACAGATGAAACAGTTGCAGACCAAGCTTCAGGCCAAAGGATATGATGTCGGCAAGATCGACGGGATTCTGGGGTCAGGGACGCGAGCTGCGACGCAGGCGGAACAGAAACGTCTGGGCCTGCCTGCGGACGCATGGCCAACGATGGAATTGCTGGAAAAACTCTGATCCAGCGGCCCGCACCGCTGCGGTATGGCGCAAAACCCCAAGATTATTCGACGATATCGGCACCGACGCCGCTGATTATGTGACCGGATATTTCTCGGGGTCAATTCCATGTCTTTGACAGACAATATCAATGTAACTTCCCTTTGGAGGAATACCACCGAATTTGCTGCGAATACCACTGCGGGTTTCGCCCTGGAAGTGGTGAAACCGGGCCCAATCGGGTTCGTAGTCTTCAATGTTCTCGACCGGGTCCAGAAACCCGCGACGCGGCCAATACAAATGCCAATGCTGGCCTCGGTCGATTTCACCGGTGACCCCCAGCGCCCAGCGGGTCACGCTTGGGCCGGTTGTCGTCCACGGAAGGTCATAGAGCGTGAGTGTCTCGCCCGCCTCATAGCGTTTGACCAGTTTTTCAATGTGATCACTGCCCAACCAAAACGGGATCGGGACTTCTGACTCAAGGAAATTCAGGATCAGCTTCAGTGCCAGAGAATTTTTGGGAAGACGCAATACACAATTGTTCATCGCCTTATTGCGCCAGACGACACCAAACAGATAGTCCGGTGGAACATCCAGCGGCCGGATGCAGTAGATATCCAGATCAACCCACACATAGTCGGTTTTTTGCAGCATGTGGATACGGAAGATGTCTGAATAGACCGCCATCCGTCGTCGGCCACCGGTCAGGTTTTCGGTGGTTTCATCTGTATAGATTTCGCGGGCATCATGAACAACGACGCCTTCGGGAACATCCATGTTCATATCCAGCACGTACAGGTGGAAGACATAGCCATGATCCAGAAAGGACTGAATGCATACTCTTTCAACGCAAGATAACGGCGAACCAAACCAGAAACTTGCAACTTGAAATTCCAAAACAGCACCTCTTGCCCTAAGCCGAAACGGGGTCGCTGCTGCACTAACGAAGCGGTGCGTGGCTCGTCAACCGCGGCGGCGGTTTTGGCACGACTTACCCTGCTTTGCGCCAGCGCGCTGTGTCGAGGTGCCCACAGTTTGGTTCTGGCCTATCTTCGGGCGTGCATTTTTGGGCTAATGTTCCTGGCGTAGCCTTTGGCACCTGCCGCGGGTTCAGTACGCTGCACGGGTTGGTCCATTGCCAAAGTGACCGTCCTGAACTGCTGACTTCCTTATTCGGGCCGCACCGGGTATCGATCCCCTTTCTGATCGATCAGGATCAGCCGCTCGCCGCTGCGGACATACAGGTCGCAGCGGCTGAACCCGTTGCGGTACGCAATGCAGACGGAACCGTCATCGGCGATGGCGTAGGTTCCAAAGGCGGAATCTCCTCCCGCGTAGGTATAGGAATAGGCCCCACCGGCCGAAAACTTGGCCTGACCATCATCGTAAAAGGTCAGCGTCTGGCCTGCGAGGGCGTCAAGCTCGGCCACTGTCAGCGGGACATCGCCGGGTTTGACAGGCCAGTCGGCGGCGACAACCGGGGTGGCGGCGATGAGGGCGGAGATCAGGAAACGCGTCATGAGGCCAAGGTAGCGCGTTATGCCTGCAATCATCATAACGTTGCGGTGAGCGGTCAGGCCACCATCTGCTCGGCCTTCTTCAGATCGACCGAAACCAGCTGGCTGACGCCCTGTTCCTGCATGGTGACGCCGAACAGACGATCCATGCGCGCCATGGTCACCGCGTGGTGGGTGATGATCAGGAAACGGGTGTCAGTCTGGCGGCACATCTCGTCCAGCAGATCACAAAAACGGGTGACGTTGGCATCGTCCAGCGGCGCGTCGACTTCGTCCAGCACACAGATCGGGGCCGGGTTGGCCAGGAAAACGCCAAAGATCAGCGCGGTCGCGGTCAGGGTCTGTTCGCCGCCCGACAGCAGGCTGAGGGTCGAGAGTTTCTTGCCCGGCGGCTGACACATGATTTCCAGCCCCGCATCCAGCGGGTCATCGCTTTCGACCATGACCAGATTGGCCTCGCCCCCACCAAAGAGATGCTTGAACAGCATCGCGAAGTTCGAGTTCACCTGTTCAAACGCGGTCAACAGACGCTCGCGCCCTTCGCGGTTGAGGCTGGAGATGCCACTGCGCAGAGCTTTGATCGCCTCTTCCAGATCGGCCTTTTCACTGCTGAGCGTGTCAAATTCTTCCTGAACGTCCTTGCTGTCTTCCTCGGCCCGCAGGTTCACCGCGCCCATGGCGTCACGCTGGCGTTTGTGGCGGTTCACTTCGGCTTCCAGAGCATCCGCGGCGGGCATCTGGTCGGGGTTGACGTCCAGCTGGTTCAGCAACTGGTTCGGGGTCAGTTGCTGGTCTTCGGCAATCCGTTCTGCCGCCGCAAGCACGCTTTCCTTTGCCGCTTCACTGCGCGCCTCGGCTGCGGCGCGGTTTTCGCGGGCTTCTGAGGCCAGGCGTTCGGCCTCACGCTCGGCCGTCACCAATTCGCGCAACTGTGTTTCTGCTTCGGCCAGCTTGTCAGCGGCATCGGCCCGCCGGGCTTCGGCGGCTTCAATCAACTCGTTCAGCTCTTCCCGCGCCTCGGCGATTTCGCCGGGGACGGCCATAGCCTCGGTCAGTTCCTCTTCCGAACTTTCCTTGCGCTCGGCCAGTTCCGAAATCCGTTTCTCGGCCGTTTCCAGACGGTGCCGCCAGCCGCTCAGGTCCTTGGTGACCTCCTGCGTGCGTCGGGTGCGGGCGTCGCCTTCACGGCGCAGCTCATCATGGGTCGAGCGGTGGGTCAGCATGGTGATCCGCGCCGCCTCGACCGTCTGCTTGATGTCCTCAACCTCGGCGCGGGCGCTGGCAAGATCACCCAGGTCGTTCAGCGCCGCCTCGGCCTCGCGCAGTTGCACGCGGGCGGACATGGCGTCTTCCTTGTGACGGTCCACGGCGAGGGCCAGGGTTTCCAGCTTGCCCTGCGCGAGGTTGCGATCCGCCTCGGCGCGGCTGAGCTGGCGTGCGGTTTCGGCCATGCGCTGATCGGCGGCACGGCGGGCTTCGCGCGCGCGTCGGTCGGCCTCGGTCACGTCCGCCAGTTGCCGCGACAGGGTTTCATGCGCGGCGCGGGCACCGTCGGCCTGCGCCTCGGTGCGGGCCAGTTCCTGTTTCAGCGCCTCAAGCTTGTTGAGCTGTTCCAGACGCAGCGCCGCCGCACTTGGCGCATCCTCGGCCCAGGCGCGGAACCCGTCCCAGCGCCACAGGTCGCCCGAGCGCGACACAAGACGCTGGCCCGGCTTCAACGACGCCTGCAACCGCGCGCCCTGATCCGCATCGACCAGCCCGATCTGCGCGATGCGACGGCTGAGCCTGTCCGGACCCGACACGTGCAGCGCCAGCGGGTCGACCCCATCGGGCAAGGGCTGGTCGCTGTCATAACCTGCCACCTGAACCCAGCCGGACGGGCCGTCACCTTCAACCAGCGGCGCACGGAGGTCATCGGCCAAGGCCGCTCCCAGCGCCTTCTCAAAACCCGGTTCCACGCGCAGCAGGTCCATCACCTGCCCGCCTTCGGCCGTGTCGCGTTCCACCAGCTTGGCAAGCGCGGTGGTTTCGGCGCGGATTGCACCCAATTCGCCTTCGGCCTCGGACCGTTGCGCGCGTGCCTCGGCTTCGCGGGCCTGCGTTTCATTGCGCAACTCATCTGCGGCGGCCAGCGCCTCTTCGGCGGCCTCGGCGGCTTCGCGGGCTTCTTCCTCGCTTTCCTGCGAAGTTTCAAACGCCTCGCTGGCACGGGTCAGGGCTGTTTTGGCCTCATCCACGGCCAGCCGGGCTTTTTCCTCTTCGCCCTCAGAGCGTGCCAGCGTCTTGCGGCTGTCTTCGACCAGTCGCTGCGCCGACTGGTGACGGGCGACCAGACGCGCCATATCTTCGGTCTGCTGCGACAGGTGGTCTTCGCGGTTCTGAAGGATCGACGCGGCTTCGCGGGCAATTTCTGCGGCTTCCGCCACCTTCGCGTCATGCCCTTCGGCAGCCTTGGCCAGTTCGCGGGCTTCCCATTCCAGCCGTTCGATCATCTGGCCCGCATCGCGGTTCAGGCCGGTTTCCCGGTCGATATCCTTGCCGAGCTGATGAATGCGGCTGGTCAGTGTTTCAATGGTCTGGCGCGCGCGGGTTTCCTGATCGGTCAGTTGATCGCGCTGCACCTGCTGGCGTTGCAGGACAGCGGCGGCGATGGCCTCTTCCTCGCGCAGAGGGGGCAGGGTTTCTTCGATCCCGGCCCTTTTTGCTGCTGCGGCGCGGGCTTCGGCCTCGGCGCGGGAGGCCTCGGAAATCCGGGCCCGCAGCTTGTCTTCAGCCTGCTGGCGGGCCATGTCGGCCTCTTTCCAGCGGCGATAGAGAAGCATCCCCTCGGCCTGACGCAGCTGTTCGCCGATTTCGCGATAGCGTGCGGCCTGACGGGCCTGACGGGCCAGTTGCGCAAGCTGCCCGCCCAACTGCTCGAGCACGTCATCGACGCGGGTCAGGTTGGCCTCGGTCGCTTTCAGCTTCAGCTCGGCCTCATGCCGACGTTGATAGAGTCCCGAGATCCCGGCGGCCTCTTCCAGAATGCGGCGGCGGGCGCGGGGTTTGGCGCTGATCAGCTCGGCGATGCGGTTCTGCCCCACAAGCGCGGGGGAATGGGCACCGGTCGAGGCATCCGCGAACAGCATCTGCACATCGCGCGCGCGCACATCCTTGCCGTTGGTCTTGTAGGCGCTGCCGACATCGCGGGTGATCCGGCGCACGATTTCAAGCTGGTCGGTGTCATTGAACCCCGCGGGCGCCAGACGTTCGGAATTGTCCATGGTCAGGACAACTTCGGCGAAATTGCGGGCGGGCCGTGTGGCGGCACCGGCAAAGATCACATCCTCCATCGCGCCGCCGCGCATGGATTTGGGGCGGTTTTCCCCCATCACCCAGCGCAAGGCTTCCAAAAGGTTGGACTTGCCACAGCCATTCGGACCCACCACACCGGTCAATCCGTCCGCGATGATCAGATCGGTCGGATCAACAAAGCTTTTGAAGCCGGTCAGTTTGAGCTTGCTGAAACGCAATGGCCGCGTGTCCCGTGATTCCTATGAATTGAAAGTCTGCGCAAGGGATGGGGTCCGAGTCAACGCAGTTGCGCAGGATATGGGATATCAGTGCAAGTTATCCACAACATCTTGCCGAAATGCGCAGGAACACGCGTATGTCAGTATGGGCTGCATTCAAAGACCTGATAGCCGCTGTCGCCTCCGACATTTTCGTAGATACCATAGTCGATACATTCATATCTGGGCGTCGAGACGGCAGTCAGCAGCAGCCGTTCCCCCGCCTCGCGGTCACAACCCAGAACACCAACCGTGACAGCCGCGTCGCCCAGCACGTCGAGGATCGGGCAGCCCGAAACCTGCGCCATGGCCAGCGCGGCGCGATCCCGAACAGGGCCAAGCCGCGGGGCGTATTGCGCGTTGATCCGCACCGCCTCGGCCAGATCGCCGCGCACGCGCACGTCGAACACACTGCCGTTCACCGCCACGCGGGTGGCAGGAACGTCGCGGAAATGCGGGGTCCCTGCGGCGCAGGCGGCCAGCAGAAGAGGTGCGAGAAACCGGATCATGCCGCAGAGTTGCAGCATATTGGTTAACAGAACATTTCCAGACGTCAGGCGCGCAGAACCTCGCCCAACCGGCGGATGCCTTCGCGGATCGTCGCCTCGTCCGAGTTCGAGAAGCTGAGCCGGATCGTGTTTGCCCCGCTGCCGTCTGGGAAAAACGCCTGCCCCGGCACAAAGGCCACTTTCACCGTATCCAGCGCATGCGCCAGCAGGTCAGACCCGCTGATCCCCGCCGGGAGTGTCACCCAGACGAACATACCGCCTTCGGGGCGCGTCCACGCCACCCCGTCGGGCATGTGCTGTTGCAGCGCATCCAGCATCGCATCACGGCGCGCGCGGTAAGTGTCGCGCACTTTCGGGATATGGGTGTCAAAGCACGCTTCCGCGACCTGATGCACGGCCATCTGGTTGATGGTCGCCGAATGCAGATCCGCCGCCTGTTTCAGCAGAACCATCTGCGAGATGATCGGCTTGGCCGCAACCACCCACCCCATGCGCAGACCCGGTGACAGGGTTTTCGAGAAGCTGCCACAGTATATCGTCCGGCAGTTTTCGATCGACCCCTTGCGCGCCTGTTCCAGAGCCAGGATCGGTGGGATCGGATCACCATCATAGCGCAGCGCCTGATAGGCACCGTCTTCGATCAACGCGCAGTCCAGTTCGTCGGTCAGGTCCAGCAAGGCCTCACGGCCAGGGCGAGTCAGGGTTTCGCCTGTCGGGTTGGCAAAATCGGGCGACAGATAGGCGAATTTCACGGCGCCATTCCCTGCCGCAGCCCTGAATTCATCGGCCCCCTTGTTGCCATTGAGCCGGTCAAAGCGCGGCTCATATGCGTTGAACGCGGCAAGAGCGCCCAGATAGGTGGGCCACCCGACCAAGGCCGTGTCGCCGGGGGACAGGAACAGCTTGCCCAGATAATCCAGCGCCTGCTGCGAGCCAGAGGTGATCAGGACGTTATCCATGTCACATTCCACCCCGATCTCGCGCATGTGCTGCACCAGCCACCGGCGCAGGGGCGCATAGCCTTCGCTGACCGAATACTGCAGCGCCTGCGCCTGCATGTCCGGCCCCAATGCCTGCTGAAACGCCTGCGCGAAAGCCTCAGCCGGGAAAAGCGCGGGGTCCGGAATGCCACCGGCAAACGAAATGATACCGGGCTGATCGAGCAGTTTCAGCAGCTCGCGGATTTCTGACGCCTTCATCCGGGAGGCCCGGGTGGCAA
This sequence comes from Ruegeria sp. AG7, assembly GCF_056541545.1. Classification (NCBI taxonomy): domain Bacteria; kingdom Pseudomonadati; phylum Pseudomonadota; class Alphaproteobacteria; order Rhodobacterales; family Roseobacteraceae; genus Ruegeria; species Ruegeria sp. AG7. The sequence goes on from NZ_JBQFYP010000001.1 coordinate 345,941, forward strand.
ACAATGGGTGTTGGGACATGAGGCTCCTCCGATCTCATTTCGGCGCAGCCTATGCTTTATCAAATTAAAGTCAACACTTCTGACCTAATATTTCAGCGGATTTGACCGGGTATTCTTGAACAGCCCCCCTGTCCATGGTCAAATGAGTTGACCAATTTCGGAACGAACCATGCCTTTTCAGAAAGTTCAGACGGAAAAACTGTCGCTTGCGGTCGTTCGCCAGATCGAGCTGTTGATCCTGCGCGGCATCCTGCGCCCCGGTGAGCGTCTGCCGCCCGAGCGTGAGTTGGCCGAACGGATGGGCGTGTCGCGCCCGTCCCTGCGCGATGCGGTGTCCGAGCTTCAGGAACAGGGGTTGCTGACAACAAAAGCCGGGTCCGGGATCTATGTGGCCGAGGTTTTGGGGTCGGCCTTTTCGCCAGCGCTGATCCGGTTATTCAGCAGCCATGACGAGGCCGTATTCGATTACCTGTCCTTTCGCCGCGACATGGAGGGGCTGGCGGCAGAACGGGCCGCGCGGCTGGGATCAGAGAGCGACCTGAAGGTTGTTCAGGCGATCTATGACAAGATGCGGGCGGCCCATGACCGGAACGCCGCGGACCAAGAGGCGCAGCTGGATGCCGAGTTTCACATGGCCATCATCGAAGCCAGCCACAATGTGGTGATGCTGCACATGATGCGGTCAATGTATGACCTGCTGGTGCAGGGAGTGTTCTATAACCGACGGACAATGTTCCGGCAGCGCGCGACCCGCGAGGCCATTCTGGACCAGCACAGCACTATCAACGCGGCCCTTCAGGCCCGCGATCCGGCAGCCGCACGTCAGGCCGTCGAAACTCATCTGAGCTTTGTCGAACGCTGCATGATCGATCAGCAGAAGGCAGAGCGGAACGAGGCCGTTGCGCAGCAAAGGTTGCAGCACGAAACCCGTCAGGCCTAGCGCTTTCCGAAGGCCTTCCGGGAGCGGAGCTCAGGCGGCCCCGGTCTCGGCCTGGATCAGGTGTGACGGGAAAGGTGTGCCACTGCCTTCGCCCAGATCGTCATTCGGGGCGATGGTTGTCAGGGCCGGGTCGATGAACAGCCGCGCGCCCCGGTCCCTGAGGTGTTTATGCAGCATCACATGTTCGCACACGAGGTCGCCCTTTTCATTCCGGCAGGAATAGCGCAGGCCACGCAGGGCGCGGGTCTTGTACAATCCTGCGCCGCCAAAGGCGCTATCGACCGGTATCAGGGGCATATGGGACGGAATGTGATACTGGCGGTCGAAAACCGCTGATTTCAGCAGAACTTTCCGCCATTTGCGGCGCCCGAACAGGGGCTTGCGCGTTGTCCGAATTCTTTGCCAGACGTCTTCGTCGCACCAGCCTGCGCAGCGCAAGGCATAGATATCGTAATAGGCCGGTTTGGAATTCGCGAAGACACCTTCCCAGCGTGGTACGGAACGTTGTGCGGCCGTCAGAACCGTCTGAGCGTCCAGACAGACATTCGGCCCGTTCAGATCAAGCACCAATGTCAGGTCGTGACCGCTGTCGCGTTCTTCCAGCCTGTTGAGGACAGCGTTTCTGGCCGCCGTGATCCGCTCGACCCGGCCCGGCAGTCTGGAGGCCAGACCATCCATGCGGACAAGGTCCACATTCGGGTCGCGGCGCGCGAATTCGGACAGAACCCGATCCGTACGATCGGTGTTGTCGTTTGTCGCAATGGTCACGGAATAGCGGTACAAGCGGGTGGTCAGGTCTTCGATCCTGTTGATGCTTTCGATCAGCGCGGCCCCGCCGTTTCTGACCACCCCAACAATATTCATCGAAACGTTTTCGCCTGCCACGGCCCGTCTTTCCCTGTTCTTTTTGCACCCGTCGGCCCCGAGCGGGACATTCCGACCCAAAGACGGGTACAGAATCCGGGTGATGTTCCGGTCAATACAATCAGCCCCGCCCCCAAAACAAAAGACCCGACAGCGCAATGCTCTCGGGTCATCTGCGTTTTTTACCTGTCGGTGTCCCCGTCAGTGCAGCTTGGCGCCCACATCTGCGATCGAGACCTCGATCAGCTTGTTCGCCTGCGCGGCTGTCATCTGCTTGGCCAGAACCGAGCCGGCAGCGGCAATCGCAACCGAAACGGCCTGATCGCGCACGTCTTTCACAGCCGAGGCTTCGGCCGAGGCAATCTGGTCCTGCGCAGCAGCCAGACGGCGTTCGATCGACTTTTCGAGATCGACCTTCGCCTGGTCCGCAGCCAGAGCCGCGTCCTGTTTGGCCGCCTCGACAATCGCATCAGCCTGTGCCTGCACTTCACGCTGCTTGCGCTCGTACGAGGCCAGCAGGCTGCGTGCTTCTTCATGCAGGGCGCGGGCTTCGTCCAGCTCGGCCTTGATGCCTTCGGCACGGTTGTCCAGCGCACCGCCGATCATGCCCGGCACCTTGAAGTAGAACAGGACCGCGATGAAAACGATGAAGCCCAGAAGGACCACAAAGTCGGTGTTGCCAAGCGAGAAGAACGGGCCGCTTGCAGCCAGCGCGGGGCTGGCGGCACCAACGATCAGGATAAGGGCAAGAGTGTTCCGCATGTCACTTATCCTTTCATCTGCGTGTCAATGGCACTGTCGATGGCTTTGGCATCCGCCTCGCCGCCCAGCGCGGTGACCAGTTCAGCCGCCGTATCCTTGGCGACCACTTGAATGCTTTCCAGCGCACCGGCACGGATTTCGGCAATTGCCTTTTCCGATTCAGCCGCCTTTGCAGCGATTTCCGCATCCGCCCTGGCAATCGCGTCATCCAGACCAGCCTGGATTTCAGCACGGGCTTCGGCCGCGATACGCTGCGCTTCGGCACGGGCATCGGCCAGCGCCTTGTTATAGGCCTCTTCGGCCTCGACCGCTTTGGCCTTCAGATCTTCGGCCGCAGCCAGGTCATTTGTAATGGTCCCCCGGCGCTCGGCCAGGATCGCCGCGATGCGGGGCAGAGCCACGCGAGACAGGACCAGAAAGATGACGACCAGCGTAATGACCAGCCAGAAAATCTGGTTGGGGAACCAATCGAAGCAGAGCTGCGGCATCCCGATGGCAGAGCCATGCGAGTCGACGCACGCGCCAACTACTTCTTCGCTAATGGGTTCAGTCGCCATGATGTCCTCCGTCGGAACGTTGTCTTTACAACAGGTGGGCCGCTATGGCTTGGACCCACCTGCGCGTAAGGATCAGGTTCCGCAGATTAGACGGCGAACATCAGCAGCAGCGAGACCAGGAATGCGAAGATCCCCAGGGCTTCTGCGAATGCGATACCGATGAACAGGGTTGCGGTCTGCGAAGCAGCCGCCGAAGGGTTGCGCAGGGCGCCGGCCAGGAAGTTGCCTGCAACGTTGCCCACCCCGATTGCGGCTGCGCCGGAACCGATTGCTGCCAGGCCTGCGCCGATGTGTGCGAGATCGCCTTCCATGATGTTTCTCCTTACGAATTGGAAGTTTCGATGTTGGGTTATCGGACCTTAGTGCGAAGGATGCAGCGCATCTTTCAGATAAACACAGGTCAGAATGGTGAATACGTAGGCCTGAATGAAGGCCACAAGGACCTCGAGACCATACATTGCGGTGATCGCCAGAACTGACACAGGCGAAATCAGGGAAATTGCGGCAAAGCCTGCAAACACCTTGATCACCGCGTGGCCTGCCATGACGTTACCGGCAAGACGAATGGAGTGGCTGACGGGGCGTACGAAGTACGAGATCAGCTCGATGATCGCCAGGATCGGGCGCAGCGCCAGCGGCGCGCTGGAGACCCAGAACAGGCCCAGGAACGCGGCACCGTTCTTGACGAAACCCAGAATGGTCACGGTCAGGAACACGGCCAGCGCCAGCGGGATTGTCACGGCGAAATGCGATGTGGTGGTGAACGAGGTTGGGATCAGACCCAGGAAGTTCGCGGTCACAATGAACATGAACAGGGTCATGACATAGGGGAAGAACTTGACGCCGTCCTTGCCGCAGATGTCTTCCAGCATCTTGTAGATGAAGCCATAGGCCAGTTCCGCGATCGACTGCATCCGGGTCGGGACGATGGCACGCTTTGACGTGCTGAGAACCAGCAGGCCAAAGATCGCCACGATGGCCAGGAACAGCCACAGGGTCACGTTGGTGGGCGTGTACCAGGCAATCTCGCCACCGAACAGCGGCTTGACGATGAACTGGTCCATCGGGTGAAACACCAGGCTGCTGGCTTCTGCTGCGTGGTCTGCGCCTTCGGCGCCGTGTGCTGCGGTGGTCTCGCTTGCCACGTTCAGTCCCTCTCGTCCTTTTCGGCCTGCATATCGGCCGCTTGTTTATCTTGAACCTCTTGCGCGCTGCGGAGCATAACCTTCACGCCCGCGACAAGGCCCAGCAATGTGAACAGCACCAGAAAGATCGGGATCGTCCCGAGCAGGCTGTCCAGCCCGTATCCGATGCCAAATCCGATCCCAAGACCGGAAACCATTTCGATGACCATCCTCCAGGCAAGCTCGCCCCCGGATATGTCACTGTCAGCGCGGGCAGCCGGCTTTCTGGCCTTTTTCGCCGCGTCGATCTTGGCCTCAAGCTGCGCCATACGCTGCTTTTGGTCGTCATCGGTCACGGACGGAATCCTCGCGCTGTCTTGCGCATGGTGCTAAGGCGCGAAAGGCGCAGAGTCAACGGCGTTGATGGTGTGAAATGACGCAGGCTAATAAATTGTTTTTAAACAGTTATTTTTGGCTTGATCGCCCGATCGAATTGCCTGCCTTTGGCCTGAGCGGCAGTAATCGCCCCAAAACCCATATTCAACCTTTTGGTTGATCTTTGCGCGCTAGCTGCGGCCACAGGCGTCGAACGAGACGTCCATCGATCAGCAAGAGCCCGGCAAAAATCGCCGCCATGCCCATCAAATGTTCGGGTTGCAGAGTTTCCCCCAGAACCCAGGTTCCAAGTATCAGGGCGGAAACCGGTGCGATCAGCGTGACAGTCGAAATGTTGGTTGGCCCGACTCTGGGCAGCAACCAGTAGAAGGCAATGAAAGCGGCCGAGGTCAGCACAAATCCGATCATCAACAACGAAAGCCATGTTTCAGTGCGCTCGATCATCGGCAGGCCTTCACGCCAAAGTGCCAAGGGTAAAATTGCCAAGGCCGCCCCGGTCAGGGCCAGGGCGACCAGCACCACCGGCTGCATGTCACGGAAGGCCCGCGCAATGTTGACGGAAAACGCGTAACAGATGGGTGCGCACAGGGTCAGCAGAACCGCCCAGAACTGAGATGTTTCGCCATTGTGCAAAATCGGGACGGACAACACGACAATCCCAATGAAGCCGCACACTACGCCAAGGGATTTCAACAGCGTCGCACGCTCGCTTCCCGGCCAGAAATGCGAAACGATAACGGCAAAGGCCGGTGTTGTCGCATTCACGATCCCTGCCACGCCGGACGCGATATACTGCTGCCCAAGCGCATAGAACGCAAATGGTGCGGCATAGCTGAGTGCCCCGAACCCCAGCAGTCCAATGGCGCGCCCGAGTGTCAGGTGAACCGGCATACGGGCGGCAATCACATAGATCCAACAGCCCAGAGCCCCAAATGCAACCCGTCCCAACGATACGGATAGCGGCCCAAGTTCGCGCAGCAATATGGCGTTGAACATGAAAGACATGCCCCACCCGATGCCAAGGACGCAGATCACCAGCCAGTATTTCAGCGCCATTGCCGCCCCCTTTGTGCATCACCGCTGCACAGTGACGTGATAGGGTAAATTGTCAAACGGGTTCTCGCCCTTTAGGAAAGACCCATGTCCAACGATCTCGACACCGTGTTCGCGGCCCTTGCCGACCCCACCCGCCGCGCCATTCTGGCGATGCTGCTGGAGGACGATATGGCCGTGACGGATGTCGCCGAGCCGTTCGAGATGTCGCTGGCGGCGATCTCGAAACATCTGGTCATCCTGACTAAAGCCGGGCTGATATCACAGGAAAAGCGCGGCCGGGTGAAGTGGTGCAAGCTGGAACCCGACGCGCTGCGCACCGCTTCGGTCTGGATGCAGGGGTTCGGTCAGTTCGAACCCATCAACCTGGATGCGTTCGAACGGTTTCTGGAAGTCGAGCTTCCGATCTCGGATGAGACCTAGCGCACCACAAAGACCGACATGCTGGCATGTTTGGCCAGATATCCGGCGTGGCTGGAAAAGATGTAATCAGTAATCCGGGGCGCGTGGGTGCCCACGATGATCAGGTCTGCACCAATCTCTTCCGCCGCGCGGGTCAGGTCGCTGTCCACTTCGGCAGCAACATCAACCGAGTGTATCTTGCGCACCGCGACCTCGCCCGCGCCTTCTGATACAAGCTGTTCGGTGAAGTCGGCCAGTTGCTTGTTTATCTCAGCCTCGGTTTCCGAGGATGCACCCATATGGGCCCCGCTGACACTGACCAGAGTGATCTTGGCGCCTTGCCATTTTGCCACCTGCGCGGCGACATCTGCGGCCTTGCGAACCTCGGGCGGCAGGTGGCGGTCAATCGGCAGCATGATATGTTTGAACATAATCTCCTCCTTTTGTCCGCCTTCCAAGGTAGTCCTGAGACCAAGGGCCTGCCTTGATCTGGCTCAACAGATTCTGCTTTTGGAATTCGTGGGCAATCTGTACCGGTTTCAGACCGGGAGCGGCGTTACTCAGCTGCCCGGCGTTGGGGAATGGAGCGCGGGGCCTCTTCTTTCAGCAGCATCAGCAGCGCAATGACCGTCAGCGCCACACCGCCCAGGATCAATCCCGTCGGGACTGGTTTGCCCAGCGCGATTTCCCACAGGATCACCCAGCTTGGCACCAGATAGGTATAGGCCATGACCTTGGCCGACGGCAGCCGGAGCGAGGAGAATTGCACCAGGACGAAACTGGCCGCCGTTGCGAAGAATGAGATATAGAACAACCCGATCCAGACGATGGCGGGAAGAGCTGCCCAATCGGTTGCCTTCAGGTCAGACCAGCCGAACAGGACCAATAACAGGCACCCGGCAACCAGCGTACCGAACGTGAACACGACGGCAGGTTCTCCGCGGTTCAGTCTGCGGATCATGGGGGTGTAAATCGCGTGCGCGACGCATCCCCAGAAATAGATGACCTCGCCCTCGCCGATCTGGAAGGCGCGGAACATCTGCCAGTCGGCCCGAAAGATCACCCACAGCGCCCCAATCGCACCGATGGACAGGGCTATTGCCATGCGCGTCGTGGTGATCTGGCGCAGCAGGACCCAGCCCGCAATGGCCGAGACAACGGGGGTCAGGGTGAAAACCGCGGCAGCGCTGACCGGCGGGGCGGTTTGCAGCCCGTAAAACATCAGGACAAAGTAGGTGGCGAACAACCCGCCCAGCACCAGATACCGCCAGGGCGCCTGCGCGGCACTGCGGGGCAGACCGGTTGTTGCCAAGGCCGCCACACCAATCACCACAGCCGCGAAGGCAAAGCGCACCGCATTCAGGGCAGCAGGGGCAATTTCGTTGGCAATCATCGACCCAAGCGAGAAACTGCCTGCAACAAGGGCCGAAAAAGTCAGCATGGCCAGATGGCCGCGCATCTGCGGATTCATGGGCACCAGCCTTTGGAGGCCTCTTTCAGAAAACTCAGGAACGTTTGCACCTTGGTGGTTCGGTGCAGGTCCACATGGGTCACCAGCCACAGGTTGCCGAACCATTCCGGAAGCGGGTCGATCACTTCGACCAGACTTTCATGACGGGCGGCCTCCCAACGGGCCATGAAGCCGATACCGGCCCCAGCCAGAACGGCCTCGCGCATACAGAAATTGTTGGTGCAGCGAAAGGTAATGCGGTCGGCGGATACCGTGTTGCGCAGCCACCGGGTGAACGGCGCTCGGCTGCCTTCATCGTCAGAGCTGACGAAGTGGTGGTTCCCGAAATCCTCGATGCCCGAAGGTTTGCCGTGCCGTTCGATATAAGAGGTGCTGGCATAGAGGCCGACTTCTTCCTGCCGGAAGGGTTGCACAACGTTGTCGGGCTGATCCGGGGCTGATCCCGCGCGGATTGCAACATGCGCCTCGCCATATTCCAACCGGAACAGGCGGTCTCCGGTCAGGTAGCGCACGATCAGCTCGGGGTGCATCTTTTGAAACTCGGTCAGCGTCGGCACCACCAAAGGCGCGATGGAGCCCAGCGACGTCACCACCAGTTCACCCGATACATCGTCACCGCGCCCCTTCATCCGGCCGACAAGCTGGTTGAACTGGTCTTCGGTGGCCTGCGCCACGCGCAGCAAATCGTCGCCCGCTTCGGTCGGGGTATATCCCCGCGCGTGGCGCTGGAACAGTTTGACACCCAACCGGGCCTCGATCGCGTCGATGTGGCGGATCACTGTGGCGTGGTGCACGCCCAGAACCTCGGCCGCGCCGCTGACGGTTCCCATGCGCGCCACCTGATAGGCGGTCCGCACCTCATCCCAATTGTCCATCGTCACACCGTTCTGTGCAATTTCTAACAATAGCTGTTGATGTATCCGAGTTTTGTTCGCAAACGCAACAGCCATATTGGGATCAGAACAAGATTTCCCTGACCTAAAGGACCCGAAAAATGGCTAAAACCATCCTGCATATAGACGCCTCTGCCCGCCGCGCGGGTTCGACCACCCGCGACCTGTCTGACCGCATTGTCCGGCAGTTGGGTGCCGCCCGCATCGTCCGCCGAGATCTGGCCACCCCCCTGCCCCTGCTGACCGAAGACTGGATCGCCGCCAACTTTACTCCGGCCGAGCAGCGCGACGACCTGCAACGCGACCGGCTGGCCCTTTCGGACGCGCTGGTGACCGAATTGCAAGAGGCTGATACCATCGTTATCGGCCTGCCGATCTACAACTTCTCGGTCCCCGCTGCATTCAAGGCCTGGATCGACCTGGTCGCCCGCGCGGGCCTGACCTTTTCCTATTCGAAGAACGGCCCAAAAGGGTTGCTGGAGGGTAAACGCGCCATTCTGGCAATCGCGTCGGGCGGTACCGCTGTCGGATCCGAGATCGACTTTGCCACCAACTATGTGCGTCACGTTCTGGGCTTTATCGGCATCCATGATGTAGCGATCATCGCCGCGGATCAGATGGCGGTGAACCCCGAAGCCGCGCTGGAAAGCGCCAAAAAGGCGGTAACAGAACTGGCGGCCTGATCGCCACTGGTCATTAAGCCCTGAAACGTCCAGTCTGCTGGTCAGATGGAACTGGCGGACTGGATGGCGCGCATGAAGAAGATCGGAATTCTGGGCGGTGTGGGCTGGGCCTCGACCGTGGACTATTACAGGGCCATTGCCGAAGGTGCCGGGCGTCACTTTGCGGCGCGCGGCCACGGCGCGCCCCTGCCGATCCCTGCCATAACCATCGAATCTGTCACACAGGCCAAGACCCGCGCCCTGCGGGGTGTCGCGGGGGACGAAGCCAGCTGGGCGGCGTTTGATGCGGTGTTTCGCGACGCGCTGCTGACGCTGGAGCGCGCAGGCTGCGATTTTGGCATCATAGCGTCCAACACCCCACACGCGCGGCTGCACGCGATCAGACAGGGTGTTTCCATGCCCATCCTCAGCATTTTCGATGCGACGGCAGAGGCCACGGCCAACACAGGCGTGTCAAACGCATTGGTGCTGGGAACAACCGTGACGATGCAGGCCACCAACTATGCGGATCGTCTGGCGGCCGAGGGCATCACCGCGAATGCGCGGCTGCCCGACCCCGAGATTTCCGAGATGCAGGCCATGATCGACAGTGATTTCTACGGTGGCGCCTCTGATGCGGCCCGTGCAAGACTGCTGGCCTTTTGCGACAAACACGCCCGTCCCGGAACCGCCATTCTGCTGGCCTGTACCGAGTTGCCGCTTGCCTTTCCAAACCATCTGGATGACCCGGTATTCGAGGCCGACGGGCACCTGTTCATCAACCCGTCCGCCGCTCATGTCGCCGCCGCGCTGAAACTGGCGCTTGAGTGATCAGGGCAGCCACATAACGGTGCAACCGATGCGATCGAAGAACGCCATCACGTCGGATTGTTTCATCACAACGGTACGGTCATTGACCAACGGGTGCATATAAATCACCTCGGCCCCTTGGGCAGCGGCGTCCATGAAAAATTGCACATCGTTCTGCACGCCGTTGATCATCGCCAGCGGGCTGACCGCACCGGGGCGAATACCAAGGTTCTGCAACAGCCGGTCTGCCGAACCGAAAGACAGGGCGCCGACACCCAGTTCTGCGCCCAGCGCCTTGAGGTCAATCTCGCGGCTTTGTTCCAGCGTCACCAGGTAGTTGCGCTTTTTCTTGTCGCGCAAGTACAGGTTCTTGACCCGCAACGCGTTCTCGCCCGGCACCATGAACTGGCCTTCTACGGCCTTGGAGTCCTCGACCGTACGCAAGGGAACATGGGTATGCAGGCGGTAGGGCAGCCCCCAGTCATCCAGCTGCGCCAACAGCGCGTCAGAACTAAGCGGCAATGTATCCTGAAATGTGGATGATGCGTCCATGAGGCCCTCCTGTTTGTAGCGCTCATCGCGCAACATGGCGGCGAATTCAAGCTGGGGCAGAGCAGAAAACGGTGCTAGCGTGCCGCCATGAAAGTCACTCGAAACACTCCGACCCAACTGATCCTTGCCGACACGCCCTGGTTCATCGGGATCATGCTGGTCTTTTTCATACTGGCCTTTGTCGGCGCAGGGCTGGTCATGGTCAGTGACGGCGGCGAGAATATCTGGTTCGGGCTGTTCTTTGCTCTAATCGGCGGCGGGCTAGGTGTCGGGGCGTTCTGCGTTTTCGTGCGGCGGGTTCAGGTCATTCTGGACCGCACAAAGAACCGCATTCTGATCCGCAGGCAGTCTGTCTTTGGCTATGAAGCGGTCGAGCATCAGCTGTCCAGCCTGTCCCATGCCGAAGTTGAAAGCTCGACTTTCCACAGCGACAGCAGCAGTTCGACGCTGTATCGCCCGGTTCTGGTGCTGGACAAGGGAATGAGCGAAGGGCGTCATCCGATTGTCGATGCGTTCTCGAACGGGCGCGGCGCGCATAAACTGGTTGACGCGGTCAACGCATGGCTGCCCGCGCAGCAGGAAGACACGAAGGAACAGGCCTGACGATTACAGGACTTGTCCATGCTCCAGCCAGGCTCGATCGGCCGGTGTCACCATTTCGGACAGGCGCGCGTCGTATCGGGCCATGTCATCGGTGGTCAGCTTGCCCTCCCATTTGTTGCTGGTCCCGGACGAGAAGAACTGCGCGTAATCCTGAAATGCGCTTTTGAAACCGGGCTGCTGCGAAGCGCGCCGGGCGTTTTCCTTCATTGAACCAAAGCTTGCGGCCTCAGCGATATCGTCGATCATTTCTGGTGCGATCTCGGTCCCCAAGATGTTTGCGATCCGCGCCACCTGCCCCGGCAAATCGCGGCTGAGTTCGGCGTAATGCAGGAAATGGATGTTTGGCAGATGCCGGAACGCGCAGAATGAACGGTAATGGTGGACGTATGAGGCCAGCGTCAGATCGTCGGTGCCCTTTGACGAGGCGGGCCGGTCGAGGAACATCGCGAAGGCTTCGGACAGATCATCGGGAAACAGGTAGTCCAGCCAGTCGTCTTTCATGTTTTCCACATGGCGGCGCAGCGAGAAATGCACGTCAACCGGATGACGATGCACCACCAGATAGGTCGCATCCGGGGAATAGGTGATCCCGTCCAAAGGTGTGTGAGTCTTGATGCACCGTCTGTGCGTCTGTGCGGCAAGTATTCTGTCCTGCTCCTCACGATCTCTGAACCCGCAATCCAGCCAGGGTGAGACCGCGTTGTTGTACACGACTGGATCCGCGGTTTTGGTGATCAGCATTCGTACCAGCGTCTGCGTCCACGTGGTGCCGCATTTGGGAGGCGTGCAGACAAAGATGTCGTCGGGACGGATTACGAAGTCGGACCAGATATCGGTATTCGTGACTTCACCGACATAATCCTTGGTGCGCTGCGGCAATGGTTGACTCATGACCAAACTCCAAAACTGACCCCGACCTTTGGACGCTACACGAAAGTGGCCAGATGCTCAAAGCGTTTGCCTTGACTCGCAGCGCCCAGAGGCGTAGATGACCACCAATCATCCGGAAGCGTCTTGATCTTCCGGTCCCTTGAGTCGTTCAGGGATCGCCCCCCACCAGCGAGTTTCGCCCGTGGGGGCAATGCCATTTGGCATTACCCCCACGTTTGGTTCGGTGGGAGGGGGCAATTATGTATTTAACCGGCGCTACCTAGCTAGGGAGTGCCACATCTAAACCGGCTAAGGAGGCCGAAGGCATGTTTGAAAATCTATCCGAACGCCTTTCCGGCGTCTTTGACCGGCTAACCAAACAGGGTGCCCTGTCTGAAGAAGACGTCAAGACCGCCCTGCGCGAGGTCCGTGTTGCCCTGCTTGAGGCCGACGTCTCGCTGCCGGTGGCGCGTGAATTCGTAAAGAAGGTGCAGGACCAGGCGACCGGTCAGGCGGTGACCAAGTCGATCACCCCCGGTCAGCAGGTCGTCAAGATCGTGCATGACGCGCTGGTAGATACCCTGCGTGGCGAGGAAGACCCCGGCAAGCTGAAGATCGACAACCCGCCTGCCCCGATCCTGATGGTCGGTTTGCAGGGTTCGGGTAAGACCACCACCACCGGTAAACTGGCCAAGCGCCTCAAAGAGAAAGAGGGCAAGAAGGTCCTGATGGCCTCGCTCGACGTTTATCGCCCGGCGGCGATGGACCAGCTGGCGGTTCTGGGCGCGCAGGTCGGTGTTGATACGCTGCCGATTGTACCGGGCCAGAAACCCGTCGACATCGCCAAGCGCGCCAAGCAACAGGCCACATTGGGCGGCTATGACGTCTACATGCTGGATACCGCCGGTCGCCTGCATATCGACGAAGTGCTGATGGACGAGGTCGAGCAGGTCCGCAACGCGGTTGACCCGCGCGAGACCCTGCTGGTGGTTGACGGCCTGACCGGTCAGGTCGCCGTTGAGGTGGCCGAAGAATTCGACGCCAAGGTCGGTATCTCGGGCGTGGTCCTGACCCGGATGGACGGGGACGGGCGCGGTGGTGCGGCGCTGTCTATGCGCGCGGTGACTGGCAAGCCTATTCGCTTTGTCGGTCTGGGCGAGAAGATGGACGCGCTGGAGACCTTCGAGCCGGACCGGATCGCCGGACGTATTCTGGGCATGGGCGACATCGTTGCCCTGGTCGAAAAAGCCCAGGAAACGATGGAGATGGAACAGACCGAGCGCATGATGAAGCGCATGGTCAAAGGTCAGTTCAACATGAATGACCTGAAGATGCAGCTGGAACAGATGATCCAGATGGGCGGCATGCAGGGCATGATGGGCATGATGCCGGGCATGGGCAAAATGGCCAAGCAGATGGATCAGGCGGGTCTGGACGACAAGATCCTGCGCCAGCAGATCGCCTTGATCCAGTCCATGACCAAACGCGAACGCGCCAACCCGCAACTGTTGCAAGCCAGCCGCAAGAAACGGATTGCAGCCGGTTCGGGGATGGAGGTCAGCGACCTCAACAAGCTGCTCAAGATGCACCGGCAGATGTCGGACATGATGAAAAAGATGGGCAAGATGGGCAAAGGCAAGATGCTGAAACAGGCCATGAAGGGCATGTTCGGTAAAGGTGGTCCCAGCCCCGAAGACATGGCTGCCGGCATGGACCCCAAGGCACTGGAACAGGCGGCCAAAGCGATGGGCGGCAAGATGCCCGGCGGTCTGCCTGGTCTGGGCGGCGGCATGGGGCTACCTCAGGGCCTGAGCGGGTTTGGCAAGAAGAAGTAATGAACGCCATCGCCCAACATATCCCCCGACTTGAAACCGAGCGCCTGATCCTGCGCGCGCCGTCCGAGGCTGATCTGGACGCCGATACCGCGTTTTTTGCCAGCGATGCGGCGAAGTTCGTCGGTGGACCACTGCGCCGGGATGAGGTTTGGCGACTGATCGCTTCGCTGCTGGGCCACTGGTCCCTGCGCGGTTACGGGTTCTGGAGTGCCGAGGAAAAAGCCTCGGGCACTTATGTCGGGCGGATCGGGCTTTGGTGCCCCGAAGGCTGGCCCGAACCCGAAATCGGCTGGACACTGATGAACCACGCCACCGGCAAGGGTTACGCGACCGAGGCAGCACTCGCCGCACGGTCTTATGCGTATGATGTTCTGGGGTGGAAAACGGCGATCTCGCTGATTGATCTGGACAATCTTGCCAGCAAGGCCGTGGCGAAACGGCTGGGCGCGCAGTTCGAGTATCACTATGACCACCCCAAATTCGGCAGGTCCGAAATCTGGCGGCACCCCGCGCCTGCGGATCTGGAGAATGGCGGGATGGAGGCCTACGCATGACCGCGTTCACCATCCCCACCGTTGAAACCGAACGCCTGATCCTGCGCGCGCCGCATCTGGATGATCTGCCTGCGCTGACCGCATTCTTTGCGACCGAGCGCAGCCATTTGGTGGGCGGACCCCGGGACGCGCTGGAAAGCTGGGGCATGTTGGCCAGACGCCTTGGGCACTGGGCGTTGAAAGGATTTGGCCTCTGGCACCTGACCGATAAATCCAGCGGTCGGTTCGCTGGCGGCGTCGGCCTGATTGACGCCCCCGGCTGGGACGAGCCTGAACTGGGCTGGACCGTGATGGAAGATTTCGAAGGTAAAGGTTTTGCCTATGAGGCGGCGCTTGCCGCACGGTCCTATGCGGCGCGGCATCAGGGCCTGAACGGGGTGATTTCGTATATCGCCCACGAAAACGATCGATCGCGCGCTTTGGCCGAACGGTTGGGCGCAACGCTGGAGCGTGACAATGCCGAACTGCTGGGCCAGCCCTGCCAGGTGTGGCGGCACCCCAAGATTGACGTTTCGACACCCGAAAGGACCGGCCAATGAACAACCCCGTGACACGCGCGGCTGCATTGCTGAAAGAGCATCGCGAAAGCATCGACCGGCTGGATGCGATCCTTGTCTATACGCTGGGCGAGCGGTTCAAACACACACAGGCCGTTGGCAAGCTCAAGGCCGAACACAACCTTCCCCCGTCCGATCCCTCGCGTGAGGCCACGCAGATCGCACGGCTTGAAGACCTGGCGAAAGAGGCCGATCTGGACCCCGATTTCGCCAAGGCTTTTCTGAATTTCATCATTCAGGAAGTCATCCGACACCACAGGAAACACCAAGGGTGAACCAGAGGTTCAGCAACCATCAGAATTAACCGGAAAACACACCGGCCAATCAAATACACGCCTCCGGCGTGATGCCATTCAAAGGAGATACCACCATGGCAATGAAAATTCGTCTCGCCCGCGCAGGCTCGAAAAAACGTCCGTTTTACCGCATCGTCGCGGCTGACAGCCGGATGCCGCGCGACGGCCGTTTCATCGAGAAACTGGGCACCTACAACCCGCTGCTGCCGAAAGACAGCGAAGAGCGTGTGAAAATGGACATGGAACGCGTTCAGCACTGGCTGGATCAGGGCGCCCAGCCCACCGACCGTATCGCGCGTATGCTGGAAGCTGCCGGCACCCGTGACAAGGCCGAGCGCAACAACCCCAACAAGGGCACACCGGGCAAGAAAGCTCAGGAACGCGCGGAAGAGAAAGCTGCAAAGGCTGCGGAAGCTGCCGAAGCGGCTGCTGCACCGGCTGAAGAAGCGGCTGCAGAAGAATAAGCAGGCCGAAGCGTGCGGGATCAGACCTTTACTGACGCATTTCGCACGCAGTTCGATCTGTTGTTGCGGCTCCGGCGCGATGTGCGCCGGTTCCGCGGCGACGCGGTAGACGAGGCAGTGCTTGCGCACTGCCTCGACGCGTTTCGGCTGGCCCCATCCGTGGGGCTAAGCGAACCCTGGCGCGTGATCCGCGTCGATAGCGCAGCGGCCCGGGCTGCGGCGCTAAGGAATTTCCAAACCGCGAATGATGATGCCCTGGCGGGCTATTCCGGCGACAGGGCGCAGCTTTACAGCCGCCTGAAACTGTCGGGGATGCAGGAAGCGCCGGTGCAACTGGCCGTCTTCTGCGACGACAGTACCGACAAGGGGATGGGTCTTGGCGCGGGCTCGATGCCCGAGATGCGGCGCTATTCCGTGGTCTCTGCCATCACCCTGTTCTGGCTGGCCCTGCGGACTGAGGGGCTGGGGTTGGGCTGGGTATCCATTCTGGACCCCGAACAGATGGCGCGCGATTTGGATGTACCGGACAACTGGCGTCTGATCGGGTATTTCTGTGTCGGATGGCCGGAACAGATATCTGACACCCCCGAACTTGAACAGGTTGGCTGGGAAAACCGGGCCAACAGCCTGAAGATCGAAACAAGGTAGCGCCAAATGTTCGGATTGATACGCCTTCCCATTCTGCTGCTGATCGCCTTTATTGTGGGCGTGTTCTTTGAGCGCAACAATCAGCGCGAAGCCTGCAACGGGCTTGGCGAATGGAGAAACGGGATCTGTTTGACGACGGGGGCTGCCAATGAGTGATCTGATCTGCGTCGGCAGCGTCGCGGGGTCTTATGGTGTACGCGGTGAAGTGCGCCTGAAAAGCTTCTGCGCCGTTCCCGAAGATATCGAGGCGTATTCGCCGCTGACGGATGAATCCGGCAAGGAACGCTATCCAGTGGTTCTGACGCGTACGATCAAGAACGGTTTTGCCGCCCGTCTTGGCGGCGTCGAAACCAAGGAACAGGCGGATGCCCTGAACGGTTTGCGCCTGTTTGCGCGGCGCGATCAGTTGCCCTCGTTGCCCGATGACGAGTTCTACCACACAGACCTGATTGGGCTTGAGGTCTATGACACCGGCGGCACCCTGCTGGGCAAGGTCAAATCCGTGCAGAACCACGGGGCCACGGACCTGCTGGAACTACACGGGCCGGGCCTGAAGGCGACGGTTCTGCTGCCGTTCACGATGCAGGTGGTGCCAACCGTCGATCTGGAACAGGGCCGCATCGTGGCCGACCCGCCCGAAGGCCTAATCTGATGCGACGTGTTCTGCTGCATCTGGGTTTTCACAAGACCGGCATGACGGCAGCACAGTCCTTTCTGCACGAAAACCGCGAGCTGATCTGGCCGCATTTCGCGCTGGTCCTTCCGTATAAGACCCGCAAGGCCGGGTTGAACGAAGCGGCCACGCGCCATTCGATCTATCGTCTGGATGACACGCTGGCAGGGTTTGGCGGTCAGCTGCACACGTTTTTCGACGGTCTGGATTTCGGAGCACGCCGGGGATTGATCCTGAGCGAAGAGAATTTTCTGGGCCTGCGCCCCAGCAGGAACAAAAGCGAAGGATACGGAGCCGCACCCGAACTGGCGGAAACGGTTGTCAGCGTGCTGCGCCGCCGTCTGGTGGGCGAAGAAACCGACATCACCGTCTACCTGTCGTTGCGCAATCGCGATGCGTGGTTGCGCAGCCTTTGGGCCCACGATCTTCACCTGTCGCGCATGGTTCAGGACCTGGACGGCTTTTGCGCCGATCTTGCGCATCTGCCATCGCTACAGGACACGGCGGACCGGATTATTGACCGGTTGCCAACTGTCACGGTACGGACCGCGTGGATGGAAGCGCTGAAAGGTCACCACCTTGGACTGGGCGCACCGTTTGTCGAATTTCTTGGCCTGCCACACGCGAAATCGGCGCGGCTAGTGAAGCCCGCGCATGAAAGCCCTCAGCTTTCCGACGACGTTCTGAGGGAACTGCTGGCCCTGAACCGATCATCGCTGGACGAAACGGCGTTGATCACTCAGAAAAAGGCCCTGATTCGAACCGCCCAATATGAACTGGCCCGCCAGAAATGACTGACAAACCCGGCAAATCCCATGGTCGCAAGGCGATCCGGCCCACGCTGAAACCGCGTGAGTTGATAACACCCACCCCGGACTTGCACGGCGTCTGGAAAGCCAAGATCATCACCCTGTTCCCAACCGCCTTTCCTGGCGTTCTGGGAGAAAGCCTGACCGGCAAGGCCCTGCAAGAGGGGTTGTGGCAGCTGGAAACCGTGGACTTGCGGCAATTCGGCGTCGGCAGACATCGCAACGTGGATGACACGCCAGCCGGGGGCGGCGCGGGTATGGTTTTGCGGCCCGATGTGTTGGGCGAAGCCATCGAGCACACCATGGCGGGCATTCAGGGCAACTGGCCACTGATTTACCTCAGCCCGCGCGGGCGGCGCATGGACCAGCGCATGATGCAGAACCTTGCACGCTGCGATGGCATGACCCTGCTGTGTGGCCGGTTCGAAGGCGTGGATGAGCGCGTGCTGGAGCATTACGGTGTGCAGGAGGTCTCCTTGGGGGATTTCGTGATGACCGGTGGTGAGATTGCGGCACAGGCCCTGATCGATGCCACGGTGCGCCTGATCCCCGGCGTTCTGGGCAATCAGGCCTCGACCGAAGAGGAAAGCTTTTCCTCGGGCCTGCTGGAACATCCGCAATACACCCGCCCGGCGGATTGGAAAGGCCGCCCGATACCAGAGGTTCTGATGTCGGGCCACCACGGCCGCATCGCCGAATGGCGTCACAAGATTGCTGAGGATATAACCCGCGAGCGGCGCCCGGATATCTGGGCCGACTATGCAAAATCCCGGTCGGATTCGTCTGAGTGACAGACCGAATTGTTGCAGACATGCCGCAGGTTCTGTGTTTGCCAGAATTCTATTTGCAGTTGATCATCTTCCAAAATATGCACGTTTGAAAGCCCTGCGTTTTCAGTGCCTTAAAACGAAAGACTAATTGCATTATGAAGAAGTTATTGCTTGGCGCTTTTCTGGTTGCCTCTGCCTGTACGACCAAACCACTGGGGATGTCCGTTCCAACGCAAGCCGGTCACAATCTGCATTCGGCGCGGGTAGCGGTCGATTCCTGTTCTCTGGAAGCTGACGAAGGCGGAAACAGCGCCGTCATCGGGGGATATGCAACGAATATCCTTTTATGGGGTATCCTCATCGGCCCTGCGATTACCGCCCCGATCCAGGACGAACTGCGCACGCAGGGCGAAATCGATCAGGTGGACCACTGCCTGCAAGAGCGCGGTTTCGAACGCCGGGAACTGAGCGCAGGGGAATCGTTCTGGGTGCGCAACGCCTTTGGGGAAGAGCGTGAGCGCCGGTTGGACCATCTGGTTAGCGGCGGCACCATTGAAACCTACGGCGCACCAAAGACCTAACCCCCGACCTTCCATCTGGCCCAGACGTCTGGCGTGCCATTGAAAGTGTTGATGTCCACCCGGCCCTGAACGCCCGGCACCAGACCAGTGCCGGTATATTGCCAGAATCGCCAGACCGCGCGGGGATAGACAGTGCGTGGGTGGCCTGCGACCGATCTCAGCCAGAACTCGGTCTTGGGCAGGCGCCCGATATCGGTGTCTTCATAGAAATCCACCGTGGTATAGACGATCGGGCGGCGGCCATAATGTCGTTCGAGAATGTCCAGAAAATGCTGCGCCTCGGCCCGGACGGTTCTGCCATCGGGGCGCAGCGTGCAGGTCTTGGAATGCGGCGTCCATTCCATATCCAGCACATGCGGCAGGTCTGCCCCTTTGGGCACGTTCTGGATGAACCAGCGGGCCTGTTCCCGGGCCGAACGGCAGAAATAATAATAGTGATAGGCGCCCCAGGGCACACCGGCCGACTGCGCGCCGCGGCGGTGATCGTCGAACAGGGGATCTGCCACGTCACCGCCTTCAGTGGCTTTCAGAAACACAAAGCTGACACCTGATGCCCGGGCCGTGCGCCAGTCAATCGGCCCCTGCCAGCGTGACACGTCAAGGCCATGGATCGGGTATTGTCCGGGGTGGCTCCCTTCCCAGTCATGGGGATCCGCGTCGCCAAAATCGGGGTAGATCACAAGTGGTGCTGTCCTGTCCACGCCCGGAACGGGTTCGACTGCCTGAGGTTTCGGGCCGCCTCGACCGCAAGACATCAGCGCAACGGCCGTTATGGCCAGCATGAATGCCAATCGCATCATAGGGTCCTGTCTGAAATATCTGCTCATATTATTTGCCTCAGAATGCCTGATCTGGGCCGCTTGGCAACGCCTTAGTTTCAGGCTGGCGGATTCCTACCGGCCCGTTGGGCAAGACAGGGCGTTTTTCCCTTGATCCCTGCCTGCAATACCCTTAAACGACCGCAATCCGGTGCCGCGTTCTGCGACTCCGGTGTTTTGGTTTGCACCATGGCGTGATGTCCCGTTTTCTTCGGCAGGGATGCGCCGGGTCAGGCCAGACCAAAGGAACATTCGATCTGACCTCTGGCGGGCTGTACGCAGGACCCGGTGAAGACCAAGAGCTCTCAGGCCGTGCCCAACTTCGTGGACCAACCACGAGCAGATAGGAGAAAATGCGATGGACCTGATCGCACAGCTTGAGGCGGAACAGATTGCCGCCCTGGGGAAAGACATCCCCGATTTCAAAGCCGGTGACACTATCCGTGTCGGCTATAAAGTGACCGAAGGGTCGCGCACCCGTGTGCAGAACTACGAAGGCGTCTGCATCGCGCGCAACAACGGCAGCGGCATTGCCGGTTCGTTCACCGTTCGCAAGATTTCGTTTGGCGAAGGCGTGGAGCGTGTATTCCCGCTGTATTCGACCAATATCGACAGCATCACCGTTGTCCGCCGCGGCCGCGTTCGTCGCGCCAAACTGTACTATCTGCGCACCCGTCGCGGTAAATCCGCGCGTATCGCAGAGGTTTCCAACTACAAGCCCAAAGCTGGCGCCGAAGCGTAAGGAGCGGAAAGATGAAAAAAGACATCCATCCCGATTATCACGTCATCGACGTCAAGATGACCGATGGCACCATCGTTCAGATGAAATCCACCTGGGGCAGCGAAGGCGACCAGCTGGCACTGGAGATCGACCCTTCGGTACACCCTGCATGGACCGGTGGTTCGTCGCGCCTGTTGGACGCTGGCGGCCGCGTGTCGAAGTTCAAGAAGAAATACGAAGGTCTGGGTTTCTAAACCTTTGCCAAAGTCTTTCAAAGGAAGGTCGCCAAAGGGCGGCCTTCTTTCGTTTCAGGCCCCTTTTTCCCCGGTTTCTGATCCTTTGGTTTTGTAAGTTCAGCCGCGTCGTGCAATGGCGGAACCGGACCGCGCAACAGCAGCAGCGCGATCACCAGCCCTATACTGGCGGCGATCGCGGCCATGAGCATCGCCGCATCAAAGGCATTATCCCGCAGATCACGCAGCGCCCCGGCCAGCGCTGAACCAGTTGACGGGTCAAGCCCGGCAATCAGCTGTTCCACCTGTGTTGCCGTGCCATGTGTCAGGGCGCGCGCAAGGTCGTCGCGCTGCGTCGATCCGGCGGGCAGCGCGGTGATGACTTCTGACAGGCCCGAGCGGATGGTCAGAGCTTCGGCCAGACCGCCGACAACCGATCCCATCGTGGCCCCGAAATACAGGAATGCGTTGATCACCCCGGACCCCTGTCCGACATGTTCGTCGGGCAGCAAGCGAAGCCCAAGACGGGGCAGCAACGAAAAACAGATGCCGATGCCAACCCCCACAATGATCAGTTTCCACCAGATTTCAGCATAGCTGTCGATATTCGAGGTTGTTGTCAAAAGCAGGAAGCCGCAGGCCATCAACCCCATTGCAGCACTCACCGGCCATTGGAAACTGTATGGCGCAAGCAGGCGCGGCGCGGTGACAGAAATGACAAACATGCTCAGGCTCAGGGGCAGGATTGCCACGCCCGCCTCAACCGGTGAATAGCCGAACGCATCCGGGGACTGGACGAACACGTTGAAGTAGACAAAGAAACAGAACAACGCAAATCCCGCAAAGAACATCCCCGTTGCCGCCATAAGATAGCGCGGATGCCGGAAGTACCGGAACTCGACCAGCGGATCGTCGCTGCGCCGCGAGGTGTAGACCAGACCGACAACTGCCAAAGCGGCGACACCCAAAGGAACGATGGTCAGGGCATTGTCCCATCCGTGTGCCTCACCGTTGCTGAGCGCGAAAGACAATGGGCCCAGCAGCAAGACAATGGCAATCGCCCCTGCGGTATCGAATTTTGCACCCTGAAGGCGCGTATCCGGGACATAGTTTTTCCTGCTGACCTGCAGGCCGATCACAAACGCAATGGCAAGCAGCACAAGGTCTGTGGCGAATACCCCGCGCCAGCTTAGAAAGTTGGCAAAGCTTCCTCCGACTATGGGCCCGACGCCTATCGCAAGGCCCACGATTGCGCCCCACACACCGGTCACACTGGCCCGTTGTTCCTCGGGCGTTGCGGCGGTCAGCAGGGACAATGAGGTGCCGAACAGGGCCGCAGCCCCTGCCCCTTGCGCGCCACGCCCGATCAGCAGCATCGCCGCGTTCTGTGAAAACAGCACCGAAGCCGAGCCACAGGCAAACACGATCATGCCAAAGAAAAAGACACCCATCTTGCCCGTGATATCCCCAAGCCGGCTTACAATCGTCACAAGGGCCGCACTGGCCACCGTATAGATCGCCATCACCCATTGCAGACCCGAGGGCGTCAGATCGAACTCGGCCTTCAGATATGGAAGGATGGTCGCAACAGCAGTTGTGTTGAAGCCAACGACCATCATGCAAATGGCCGTCATTGCAAGAACAACGCGTGAACCGCCTGAACTGTCCGCAGCAGTGTCCGGCATGCCTATGCCCCTTTCACCTGCTTTGAAGATGAACCGAAGAGGACCCGTGCAAAGCCTGCAAGGTTATTCGGTGTAAATCTGTTTGGTATTTAACCAAATTTTCCGCCCCCCGCATAGTTTTCACGATCCGGACCAAGCGGCGTCACCGCGAAAGGACCCTTTGGGAGCGCGATCTGTACATGTGTGAATCAGGCAAACGGCGCGATTGATTCCAGTGCGGATCGTTGCATGCAGCGGTTGTTCAAGATGTTCGGGACTAGGCGCCGACACGGCGATATCGCTGCCAAGACCGTGATCGGATAGCCGATCAAGGCAGATCACCAGACTGGTGCCTTCCCGTAACCCGCGCACGGCGCTGTGTTTTCCAAAATAGAGTCCGATAATGCCCAAAAGCGCCGCTTGAGGTTCTTTTCATCGCATGCGACACAACATATAGTGGGTGCCAACAACGTGTAGTCAAACACGGCAAGACTTGGGAATACAAGCATGGCACATATCATTGTGGTCGGGAACGAAAAAGGCGGCGCTGGAAAATCGACCGTGTCGATGCATGTGGCAACCGCACTGGCCCGACTGGGGCACAAGGTCAGCACGCTTGATCTGGACCTGCGGCAACGCAGCCTTGGACGGTATTTCGAGAACCGGAACAACTTTCTGAAAAGCGCGGACCTGACGCTGCCCGGCCCACGCCATCACGACCTGCCCGAGATCGATGCCAGCACGCTGAAGCCGGGCGAGAATATCTACGACCACCGCCTGTCTGCTGCCGTGTCGCAACTGGAAAGCGACAGCGACTTTATCCTGATCGACTGCCCCGGCTCCCATACACGCCTGAGCCAGGTGGCCCATTCGCTGGCCGACACGCTGATCACCCCTTTGAACGACAGTTTCATCGATTTTGACCTGCTGGCGCGGATTGATTCAAAGGGTGAGAAAATCCTTGGCCCGTCCGTCTATTCCGAGATGGTCTGGAACGCCCGCCAATTACGGGCGCAGGCCGGGCTGAAGCCCATCGACTGGGTCGTTGTGCGCAACCGTGTCGGGACCCAGCGCATGGTCAACAAGGAAAAGATGCAGCGCGCGATCGAAATGCTGTCGCAGCGCATCGGCTTCCGCGTCGCTTCGGGCTTTTCCGAACGGGTGATCTTTCGCGAACTGTTTCCCCGCGGCCTGACCCTGCTGGATCTCAAGGATATTGGCGTCAAACAGCTGAACATCTCGAACATCGCAGCACGGCAGGAACTGCGCGACATGATGCGAGAGCTGAACCTGCCGGGTGTCGAAGTCGATTTCTGATCAGTTGTATTGGAGGCTGGTCTGCGGACTTTGCGGCCTTTACTTCTTTGCCGGTTGCTTTTTGAACTAACCCTCGGGCGAAGGTCACTTGCACTTGAGTGCCATGAGCTTGCCGGATCGTTCATACTCGGAGGCCATTGTGTAAGCTGCGCCCAGAGCTTCGACTTGAGCAGGCAAGGATATATCTGCATAAAGTCGAGTTGCTTTTTCGATCTCGCCTGCTTCGAGAAGCGGTGCCATTTCAAGTCCGGTCGCAACTATCTTTTCGGCGTTTTCCTTAATCTCACCCAAGCGCCGGGATGCTTCCTCTTCCAGCTTCATGCGGCGCGCGGAAATGAGAAGTGAGTTGATAGAGCTCTGCCCCTTGTCCATTCGCTTGCGAAGAAAGCCGGTTGGGCCAAAAAAGCCTCCATCATCAGCGCTGCTTAACGTAACACCGGTTTGAACTTCGATGATGGCCTCCGACTGACCCTGCATCAGTGTCGCAACTTCCAGCTGCAACTTTTGGAAGACGAAGGACTTGCCCTGGATTTGAGCCAACGTTGCCATGCTGCAACCCTCTGCGAAAACCGGCGGTCCCGTCATGCCGAAACACATCAATGTAAGGACGGCAAATTTGATCTTGGAAACCTTCAGTTCTCGACCATTGCGCATCATTGAAAACACTCCTCGCATCATGCGTTCAAGTGAAAATAACACGGCTGGTCGAATGCATTCGATCTATTTGCCGAATCGGCCTTCTTTCCTATGACCGCCAAGGGCTCAAACCCGCCATTTGTTCACATCCTCACTATTCTCGAACATCCGCTCCAACCCGCCGCTCGTACCCAGCGAAACAAAGGTGCTCCCTCACGCCTTTCAGCTTTGGAACCGCTGAACGGAACAGCCTCGGTTTCACCCGGTAACTGATGGCCCGCCGGGACTGTATACCGTGAACAGCTCTTTGGGTTCGTTCACCCCGCGCAGCATGTAGCGCCCGACCGAGATGAGGTCTTGTGCGCAGGGGCGTGCCGCGACCGCGACGTCGTCCGAGATCAGGATTCTCTGACCCAGCGACCGGTGCATTCCCGCGATTCGGGCGGCCTGATTGACGGCGGGGCCGATCACTGTGAAATCCAGCCGTGTTTCGGACCCGATATTGCCATACAGGATTTCGCCGGAATGCAGGGCCAGCGTGAAATTCGCAACCGGCAGCCCCTGTGCCTGACGTCGGGCGTTCAATTCATCCATACGGGCTTGCAGCAAGGGCACCGCGCTGAGTGCGGCACGGGCGTCCTCGTCGATTTCGCCGACATCGAACATGGCCATCAGCCCATCGCCCATGAATTTCAGGATATTCCCACCCTTGTCGTGCACAACGCCCACGGCCACAGCCAGGTAATCATTCAGCATGTCGATGATCTCGTGGCCCGGCAGGTCTTCTGACAGGTTGGTGAACCCTTCCAGATCGAAATTCCAGATCACCGCATCGATCTGCTGCAATGATCCGCGACGAATCTCACCTGACAGGACGCGGCGCCCGGCATCACGACCCAGATAGACCCGCATCAGGTCTTCGGTCAGGTTCTGGTTCTTGGCGGATTTGAGCGCCAGCCCCAGATGCGGCAATACCGCATGAATGTGCCTGAGATCTCTGTCATCAAACCCGGACGGCGCATCGCTGGTCCAGGACATCAGGACGCCATCACTGACCTTTTTGGTACCGTCGGGGCGCATCTTTCCCGCCCCCTCATACGAGATGCCGGTGGCATAATAATCGGTCGCCCCAACCTCTCTCAGGTCGTTCAACAATGGAAAGCGGCTGGGTTCATTATGGTCGACAAGTTTGACCCGGATTTCATCCAGATCCTCGTTCAGCAGCGCATAAAGCGGGCTTTGTTGCCACATTTCGCTGGGCGTATCCGTGTTTTCAAACTTCTCGGATTCAACACCGGTGCTTTTGTACCAGCTATATCCGGTTCCGCCATAAACCGGGTGCAAGGTTGACTGCGCCGCATGAAACCGCACCAGCGGAATGCCCATATCGACCAGACTGGTGCAGAACCCTTCCAGCAACTCTTCCTGCCCGGCACCCTCAAGCCCCTTTTGGACCAACCAGTCGATCAGGGTGTGTGTGGATACCTTGGCAGGTTCAAATGACGTCATTTCAAATTCCGTATCAAGCATGACACACATCTGGGGACGGCAGGCGCCAATTACCAGTGGTCAATCCACGCCTGCCAACCGTCGCAACATCTGGCGCAGCAAGGCGGCCTCTTTTTCGCTGAACAGGCCCGACAGCGTGGCGTCATAGCTTGCGGCCACCCCGTACAAGTCGCGATACACGGCTTGCCCGGCTGGTGTCAGTGTCAGCCATTCCGCCCGCCGATCAGCCTCGTCCCGTGTGCGTTTCAGGTACCGGCGCTCCTCGAGCTTGGCAACTGCACGGCTGATCTTGGTTTTGTGCATTCCGGCCCGTTCACCAATTTCCTTGGCGGTCATTTCGCCAAACAGCCCCAGATGGAACAGCACCCGCCATTCGGTTCTGAGCATTCCGTACCGTCCCTTGTAGACAGCCTGAAATTCCAACGAGGCGCGCTCGGCTGCCTGGTTCAGCAGAAACGGCAGAAAATTCTGCAGGAAAAAGTCATCATTTTTTTCAGATTCGTCGTGTGTCATGCTTGTTAGTTACAAAATCAACTATTAACCGACAAGCAGCAAACGGAGGAATACGTAATGAACCGTCCGACGGATCCGCATTCATTGACGCAAGCAGCAACGCCTGTTGGTACCCATGCCGGTTACATGCCCGGCTTTGGCAACGACTTTGAAACCGAGGCGCTGCCCGATGCGCTGCCGCAGGGGATGAACAGCCCGCAAAGGTGCAACTACGGACTTTATGGTGAACAGCTGAGCGGCACGGCGTTTACCGCCAACCCGCCTGAACGCACCTGGTGCTATCGTATTCGCCCGTCGGTAAAGCATTCGCACCGTTACGAAAAGATCGACTTGCCCTATTGGAAATCGGCCCCGTGCATCGACCCGGACGTGATCAGCCTGGGCCAGTATCGCTGGGACCCGGTGCCGCATTCCGATGAAGGTCTGAACTGGATGACCGGGATGCGGACCATGACGACGGCCGGGGATGTGAACACCCAGGTTGGCATGGCCTGCCACATTTATCTAGTTACCGAATCCATGGTCGACGACTATTTCTTCTCGGCTGATTCCGAGTTGCTGGTGGTGCCACAGGAAGGACGCCTGCGCTTTGCGACCGAACTGGGAATCATTGACCTTGAGCCCAAGGAAATCGCGATCATCCCGCGTGGACTGCTTTACCGGGTTGAAGTTCTGGAAGGCCCGGCACGTGGCTTTGTGTGCGAGAATTACGGCCAGAAGTTTGAACTGCCGGGTCGCGGCCCGATCGGGGCCAACTGCATGGCCAACCCGCGCGATTTCAAAGCTCCGGTCGCTGCCTATGAGGATCGTGAAACCCCTTCGACCGTGACGATCAAATGGTGCGGCCAGTTTCACACCACGAAAATCGGACACAGCCCGCTGGATGTGGTGGCGTGGCACGGCAATTATGCACCCTACAAATACGATCTGCGCAATTATTGCCCGGTCGGCGCCATCCTGTTTGACCATCCCGACCCGTCGATCTTTACCGTTCTGACGGCGCCTTCCGGCCAGCCTGGTACTGCAAATATTGACTTTGTCCTGTTCCGCGAACGCTGGATGGTGATGGAAGACACGTTCCGCCCACCGTGGTATCACAAGAACATCATGTCGGAACTGATGGGCAACATCTACGGTCAATATGATGCGAAACCGCAGGGCTTCGTTCCCGGTGGCACCAGTCTGCACAACATGATGATCCCGCATGGCCCCGACAGGGAAGCCTTTGACAAAGCATCCTATTCCAATCTGGGGCCGGAAAAGCTGGACCAGACGATGTCGTTCATGTTCGAAACCCGGTTCCCCCAGCACCTGACGCCGTTTGCCGCCAATGAGGCACCGTTGCAGGACGACTATATCGATTGCTGGACATCGCTAGAGAAGAAGTTCGACGGCACACCGGGCAAGAAGTGACCCTCAGACTGGGTTACCCGGACAGCACCCGTCCTGATGGCGATGAACATACCCATTCCGGTTGCAGGCGTACTGTCGCTGCAACCGGAAAACAAAGACGGGGCCTTGGCAGCCGACCTGCCGCAACCGCGCCCGTTCTGGGCTTTGGCGCCTGTCTTTCAGGGGTTATGATCGTTTCGAACCACGTACCAAGTACAACAAAATAGGGGCAAAATATGCCTTTGATGAAATCCTGGGTGGCCTCGGCCAACGACGCGGCGCATCCGTTTCCACTGAACAACCTGCCTTACGGTGTCTTCTCGACCGAAGGCGATGATCCGCGCTGCGGCGTGGCCATCGGTGACATGATCCTGGACGTTACCGCCGCCGAAGCCGAAGGCCTGATCACCCTGACCGATGAACCGCTGTTCGATCTGCCGTTCTGGAACCCCCTGATGGAGGAAGGCCCCGCTGTCTGGACCGCCCTGCGTGAGCGGCTGATCAGCCTTCTGGCGGACGGCTCGGACGAACAAAGCAAGGTCGAACCGCTGCTTGTACCACAGGCCGAAGCCGAGATGCACTTGCCCTTCGCGGTCAGCGAATACACCGATTTCTATGCCGGGCGGAACCATGCCTTCAACGTGGGCACCATGTTTCGTGGCCCGGAAAACGCGCTGCCGCCGAACTGGTTGCACATTCCGATTGGTTATAACGGACGGGCGTCCTCGGTCGTGGTGTCCGGCACGGATATCCGCCGCCCTTGGGGACAGCTGAAATTCCCCGATCAGGACCTGCCCGCCTTCCTGCCCAGCCGCCGCTTTGATATCGAGTTGGAGATGGGTGCGATTGTCGGCACGCCCTCGGATGGCCCGATCACGGTTCAGGAAGCTGACGACCACATCTTCGGCTACGTTCTGCTGAACGACTGGTCGGCACGTGATATACAGGCCTGGGAATACCAGCCGCTGGGTCCGTTTCAGGCCAAGGCAACCGCAACCTCGATCAGCCCTTGGATCGTGACCAAGGCAGCCCTCGAGCCGTTCCGCTGTGATACGCCAGCCCGCGAGTTCGCGCTGCTGGACCACCTCAAGGATTGCGGCCCGATGCTTTATGACATCGATCTGGCCGTCACCATGGCACCCGAAGGCAAGGACGCCACGACCATCGCGCGGACCAACTACAACCAGATGTATTATTCCGCCGCGCAACAATTGGCCCACCACACCACATCGGGATGCCCGATGAACACCGGCGACCTGCTGGGGTCAGGCACCATATCCGGACCAACCAAGCCCGAACGCGGATCGTTGCTGGAACTCAGCTGGGGTGGGAAAGAGCCGCTGACGCTGAACACAGGTGAAACCCGCAGCTTCATCGAAGACGGCGACACGATGACCCTGACCGGCGCGGCCAGGGGCGACGGCTATACGATCGGGTTCGGCGACTGCACCGGCACCGTTCTGCCTGCACTCAATTCCCCATTCGAGCGATGACGCACTGAGCTTCATCTTTTCCCAAATACTCCCGCCGGAGGCATCCAATCCCTGCCTTCCGCGCAACCGCAAAAGGACAAAACCAAGATGGCCAAAGCATTCGCGTCCCAGGGGGACATGTCGGAAAAGAAAATCTCGTTCACCGAAGTGGGCGAGGGGCTCTATGCTTTCACCGCCGAGGGCGACCCGAACTCGGGCGTGATCATCGGCGATGACAGCGTGATGATCGTCGAGGCGCAGGCGACCCCGCGCCTGGCCAACAAGGTGATCGAATGCGTGCGGTCTGTGACCGACAAGCCGATCACCCACGTGGCCCTGACCCATTATCACGCTGTACGGGTTTTAGGTGCCAGCGCTTTTGGAGCACAACAGATCCTGATGTCCGACATGGCCCGCGCCATGGTGGTTGAACGCGGTCAGGAAGACTGGGACAGCGAATTCCAGCGCTTCCCGCGCCTGTTCGAAGGGCATGAAAGCATCCCCGGCCTGACCTGGCCCACAACCACATTCAGCGACACGATGACCGTTTATCTGGGCAACCGCCGGATCGACCTGATGCATCTGGGGCGCGCCCATACCGCCGGTGATATCGTCATCCATGTGCCTGACCAGAACGTGATGTTCACCGGCGACATCGTCGAATATCACTCGGCCTGCTATTGCGGCGACGGGCATTTCAGCGACTGGGGCGACACGCTGGACGAGATCAAGTGGTTCGATGTCGACGCCATCGCACCGGGACGCGGCGACGCGCTGGTTGGCAAGGACATGGTCAATGCCGCCATCGAAAACACCCGCGATTTCGTCGAAAGCACCTACCGCCCCGCAGCCAAGGTTGCGGCGCGCGGTGGCAGCCTGAAAGAGGCATGGGACGCAGTCCGCGCCGAATGTGACCCTAAATTCGCCAGTTACGCGATCTACGAACACTGCCTGCCGTTCAACGTCGCCCGCGCCTATGACGAAGCCCGCGGTATCGACACGCCTCGCATCTGGACCGCCCAACGCGATCTTGAGATGTGGGAGGCCCTGCAGGGGTAAGGAAAAACGGCCCAGTTTGATCCAGATCGTTTTAGGCGGCGGGATTCAGTGAAACCATATGCCAAAGGCTTCGGCACGTGCTGCCGGGGCACAGGACATGCAGCACTTTGGCGCATCTGCTTGGGGGGAAGCCCATGAACAAGATCTTTGAAACTCCGCTTTACGGCTATGAACGCAGCCCCGATCAGGACAGCCCGACGCCGGTTCGGCACAAGGTTATCGTGATCGGCGCGGGTCCGGTTGGTCTGGCCGCCGCGATTGATCTGGCGCAGCAAGGGGTCGACGTCGTGGTTCTGGACGAGAATGACAAGGTCAGTTTCGGCAGCCGCGCCATCTGTTTCTCGCAACGCACGCTGGAAATTGCCGACCGGCTGGGATGCGGACGCCGACTGGTCGACAAGGGCGTCCTGTGGGATCGGGGCAAGGTCTTCTTCGATGACCGACAGGTCTATGACTTCAACCTGCAACCGGAACTAGGTTATGCCAACCCTGCCTTCATCAACCTTCAGCAATACCATTTTGAGAACTATTTTGTTGAACGGGTCCGCGAGTTGCAGGCAGAAGGCGCACCGATTGAGATACGCGGGCGCAACAAGGTCGAGGCGATTGGCACGCATGACGATCACGTGCGGCTGGAGGTCGGGACGCCCGAAGGACCTTACACAATCGAAGCCGATTGGCTGATTGCCTGTGATGGCGCGACCTCCCCCGCCCGGCGGATGTTGGGCATTGATTTCGAAGGACGGATTTTCGAAGACAACTTCCTGATTGCAGACGTGATCATGGATGTGGATTTTCCGTCTGAACGCTGGTTCTGGTTCGATCCGCCGTTCAATCGCGGGCAATCCGCATTGTTGCATAAACAGCCCGACAATGTATGGCGCATCGACTTGCAGCTGGGTTGGGATATCGACAAGGAACGCGAAAAGCGCCCCGAGAACGTGATCCCCCGCCTCAAGGCGATGCTTGGGGATGATGTCGAGTTTGAGCTAGAATGGGTCTCGATCTATACGTTCCAGTGCCGTCGCATGGAAAGCTTCCGCAAGGGCCGTGTCCTGTTTGCGGGCGACAGCGCGCATCAGGTCAGCCCCTTTGGCGCGCGCGGGGCCAATTCCGGTCTTCAGGACACCGACAACCTGTGTTGGAAACTGAAGCTGGTTCTGGATGGGAAAGCACCTGAAACTCTGCTGGACAGCTACAACGCCGAACGCGTGTACGGGGCGGACGAGAACATCCTGAATTCCAGCCGGTCGACCGATTTCATTACCCCGAAATCCGAGATGTCGCGGATCCTGCGCGATGCGGTACTGGACCTGAGCGAGCATTATGACTTCGCCCGCCCGCTGGTGAATTCTGGCCGCCTGAGCCAGCCCTGCACCTATGATGGATCTTCGCTGAATTCTGCGGACGCGCTGAACGGCCCCGCCGGAACGCGACCGGGTTCGGCCTGTCCCGACGCTCCGCTTGGTAACGAGTTTCTGCTGCCCAAGCTTGCAGGCAAGTTCACGCTTTTGACCATCGATGCAGACGCCCCTGACACCCTGGAAGAAGATGGGATCGAGGTCACGCGACTGGCGCTGTCGGTCAAGGATGACATGACGCTGGCCCTGAAACGCCGCTATCTGGGCGACGCGACCAGCGCAGTCTACCTGATCCGCCCGGACCAGCATGTGGCGGCCCGGCGTGACAGTTACGAAGAAAACACCTTCCGGCACGCGATCCGCAGAGCCTGCGGTAAGGAGTAAGCCCCATGTTAGACCTGATCCTAACCCCGAACATCAAAGACGCCGATGACTTCTATGCCGAACTTCTGGCCGCACATGAGGGCCTGGAAAAAGCCGACAGCGACGCGCTGAATGCGCGGCTGGTGCTGGTGCTGGCCAACCACATCGGTGACAGTGCAGTGCTGACGGACGCCCTTCGCGCTGCCGCTTTGACTGACAATTGACAGGCCCGGACGTGAGCGACGTCGTCCTTTATGACTATTGGCGGTCCTCGGCCAGTTACCGGGTGCGGATAGCACTGAATCTGGCCGGGATCGCGTATCGCCCGGTTGTTGTCGATCTGGTCGGCGGCGCACAAAAGAGCGATGAACATATCGCCCGAAACCCGCAGGGCTTTGTGCCGGTTCTGGATATTGACGGGCTGCGGTTGACGCAATCGCTGGCCATCCTCGACTATCTGGACCGGACCCGGCAGTTGAGCCTTCTGCCTGATGATCCGGCGGAACGTGCGCGTGTTCAGGCACTGGCTTATGCGATTGCGGTCGACATCCACCCAGTCTGCAACCTGTCGGTTGCGCGCTATGCCACGACCCTAAGCCATAATGCCCCCGACATGCCCGGCGACTGGATGCGGCATTTCATCAAACCCGGGTTGCAGGCGTTTGAAACCATGCTGGGGGATTTCGAACAGGCCCCCTACTGTGTTGGGTCAAAGCCCGGTCTCGCCGACCTCTGCCT
Organism: Ruegeria sp. AG7; assembly: GCF_056541545.1. Lineage (NCBI taxonomy): Bacteria > Pseudomonadati > Pseudomonadota > Alphaproteobacteria > Rhodobacterales > Roseobacteraceae > Ruegeria > Ruegeria sp. AG7. Next base: position 378,883 of record NZ_JBQFYP010000001.1, read on the forward strand.
GATCCCGCAGATCTATAACGCGCGCCGGTGGCAGGTTGATCTGTCGGATATGCCCCGCCTGCTGCGGGTTGAAGAGGCCTGCGCCAATCACCCGGCCTTTGTCGCGGCACATCCCGACGCACATGCGCAGGGTTAACATTGCACAGACCCTGTGTGCATGCGCAGCTAGGTTTTTTTCCTTTTAGGCCTTAGCTTTGAGCCAACAAAGCAGACGAGGTTCCTATGCCCGAGATCACCGGCTATCACGCCCATGTCTATTTCGACGCCGACACGCAGGACACCGCGCGACAGGTCTGTGAAGAGGCGGCCCGCCTGTTCCCTGTTCAAATGGGCCGGATGCACGCCCGAAACGTCGGCCCCCATTCGCGCTGGAGCTGCCAGCTGGGCTTTGCTGCCAGCGCATTCGACCAAGTCATCCCATGGCTGATGCTGAACCGGCAGGGCCTGACGGTCTTCACGCACCCGGAAACCGGTGAACATCTGGAGGATCACCGCGAACGCGCGATCTGGATGGGTGAGATGCTGGCGTTGGACCTGTCGATCTTCGACAACCTTTAACCCAGCGCCCGTGCCTGATCCCGCAGAACGAATTTCTGCACCTTGCCGGTTGATGTCTTGGGCAGGGTGCGGAACACAACCGTTTTGGGTGCCTTGAAATGGGCCATCCGGTCGCGACAGAAGGCGATAAGCTCTGCCTCGGTTGCGGCTGCGCCGGGTTTCAACTCGACAAAGGCGCAGGGCGTTTCGCCCCATTTCTCATCGGGACGGGCCACCACTGCAGCCTCCATCACCGCCGGATGCTTGTAGAGGATACCTTCGACCTCGACAGATGAGATATTCTCGCCGCCCGAGATGATGATGTCCTTTGAACGGTCCTTGAGCGCGATATAGCCATCGGGGTGCATGACGCCCAGATCACCGGACGCGAACCAGCCACCGTGAAAGGCCTTGTCGGTAGCGTCGGGATTCTTGAGGTATCCTTTCATCACCACGTTGCCCTGCATGAATATCTCACCCATGGTTTCGCCATCAGCCGGAACCGGTTCCAGCGTTTCCGGGTCGGCCACCATCAGTCCGGACAACGCTGTATAGCGCACCCCTTGCCGCACCTTGAAGGCCGCGCGGTCTTCAGGCCCTTTGCTGTTCCATTCGTCTTTCCATGCGCAGACAACCGAAGGCCCATAGGTTTCGGTCAGGCCATAGACATGCGTGACCTCGACACCCATCGCCTCCATCGCTTCGATCACGGCCGCAGGCGGCGGGGCACCTGCCGTCATCACCTTGATCTGGTGGTCAAAGTCCTTCAACTCATCCGGAGCGTGGGCCAGCATATTCAAAACGATCGGCGCACCGCAGAAGTGGGTCACTTTCTCGTCCCGGAAAGCAGCATAGATCGGTTCGGCCCGCACCGCGCGCAAGCAAACGGAAACACCTGCATTGGCTGCCATGGCCCACGGGAAGCACCAGCCGTTGCAGTGGAACATCGGCAGGGTCCACAAATAGACCGAATGCTTGGGCATATCCCAGTCCAGCAAATCGGACTGCGCATTCAGGGTCGCGCCGCGATGGTGGTAAACCACGCCCTTGGGGTTGCCCGTGGTGCCCGAGGTATAATTCAGTGTGATCGCGTCCCATTCGTCCGCTGGCAGTGACCAGTCAAACGCGGGGTCACCTTCGGCCAGCAGGTCTTCATAGGTCAGGCGGCCCAGCTTTTCACCGCCGTCGAAGGTGGGGTCTTCGATATCGATGACCAGAATGTCATGATCGACCTGTTGCAGCGCATCTTTCACCACATCCGAAAACTCGGGGTCGACCAGCAGCGCCTTGGCTTCGGCATGGTTCAGGATGAATGCGACAATCGGCGCATCCAGCCGCGTGTTGATTGCGTTCAGAACAGCGCCCGTCATGGGCACGCCAAAATGCGCCTCGTACATTTCCGGGATGTTGGCCGCGATTATCGAAACGGTATCGCCCCGTCCAATCCCACGCGCTGTCAACGCACTCGCCAGACGCCGGCAACGGGCATAGGTTTCAGCCCAGGAATACCGGCGATCCCCATAAACCACGGATGGATAATCCGGGTAGACTTGCGCCGTCCGTTCAATGAACGTAAGGGGCGACAGGGGTGTGTAATTTGCCCGGCATTTGTCCAAATGACGCTCGTAGATATGTGTCGCTGCCATCCGCTGTCCTCCCGAAACGCAGTTTGGGCGAATTGAGCACAAAGTTCGCGTTCTGACAAACCCGTAGAAATACGGCGGCAAAACTGACTGGCGATACGGGATGATACGATCTGGCCCTATCTACATCCGGGCTTTCGCGGTGATCTGAAGCATCTTAAACACATGCCGGGATGAGGCATTTCCATATCCCGTGCACCGCTTCCTCACTGAAAGGACATGTCATGGACGGCACGTTCAACGAAAACGATCTTTCCCGCGTGGTCGAGGCCGACCGCGCCCATATCTGGCACCATCTGATCCAGCATAAACCCTTTGAAACCAATGACCCACGCATCATTGTCGAGGGCAAGGGCATGCGTGTCTGGGACCAGAAAGGCAAAGAGCATCTGGATGCGGTTTCCGGCGGCGTCTGGACCGTCAACGTCGGCTATGGCCGCGAATCGATCTGCAAGGCGGTTTACGACCAGCTGATGAAGCTGTGCTATTTCGCCAATTCGGCCGGTTCGATCCCGGGTGCGCTGTTTGCCGAGCAACTGATCGACAAGATGCCGGGCATGAGCCGCGTCTATTACACCAACTCAGGTTCCGAGGCGAACGAGAAGGCGTTCAAGATGGTGCGCCAGATCGCGCACAAGAAATACGGCGGCAAGAAAACCAAGATCCTGTACCGCGACCGGGACTATCACGGCTCGACGCTGGCGACCATGTCGGCAGGCGGTCAGGACGAGCGCACAGCGCAATACGGCCCCTTCGCCCCTGATTTCGTGCGCGTGCCGCATTGCATGGAATATCGCAAACACGAGCTAGACGGCGCACCCGAAGAGAATTTTGGCGAATGGGCCGCAGATCAGATTGAAGCCGTCATTCTGCGCGAAGGCCCCGATACAGTAGGTGCCCTGTGCCTTGAGCCTGTGACAGCAGGCGGCGGTGTGATCGAAGCGCCCGAGGGTTACTGGCAGCGCGTGCAGGAGATCTGCAAGAAATACGACGTGCTGCTGCATATCGACGAGGTTGTCTGTGGCGTGGGCCGCACCGGCACGTGGTTCGGGTACCAGCAATACGGTATCAAGCCCGATTTCGTGACCATGGCCAAGGGCGTTGCATCGGGCTATGCCGCGATTGCCTGCATGGTCACCACCGAGGAAGTCTTTGACTTGTTCAAAGACGATGCCGCGGACCCAATGAACTATTTCCGCGATATCTCGACCTTTGGTGGGTGCACCGCTGGTCCGGCAGCGGCCATCGAGAACATGCGCATCATTCAGGATGAAAACCTGTTGCAGAACTGCACGGACATGGGCGCGCGCATGACGAACAACCTTCTGGCGCTGATGGACAAGCACAAGGTCATCGGCGATGTGCGCGGCAAGGGCCTGTTCCTGGGGGCCGAACTGGTTGTGGATCGCGGCACCAAAGAGCCGGTGGACGAGAAACTGGCGCAGGCCGTTACTGCCGACTGTATGGCACAGGGCGTGATCATCGGCGTGACCAACCGCTCGATCCCCGGTCGCAACAACACGCTGTGCTTCTCGCCTGCGCTGATTGCTACGGCCGATGACATCGACCAGATCACCGACGCGGTTGACGGCGCGCTGGGGCGTGTTTTTGGATGATCCAAGCCGACTAACCGCTGATCTTAGAAACTCCAATTCTCTGAACCGGCGCGCTCTGCGCCGGTTCATTCAAGCGCAGAAGTCCAGTCTCAGTTCACCCTCTTGATTTCGACTTCGTCAAATTCAAACCTGCCGGTTCCGAATGCTGCGAGGCCAATTCCCGCGCGACCGTCCGCGCCCGAGGACGTTCGTTTTGAAAACAGCGTTTGAATGACCTTTGTTCCGTTGACATAGAAGACAACATGCGCGCCTCGCACCTTAAAGGACAACTTGTTCGGAGACTCGAGCAAAATCGCGTCATGAGTGCCCGCATGCACGACGCGCAACTGACGTCCGTCTTTTTGCAGAACGTGGAAGCGCCCCTTGCCGTCCACGGCAAATACCACATATTTTCCCGCTTTCCCGCTGCCAACCAGAATGCCAACCCCGCTTTTTCCGGAAAACTCTCCGCCCACAACGGCAGATATCACCATGTCTTGCGTACTCTCCAACGAGTCCGATCCTGGAAAATTTACCCATGCCACATCGTTGAACTGAAGACTGCGGGTATCCTGCCTATTTTCCATCACAAGCTTGCCATCGGCCACATAAAACGCCCACGGCGACTTGACCGACTGAAAGTCAATCTGCCCGCCCAGCATGAGCGTCTGGTCTTCTCCGTCAAAGGTTTCAACCAACACGTCCGGAGTATCGGGCTCTGTGATAGCGTCCTGCGACCGCGCTTCATTAGAGTAACCGACTAACGTGGCAGTCAGAACAATAAGAGCTTGTATTAATTTTAGGCAAAAGGCATTCTGGTAATTTCATTCAATCCAAAAGAGAAGTTGATTATATAATTACAGCAATTACGTGCATTATCCAGAATGGAATACCATACTTGGTTGATGCGGAAATCCACGGGTTTCTGCCAAAGAAAAAGACCGCCCCAAGGGGACGGCCTTTCTTTCACTGTCTCTTTTCAGAGGTTCAGGCAGCCAGAGCAGCCTGAGCTTTGGCGACGATCGCGCCGAACGCTTCCGGTTCGTGCACGGCCAGGTCGGCCAGAACTTTGCGGTCCACTTCGATACCGGCCAGGTTGAGACCGTTGATGAAGCGGGAATATGTCAGAGCCTCGTCATGGCTGCGCACAGCAGCGTTGATCCGCTGGATCCACAGCGCGCGGAAGTTGCGCTTGCGGTTCTTGCGGTCACGGGTCGCGTACTGGTTGGCCTTGTCGACGGCCTGAGTTGCGACTTTGAAGTTGCTCTTGCGACGACCATAATAGCCTTTTGCGGCCTTGATGATCTTCTTGTGACGGGCGTGAGTTACGGTTCCACCTTTAACGCGGGACATCTCTTACATCTCCTCTTAGCGGTCGTAGGGCATGTAGCCCTTGACGATCTTTGCGTCGGGGGCGGACAGGGTGGTGTTGCCACGGGCATCGCGGATGAATTTCTTGGTCCGCTTGATCATGCCGTGCCGTTTGCCGGCCTGGCCAGCAAGGACCTTACCGGTCGCAGTCACCTTGAAGCGCTTCTTGGCGCTTGATTTGGTCTTCATCTTAGGCATTTCCGTCTCCTTTTCCGGGTTCGGTTTCAGACGCGACTCGGCATGCCATCTCGGCCGGTCACGCGATCAGAAGCGCCGTTTACGCAAGTTCGGTCATACTGGCAAGGGGGTTTGGACCAGAATCTATGCTTTTTGCAGGCTGGTCAGGCACCGGGGCGACACAAGCCGCCCCGGTGATTGGACTTAGTGTTCAAATTTGCGGATTTCACCGCTCTTCAGCCTTGCGGAGTAGGACGCCAGTTCCTGCCGCACCACTTTCATCAGGAAGTAGAGGGCAAAGACGTTCACAACCGCCATCGCAAAGATCGCCGCATCCGAGAAGTCGATAACCGGACCGAGGTTGGCTGCAGCGCCGATCACCACGAAGACGCAGAAAATGATCTTGAAGATCAGCTCTTTTGTGTGACCTTCTCCGAACAGGTAGGTCCAGGCCTTCAGGCCATAGTAGGACCAGCTGATCATTGTCGAGAAGGCAAACAGGATCACCGCGATCGCAAGGATGTACGGGAACCAGCTGAACGCGCTGGCAAAGGCGGCAGAGGTCAGGCTGACGCCGGAATTGCCATCCACTGTTGCGATGGCGGAACCCGCCTCGTTCAGCATGTAGTTGCCGGTTTGAGGGTCGATGATCAGCTGTTGCGTGATGATGATCACCAGTGCCGTCATGGTACAGATCACGACGGTATCGATGAACGGTTCAAGCAGCGATACAAAACCCTCGGTGATCGGTTCCTTGGTCCGAACCGCCGAGTGCGCAATCGCCGCCGAGCCAACGCCCGCCTCGTTCGAGAATGCCGCGCGCTTGAAGCCCTGGATCAGCGCGCCGACCATGCCCCCTGCTACGCCCAGCCCCGTGAAGGCACCGGCAAAGATCTGACCAAAGGCCCAGCCGATCATGTCCGCATTCATCGCGATGATGACCAGTGCGGTGGCGACATACAGCACACCCATGAACGGCACGACCTTTTCAGTCACCCGAGCGATGGATTTCAGACCGCCAACAATGACCATGAACACGACCGCGGCAAAAACAATACCGGTAATCCAGCCCGGATAGTCGCCAACGATACCGGCGATCTGCTGATGCGCCTGGTTAGCCTGGAACATGTTCCCGCCGCCCAACGCGCCCAGAATACAGAAGATCGAGAACAGCACCGCCAGGATCTTACCACCGGGCAGACCCAGCTCGTCGAAGCCCTTGGACATGTAATACATCGGGCCACCTGAAACGGTGCCGTCTTCGTATTCATTGCGGTATTTCACGCCCAGCGTACATTCGGTGAACTTCGATGCCATGCCCAGAAGACCCGCAAGGATCATCCAGAAGGTTGCGCCTGGCCCACCGATGCCAATGGCAACGGCCACGCCCGCGATGTTCCCCAGGCCCACAGTGCCGGACAGCGCCGTGGCCAATGCCTGAAAGTGGCTGACCTCGCCCGCGTCGTTGGGATCGGAATAGTCACCTTTGACAAGGCTGATCGCGTGACCAAAAAACCGCAACTGCACAAGCGCGAAATACAGCGTGAAAACCGATGCAGCGATGACCAGCCACATAACGATCCACGGAAAGCTGGTTCCGGGCAGCGGTGCAAATATGAAGCTGACAAACGGCCCGGTCAGGTTTGCAAAGGCCTGATTGATTTTTTCGTCCAGTCCCGGCGCCTCTTGCGCAAGGGCAGGGCTGGCGGCAATGGTGGCGGCCGTTACGGCGCCAAGTGTTTTTAGCGTTCTCATTTTAGCCCTCCCCTCAGTTCACGACCGTAACCGGAACGTCGGCATGCATCACCAGATATTGCGTCGAACTGCCGAACAGGCGTTTCTTGATCCCGTCCGCAGATGCCCGGCCCACGACGATTTGCGAGCCTCCGTTTTCGACAGTGATGGCGTTCAGCGTTTCCGCCACATCGCCATGGCGCACAATGCCTTGCGCCTCGAAACCCGCTGCCCTGAGGGCCTCTACGGCTGGTGTCACGACACGCGATAACGCCAGATCAACCTCTTCTTCGCGGCGCTTGTGGCGCTGGGCGTTTTCTTCAGGTGTCTGGAATGTGTAAGGTGACCATTCGATCACATAAGCGACCAGCAAATCGCACGTTCCGATCAGCTTTGCCAAATCCTTGGCAAAGGCAATCGCACGCTCGCCGGTTTCAGTCCCGTCGAGTCCTATGACAATCTTTGTTGTCATTTCGTTCCTCCGTTTTTGTTGTTAAGGCCGGGGCCCACGCCCCCGGCAGGGCGGCCGGAACTTGGAACTTTTCAACAAGACCGCCCTTTGGTAAGTATTAGGAAATTTCACTAGGAATTGGAGATTTTTTTGGGCCATTTTCAGTGTAATTTATCGAATTGCGCCAAAAATACAGGGAATTTTACTGATTAGCAGAGATTTAGACAATATCGATCAACGCATCCTGTACGAGCTGGAGGCCAATGGCCGGCTCTCGATAGTTGAGTTGGCGGCGCGCGTAAACCTTACCAATACGCCCTGTTCCGAGCGTGTAAAACGACTTGAGAAGAATGGTTATATCAAAGGGTACAGAGCCGTCGTCGACAAGGAAAGGATGGGGCTGGCGCTGCTGACCGTGGTGCAGGTATCCCTGGTCGCAACTGCGGAACAATCCCTTGTGAAATTCAATGAGGCTGTTCGGAATGTGTCGGAAATCGAAAGCTGCCTGATGGTGGCGGGATCGTTTGATTATCTCTTGACCGTTCGAACGCGCGATATTGCACATTTCCGGCTGGTTCTGGGCGAGAAGATCAACAAGCTGCCGGGGATACATCAGACCAGCTCTTTTACAGTTATGGAGATTGTAAAAGAGCCGGTTGACTGACATGACACTCGGGCCCGAGTTTCGGAGTGCGGTTATTCCGGATCCGTGCTGTAGATCAGCCGTTCATCACAAGGGGCCACCCGCAAAATGTTGGTGGTGCCAGGAACGTTGAAGGGGACACCGGCCGTAACCACGATCTGGTCGGTTTCGGTTGCAAACCCCCCTGCCCGCGCCGCGCGGGCCGCGTTGACCACGGCGCTTTTGAACCGCTGAAGTTCGGGTGTCATGACACAGTTGCACCCCCAGCTCAGGCAAAGCCTGCGCGCGGTCCCCATCAACGATGTCATCGCGATGATCGGAACACCGGGACGTTCGCGGGCTGTCAATGAGGCGGTCGTTCCGCTTTGCGTAAAGCAGCAGATGGCTTTGATATCGGTCTTTTCAGCAATCTCTCGGGCGGCCGCGACGATGGCATCGGCCACAGTGCTTCCTTTTGCCGTGCGGGACGCGGCGATGATCTGGGAATAGGTCGGGTCGGCCTCGACCTCGATGGCGACCTCATTCATGGTCTGCACGGCCTCAACCGGATAAGCACCTGCCGCCGATTCCGCGCTGAGCATAATGGCGTCCGTGCCCTCATAGATCGCGGTGGCCACATCCGACACTTCGGCACGGGTGGGCATCGGGCTTTCGATCATGCTTTCCAGCATCTGGGTGGCGACAATGACCGGCTTGGCGGCACTACGGCACTTGCGGACCAGCCTTTTTTGAATGGGCGGCACCGCGGATACCGGCAGTTCCACGCCCAGATCGCCCCGCGCCACCATGATCCCGTCCGAGGCATCGAGGATGTCGTCGAACGCCTCGACCGCGGCGGGCTTTTCGATCTTCGACAGGATCGCGGCGCGTCCATCAGCCAGCGCGCGGGCCTCGAACACATCTTTCGCACGCTGAACAAAGCTCAACGCCAGCCAATCGACACCCAGTTGGCACACAAACTCCAGATCATCACGGTCCTTCGCCGACAAGGCCGCCAGCGGCAGCACCACATCCGGGACGTTCACGCCCTTGCGATTCGAAATCGTACCGCCCACTTCGACCGTGCAATTGGCAAAGTCTTGGCCGCAATCCTGAACGATCAGACGGATCTTGCCGTCATTGACCAGAAGGCGCGCGCCCGGTTCAAGGGCTGCAAAAATCTCGGGATGCGGCAGGCACACGCGGGTGATGTCACCGGGGGCTGAATCAAGGTCCAGACGGAACGCCGCGCCCTCTTCCAGCTCCTCCGTATCATTTGCAAAAACACCAACCCGCAGCTTGGGGCCCTGAAGATCGGCCAGAATGGCAATTGGGCTGTCCAGATCCTTTTCAACCCGCCGAATGATCCTGTGGCGTTCACGTATCTCATCATGGCTGCCGTGGCTCATGTTCAGACGGAACACATCCGCCCCGGCCTCGTGCAGGGCGCGAATGGTGTCATAGTCACTGGACGCCGGTCCCAGCGTCGCCACGATTTTTACATTTCTCAGGCGTCGCATTGGTCTTGACCTCCTCATGCCGGTTCAGATTGCGCAGATCAGCTTTTGCAAAATGTTACCGCAAACACTGCTGTGGCGCTTATTGCGCAATTCCCTTTTTAAAGCAACTGCCCTACACCTGCGACAAACTAGATGACAGGCTTATGACTTACACCCCGTTTTTTGTTCACGGCGCGGATCGCCCGTCCCGATGGCTGATCACATGCGACCACGCAACCAACATCGTTCCCCCCGAGGTCAATGACGGAGACCTTGGCCTGCCGCGCGAGGATATGGAGCGCCATATCGCCTATGATGTCGGCGCGTATGAGGTATCAAAACATCTGGGCGAGATTCTGAACGCGCCGGTGATCGCCGCCAATTTCTCGCGCCTTGTAATCGACCCGAACCGAGGGGAAGATGACCCCACGCTGTTGATGAAACTGTATGACGGGTCGATCATTCCCGGCAACCGCCATGCCGATGCCGCCGAGCGCGAACGCCGCCTGGACATGTGTTATCGCCCCTACCACACAGCGTTGGCCGAGATGGCGGCACTGCCAAATGCGGTAATTGTGTCGATGCATTCCTTCACGCGCCAGTTGCGTGGACGTGACCCCCGACCATGGCACATTGGCGTATTGCACACCCCGGACGAGCGGTTTTCGCGCCCTTTGATCAATCGGCTGCAACAGGAAGATGACCTGTGCGTTGGTGTCAATGAACCCTATACCGGCGTTTTGCCAGGTGACGCGATTGACAAGCACTGCACCGCTTCTAGCCGCCCCAATGCATTGATCGAGCTGCGCAATGATCTGATCGCCGACCATGCCGGTCAACGGCATTGGGCCGAGCGGCTGGCGGTAATCCTGCAAGATGCGCTGGACGCCAGCGACCTTTGACCGCAAGGTTTGCTGGGGCATTCCGCCCCTCACGCCATTGTGAGCAACGCCTCTGATCCCCATATAATGCAGGAAAGGGGATCGTCATGACACATGAGTTTCTGACAACGTTTTTTGGTTGGATGGCCGCGCTTAATATCGCGGTATTGCTGTTCACCACCGTCATGATTCTGCTTTTGCAGGACTGGATCGCTGGCATTCACGGCAGGATGTTTCAGATGGATCGCGCCGACGTGAAACGTGCCTATTTCAGATACCTTGCCAACTACAAGATCCTGACACTGATCTTTTGCATCGTGCCCTGGCTGGCCTTGAAACTGATGTAGGTAGCACTGACCACAAGCACCGTTGTTGTAACGACACGGCAGGATTGTTACGTCAGAAGAAACACACACTGCCTTCCGGAGCCACAAGATGGACATGCAAACCGAAATCGAACTTCAGGCTGCCGCATTTCGTCGGCTGCAAAAGCACCTGATGGAAGACCGCACCGACGTGCAGAACATCGACATGATGAATCTGGCCGGGTTCTGCCGCAACTGCCTGTCGCGCTGGTATCAGGAAGCGGCCAATGAAAAGGGGATCGAGATGGGCAAGGAAGAGGCCCGTGAACTTTTCTACGGCATGACCATGGATGAATGGAAAGCCAATTATCAAACCGAGGCCAGCACTGAAAAACAGGCCGCCTTCAAGGTCGCGTTTGAAGAGAATGTAACAAAAAAGGGCTAGGCCCAATACGAAAAAGGCCCGCCAGATTGGCGGGCCTTTTTCTTTAGATCGCCGCCTTGCGGCTTTCGTCCAGATAAATCTCGCGCAGGCGTTTTGCAATCGGTCCCGGCGTACCGTCACCCAGCGCAACTCCGTCGATTTCAACCACAGGCATCACAAAGGCGCTGGCCGAGGTGGTGAATGCTTCATCAGCCTCTTTGGCTTCGTCGATGGTGAACAGACGTTCTTCGATTTCCATCTGCGCCTCAGCCGCCATGCGCAACACGGCCTTTCGGGTGATGCCGTGCAGAATGTCGTTGGATAGCGGGCGAGTGACAATCTTGCCGTTTTTGACGAAATAGGCGTTGTTGCTGGTGCCCTCGGTCACAAAGCCGTCCTCGACCAGCCATGCGTCGTCGCAACCTGCCTTCTTGGCCATCATCTTGCCCATCGACGGGTAGAGCAATTGCACCGTTTTGATGTCGCGCCGGCCCCAACGGATGTCTTCGATCGAGATGATCTTGGCGCCTTTCCTGGCCGCCGGGCTGTCAGCCAGCCCGGGCTTGTTCTGCGTGAACAAAACGAGGCTGGGCTTGGTATCTGCCGACGGAAACACGAAATCCCGGTCGCCATCGCTGCCGCGCGAGACCTGCAAATAGACCAGACCTTCCTCGATGCCGTTCAGCTCAATCAGCTTGCGGTGGATCTCCAGCAGTTCGTCCTTGGTGCAGGGCTCCGCCATCTCCAGCTCGTCCAGCGAGCGCTTCAGACGGACAGAGTGACCTTCGAAGTCGATCAGCTTGCCGTCCAGCACACTGGTGACTTCGTAAACCGCGTCCGCAAACAGGAAGCCACGGTCAAATATGGAAACCTTGGCCTCGGTCTCCGGCAGGTATTCGCCATTTACGTAAACGGTACGGGTCATATTCGTCTCCTCAACCCCAAAGTGCGGCCGCAGGCGGGTGCACTCCGGCGTCGTCAAAATCCAGCGGGGTGTCGCGGTCTTCGGCCAACAGAAGCGGACCGTCAAGGTCCGTTACCATCGCACCCTGTGCCAGCAATGTCGCAGGTGCCATGGCAAGCGAGCTGCCGACCATGCATCCCACCATAATGTCATAACCTTCGGCAATCGCTGCCTTGCGCAACTCCAGCGCCTCGGTCAGGCCCCCGGTCTTGTCGAGCTTGATGTTGATGACATCATATTTACCCTTCAACTTGGGCAGGCTGGCACGGTCATGGCAGGATTCGTCAGCGCAGACTGGCACCGGGCGCTTCATCCCGATCAATGCATCGTCATCTCCTGCGGGCAAAGGCTGTTCCACCAATGCCACGCCCAGCCGCACCAGATGCGGGGCGAGGTCGGCGTAAACCTCGGCCGACCAGCCTTCGTTTGCATCCACAATGATCTTGGAATTCGGAGCACCGGCGCGCACCGCCTCAAGCCGGGGCATATCATCGGGCGTGCCCAGCTTGATCTTCAGAAGCGGGCGATGCGCGTTCCCGGCGGCCTGCGCCTGCATTGCCTCGGGGGTGTCCAGCGACAATGTATAAGCGGTGATCTCGGGGCCGGGCTTGGGCAGACCCGCCAGGTCCCAGGCGCGCTTGCCAACACGTTTGCACTCCAGATCCCACAGGGCACAATCCACGGCGTTCCGCGCGGCGCCTGCGGGCAGCAGATCCGTCAGCGTCTGGCGGGTGACATCCGCGGGCAGACCGGCAATCTCAGCCTCAACAGACTCGAGCGTTTCGTCATAACGCGCGTAAGGAACGCATTCGCCCCAGCCGTGATGGCTTCCGTCCGAAACCCGAACCGTCAGCACCTTTGCTTCGGTCCGCGACCCGCGCGAGATGGTGAAGACCTGCGCCAGCCGGAACACATCGCGAGAAACCTCAATCTGCACGCACCCGCTCCTTCATCTTTTCCCAAATACTCACGCCGGAGGCGGAACAGTCCGCCACCGGCGCGTTGTTCAGATCATATTGCGGCCAGCGCGTCCACCAGCTTGCCCGAACCAAAACGGAACGGGTCGGTCGCAGGCAAGCCCATATCCTCTTCGATCTTGGCCAGATAGGCGGTCGCGTCTGCCTCGGACATGTGTTGGGTGTTGACCGAAACGCCAACAACCTGACAATCCGGGTTTGCCACCTTGGCCAGCGCCAGCGCGGTGTCGCGCAGGGCTTCCAATGTTGGCAGTTGATAGGTTGGCAAGCCGCGCATATGCGCACGGGTCGGTTCATGGCTCAGGATCAGGGCGTCCGGCTGGCCGCCATGGATCAGTGCCATGGTCACGCCGGAATAGGATACGTGGAACAATGACCCCTGCCCTTCGATCAGGTCCCAGTGATCATCGTCATTGTCCGGTGTCAGCCATTCGACCGAACCCGCCATGAAGTCAGCAATGACTGCATCCAGCGGCACACCGTCACCGGTGATCAGGATGCCGGTTTGGCCGGTCGCGCGGAAGGTCGATTTCATCCCGCGCTCACGCATCTCGGCGTCCATCGCCAGCGCGGTGTACATCTTGCCAACCGAACAGTCTGTTCCGACGGCCAGACACCGCTTGCCCTTGCGCTTGATCCCGTTGGCAATCGGATAATTGATTTCAGGCACCCGCACGTCGTGCAGTTTCCGTCCTGTTGCTTCGGCAACCGCTACCAGGTCCGGCTCATCCCGCAGCAGGTTATGCAACCCCGAGGCCAGGTCGAACCCTTCCTCAAGCGCCATGACCAGAACCTTTTTCCAGTCCTGGCTGATCACACCGCCGCGGTTTGCCACACCGATCACCAGTGTCTTGGCACCGGCTTCCTTCGCTTCGGTCAGGGTCATGTCAGCCAAGCCCAGATCGGCCTTGCAGCCGTCCATTCGATACTGGCCCACGGCGTTTTCCGGACGCCAGTCCTTGATCCCAACAGCCACTTTGGCCGCCAATTGGTCGGGCGCATCGCCCAGGAACAGCAGGTACGGTGTCTCGATCATTGCGGTCACTCCTTTGATTCCGGGGCAGGCTAGAGAAGCGATAAAACGAGCGCTTCGCGTTTTGGCCCGTCAACCACGGCCTATGCGCGAGTTTCTTGCGCAGTGTTCTCGATGTGCGCAAAAATCTTCGAAGTTTTCAAAGTGATTAAACTTTAATCACCCCACTCGGGCAGTTTTGAAGCTGCTTTCTGCAACCGCATTGCCGCATGTGCACAATCGCTCTTGCGCCGCACCGCGCAATTTAATACCTCATTGAGCAGGAAAATCGTAATTTCATTACTCAGACGAGGTCCAGATGAGCTTTCGCATCCAACCTGCCGCACCGGCGCGTCCCAATCGCTGTCAGCTGTTTGGCCCGGGGTCGAACACCAAACTGTTCCCGAAGATGGCAGCATCCGCCGCAGATGTGATCAACCTCGATCTTGAAGACTCGGTTGCGCCTTCGGACAAGGATACGGCCCGCGCCAATGTCATCGAAGCACTGAACACCGTGGACTGGGGCAACAAATACATGTCCGTTCGCATCAACGGATTGGATACCCCGTACTGGTATCGCGACGTTGTCGATGTATTGGAACAGGCGGGCGACCGTCTGGATCAGATCATGATCCCCAAAGTCGGCTGCGCGGCAGATGTCTATGCGGTGGACGCATTGGTCACCGCCATCGAACGCGCCAAAGGTCGCCCCAAACCAATCAGCTTTGAGGTTATCATCGAATCTTCCGCCGGCATCGCCCATGTCGAAGAAATCGCAGCCTCCTCGCCCCGTTTGCAGGCTATGAGCCTTGGCGCGGCTGATTTTGCCGCTTCGATGGGGATGCAAACCACCGGCATCGGCGGCACGCAGGAAAACTATTACATGCTGCACGAGGGTGCGAAACACTGGTCCGATCCATGGCACTGGGCACAGGCCGCCATCGTTGCCGCATGCCGCACCCATGGCGTGCTGCCAGTCGACGGGCCCTTCGGTGACTTCAGCGATGACGAGGGGTACATTGCGCAGGCCAAACGTTCGGCCACGCTGGGCATGGTGGGCAAATGGGCCATCCATCCCAAGCAGATCGCGCTGGCCAATCAGGTGTTCACCCCCTCGGAAGAAGCCGTGTCAGAGGCCCGCGAAATCCTCGCCGCGATGGAGCAAGCCAAAGCCAATGGCGAAGGTGCGACGGTTTACAAAGGACGTCTGGTCGACATCGCTTCGATCAAGCAGGCCGAGGTGATCGTGGCACAGGCCGAGTTGATTGCGGCCAACGGCTGATGCACAATAAAAAAGGCGCCCGACCCGGCGCCTTTTTCCAACTTCGTTCTGGTATCACCGCCCAAAAACAGCATTCGGCGTCCAGGTGAACCTTTCGCCCTTTTTACCCGACTTCATCATCAGGCAGGATGTTCCAAGCTTTTGGAAATAGATGATCTTGAGCGGGTACCACCCTGCCTTGGGCACTTCGACTTCGGTCCGCTGGTTGGCCTCACAACCCTGAATACCCGTGACATAGCCTATATTTTGGCCTCCGACGAATGCTTCTATCCCGTCATTCGACCAGGTTTCCAACTCGTAAACCCCAGGCGAGTCGAACCGCATATATCCCGTAATCTCGGCAGCAACATTGTAAGCGCCGTCGAATGTCATGACATTGTCACCCTGACTGGTGTCCCTGTAATCCAGTCCCTGCAGCGGTTGCCCAGGCTGCGCTTTGGACAGCATGCTTTTTGCCTGACTCAGATCGCGGATCTTCTTGTGTTGATTGCCTGTGCCAATGTACTTCACATTCAGCCCCGCCTTCGGAGAAGGCTGCGGGTTGGCAGGTTGCAGTTTCAGCGGGGCAGACAAGGCGGCCCCGGCAACCACTGACAAGGCAACTGCGGCCGCCACTGTTCGAACGCGTTTCATCGTAATCTCCCTGTTTGCGTGCCGTTCTGGCTGGGCGTATCCCAAGGCAACGTCATTTCCATGACTTTAGGCTGTGAGTTTTCGACCTGCAAGAGAGTGTGCCTTCACAATTCAAGGCGTCACGCCCGCAAATTCTTGGGTGAATCCATAACCACATAGGATGTGATCGATGTGACATGCGGCAAGGTCCCCAACACCTCGGTATGGAAGGTCTTGTAAGACGGCAGGTCTGCACATTCGACCCGCAGCAGGTATTCGATTGTTCCCGTGATGTTGTGGCATTCGACAACTTCCGGCGCTAGTTGGAGCGCGCGTTCAAACCCCTCCTGCGCGGCCTTTGTATGCTCGCCCAGCCCTACACCGATGTAAGCGACAAAGCCGATACCCATCGCCGCCGGGTCCAGAACCGCGCGATAGCCTGTGATCACCCCGGCCCTTTCAAGCTCTTGCACGCGGCGCAGGCAGGCCGAAGGGGAAAGGCCCACACGCTCAGCCAGATCCAGATTGCTGATCCGTCCGTCACGGGTCAGCTCCTGCAATATCTGGCGGTTTATTCTGTCATTTTTCATCATTGATTGCACAACTACAGGAAACACGCACAAAAAAGCAATTTCATTTGCCGCAGAGCGGACAATACTTCGCGCCATGACTTATGACATCCTGATGGCCCTGATCGCCTTTGCCTTCGTAACCTCGATCACACCGGGGCCGAACAACCTGATGCTGATGGCTTCGGGGGCAAATTTCGGCTTTCGACGTTCGATTCCGCATATGCTGGGCATTGGGCTTGGCTTTACCTTCATGGTGCTGCTCGTCGGATCTGGTCTGGTGCAGGTCTTTGATCGGTATCCCGTCAGCTATTCGGTGCTGAAAATCCTGTCGGTGATTTATCTGCTCTATCTGGCCTGGAAGATTGCACATGCCGCGCCGGCAAGCAGCGCCGAGGTGACCGGAGTGCCGATGACATTCCTGCAAGCCGCTGCGTTTCAATGGGTAAACCCAAAAGCCTGGGCCATGGCCCTGACCGCCACCACGGCCTATACACCGGATCGGACGATGTATGCGATTGCCGTCGTGGCGCTTGTCTTCGGGGCCGTCAACTTACCGTCGGTCAGCACATGGACCGTACTGGGACAGCAGATGGCACGGTTGCTGACCAACCCACGCCGACTGGTTGTTTTCAACTGGACAATGGCTGTGCTGCTTGTGGTTTCGCTCTATCCGGTGCTTTGGCCGGAGTGAGTTTCCCCATTAGTCGATTTCAGCGATTGTTTTGCTGGGCATGTCGGGAATGTGCTGGCAAGAGAAAGAATCTCTTAATCTGATCAACGGCTTTTGACATGAACGATGCCGCTTCAGTGTCATCTAGTTGCATCTGAGGCCAGCCAGCGGCATATAGCTAGGAAATTTCACGCAGATGAGGCGTCATGACCCAGTATCTGGATTTCGAAAAACCGCTGGCCGAAATTGAAGGCAAAGCTGAAGAGCTGCGCGCGCTGGCCCGTGCCAACGAAGAAATGGATGTGGCAGAAGAAGCCGCCGCGCTGGATGCCAAAGCCTCCAAGCTGCTGGATGAACTCTATCGCGACCTGACACCCTGGCGGAAGTGCCAGGTGGCGCGCCACCCGGAGCGCCCGCATTGCAAGGATTACGTGGACGCATTGTTCACCGAGTTCACCCCGCTGGCCGGTGACCGGAACTTTGCCGACGATCTGGCCGTTATCGGTGGTCTTGCACGCTTTGACGATAAGCCGGTGATGGTGATCGGTCACGAAAAGGGCAGCGATACCAAGTCGCGGATCGAACGCAATTTCGGGATGGCCCGACCTGAAGGGTATCGCAAGGCAGTTCGTCTGATGGAGATGGCCGGGCGTTTTGGACTACCTGTCATTACCTTGATCGACACTGCTGGCGCCTATCCGGGCAAAGGAGCAGAGGAACGCGGCCAATCCGAGGCGATTGCCCGGTCGACCGAAATGTGTCTGAAAATCGGCGTGCCGCTGGTTTCGGTCATCATCGGCGAAGGCGGCTCGGGCGGCGCTGTGGCGTTTGCGACCGCAAACCGCGTGGCGATGTTGGAGCATTCGGTCTATTCGGTGATCTCGCCGGAAGGCTGCGCATCGATCCTGTGGAAAGATGCCGAAAAGATGCGTGAAGCGGCCGAGGCGCTGCGTTTGACCGCTCAGGATTTGCACAAGCTGGGCGTATGTGACCGGATCATCCCGGAACCCAAGGGTGGCGCACATCGCGATCGACCGGCAACGGTTGAGTCGGTGCGCGCGGCCATCACCGCCATGTTGACTGAACTGGACGGCAAGGATGGGGCGGCCCTGATAAAGGACCGCCGTCAGAAATTCCTTGATATCGGGTCGAAGGGGCTGGCGGCGTAACCGTCAGCCACCCAACCTGCGCAGCAAAGCAACCGAAGGCTCACCTGTCACGGGCAGACCGTTGGCGCTTTGATAAGCGCTGATGGCTGTGGTGGTGTTGTTTCCGATCACGCCATCTGCGCCTTGCGTGTCATACCCCGCAGATGTCAGGCGGCGCTGCAATTCCTTGCGGTCGTCCAGCGTAAGCCCACTTGCATCCGGCCCGAACGAGGCCTGAAACGGCGCCCCGCCCGCGATCCTGTCCGCCAGATGACCGACGCCGATCGCGTAGCTGTCCGAGTTGTTATAGCGTTTGATTACCTGGAAATTGCGGAACACGGCGATGCGGGGGCCCGGTATTTGCGGCTGCAACACGGCCACCGGAGTACCGGAAACACGCCCCGCCTCGCCCCCCCAGGGCTGCCCCCGCACCCAACCTGCACGCGACAGGTAAGCAGCGGTGGAAGCCAGCGAATCCGTCGGATCATCCGACCAGATGTCGCGCCGCCCGTCGCCGGTGAAATCCACGGCATAGGCTAGATACGAGGTCGGAATGAACTGCGTGTGCCCCATCGCACCGGCCCAACTGCCGGTCATGTTGGCAGGCGTGGTATCGCCGTTCTGAAGGATCTTCATCGCCGCGATCAACTGACTTTCAAAGAACTGCCCACGCCGGCCATCATAAGCAAGCGTCGACAGCGCCGATACAACGGGCACATCACCGCGGCGCGCGCCGTAACGGCTCTCCAGCCCCCAGACGGCCACGACGATTTCCTTATCCACGCCATATTGCGCCTCGATCCGCGACAGGGTGCCGTTATGTTGCCGCAGCATCTGCTGGCCGGTGCTGATCCGTTCGTCCGAGGCCGCGATGGCTAGGTAGTCTTCGAGGCTGCGCTTGAATTCGACCTGATTTCGGTCGCGTTCGATTACGTCGGGCAAATACCCGGCCCCCTGAAAGGCGCGGTCAACGGTTGTCCGGGAGATCCCCTGCGACGCTGCCCTGCCCTTGAAACCGGCAACCCAGGCATCCCACCCGGCATTAGGAACAGCCCGCATCCGGGTTGCAGGCGTGCCGGACGGAGCGGCACCGCCTGTACAGGCGGCCAAAAGCGTTGATCCGAGGCAAATGGAAAAAGTCCGGCGAGTGATCATGGTTTGGGTCTGCTCTTGTTTGTGATTTGCCGCAAGAGTAACCCAGCCGGGTTGCACAGGCCAGAACAGTGACACCTTGGACGGGCGCTTTGACGATGTCGGCAGGAAGCCGCTCAGCTGACCAGCAAACGCAGCCCCTGCGTCACATCCGAGCGCACTGCCAGCCGCAATCCCGGCTCGTCCCCGGCCTTGAGCGCCGCAATGATCAGCTTGTGATAATGTGGCGGCTCTGCGCGCCTGAGACGTCCGTAAAGCGCCCGCATCGTTGGGCCAAGTTGCAGCCAGACGGTTTCAGCAATGGCCAGCATCGCAGGGGCCTGAGCGCGCAGATACAGGGTTCTGTGAAATTCCAGATTCGAGCGGATATAGCCAACCGCATCCCGTTTGGTCACCATCTCGGCAACTGTCATGTTGATGCTCTGCAACCTATCGATCAGGGCCATGTGTGCCCTGGGCAAGGCCCGGCTTGCCAGTTCGACCTCAAGCAAGGCGCGCAAGGCAGCCAGTTCCTCAATCCGGTCATTCGTCAGCTCCGGGGTCGAAACCCGGCCCGATGTGGACAGGAACAATGCCCCTTCTGCGGCCAGGCGGCGGACCGCCTCTCGCGCCGGAGTCATTGAAACACCAAATTCCTTGCCGATGCCCCGCAGCGTCAGGGCCTGCCCCGGTGCCATCTCACCATGCATTATCCGGGATCGCAGCGCCCGGTACACCCGGTCATGTGTTGCGGTCTGGGTTTCGGAAGGGCGCGCGGTCAACATATGCTCATGTGATCACAAAAAGGCGCCACGTCAACTCGGCTCTGTGTCAAATCTGTAGCGATGCAACTCGGCCCCGTTGTCGCGCAACCAACGGCGGGGCGGCTGATACGGGCCAAAGATCTTTTCAACCTGCGCCCAGAAGGCAGGCGAGTGGTTCATCTCGGCAAGATGTGCCACCTCATGCGCCGCGACATAGTGCAACACGTCAGGAGGTGCCAGAATAAGGCGCCACGAAAACATCAACCCGCCATCCGAGCTGCACGACCCCCAACGCGACCGCGTGTCACGCAGGCTGAGTGTCGTGTACGAACGCCCCAGCATAGCTGCATAATCATCACAGGCGCCGGTCAACCGGTCTCGCGCCAGTTCCTTCAGGAACCGGCCCAACCTGCGGGCCTCGGCCCCTGTCGGCACGGCAACCTCATCTGCATTCAGCATAACCCGTCGCCCGGTGGCAGGGACGATTCGGCGTGCTTTCCCCTCGATCGGGATCACTTGCCCAAACTGCACTGAGGCCATATCGGGCCGACCCTGAAGATGCTGCCGGATCCACCCTTCCTTGGTGCGCGCAAAGCTCAAGGCCTCGGATTCCGGCACGCCATTCGGGTAAGTCAACGTGACGCGCCCATCCAGCTGGGAGATTCGCAGGCTGATACGCCGCGCCCGAGCCGATTTGCGCAATCTCAGTGGCACCGGCGGTGTCCCTGGCAATGCGTGCTCTCCCATATCGCGACCTCTCTTGCGCAAAGACTTTGACAGTGCCCTCTGCCTGTGGCAGGTGAGCTGAATCATTTAGACGACTCACCTGATATCAAGGGGATTTGACATGCCCAAGGAAGAATGGGGCGTAAAGCGTGTTTGCCCGACAACTGGTAAGCGGTTTTACGACCTGAACAAAGACCCCATCATCAGCCCCTACACTGGCGAGATTGTGGAGCTTGAAACAGTCAAAAGCCGCATGATCGCGGCGGATGCGGAAGACGCGGCTTCGGTCAAAGCACGTGAAAACACGGCGGATGACGATCTGGTTCTGGACGATGATGACAGCGTCGACGTGGATTTGGATGACGATCTGCTGGACGACGATGATGACGACAGTGATGACGTTTCACTGGACGACATCACCGACATGACGTCAGACGACGACAACTGATCAAGTAAAAGGCGATCCCCTGGGATCGCCTTTTACTTGAGAGGGACAGCCCGGACGGAAATTCGCGTCCAATTCCAATTTTGGACTTGCACTCGCAGCCGCTGTCTCCTAAACGTCCGTCCACCATACCGATGGTACAATGATGGGGCCTTAGCTCAGTTGGGAGAGCGCTTGCATGGCATGCAAGAGGTCAGGGGTTCGACTCCCCTAGGCTCCACCAAAACCTAACAGAACAACTAGATAGCAAGCATTAGAGCGGTGTGACACACAGGTGTGACACAAAATGAAGCTGCATGCGTACCTCTCACTGTCTAGACACGGCATATATTACTTCCGTTGGCCCCTGCCCGACACAAGACCAAAACCCCACACTGGACCAAGCACCACACATCGGACAGTGCATTGGGCTATCGCCCACCAGCCCCGGAAACCATCATTCCAATGGATCAGAGGCCGACGATGCACTAACAATCAAACTGGACTAGTCAAATGAGGCTGTTCACTATCAACGGCGGCCTCGTGATCAACAAACATAAACTGGCTAGACTGGTTGTTTGCGAGTGCGTCCTTGCAAAGTAGCTTACTCAAACGCCCCACAACGAGCTTCGCCGATAGCGTCATGGTGAGGTCCATAGCATCCCTCTGCACCATGGCCGTGCCAGTCACCGTGGTGATGCCTGTCCGTGCATGCGGCCATAGCTATGAGTATAGCCAAAAACACCACCGTTCTCCGGGTTGCTTTTATGCTGTTGCTCTGACCCATTTGCGAAGCACCTTACCAACAATTTGGCAACCTACGCTTTGACACAAGTCAACACTCAACTGCGACGTCGTCCACATCACTGCAGTTAGGGGTTTAGTACGAAGGACCTTCTCATGTTGCTAGCTACGAGGAGGCGGGCCCAAAAAGCTCGAAATTAAGTTGGTCACAATCCATAATTATAAACGTGATGGCGTTGTCATGCTTGGTCTGCTGCAGTAGCGTCCTGAACCATGGTCATCCGACGATACTCAATTGTGCTACTAGTCAGCGTTCTGGTCACCCTGACCGGTTTTGGCACCGTTGTTCATGCGCTATCAGATGGCTGCATCGGCCTTCACTGTGAAAGCCACATGCAATCAACAGAACACGCTTCCGTGGCTAAAAATAGCATCGATAAGTCGTCCCCAAACAGCCACCATGACCCGGACAGTTCAGGAACCGGCGAGTGCAATCCCTCTATCTGCCAAGCCATTGTTTTGCTCGCCCAGAACGGAGAAGCCGCGCAGGATCAACGTGAAATTGATCCAGAGTTTCAGATTGGAACTCAAGCCAAGCCGATTGAACCGGATAACCCATACAAGCCCCCTGACCTTTGAAGCAGCGTAAATCCTTGCGAACATCTGCGACCTGCGCGTGCCGCTGTTCGCAATGAACCGCAGCACTATAAGCTTCCAAAATGTCAGGACCAATCCATGAAAAAAAGTTACTTACTAGTCGGTGTATGCACCGTCGCTGCCGTCGCCGCTTTCATAACCCTTCGGCCCGGTTCAATCGAAGAGACTACGCCGCAGGAGGCACTTGAAGGCGATGCTATGGTCGCAATTCAGATGCCGTCAATTGAGGGCAATGCTGTAATCGGTCAGCGTGTCTTTGATGTCTCCTGCGCTACTTGCCACGGCGTCAACGCGGTCGGAGTAGAAGGCGCAGGACCGCCTCTGATCCACAAGATATACGAGCCCAGCCACCACGCTGACGAAGCCTTTCAGAGGGCGGTTTCACAAGGTGTAAGAAGCCATCATTGGCAGTTTGGTGACATGCCGCCGGTCGAAGGATTGACGCGAGGCGACGTTGCCATGGTGATCGCGTACATTCGTGAAATCCAGCGTGCTAATGGAATAAATTGAGGACAGAACCATGAAGAAGATCATAACGCTCGCAATCATGGCTGCTATTCCCAGCGGGGTACTGGCGCATTCCAAGGCCGAAGAAACGACACCTGCCAACGGGGCTACTGTAACCTCTGTGCCCGCCGAAATTGGCCTCAGCTTCACCAAGGACATCCGGTTGACACGGATTGAGATGGCCCATGAAGAGCAAGCGGCGATACGCTTGGATTTGGGGGACCAAACAAGTTTCCGTCAGGTGTTCACGATCCCATTGCCGGGCAATGGAACCGGCACCTATGTCATCGAGTGGCGTGGTTTAGGTAAAGACGGCCATGCGATGCAGGGCGAATTTTCCTTTTCCGTGGAATGAGCATGCCAGACATTTGGGGAGTTGTCGCAATCCTCGCAAAGCTGGTGCTCTACATCGGCTTTGCTGGGTCCACCGGGCTTGTCGTCGTGAAGTGCCTCTATTCCGAACTAGTCTCGCCGATAAGCCTTGCGATGAAGCGCCAAGCCATGGTCTTGGCGTGGCTTTCCCTCGCAGCAACGGTATTTGGCTTCATGCTCCGAGGAGCCGCCTTAACAGGCGGAGTTGACGGCATGGTCGATCCAGAGATGCTTGGCTTGCTTTGGCAAACATCCGTAAGCGACGTACTTGTTTATCGCCTTGCAGGCGCAGTGTTGATCCTTGTGGGACTGTCTGTTCCTCGCTTTGGCCTATGGATCGCGCTGTTGGGTGGCGCATTGGCCATGTGGTCCTTTGCACAGATCGGACATGTGCCGGAACTGGAGAGTTTTGGTGTCCAACTCTTGCTCCTGTTGCATCTTCTATGTGTAGCCTTTTGGGTGGGTATCTTTAGCCCGCTGCGGGGTATGGCTCTCATGCCTGAACACCTGACAGATGCTGCTGAACTAGGGCACAGGTTCGGACAAGCTGCTGCACTGATTGTGCCAACGCTGGTCGCGGCGGGTCTCTGGATGGCTTGGTTGTTTGTTGGCAATCTCCAAGGGCTCTTGTTCACTAGCTACGGTCAGGCTCTGTTGCTCAAAGTGTTCCTTGTGGCGCTGTTGTTGATCCTCGCCGCTGCCAACAAGCTCCGATTTGTTCCGGCCTTACAAAGCGGAGAGGCTAAAGCAGCGCAACGCCTCGCCCGATCTATCGAGGTTGAGGCAATAGTCGTATTTGCGGTTCTGGCGACAACGGCGACACTCACCAGCGTACTGACGCTTCCGAGTTAAGGTAGGTAGAGATGAACAAACACCTGTATGCACTCGCTATATGCAGTATTGGTACTAGCGTCGCTGCAGATCATGAGTTGTTAGACCGGGACCTCGCGAATGGGCAGAAACTCTACGCAGAGTACTGTGCCTCGTGCCATGGAGTTAATCTGGAAGGCCAACCCGACTGGCAGACACCCGGCGATGACGGAGTGTTACCCGCCCCACCACATGACGTGACAGGGCACACATGGCACCATGATAACCAGCTACTGTTCGAGTATACCAAACTAGGTGGGGCAGACGCATTGGCAGCACGCGGTATTAAAGACTTCAGCAGTGGCATGCCGGGCTTTGAGGGCACCCTGACTAACGACGACATATGGGACGTGCTGGCTTACATACGCTCCACTTGGCCTGACGATGTTCAGCAAATGCAGGCTAGTCGCAACCTTCCTCATCAGTAAAGGGCAGTAGTCTGGTGTCGGTTTGGGTATACACAGTTCAACGTAGCAGGTTGAGTGCTTCTAAGTGTGACACTAAGGTGAGACACTCTGTAAACCAGCACACTACAATAGTGTTTACTATCAGGACATTAGGCGTTCGGCAGCGTTTCCCCCAGGCTCCGCCAAAACCTAACAATACAACCAGTTAGCAAGCAATAGAGCGGCGTGACACACAAGTGTGACGCAAAATGAAGCTGCATGCGTATCTCTCACTGTCCCGACACGGCATCTACTACTTTCGTTGGCCCCTACCCGACGCGGCACCAAAACACCGCACCAGACTAAACACCCCGCGTAGAACCTTCGTGTTTCATTGCGTACTAGATGCCCTAATGAGACTGGTACTCTGGCACGGCGTCTTGCAGTGTGCGGTGACACAATAGCAAGGCACATAGAAGCATCGGGCACGAACCACGGCGAACTCCGCACAAAGGTGCATGAGCACTTCACTTCCTACATTGGCATCCAAACCCGTTGGAATGACCCTGACTTCTTTTTGGAACAATCAGCGCAGATACGCAGATCAGTTGCCGAAAGCGCCTGTTCCTGCTGATCCGCCACGTGGCGAACGCGGATGCGCTTGGGCAAGCGAGCCTGTCTGCTGGGCCGCGCTACACCCATTCCGACTTCACTCAGCGCCGTGTAATTGTCATATCAAAGAAAAATGCAGCATCAAACCGACCATGATTGGAATGCACGGTTTTGCCACTGGTAAATTCCTTCGAAAAACTCTGAGTGACCGAGAATGGTACAACTCGGGTTTTTCCAAACAGGTATCCCACGTTTCCTGAGATCCGCAGTTTTCCGTTGTCAGACAGCGATGCGCGAAACCTTTGCGGACGCGACGCACCGGTTCCAGTATTGTCTTGAGCACTAAAAAGTTGAAACCCGGCGGCCGATTTGCGGTACACCACTCGCAGCATTGTTTTAGGCTTTTCGTTGGCAAGTTCGCCGCCATTGTAACGTGGGTCCGGTCGTCTTTTGAATTCGATGACATAGTCACCATAGAAGGCGTTTTGGGCGTTCTCGTTTGGGGGCGACTTGGGTACGGCCACCAGTATCTGAGGGTCTGCTTGTTGGTCGCTTTGCGCGGATGGTTCTGGTTTTGCTACATTTTTCAGAACGGCGTAGCTTTGTGCTGTGAGGTATCCGGTTCTTTCTACACCATTTTGCCTCTGAAACTCTTTCAGAGCTTCACGGGACCGAGGCCCGAAGATCCCATCCACTGATCCAACTGAAAACCCAAGCGCGTTCAGGCCGCTTTGAATGCTCCGGTAATCGTTTCGGTTCAGATTCAGACTGGCCTCGATGTCCGAATTCGAGCGTGGCAACGGTGCAGGCGCGTCTAGGCGGCTTTCGGTTCCAGGGGGTGAAATCGTCGTTTTCGGCGTGACGAGTGTGGCAATCTTCCGATTTGTGCGTCCGACCACATCCGTAACTTGTTGAGAATATTGCCCCGCGCGGGTGTCTGGATACAGCTGCGCGATCAGCTTCAAAGCGCCCTGCTTCGCGCTTTCGTCTTCCAGCTGCATGGCCTCGCCCAGAACACGTTGCGCCGACCGCTCGCGCTCATCGACAGGGCGAACGGCATTGGCAGCATCTACATTGGCATCGTCACTATTGATTGGTTCTTTGAGTGCTGCTGGGACAAGGAAAATGTCATGACCGGGCAGTGACCCATAGGTGAATGGCTCCTGATACCCATCTGTAAGTTCGTAAACCGTATCCCGCACCTTCCGGAACATTTTCCCAAGCTCCAACCCGGGTACCTCGATATGTTCAAGAAAGGCCTCTGCATACGGGCTGTTGCGACCGTCACCATCCAGCGCCAAAGTCCCGCCTCGCGCTGAATACCCGACAAGAACCCCACTGGGATCGATGCGGCCTAACCCTTGACCGATTGATCGGGTTGCAGTGGTTCGAACCATATCGCTCACGAACGGGTTGTTCCGACACGCATCCACTATGACCAGCTTCAAGCCTTTCGCGGTCGAAACGGCGTTGAGCACCGTATCCAGACGGATTGCCTCGAATTCTACGTCCTTGTCACTCCTGAGTTCGGCATTGGTCGGTATCAGGTAGTTTGTGTTGTCGATTTCGATCCCGTGACCTGCAAAATAGACTAATACCATATCCGCATCGACTACATCCTCAGAGAAGTCTCTTAAGGTCAGGCGCATTTCGCGGTAGTCGAGGTTTTGTTTTGCTGTGACATGAAAGCCGATCCTCTTGAGGGCGGCAGAAATATCCTGGGCGTCATTGGCTGAGTTTGGGATGTTTGACACATGCTCATATCGTGCATTTCCAATTACCAAAGCCACACGTTTTGCATGAGGCGTTTCCGCAAGTGCTGCGTTCAGTCCGAACATCAAAACGAAGCTCAGATATATCCACGATCCAAAGAAGCATTGGTGCAATTGGCGCGTTAACATGGCAAAATCGTCCACTGAAACCGGACCTAATATAGCATAAATGGAGTTTATGGGCGACGTTGTTGTCAAACCAACTGCTTCACTTGGGCCTTGTGTGACGTCAGCACCCACCGGACAGATTTAGGGGTTTGAGCAACGGAGGATTTCTGGTTCTCCGCAATATCACCCGCGCGATCGCGGCTTACTAACGCACGCTTGTCACGCCCGATACGCCCTATGATCGCTTTGTGAATGGCGAGGATGCGGCGCTGTTACAAGCAGATTTGCGCGGCCTCGTGCTTTTCGACAAGATCGGCTGCCGAAACTGCCATATCGATGCCGCGCTCTCCACAGCGGGCACTGAAAAGCCACTTGGGACTTACCGAATATTCCCGGTGTTTTGGGACGGCAATCCCAATCTGGAAAAATACGATCTGCTTCTTGAGGAGCGTCCCGTCCGGTTTCGCGTGCCCTGCCTGCGCAATGTCGCGTTGACCGCGCCCTATTTCCACAATGGCTCGGTAAGCGATCTGGAAGAGGCGATCAGAGTTATGGCCGTTTCTCAGTTGGGACGCACCCTGACCGATGATCCTTTGGCAGACATCCACATTGTGGCCGCGAGCGCTGAAGACACAGTTCCAGGGCGGAACACGGACATGCTCATCAATCGCGCAGTGAGCCGACAAGAGGTGTCTGATATTGGCGAATTCCTGCGGTCACTCACGGTGGCCACGCTTCCCGATTAGGTTTTTGCAAAAAGAAGACCCGTAAAGGGGCATTGGATCGATCAATCGACTTTGCCGGTTTCGATTTTGTTGGGGATCGCGATGCCCACCGCTCAGGTTAAACGACATGTGGGCTACATTCTTGGAGTACGCTCCGAGACGATATTCTCGATCGCATCGGCAAGGTGGACGTCGGCAATCGCAAGATCACCACGTTCAACGCGCAGCCTGTGCGCTTCGGCCAGAACGTCACCATGAGTTGCACCTTCAGGCGGCTCAAAGCGGTAACTCGCAAGCTCGATCCTCAAACCCAACGGATCGTGGAAATAGATCGAGTTCATGAAGCCCCGGTCTTTGATTGGCGTGTGCTTGATACCCCTCTCGTCAAGCCGTTCCTCGACCTGCATGAGAACCGAGCGTGACACCGCGAAGGCCAGATGATGAACCGCGCCAACCTGATCCCTGAGCAAACTGCCGGACAGTTTTCGATCTTCATTGGTGAACACCGTGATCGTCTGGCCGTTACCAGCGGCAAAGTACAAGTGACCCTGTGAATGATCGTCCAGGTTTGGTTGATCGAAGATAAGCGAAAACCCGAGAAGACCCTCCCAGAAGTCTATTGACGTTTGCCGGTCTGCACCAGTCAGGGTGATGTGGTGAATGCCCTGTGCCTGCAATTTGCGCATGTTGAGTTTCCTCCCGTTTGATGAGTTCTCACCTCGCCCGGCTAGTTGAAGGTGAGAAGAAAACAAGCGCCTTGATTGCTTGGTACAACACTGAGTTGCCCACCAATTGCTTCCATGGTCGCTTTGACAATATTCAGGCCCATACCTGTGCCACCGGCCTCTCTTTTTGTCGTAAAGAAGGGCTGCAAAATCTTGTCCTTGTTCCCTTCACTGATACCGGCGCCATTATCCGCAATTTTTAGACTGATGACACCGTCGTTCTGATAGGCTGTCAGCACGGCATTCTGCGCGCCGTGTTGCTGAGCGTTCTCGAGCATATGTGTCAGTATGATGTGCAGGGTGGGTGCCGCGACGGGCAAGGGCAAGTTATCGTTTTCAGCCTTGATGGCAAGCGCCGGGAACGTCTGAACGACCTGATCAGTGATGTCGTTCAGACAGCATGTACCGTTGATGGCACTCTGATCGGCCAGGCTGAAGGCGCGCATGTTGGCCAGCAGATCCTCCATCCGCTTTCCGCCCTTTTCTACAGTGTCCAGCAGGCGGTGTTTCTGCGCAGGTGGCAAATCGTCGTCGCGCAGCAGCTCTGCCGCGCCTTTCAGGGCGGTGAGGGGTGACTTCAGCTCGTGGGTGACATGGGCGGTGTACGTTTTCAATCCGTCCTGCTTGTCCTGCAAGCGTTCCGTCAGCGATTGAAAACTGTGGCTCAGATCCGCGATTTCCCGCGTGCCAAGCTGGTCTGGTGGTTCCCATGCCTGACCACCGTGGCCCGCCATCTGGCTGCGCTGGATCAACAGGTGGATCGGCCGGGTGATGAACCGCCAGAATACGTACCCGATAAGCGCCGTGGACAAAGCGACAAATGCCGCGGCCTTGGCAAGGTTGAAACGTTCGCCGTACAGAAAGCGGAAAATATGGTTCGGGGTGCGGCTCAGGTAAACCGCCCCGATCAAGGTCTGATCCACGTATACCGGCATCGCCACGAAAACGCGCACGCGGGCACCGCGGCTGAGGGTATAAAGCGCAGGCGTTGCATCCTCGCGCACGCGGGTGCGCGCGACCGAGACAGTATTACCCGAAAGGGCCTCGCGAACTTCGTCAACATAGCCAAGCTTCTGCCCGATTTCCGCGGTTCCGGCAAACACGTTCCCATCGATGTCCAGCATCCGGTAACCCGCAAGGGTTTGCGCCTGGGCGGCGTTGGCGATGCGGCTTAGCGGGGCGGCGATGACCTGATAAACCGAACCGGGTCGGACGGTTGCGGGCCGCGCGTCCGGGCGCGGTGGCAGAACCGTTTCGCGATTGACCGACAGTGATGGGAACACCGCGTGCTCGGTTGAGATTGCACTCGGGCGGGGCGGCTTGATCCCGGCTGCATCTGCATAAAGCTCGGCATACGCCGCTGACATAACCGCAGCCTGTGTCAGCAGGCTTTCTTCGGTCTGTTGCACCAGTTGACTATCATAAAAGCGGAATAGGACCAGCCCGGCAAAGGGCAAGCACAGGACAATGCCAAGCACCAGCAGAACGATGGTCCACAATCTGGGGCGCCATTTGCGGTTCAGCCGGGCGTGCATGCACCCATCCTGAGGCCGACACCGTGAATGGTCACGATCCCCTCGGCACAGCCCGCCTGGGCAAGTTTGGCACGGACATTGCGTATATGGCTGTCAATGGTGCGGTCCGAGACGTGGATGTTATAGCCGTAAAGCGCATCGATCAGCTGCGCCCTGGACAGAACGCGGTCGGGACGGGCCATCAGAGTTGCCAGCAGCCGAAATTCCGATCCGGTCAGCGTCACAGGGGTTGAAGCGAACCTGCACAGGTGCCGCTCTGCATCCAGGTGCAGGCTGCCTTGCGACAACACCGGGTCGGGCTGGGCAGGTGTCGGCGCGCTGCGTTTCAGGATGGCCTTGATCCGGGCCACCAATTCGCGTGGGGAAAAGGGTTTCGTCAGATAATCATCGGCGCCCAGCTCCAGCCCGACGATACGGTCGACCTCGTCATCGCGGGCGGTCAGGAACAGGATCGGCACGTCCGAGGATTTGCGGATGTCCCTGCATACTTCCAGACCATCCTTTTCGGGCAGCCCGATATCCAACACGATCAAATCGGGGCTTTCCTGACGGTTTGTGTCAAGCGCGGTCAGGCCGTCACTGGCCAGAAGTGGCGCATATCCTGCCTTTTCAATCGCGAACCTTGTCACCTCAAGGATATCCGGATCATCGTCGACAACAAGAATGCGTGCAGGCATCAAATGGGGTCCTTCAACTCTGCTGCCGATAATAGGCTTGGATTCGCCATCTCCGAAAGCCCCATTCGCGCCAGTTGGTGATTGCATCCTTTTTCAGATCATATCGCATCCACGCGTCACAGACCTGCTGTCCGGTTCTGGTTTCATGATCGCGGATGGCTGGGTAAGCATCAGCGCCAAGGCTGCATATGTAACCAGTGTCCTGTTGCATCAGAGCGCTGCCGTGGCTCAGATTGTAGCTGGCAATGACTGATGCGAAATTCACAAAGTTGCAGGTATACAAGACCACCAGAAGCGCTGCAAAACAACGCCGCAGAAGCCAGATTGTACCAAAGCCGCGATGGATTTGCACCACGGTCAGCAGCAAACCGGAGAGAACCAGCGCCATCCAGATAAAGGCGGCCACCCGCAAATAGGTAAGCGCATAGGCGTCGACGTAATGATGCAGCCGGATAGCAGCTGTCAGCACCAGGAACATGTTCTGCGCCAACCACATGTAGATCAGAATGCGCAACGTCCGGTCCGCACCGATCATGCTGTGAGTGACCAGAGTGAATACGCCCGCCAAAAGGGCCGTCACCACCAGCGGATAAGCGCCCCGGTGGGCATAAGCGGCATAGCTCATCCCCTGAGGCAGGGATACACCGCCGGTCAGGATACCGAGGTCCATCACGGTTTGCACAAGGAACATCAGGTTGAACAGCAACAGCGAATTGCGCACCGAGATTGGATTGATCAGAAATGCGGCCCGGCTTGGGCCCGTCTTCGGCATGGCGGCGGGGCGGGCAATGCCACCCAGCGACGGATCGCTGAGGTTAAGGAACGGCCACAGCAGCGAGGCCAATACACTCCAGAACAGAAGCCGCAGCCAGAAGTACCCCTCGAACAGAAGACTTGGGTCCAGCTCGGCCAGAAGGTCTTCCAGCACTGGATTGGCGGCGGCCAGCAAAGCAAGGAAGACCGCGCCCAATAGCAACGGCAAGGCCAGCGAGGCTGCGTGGCGGCGGCTGTCGGACCCAAGATCGGCGGCCACAGCGGTGCGGCATGTGTCGCGCAGCAAAAGCGTCGCGCCGATGGAAGGCAGTCGCAGGGCGGTTCGCAGCAGCAGACGTTCGTTTACGGTCTGACCGAATAGCGCCCAGGTCGCCAGACTGACCAAACCAGCGAGGCTGAACAGCATAGATAGAAGCTGTAAATCGATGGCCACCGGTAGGTTGGTGATCAAGGCAAATGCGGCGGCTATGCGCCACTCCTTTGCAGTCGCACGCCGGGGTTTCATCGCCATGATCGCGGCGGACAAGACCAGCGCGAAGACTGAGACAGAAATGCCTAGCGGCTGTTCCCAAAACAACCAATCAGCAAGCGCAACCAGCGATGCAAGAAGCGGGATTGCATGGCGCATTTTCAGCGTGGACATCAGAGAACCACCCTGCTGTCGTCTGTTGCCTCCCCATCGGGGGGCTTTGTCCATCTTTCCCAGCCACCACGCGTCCAGCACGATGCTGTCCGGTACGCCGCGAATTGTCAGTTCCTGCCTCATGTCCTGTCTCCTGCTTGCAGGTTTGTGTTCCCGGCAGATTGCCTGTGGCGCTTGCATCTTTGGCGCGACGTATCCGCAGCCTTCATGGGGCTTTCGTGCAGAAAATGTGCAGAGGCGCTGAAAGCGCTTTACCAACCACGATTTTCGAGCTGCAACTCGCGCTGCGCAGTAAAAGCGACACGTCCAGACATTGAACTGCAAGCAAAAGCGCAGTGTGATACAGTTGAACCTTCCCCTGAGAAGCAGTTCGCCGTTATGGCTGAGGAAACGGAGGATCGAACATGGCCAACCCTCTCTATGATGATCTGTTTGGCATTCACGCCGGCAAAGATACGGCTTTCCTGCACCTGACAGACGGGACGACCATCACCTATCGAAACTTTCTGAGCACAGCTGCCCGGATCGCCCATGTGGCCACGCAACTGGGTCTAAAACCCGGGGACCGCGTTGCGGCTCAGGTCGATAAATCGCCTGAGGCGCTGGCGCTTTACGCGGCATGCGCGCAGGCCGGTTTGGTTTTCCTGCCGCTGAACACCGCCTATACCGTGGACGAACTGACGTATTTCATCGAAAACAGCGGCGCGTCACTTGTTGTCTGCGATGGCCGAAGCAAAGACCAACTGACCCCGATTGCCGCGCGTTTTGGGGGCAGGGTGGAAACGCTGAATGCGGATGGCTCGGGCTCGCTGATGGATCTGGCGGTTGCAATGCCAGACAGCTTTGCGACCGTGGATCGGGACGGTGAGGATCTGGCGGCGTTTCTTTATACGTCGGGCACCACCGGACGTTCAAAGGGCGCGATGCTGACCCAGAACAACCTGTTGTCCAATGCGCGGACACTGGTCAAAGAGTGGCGGTTTACGTCCGAAGACGTTCTGTTGCACGCGCTGCCTATCTTTCACACACATGGTCTGTTTGTGGCCACCAATATCATTCTGGCGGTTGGCGGAAGCATGATCTGGCTGCCAAAATTCGACCCTGATCAGATCATTGACAGGATGCCCGGAGCCACGTCGATGATGGGCGTGCCAACCTTCTACACGCGCCTGCTGGCAGACGCGCGTTTTATCTGGGGGCTGACCGAACATATGCGCCTGTTCGTATCGGGCTCAGCCCCTCTGCTGGCGGATACCCATGCACAATTCCAAGAGCGTACCGGTCATCGTATCCTAGAACGCTATGGCATGACCGAAACCAATATGAACACCTCGAACCCTTATGACGGCGAACGTCGCGCGGGCACGGTCGGGTTTCCCTTGCCGGGGGTGGAACTAAAGATATGCGATGCAGACGGCAGCCCTTTGCCGCAGGGTGAAATCGGCGAGATCGAAGTGCGTGGTCCGAACGTGTTCAAGGGATATTGGCAGATGCCGGAAAAGACGTCTGCCGAGCTGCGCGAAAACGGGTTCTTCATTACCGGTGATCTGGGACGGGTCGACGAAGATGGGTATGTCCATATTGTCGGGCGCAACAAGGACCTGATCATCTCGGGTGGCTACAATATCTACCCCAAGGAAATTGAGCTGGTTCTGGACAGCCAGCCCGGTGTTCTGGAGAGCGCAGTGATCGGCGTGCCGCATCCCGACTTCGGCGAAACCGTGCTGGGCCTGATTGTTGCCGAACCCGGGCAATCTCCGGATCTCGACGCGTTGATGGATACAGTGCGCGACAGCCTGGCGCGGTTCAAACATCCCCGCACGCTTATTCAACTGGATGAATTGCCCCGCAATACAATGGGAAAAGTCCAAAAGAACATCTTGCGCGACCAGTTCAGGGACATGTTCAAAACCGGGTCACAAGGCACATAATGGCAGAGCCTAGATAAGCGTCGGAAACTTGATATAGTCCTCAAAACCAATGGGGATAGAAGAATATGAACAATCGTTTGCGCAAGATCACCATCGTAGGTGGCGGCACGGCAGGCTGGATGACCGCGTTGATCCTGGACATGGTGTTTTCACGCACTTCATCAACAGCGGACCGGCCACATATCTGCCTGATCGAAAGCCCTAATATTTCGACCGTGGGTGTGGGTGAGGCTACGGTGCCACGCATGCCGGTCACGCTCCGTCAGGCGGGCATTTCCGAACGGGATTTTTTCCGCGAGACGAACGCGTCCTTCAAGCTGGGCGTGAAGTTCTGCAACTGGAACAAGGACCCCAAAGGAAAACGCATCGATTACGTGAACCCCTTTGCCCATGGCCAGATGCTGGAAGGGTTGGACGCCGCCGAGTATTTCCTGCGCTTTGGCAACGGAGAACGGGACTTTACACAGTCCATCTCGCCCCACGATCATCTGGGCCGTCTGTGCAAAGGCGCGCGGCAGCTAGGTCAGCCCGAGTTTGAACAGCGTTTTGGCTATGCCTATCATCTGGATGCCGTGAAGTTTGCGGGCATGCTCACCACGGTCTGCACCAAGCGCGGCGTCGAGCATATCCAGGACGAGGTACAGAAAGTCGAGCTGGATGAACAGGGCAACGTCAGCCATCTGATGCTGGAGCGCGCGGGCCGTCATGACATCGAAATGGTCATCGATTGCACCGGGTTCCGCGGTTTGATCATCAATCAGGCGCTGGGCGAGCCGTTCTTGGATTATTCGGACTACCTGCCCAATGATCGCGCCATGGCGTTGCAGGTCGAACACCGCAATCCCAACAAGATCGAAAGCCTCACGCGGTCGACCGCGCTGGGCGCGGGATGGACGTGGCGGGTGCCGCTCTACAATCGCGTCGGTACGGGCTATGTGTTCTCCTCGGCGCATCGAACGGATGATCAGGCGGCAGACGAATATCTTGAATGGCTGGGTGACAGCGGTAAGGGTTTGACGCCGCGGATCATCCCGATGCGCGTCGGGCGCGTGCGCAATGCCTGGGTCAAGAATTGTGTGGCAATCGGTCTGTCCGGCGGGTTTATCGAGCCGTTGGAAAGTACCGCGATCCACATGATTGACCACGCAGTACGCTGGTTTGCAGAACACTTGCCGACGCGCGACGTCGCCCCGTCGCTGCGGGCAAGATACAACCGGCAGATGGATAAGCTTTATAACGAGGTTCTGGAATTCATCTGCCTGCATTACCGATTGGGTAACCGAAAGGATGACCCGTATTGGATCGACGCGCGAACAGAGATGAAGATACCGGATCGGCTGGCCGAGAATCTGGAATTGTGGCAGCACCGTCTGCCGATGGATCACGATGTGGAATTTGCCACGCTGTTTGATCATCGCGTGTACCAGACGGTTCTGTTGGGCAAACAGGTCTATGATACGGGTTACGGTACCGGCATCCGAGATCGTTTGCGGCCGTTGAAGAAAGTGATCTGGTTCCAGGGCATGCAGCGTGCGAAAGAGGATCTTGCGCAGATCGTCAAAGTGATGCCGGATCATAAAACGCTGCTGCGCGATATCCGGGGGGAGCTGGAAAAACCGGTCTTTGGAATGGCGAACGTGGCGAAACCGACGGTTGCGATGCCGGGCACGAAACCCGCACCTGTTACGATCCAGAACATGCCGAACTTTGCTGAAATCCAAAGCGGCGCGAAGGATTTGCAACTGTTCTAGGGGTTCTCTGCCCGTACGAAGGAAATTTGATAAACTGAAGGGCGAGGCATTCAGCCCCGGCCTTCAGGGCGGTTTAACGCCAGCTCATACCCCGGTCAGACAAGTGCCTTTGCACCCGACCCGGATAATCAGAAACAATGGCATCCACACGCAGGTCGATCATCTTGGCAATGTCTACAGGGTCATTGACCGTCCAAACCGCAACGCAAAGGCCCAAATCCTTGGCCAGTTCGACGTTTTCGGCAGTTACATCTGCATAATACGGGCACCACAGTGAGCCGCCCGCTTGCTTGACCAATAGCGGAATATCGCCTTTGCGGCCTCGAAAATCCGGGCAGACTGCTTTTGAAGAATCCTCCCCTACATCCTCGGCGTTTTCGGGAAGTTGGGTCAGATAAGAAGATGGCATATCAGGCGCTTGCCGCTGACATTCTTCCAACAGATTCCAGTCGAAACTGTGCAGAACGGCGCGCGACGACAGGGCCCTGGAACGGACCTCTTGCAGGACAAGACGGACAAACTTCTCTCTGTAGCGCGCGTCATGGGCCAAATCGGGGTCCGACTTCAGCTCGAGCATCAGACAGGCATCGCTATGTTGGGGGTCACTCACCAGATCCAGCAGGTCAAGCAGCCTTGGAACGCGAACGCCATCCATTTGTGCCTGATCAGGAAAACGCCGACCATAGGCAGTATTCCCATCCAATCGCCCGATATCGAACTTCTGAATCTGCTCGAACGTCAGGGTTGAAACCTTCGGCTCTTCCCCGGTCAGAAACTGGCCGTCAACATCGCGAAAACTGGGGGCGTGCAGCCGGTGATTATGGGTTATGACAGGGATGTCGTCAGCCGTGAGGACAACATCAAACTCCAGAAGCGGCACGCCAATGGAGAGCGGAAAGTCGAAGCCAATCATGCTGTTTTCAGGCAACACACCTCGCGCACCCCGGTGGCCTACGATGCGGATCAGGTTGTCGCCCCCCCGGAAAGCCTCGACCTGAGGGAATGCCATCAGCCTTCCAGCCTTTCACCGGTAGATCGGTCAAACAGATGCAAATGGTTTGAGGACACAGAAAACCGCATGTTCGGATGTCGGCCTTCAATCGGATGCACACCCGGAAGGCTGATCGTGATCGGATCGCCCGAGCCGGACAGTTGACCGTGCAACAGCGTGTTTGCCCCCAATGGCTCTGCCATCTGAATCATGGCCTCAATCGGGCCATTGTCATCCAGCAATAGATGCTCGGGTCGTACCCCCAGTTTAAAGGCAGTATCAGGGCCCGGCGACGAACCAACCGCGACCTCACCAATCATGGCGGTTCCGTTCTCGCGTCGGGCTTCAAAGACATTCATCGCGGGGCTGCCGATGAACTGCGCCGCAAACAGGGTTCTTGGTGTTTCGTATACCTCTAGCGGTGTGCCAACCTGTTCGGCGATACCGCCGTTCATGACGATCATCCTGTCGGCCATTGTCATGGCTTCAACCTGATCGTGTGTTACATAAAGCGACGTGATCCCCAGTTTCTCCTGGAGCTCACGAATCTCAAGCCGCATCTGCACGCGAAGCTTGGCGTCCAGGTTCGAAAGAGGCTCGTCAAACAGGAAGACCGCAGGTTCACGGACAATCGCGCGACCCATAGCCACCCTCTGACGTTGGCCGCCTGACAATTGTCTGGGTTTGCGGTCCAGCAATGGTTCAAGCTGCAATAGCCTGGCCGCCTCGGTCACTTTTTGATCGATCTGGGCTTTGGGCAACCCTGCAATCTTCAGGCCATAGCCCATGTTCTGCCGGACCGACATATGCGGGTAGAGCGCATAGTTCTGGAACACCATGGCAATGTCGCGATCCATCGGCTCTTTTTCGTTGGCCCGTTCCTCACCAATCCGGATTTCACCCGAGGTCACGGTCTCAAGCCCTGCCACCATCCGCAGCAGCGTGGATTTCCCACAACCCGAAGGGCCGACGATGACAATGAACTCGCCATCTTCGATTTGGATGTCGATGCCATGTATGACATCTGTCGGGCCAAAGCTCTTTTTGACATTCTCCAGAGTTACTGTTGCCATTTCTTATTTCTCGCTATCGACAAGGCCGCGGACAAAAAGCTTTTGCATTGACACCACCACGATGACTGGCGGGATCATTGCCAGAATGGAGGTCGCCATGATGACCGGCCAATCTGCCACATCATCGCCAGACGGGAACATCTGCTTGATGCCCATCACAATGGTGTTCATTTCAGGGTCGGTGGTGATAAGCAGCGGCCACAGATACTGGTTCCACCCATAGATAAACAGGATGACGAACAGTGCCGCAATGTTTGTCCGGCTCATCGGAACGACGATGTCGATGAAAAACCGCATTGGCCGGGCACCATCCACACGCGCAGCTTCGGCCAGCTCGTCCGGAATTGTCAGAAAGAACTGACGGAACAGGAAGGTCGCCGTGGCCGAGGCGATCAGGGGAAAGATCAGCCCGTAGTAGCTATTGAGCATTCCGAACCCGGCCACGACCTCAAATGTCGGTACGATCCGCACTTCGACCGGCAGCATAAGGGTCAGAAAGATCAGCCAAAAGAACGTTGTTCGACCGGGAAAACGAAAATAGACGATTGCAAATGCCGACAGCAGTGAAATGACGATCTTGCCCACTGCAATCCCGATGGCCATCACAAGGCTGTTGAACAGCATCGTTGCGACGGGGACATTCACGCCGGAAAACAGGGCTGCCTTGTAGTTCTCCCAGAACTGATCACCCGGCAAAAGCGGCATGGGTGGTGATACAACTTCCGGCTGGGTAACGGTTGAGGCGACAAACGCCAGCCAGATCGGAAAGAAGATGACCAGAACGCCAAGGATCATCAGGGCATGCGTCAGCCAGATACCCGCTCCGCGCTTTTCGACCATTCCGTGCTGCTGGGCTGCCATCAGTAATGCACCCTCTTTTCCACGTATTTGAACTGAATGACGGTCAGCAGGCCGACGACAATCAGCAAAATGACCGATTGCGCCGAAGACGAGCCCAGATCCTGACCGACGAACCCGTCTGAAAAGACCTTGTAGACCAGTATGGTCGTGGCCTGCTGCGGCCCGCCGCCGGTGATTGTGTGGATTACGCCAAAAGTTTCAAAGAACGCGTAAACCACATTCACAACAAGCAGGAAGAACGCTGTAGGTGACAGCAACGGCAGGACAATCGTGAAAAACCTGCGCCAGAATCGTGCGCCATCGATCGCGGCGGCCTCGATGACCGACCTCGGAACCGACTGGAGTGCAGCGAAGAAGAACAAAAAGTTATAACTGATGCGCCCCCAGGCCGAAGCGACAACCACAAGCCCCATCGCCTCGGTACCATTCAAGACGTGGTTCCAGTCATAGCCCAGCTGTCCAAGATACCACGACACGACACCGACGCGCGTGTTGAACATGAACAGCCAGAGCACACCCGCAACCGCCGGTGCGACTGCATAAGGCCAAATCAACAGAGTCCGATAAGCTCCGGATCCTTTGATCAGCCGATCTGCAATGACTGCCAGAAACAGGGCCGGGATCATGGAGCAGAGAGTAACAAGCGTCGAAAACACCGCCGTGGTTACAAAGGATGCGCGATAAAACTTGTCGCTCAGCAGAAATTCAAAATTGCCCAGACCGACGAACTTGGACGACAACCCGAACGGATCTGGGATGAACAGCGACTGCCATACAGCTTGCGCAGCGGGATAGAAGAAGAATACGGCAGAAATGACGACCTGCGGGGCGATCAGCGCCAATGGCAACAGCCAGCCGCGGAATGTGACGCGTTTTTCCATCCTGATGACCCGCCGGGAAAAGTGGATGCGGGCTCTGCCGAGCCCGCACCGGATTTCAGAGGTTTATTGATTTGCCGATTCGAACCTGCGCAGAAGCGCGTCACCGCGTTCTTTTGCGCTGTCCATGGCTTCCTGGGCGGTTTTCTCACCGGACCAGATGGCCTCAAGCTCCTCATCGATGATACCGCGGATTTGATCGAACGATCCCAGACGCAGACCTTTCGAATTTGCTGTCGGCTCTTTCGCGGTCATCTGGATCACAGCGATATCGGTGCCCGGGTTTTCATCATAGAAACCGGCCGCACGGGTCGCTTCACCGGCTTCCGCGGTAATCGGAAGATACCCAGTATTCTGGTGCCATGCCGCCTGAACGTCAGACGAAGACAAGAAGCTTAAGAACTCGCCAACGCCTTTATATTCTTCCGGATCATGACCTTCCATCACCCAAAGGGAAGCACCGCCGATGATGGTATTCTGCGGCTCGTTTGTGACCGCTTCCCAATACGGCAGCGGGCGCACATCAAAGTCGAACTCGGCCTCGGCTTTTATCCCGGCATACCCGGCCGAGCTTTCGGTGAACAAGGCACACTCACCGGCCCGGAAGTTTGCGCCGCCTTCATTTCTGCGACCGGTATAGATGAATTCCCCATCCTTTGCCCAGTCGCCCATGGCGCTCAGGTGCGCGACCTGTACCGGGCCGTTCAGCATCAGTTCTGTATCCAGACCGGCAAAACCATTGTCCTGCGATGCAAACGGAACGTTGTGATAGGCAGACAGGTTTTCCAGGTGGATCCAGCTTTGCCATGCCGTCACCAGCGGGCAGTCCTCGCCTCCGGCTTTGAGTTGCTCCAGCACATCGCCAACTTTTTCCCAAGTTGACAGGTCAGTGTCAGGATCAACGCCCGCCGCCTGCATGGCATCGCGGTTGACCCACAAGACCGGCGTGGAAGAGTTGAACGGCAGCGACAACATATCTCCGTCGGTGGTGGTGTAATAACCTTTCACCGCACCGATATAGGCATCGGGATCAAAAGACGCGCCACTTTCGGCCATGACTTTGTAGACCGGCTTGATCGCGCCTTTTGCCGACATCATCGTTGCGGTACCAACTTCGAAAACCATCAGGATATGTGGCTGTTCGCCTGCGCGGAAAGCGGCAATACCAGCGTTCAGGGTTTCCGAATAGTTGCCCTTGTGGCTTTCGACCACGACAAACTCATCCTGACTGGCGTTGAACTCTTCAACCTGCGCTTTGACAAGTTCGCCAAGGCGGCCGGTGAAGGCATGCCAGAATTGAACTTCGGTTTGTGCCATTGCCGCCAAGGGGGACAAGGCAGTTGTAACGGCAAGAGCGCCAAGCAAATTCTTTTTCATGATTCCTCCCATACATCAGGTTCGATGCTTCGTTGAGTACCGACTTCAACGCGTATTCGACACACATGACGATTTCACGACGTTACCGCTAAAGAAATATAATTCAAGACCTATTTTTTGGCAAAAATCATAATACGGTGTTATACACATTGAATGTACAAGCAGCACCGGGTCTGGAATGAGACAAACTTTGAGAATTCGGCAACTGGAAGCGCTCATGGCGGTGACCACCAATGGTTCGGTCACAGCAGCTGCCGCCGATTTGGGGATAAGCCAACCAGCTGTTAGCAGGTTGCTTTCGGATCTTGAAAAATCGTTTGGATTTCAACTTTTTGATCGCCGCAAAGGGCGATTGGTGCCAACCCAGGAAGTTCGCTATCTGCAACCCAGCGTGGACCGTGTTCTGGAATTGATGAAGCAGATATCAGACGCCAGTCAGAATATCACACAGCGAAAAGCCGGGCATATCCGCGTCGCCTGCCTTCCCGGTTTTGCCACCAGCCATCTGCCGGATGTTGTGGCAAGTTTTCTGAAAGACCGGCCAGGTGTTACTATGACGATCGAACCGGACAGGCCGGAACGGATTTTGGAATGGATGGTCGGCGAACAATATGACTTTGGAATCACCGATGGCTTTAACGGTCATCCTGGAGTCGAAAGCAGAAATGTCGATGTGCGCACGGTTTGCGTGTTCCCGAAAAATCACGCACTTGAGAACCTCTCGGAGGTGACGCCTTCCGATCTTGCAGATGAGAGCATCATACATACGCGGCGCGATAGCGACTTTTTCGGACGGCTTTCGAAGGCATTTCAGCAGGCCAATGTTACACTCAACTCGCATATCGAAGTCCGGCAATTCACGGCGGCATGTGAATTGGCGATAAAAGGCGTCGGTGTTTCAATTGTCAGCGAGCTGGACGCTGTCCATTACACAGACCGGGGGCTAAGCTACAGGCCATTCAAGCCGTTTTTACCGCATACGCTTTCGCTGGTACGCCCGGTTTTGAAGCAGCCGTCTTTGATAACACTGGAGTTCATCGAGCATTTCAGCGAAAGCCTGAATGCGTTCAGAACACTTGCCTGAGGCTGCGGTCAACGGGGCGAAGGATATCTGCCCGGGTTTCCAGCCAACAGTCTCCAAATAACAGCAGGAGCAAAGAGGTCGATAGCGCCCAAAGTCGTCGTTATTGTGAGGCTCCGCGTATTTGTTCAATGGCTCGGGCGGCAAATCTTCCCGACAAAGACTCGTCTGCGTTTGCTTCCAATGCAGGTAAAGCGGGGGATGCTTTCCCTCCGATTTCACCCAAGGCGATGGCCGCTTCTTTTCTGACAAAAACCGAAGGGCTACCCAACAGCTTGATCAGTTCCGGAACGGCTGGAGCTGCGTCGGCACCAAAGAGCGCCAAAGACTGAGCCGCGTCACGTTGTTCCTTGGCATCTCCGCGCATCAGATCAGCTTTGAGACTTGCAACTGTCGTACTCGGCGGAAGCGCGGCCAATCGAAGGCCTTTTTTCAAACGGTTGTTCAAATATTGATGCTCACCGATCCATCGCACGATAAAGAAATAATCGCGTACCGCTTCGCTCAGAACTTTCTCGTTTTCTCCATCCTGCCATTGTTCGATCATTGCGCGCGCGTTGCTTCGGTCACCATTCAAGGCCAGAACCGACGCTGCAAATGGCATCAACTCAACTGCCTGCGGGTTTCGGTCCAACTCAGACATTATAACGGCCCCTGCACCAGTCAGATCATTCATTGCAAACAGTGCAGCCCCCTGAAATAACGCGTAGTGGCTGGGATATTCCGGATCTAGGCGCATTGCGGCCTGCACAAATGCCAGCCCTTCCTCTGGCTCGCCGCCCGCGATCAAGGCCCATCCCATTGTCACATGCGCTTCGGGGTCGCTTGGTTGCAGGGCAATGGCCTTCGCGGCTTCTTGCCTCGCTTCTTCTGTTCCCCGACTTACGCTCTCGGCGCCTTCCCAATCCGGAAGGTTGAGAGCGACTATTGCCCTGATAACATGGATAAGCGAGGTGTCCTGATGCGTCAGTTCACGGTAGTATTTATAGAACAGCCCGATATGCATCTGTTCGTCAGCATTCGCAAAGCCTGACCAGTGGTGGAAGATGTGTGGTCGCAAGTGTGCCAGAGCTAACGTCGCCCAGGCGCGCGCATAATTCGGGTCCAACTCGACCGCGCGCTCAAAATGCGGAATTGCGGCCAGATTGTCCTGTTCATTGAAGCGTGAATATAGCTCCCATCCACGCTGGAACGCTTCGCGCGCCTCGATCTTTCCAGTTTCTATGTTTTCGATGGCAATCCGGCTTTGCATGTCGAGCGGAACATCCAACTCG
Organism: Ruegeria sp. AG7; assembly: GCF_056541545.1. NCBI lineage: Bacteria > Pseudomonadati > Pseudomonadota > Alphaproteobacteria > Rhodobacterales > Roseobacteraceae > Ruegeria > Ruegeria sp. AG7. The sequence goes on from NZ_JBQFYP010000001.1 coordinate 422,728, forward strand.
TGCGCAATCGCCAGTACAATGTTGTTTTGCAGGTCGAAGATCTCATCGATTTCACCGTCGAAACGCTCCGCCCAGATCAATCTGCCGTTCAAAGTGTCCGTCAGGCGGATGTTGACCCGAAAACCTTCTCCGCTGCGTCTAAGGCTTCCATCAACGACATAGCGAACGCCCAGTTTCTCGGCAAAGCCTGCCACATCAATGTCGCGGTCCTGAAATGCGAAGGATGTGTTTCCGGCGATGACAAATAACCCTGATATGCGGGATAAGTCCGTTATCAGATCCTCGGAAACGCCATCTATCAACATCTTGTTGGACGCGTCGCTGGTGAAGTTCGTCAACGGAAGCACGGCGATCGAAGGCAGGTCTGGAAGTGGGTAAGCCATCTGTGCCTCAGAGGCGCGCAGCCGACCCTTTTCCCATGTCTTTGTCCCGACATACCCGGTCGCACCCAACACGATCAGGATTGCAGCCAGCTTCATTAGACGCGGTGCTTTCTTCGTTTTGTGCTTTACCGCCGGGGTCAACGCATCTGTTTCGACGCGGAACGCCTCAATGGGGTCCGCAATATTCTTGACGGATTGCGGGCCAATTGGCGTAAAGGCGAAGGGCACCTTGTTGCGCGCGTATCCGACAATCGCCTGCGATGCGATAATCCCCCCAGGTTCTGCCAGCGCCTCAAGCCGTGCGGCCACGTTGACACCATCACCCAGGATGTCGTCTGCGTTTGAGATGACATCGCCGACATTCAAACCGATCCGAAGAACGATTGCGCGGTCGGGTTCCGCATCTGAGTTTCTTTTCGTCAGTTCAGCCTGTATCGCGACGGCCGCGCGAACCGCATCGACCGCGCTGGGGAATTCGATCAGAAAACTGTCACCCGCTGTGTTCGCAATGCGCCCTGAATACCCGGCGATCAAGGGCTCGATGACTTCAGCGCGGATCCGGCGCAGCTTGTCGATGGTGCCTTCTTCATCCAAGCCAACCAATCTTGAATAGCCTGCGATATCGGCGGCTAAGATGGCTGCTAATCGACGATTTGGCCAGCTTTCCATAGTTTCGCAGCCTACCATTTGGACATTTTTCTGGGAACCGGTTTTCAAGGTACCGGTTTTGCTCCGGTTATTAAAAACCCCCGACCTGTTATCTGGATGGAAATGGAAGCCCGGGCCGCTGGGATTTCAGACAAAAGCGGCCTGGGCAATTTTGTCGGTTCTGGTCGTTGTCGGATTTGCATGGCGTCGCGCGTCCTTGCACTATGCGACCAACGCAAGGAGGCGAGAATGATTTACGCAATCACAATTTATGGGGAACCGGGCGTGTTCGAGGCATTGCCGAAAGATCGCCAGGACGAAGTGATGTCAGGCCATCGCGCCCTGCAAGCAGTATTGTCGGAACGCGGAGAGTTCGTGTCGATAAAACTGATGCCGCCAACGTCAGCGGTAATGGTCGAACCGGCCACGTCTGAGCGCGCTGCCCCCCTGATCACCGATGGCCCGTTTTCCGAGACCAAGGAAAACTTCCTTGGGTTTTACGCCGCTGACTTCAAAGACCTTGAGGAAGCGTTGGAACATGCAAAACTGATCTCTTCACCGGTCGCTCGGCTGGAAGTTCGGCCTGTGGCCTGGGCCGGGGGTGCCATATCGTCGGAATAGATCATGTCAGATTGGCTCGAGGCCACATTTGCTGAACAGCGCCCGCGCGCCATTGCTGCCCTGACGCGGGTTTTTCGGGATTTGGACACCGCAGAGGAGGCCTTTGCCGACGCCTGCCTGAAAGCCTTGGCAGTTTGGCCCCAGGACGGGGCGCCTCGTGATCCATTGGCATGGCTTCTGGCCACGGCCCGGAATGCGGGTCTGGACGAATTACGCAAATCCCGGCGGCGCACGGCAATCTTGTCGCGCCACGCAGAGGAGTTTCAACCGATGCCGGCGGACACACCCGACCCAGACGAGATGCGGGACGATGTCCTGCGCTTGCTGTTCATCTGCTGTCATCCGGAACTGGATCGGCGGGATCAGATCGCCATTGCTTTGCGGGTGGTCGTGGGGCTGAGTGTCGATGAGATCGCCAGCGGATTTCTGGTCAAATCCAAAACCATGGAGCAGCGCATTACCCGCGCCAAAAAGAAGATCGCAAATAACCCGGTCGCCTTTGAAACGCCAAGCCCGGCAGAGAGGCAAGCCCGGTTGGGCGAAGTCTCGACAATGGTTTATCTGATGTTCAGCGAAGGGTGGTCGACCTCGGCCGGGCCACAGCAAATCAAGCTCACGCTGTGTAAAGAAGCCATCCGGCTTGCCCGCCTTCTTGTCGCATTGTTCCCTGCAATGGGCGAGCAGGCCGCATTGCTGGCGCTATTGTTGTTTCAACACGCCCGGCGCCGGGCCCGGATTGACGTGGAAGGCAAGCTTGTCGCACTCGACGATCAGAACCGCGATCTTTGGGATCGCTCGAATATCGCTGAGGCTACATCGCTGTTGCAAAAAGCCCAGCGGACTGGCCACCGCGGGGTATATATCATCCAGGCTGCAATCGCAGCGGCACATGCCTGTTCCGCCTCATCGAAAGAAACCAACTGGGCGTTGATCGAAAGTCACTATGCTGCCCTTTACGCATTACAACCGACACCGGTGATCCGGCTCAACCAGATTGCCGCAAAGGCCAAGCTATACGGCCCACACTATGCATTGAAAGCAATGAATCCGCTGTCACAGGAGTTGTCCAACTATCGTTGGTTTCACGCGATGCGAGGTGGCCTTTTGCAAGAAGCGGGGGATCATAACGACGCCATTTCCGCCTTTGAAACCGTGTTGGCGCTTTCCCCCACCGCGTTGGAATGTGACGTGATCAAAGAAAAAATCAAAATCAGTCAAAAAGAATTGGAGGGCCTGTAGGAACACACACTCCTCATACGTCCTTGGGTCAGACCCGCATGTGGCGGGCGTAACCAACGGAGGTACCCATGAGTATACTTGAGATGACGGCTGTCGGAAATTCAGGATGGATCGGGCATTCCGGGCCGGATCAGAGCAAAGCCAAGTCCTTTTACCAGGATGTGCTGGGCTGGACGATCAGCGATATGCCGATGCAGGATGGGTCCAGTTATTCAGCTGCAGTTGTGGGCGAGACCGCTATCGGAGGCTTTTCACCAATGCCAGAGGCGCGTGGAAGCTGGACGGTCTTCTTCACAGTGGCCGATGTGGATGCGAGTGTTGCAAAGGCCGAAGCCAAAGGCGCCAAAGTTCTTCAACCCGCGATGGATATGCCGGGTGTCGGGCGCATGGCCACGCTGAACGACCCCCAAGGTGCCCGCTTTGCATTGATCACGTATGAAAGCATGAGACCCTGAGAACTGTCTGAAAGGAGGGCGCAGATGGAACAAAATTCGCACATTGTGCAGGTTGTTGCAGCGTTATTAGACTGGGTAACCGTTCCACTGGCGATTGCTGTTGGCCTGCGTCGATTCAGGACGGTTGCCCATCCGCTATGGGATGGGGGCGACAGGTTCGTGCGCGTAATGCGGTCACATGGAAACTTCGTCGATTATATTCCGTTCACGCCATCAATCCACCGGCAGCTTGAGGCATCCAGCTGATGCCGGTGGATGAATCCCTCAACGCACGCATTCGTGACGCTTTGGCCGCGCATGTGGGCATTTCAGAAAAGCGTATGATGGGTGGCAATTGCTTTTTCTTGAACGGCAACATGCTGTGCGGGGCGCGGCGGCATAACGACGGGCTGGGCCGTTTCATGTTCCGGGTGGGCAAGGACAACGAAAGCATTGCGCTGGCGGACCCTGCGGCTCAAGAAGTGATTCACGGTGCACGCAAGCTGGGTGGTTTTATCCGCGTGGATGAGAGTGATTGCGATGACGCCGCTTTGCGGCGCTGGTTACACCTTTGTCTCGAACACGCCGCGGCCCTTCCCGCGAAAGACTGAACGGAGAAAGCAATGGCTCAGTTTGAAAGTTTCTCACCCGAAGCGCTTGGTTTTCTCAGGGATTTGCGGGCCAATAACACGAAGGAATGGTTTGCAGCCAACAAATCAACTTACGAGACCCATTTGAAGCAGGCAGGCACGCAGTTCGCGAATGACATGGCGGATGCCTTGCGTGATCTGACCGGCCAGACCCATAGCAGCAAGATTTTTCGTATTCATCGGGATGTCCGATTTTCCAAGGACAAAACACCTTACAACGCACACCTGCATATTGCGTTTATTCCAGACGGGAGTGCGGATCAGCCGCCGATGTGGTTCTTCGGTCTCTCACCCGATGATCTGGCGCTTGGCTGCGGGGTGTTTCAGTACGAAAAGGAAGCGTTGGATGCCTTCCGAACAGAGATGGCAGGCCCCAATGGGGCAGAGGTGATACAGCTTGCCGCTGAGATGCGAAAGCGTGGTTTCCGGGTCGGGGATCCTGAATTGAAACGTGTTCCCTCCGGTTTCGACAAAGATCATCCAAATGAAGAGGCATTGCGCCGCAAAGGCTTTACCGTCTGGACAGATTTGAGCAATCCTGCCTTAGCTATCGAACCAAACCTCATTGAACGAACGAAAGGTGTTTTTGGGCAACTCTTGCCGGTTTTCCAATTGCTTTCTCGGATCGAGTAACCCCTGCCTGGTTTACGGGGGGGCGGAGGTTTGACAGGCCTCACTGCCGTGCCGGTCTCAATCGCCCAATGCCTTGATAGGATCACCGTCTACAAGTGAGCTCGGAAATAAATGCGAGCTCAACTGTCGCGATGCTGTCGCGCTGAGATGTCATCGGCTTGCCGGATAAACCCAAACCTTAACCAGAGCGGCGCGCCCCCGGATTTTTTGTTCTCCGGCGTCAGTCAACCGGCTTAAGTTTGGGATTGCATCGTTGTGCCCGATGGCCTGCACCAAATCGTGGCTCACGACCAATTGCGTGTTCAGTTCTCTGGTCAGGTGCTCGATCCTGCTTGCGACATTCACATTGTCCCCAATCACGCCGTATTCCAGTCGCCGCTCGTTGCCTATGTCGCCAGCTACAACCGATCCCCAATGCAGCCCGATTCCCACACGCACCGGTTCCTTCCCGGACAACTCTCTTTCTGCGTTCCATTTGTCCAACGCTTCTATCATCTCGAATGCGCAGTTCAACGCATTGGCAGGGTCGTGTGCACTGGGCGTTGGAGTGCCAAACGTGGCCATAAGACCGTCGCCAATATACTTGTCCAAAGTGCCAGAGTTATCGAATACCGATTTACCCAACCGATCATGGTAGTCTCGTAAAAGTTCGATCACCTCGTCGGCAGTCGCGTTCTCGCAAAGCTTCGCAAACCCCATTATGTCCGCGAATAACACGGCAACGTTTTGTTGCCTACCAGCCGCAATTCCGGCTTCCAGACTGCTCAATTCGTCAAGCACGTTGGGTGAAAAATACCTCGCCAGGCTGGCTCGCTTTCTTTCGGTCGAAATGAAATTCTGAACCAGCCTGCGAGAGCGCGCGACGACGATTGCAAGCCCGGCAGACACGATCAGCACGACCATCAATTCTATGGCTGCATAGCCAAGAAACAGAAAGTTCAAGTCTCTTGCCCCGGCAAGCCAGGCTTCAACGGATTGCTCGGTCAACTCCAAGTTACTGCGTACGTCAGGCTGACTCAGAAACCATGCCCACATCCCGAGGCGGGACACAATGATGCTGACACCGCACCAAACCACAAGGGAAGGCCGAAAACTGAAAGATGTCTGCATCAGAAATAGGAAGAAAAACAAAAACCGCGCCGTGTCCATCGCTATGGCGGGTGGCAAGGGGCTGTCGATATATGGTGATCCCAAGGTAAAAACGGCTGCAAGCGAAACACAATCTAACGTAACGAACACATACGGAAGACCACGCCCGCCGCGACGCGTGTAGGCAGCGACAAACTGCAAACCTCCCAGTAAAATAAAGAAAAAAATTTCCAGAAGATTGAAGTAATAAGCCGGTCCTGTTTCCGGGCTGTCGATCGCCTGCCAAAGAAGAACAACGGCCAATGCAAGTGTTCGGACTTTAGCTGCCAGCAATGTCCCTTGACGCTCTTCTTCGGCGAACGCCACATTGCTGCGCGATTGTATTCTGGTTTGTACGGTATCGGACATTTGCCGGATATCTTAAACGGCCTTTGCTAATTCGCTAAGCCATTCCTGTTGTGTGGTGAAACCTGAAAAAACCAGTTCGGCTTGGGCTTAAATTTGCTGATCGTCTCTCGTCTGATCGAGTTGTTAGTCACCGCATCACTTGCCGGTAGTAAACGTGAAGGTCATGTATCCGCGAAACAAGTAATTCTTTGGAAAGGCAATACGCCCCAACCTTCATTTTAGCACTTAACCTAACCCTTTCCCAACCTGTCGAGCACATTGCGGGTGATCTGTTCTACCTGCTCGTCCCGGCGGATCAGCCCGGCAACCCATTCGCAGGTTGCGGCTGTAAAGATCTGACCCTTGCCGCGACGCCACGAGATGATCATCCCATTGCCACGTTTACAGGTGTCGAGCGTCTCGGGCGTGACTTCGCCGAACAGCACCTGCGCCTTGAACCGCGCATCGTCGGCACCGATGTAGAGCGTTTCACCCCAGACCCCGTGATCTGCCTCGATATTGGTGGCAAGCCCCATGGCAAGTATCTCGATCTCTGGAACAGCGCCGTCGGTACAGGTGGGAAATGGCAGACCGTCTTCGAAACGGTAATCCAGACCATCGACCTCATAGCCAAAAATCCGGGCGTGCGCGCCTAAAATGTCGCCATAGCCGACCCCGACTCCGTCAAATGCCCAATGGTCGGGGCGGTAGACCGTAAAGCCGCCTGCGCCGCCGCCAACGCAATTCCCAAGACCGGCGGAAACACCGCGCAGAGCGTTAACTCCGAATGTCAAGGCACCCGGGCGGTCAACTGGTGCGACCTCGAAGGCACCCGAGACGAGGTGCTCTTGTTCGGTGCCCATAAGCGGGTCCTGATCCGCGATATACTTGTAACAGATCTGCGTGTGACCCTCGTCTTCGATCCGGGTCTGCCACAGGAAGTTTCCGGCAAACCGTGCAACGTTGCCACCGCCATCGACATAGGCGTCAACAGCATCACGCATAATCGCGCTCCAGTTTTCGTCATGGCCGACAAACACGGCACAGGCATACTGGCCAAGCAGCTTCGGGTCGTGCTCAAGATCATGCAGCGCGATCACGTCGAAATCATAGCCTTCCCCCTCGGCCCAACGGGCGAAATAGCGTTCATAGCTGGCCCACCCAGCCGAGGCGTATTTCTTGGAATAGCCATAAGCGTAAGCCCATTCCATATAGGGGTAGCGCACCATTTCGCCCGGTCTGGTCAGCTTTTCCCGCAGCGCCCGCGGGGCGCCTTCAGGCAGCCTGCAAAACCCGCGCGACCAGGGTCGCTGGGTCGAAAGAACCGGGGAAAAGGCGTTACCTTCGGGACCGGTGATGCCTTCGTAATGGTTCGAGCCGCCCCAGCAGTTATAAGCCAGCCATGTGCCGGTGGCACAAACCAGAACATAGAGTGATGGCGTGGCATCAGGGGCGCTTCTTACAAGGATGATGTGATGCTCTTCGACCATCTCGTCGCCACTGCGGGCGCGGAAGGTGACAAGGTAGCCGCCAGGCGCCCAGTCTTCGGGAATGCAAAACCATAGGCCTCGGGCCAGCCACAACCCTTGACCGAGCAATCCTCCGGCGTGGGGTGATACACCCCCGGCTAGCCCGTCTCGGTCAGGAGTGGTTGATAGACCAGCCCGTCGCGACCGATCTCAAGATCCCATTCACGCGCCGTGGTCGACACATGAAGTACCACGCGATCTCCGGGGGCATAGCTCATCTTTGGGGTATATCCCCAGATCTCGAGAACCGCAGCATTTCGGGACGGGCCGATGTAATAATGATCTAGGATATGGCGCGCCTTTGCACGGGTGCGTGGCGTGATTTCCGGTCCGAACTTGTCTTGGGTCATGTGTCTATTCCGGCAGATATTTTTCCGACCAGCTCTCAGCTGCCACGGCTTTTTCGATCATACGTTGTATCTCGGTGTCACCATAACCCAGACGCGCAAGGATTTCGCGCGTGTCTTGTCCGTATTTTGGTGCCGGGCCGGGGATGGTTATCGTGGCATTCTGCGGTCGCACCGCATTGGGGGCAACCAGATCAACCCAGCGGGCCATCGGGTGCTGGTCATGTCGAACGGCTCGGAAGGTTGCATTGCGAATGTCGATAGCGCCTGCGCTTTCAGCCTGAAGGCCCACGTCGCGGGTGTCGTGCAGCGAACCGAGGCGGGTCACACCCACCGAGCTCCCAGCGAAAGCCTGAGCCCATACGGCCACTGGTTTTTGCGCGAAACGCTCGGACAGAGCAGAGTCCAGATCAGTATCGTCCAAGCCGGCAAGATCGGATGGGTCAGGCACGCGCGCCAAGGCGGCGTGACCCTCGGTCGGTGCGGCGAAGAACATCCAGCCGTCGGACGCGGCATAGCAGCGATAGAACGGCCCCCAACCAAGCGTTTTACGCCCCGAAGGTTCGTCAAACGGCGCGCGCGTGTCGAAATCATACATGAACTGCGCTTGAATCAACTCTCTTGCGGCGGCTAGCGACGCGCGGGCGATGCCACCCTTGCATGTCATTCTAAGCCGCTCCAGCGCGGCGCCCAGCGCCACGCAGGCGCAATGCCCCGTCAATGCATCAATCGTGCCAAAATGGGCGTGTTCCTCGGGCGTTTCCGGCCCGCCGCCAAAGCGGGTCATCGCGCCGGTCGCGGCCTGTGCGAGATCGTCATAACCCAGATGATCCGATTTTGGTCCCCGACGCGGTCCGCCCCAGGCGTCAAGCTGCACAACGATGAGACGCGGGTTAACCTCTGTCAGCCGGGCTTCACTCAGCCCCAAGCTTTCTCGTTGCAGGTCTGTTCCGTTCATTGTGATTACGTCTGCTTCAGCGACCATTTGCCAATAGACGTGCTGCCCGCCCTCCGAACGCAGATCGAGCAAGATGCTCTTCTTGCCGCGCTGAGCATGCAGGCCAAAAAACACCGCGCTCCACGGATCGACCGAAGGTCGTACCGGCTGTACCAGTGTGACCTGCGCCCCAAAACGGGCCAATGACGACCCGATGGTCGGCCCGGCAATGACGTTGGTCAGATCCAGAACCTTGAGCCCATCAAGCCAATCGCCTTGCCCTTCTCCAACGCTGAAATTTCGGGGTGGTTCCGCGAAAACACGGGCAAGCTCGCTGCGATATCCATCCGCTTAAGGGCCAGCGGTTTTGGTCATCACACCCGGATCGTCGGCCAGCCAGGCCACATTGCCCATCTGACGCATCCGCCCGTGGCGGGGGTCATCAAGTACGGCCACCAGCCCCTAAGTGACTGCATGGTCGTCGGCCAGCCATTCGGCAGTGCTGCGCTGCGCCGTGGCCGGGGCCTTGGCCGGCTGATGCAGGGCGCAACAGTGATTGCAGCGGATACAGGAGCATGGGTGGTGGCGCGGGGCGGGTTTCTGAACCACCGGAAGGCGACGTTACACTGGCAACTTCTTGAGGAGTTTGCAGAGGAGTTTCCCGAAACCCATGTCCTCTTTGACCGTTATGTTCAGGATGGTCGTTTCTGGACATGCGGCAGCGCCGCAGCGGCCCTAGACCTGATGCTGCACTTTATCCGGAGCAGGTTTGGCCCATCAGTTGCCTTTGACGCCGCGGCGATGTTCCTGCATGACAATTCCAGGCGGCACGGTGCCTCTTATCCAGATCAGGCGCTGTCGTCAGCGGTGTCGCCAAAACTCAAACGGATTGTCGCATTGGTGTCCGGAGCACTCGAAACACCGCAGCCGGTCTCTGCCCTTGCAAAACAGGTTCATATGTCCGAACGCTCCTTGCGCCGTCTGTTCTGGACGGAGCTTCAGACAACACCGGGGCGGTATTATCTGCTTCTACGTCTGGCACGTGCCCGCGAAATGTTTCGCTACAGTGATCTTGCGCCTGGGGAAATCGCTCTGCGTTGCGGTTTTGCGAGTACGCCACTCTTATCCGCAGCCTGCGCAAAAACTTCCCACACGATCCAAAGATGTGGCCCGAAAGAGGTGGATGATTGAAGGTTCTGCCAAACGACGCGTGCAAGTTTTCGAAGCGGGAGAAGGGGATTCTAACAGCTGATCGGCGGCCGGGGTATTCGGTCACATATGAATAAATCAATCGTCCCAGAGGCATTATGACATCGCCCTTGAACATTATCCCAAACCGGTTTGGCTCAATTACTCAACAGATCTCCGAAAGAGGGCCAGACTTGTTGCCAGCAGGACAGCGCCCAGCAAAGCCATCCAGATGAACTCTGGCCAAACTGTTTCGAGACCGGCACCCTTGAACACAATTGCCTGACTGGCGGCCATATAGTGACGAGACGGCAATAGCAGCGTCCCGACCTGCAACCAGTCTGGCTGCCCTTCAACCGGCGTCTCTCCTCCGGACAGCATCAGCATGGGAAGGACGATCAGCATGACCAAAAGCGCAAACTGCGCCATCGAACGCGCAATCGTAGCGAGAAAAACCCCGAGTGCGGTTGCGGTGAACAGAAACAGGACAGTGCCAAACAGGAACAGTCCTTTTGACCCCGAGATTTCAATTCCCAGCGCACCCTGCATGACAAAGGTCAGAGACAGGCTGGCCGCGATCAGGACAATTGCAGCATTGGCCCAGATTTTGGCTGCTGCAATGTCAAACGGGGTCAGCGGCATTGCCAGCAGATGCTCGATCGTCCCGTGCTCCCTCTCTCGGATCATGGCAGCGCCGGTCAGAATGGTGGTAAGCCACATGATCTGTCCGATCAGGGCAACGATCCCGGCAAAACGCACGGTATCACGGTTGGGGTTGAAAGCGCTTCTTAGGATGACATCGACCAGCGGTGGATCTACAAGATCGACACCGATCGCAAAGCGGCGAATTTCGGCACCCAAAATATTGGTGATATAGCTGGCGCCGATCCCGGCCTGCTCCATCGCCGTGGCGTCGATCAGAACTTGGATTTCAGGCTTGCGCCTTGCCCTCAGGTCTTTCTCGAATCCCGGTGGAACAACAACTATGAAGATGAATTCTCCGGCGTCCATTTGCGCTGGACCGCTACCTGGTCCGATTTGTACGACCGGCTGGAACTCGGGTGGAAAAAATGCCGTGGCAAGCGCTCGGGACAGTGGAGAATTGTCCTCATCAGAAAATGCAATCGACGCGTTGTTGACCGAGGTCGCTACGCCGGTTGCCTCCATCATGGGTGCCAGCGTGAAAGACCAGACCAACAGCGCCATCATCACCCAGTCCCGACGCAGGCTCATCACTTCTTTCAGGCCAAGCCAGAATATGCAGGACAATCGCTGCATTCACTTCTCCTGCGCGCGAAGGCAAAGCGCGGCGATCAGTGTCAACGCCGGTCCAAAGCAGGCCAGTGCCAAAATGTCCGGTGCGAGCGCCTCCCATCCAAGCCCTTTGGTGAAGGCCCCGACATTGAGGTGCAGAAAGTAGGATGAGGGCCAGAGAGAGCCGATAAGCTGCGCACCATCCTCTAGCGTCGAAACGGGCTGCAAAAGACCCGAGAACTGGATGGTAGGCACGACCGAAGCGATAGCAGTGGCAAAAGTCGCTGCCACCTGGCTGGATGTCATGGTTGCGATCAGCAATCCATAAGACGTCGTCGCCCAAACATACAAAAACGCACCCAATGCCAAAGGCAGGGGATCGCCCTTAAGCGGCACATCGAAAACAAAAATAATCATTGCGGCCAGCAACAGGAAATTCACGTAGGCAATCATGATATAGGGTATCTGTTTGCCGATCAGGAACTCGAGCCGCGTTGTCGGTGTTACGTAGAAATTGACGACCGAGCCCAGCTCGCGCTCTCGCGCGACGCTGACCGCAGCCAACACGGCAGGCAGCATGATCAGCAGGATGGCGGGCATGGCCGGGGCCATCGCGGCAATGCTCTCAAAGCTCTGGTTATAGCGAAACCGGGGTTCAATACGGGCGATCTCAACCGCGTGTTCGCCTGTGGTCCTCGACTGCCCGTCAAGAAACGACTGGTGCAGCCCGGCGACATACCCCTCGATTGTTTCCCCCTTGAAGGGGATCGCGCCATCAACGGTTGCCAGCACTTGGGTAGGTTCACCTGTGCGCAACTTGCGCCCGAAATCAGGTGGCAACTCGATCACCATCGAAACGTCCCCTGCCTGCAACCGTCTGCGCCCTTCTGTGGCGCTGATCAAAGGCGGCGTTTGCTTGAAATAAGGCGATCCCGATATTTCTTCCGTGTAAGCCCTGCTTTCCGGGCTTTGAGACAAGTCCAGAACGGCAAACTCAAGATCTTCTATGTCGAGTGATATGCCAAAGCAGAACACCAGCATCAAAATCGCCGAGCCAAGAAATGCAAATGCCAGACGAACTGGATCGCGGACCACTTCAACCGCTTCGCGTCGTGTGTAAGTCAGGGCACGACCGATACCTTGTCCGGTGACCTTGGTCTTGGTGACAAAGTCAACTTTGGGTGCCACGACAGGTGCAGGTTTTTCTGCGGCCTCCAAAACTGAAATGAAAGCTTCCTCAAGGCTGCCGGTGCCTTCTGCGGCGATCAGGTCCGCGGGCGTACCTTCCGCCAGAACACGGCCCGCATGCATGAATGATACGCGGTCGCAGCGCTCTGCCTCGGCCATGAAATGGGTGGAGACAAAGATCGTCACCAAGTCCTTGCGCGAAAGTTCGACCAGCAAAGCCCAAAAGACATCGCGTGCTTCGGGGTCCACACCCGAGGTTGGTTCATCAAGAATGAGAACTCGGGGACGATGGATAACCGCCACCGCCAATGACAAACGTTGTTTGATTCCAAGAGGCAGCGCGGCAGCTAGTGTGTCGCGATGGGCCGTCAGACCAAAACGTTCGGTCAATTCCGATATGCGCTCCTCTCGATCAGGGATTGCAAATATCCGGGCATGAAGCTGTAGGTTCTGATGAACTGACAACTCGCCATAGAGCGAAAAAGCCTGGCTCATGTATCCGATGTCGCGACGCATCTTGCGATCACGTGCATCAACCGGGTTGCCAAACAACAATGCCTCTCCGGAACTGACTGGCAACAGGCCGGTCAACATCTTCATCGTGGTGGATTTGCCACAACCGTTTGACCCAAGAAAACCGAATATCTCTCCGCGATGGATCGAGAAATCGACACTGTCGACAGCGGTGAAATCCCCGAACCGACGTGTCAGGCCTCGGGCAGAAATCACAGGGTTCGGGTTGACCTGCCGAACAGGTGTTTGTTCCGACGCCAATCCAAAACCATCGTGTGACCGCAAGCGCCGGTATGCGGTTTCGAGATCCCGGTCCTGCCCTTTCAGTTCAGCAGGTTTGCCTTGAAAGATGACGCGACCTCCGTCCATTGCAACAATTCGGTCAAAGCTTTCCGCCTCCTCCATGTAAGCAGTGGACACAAGGACGGACAGTCTGGGATGCTCTGCCCGAATGGCATTAATCAATGCCCAGAATTGACGGCGTGAGAGTGGATCGACACCGGTTGTCGGTTCATCCAAAACCAGCAACTTCGGATCATGTATCAGAGCACAGCACAGGCCGAGCTTTTGCTTCATCCCGCCCGAAAGCTTGCCCATAAGCCGGTCTTCAAACGGCGCCAGCCCTGTCGCCGACAACAGCGCATTGATCCGGATGTCACATTCTTCTTGCCCTTGGCCAAAAAGCCCCGAAAAGAACTCAAGGTTCTCGCGTACTGACAACTCAGAATAAAGGTTTCGACCCAAGCCCTGTGGCATGAAGGCAATGGCCGGGCAGATAAGGCGTCGGTGCGCGGCGTCGTCGATCAAGCCACCTAGAACATTGATTGATCCGGTTTGCAGTTTTTTTGCACCGGTGATCAACCCCAGCAGGGTCGACTTTCCCACCCCATCCGGTCCGATGAAGCCGACCAGCTGGCCCCTGGGAAGATCAAGCGAAACCGACTGCAACGCGACATCGCTGCGATACCGGTGCGTGACACCCGTGATGCGAATCTCAATGTCGGCCTCTGGCGTCATTCGAACAGCTCGGGCGGGATACCCTGTTCCAACGCCTCTGGCCACGCAAGGTTTGGATCGATCCGGATCACGGCAACACCGCGAAGCCCGGTTTTGACGTGCTCAATCCGGCGTTGGACCAGATTCTCGGGGATGCGCACACGGACGCGGAACACCAGTTGTTCGCGTTCATCCAAAGTCTCGACCTGCTTGGGTGTGAATTGCGCTTCAGGAGAGACAAAGGTTACAAAGGCTGGAATGGAATAGTCCGGCAGGGCGTCAAGAATGATGCGAGCTTCGGCACCAATAGGCAGCAATCCGGCTTCGCGCGCAGGCAGGAACACCTCCATATATACATTCTCAAGGCTGAGCAGAGTCAGGATTGGTTCACCCGCGGCAACGACCTCGCCGGGTTCCGCCAGCCGATAAAGCACACGCCCGCGTGTCGGAGCCAAAAGCGAGCTGTCTTCGATCAGCGCCTCGATACGGCGCACTTCGGCCTCGGCGGCCGCAATCTGGCTTTCTGCAGTGGCCACGCGCGCCTGTGCGGCACCCAGAACCGCCGCGGCAACCTGATGTATGGTTTCGCGTTCTTCGAAAACCGTTTCAGAGATATTCTGCCCAGTCAGAAGAGCCGTTGCGCGCTGAAGCTCCTGCGCGGCCCGGCGCAGTTCGCTTTTCCGCTGCACAACAAGTGCCTCTGCTTCCACTTTGGTCTGATGCGCCAGCGCCACTTCGGCCTTGGCACGATCTAGCGTGGCGGACAACTCATCACTGTCCATTTCGGCCAGCACGTCACCGGTGGCGACCATACCGCCTTCAACCGCCATGACGCTTTCGACACGTCCGGCTAAGGTCGGCGCAATTTCAATCTGCTCGGCCTCGATCCGACCATTCCCCCGGGCAAATCCATCAGGCAACTGGCTTCCATTTTCAGAGACCAGGGAATAGAGCACCACGCCCACCATCGCGAGCGCAGCCAAAGCAAAAAAAATCAATGAGTTTTTCTTCATTATCCACCGCCTGAAAACTCGCTGCGGGTATTCCTCTATACTGCTGCTGAACCGTGGGCTTTGCTTTGGATCAAGCCAACGACGTCAGGGCAAAGAAAGACTCTGCGACCCTGTCCCGGACATGTTCAGCCTTTGTGACCTGAAACTTTACCACAAAAGAGAAACAACATGGCATGCAAACCAACCCTGGCTTCGCACACTAAGGCAATGCGCACCGCGTTGACAGCCAAGCTGAAGTGAAAACGAGTGGTGGCCGATATCGGAGTCAATTTCTCGACCCTGAACCGATAGCTTTAGCAGGTTCCTCAAAAGACCGCCATGTACAGTTCACCCTCAAAGACACGGTTTGAGCGGCGTTCAGCCCCGCAAACTCCCCGATGGTCTTGAGAAAACAACGAACGTAAGTTGCTATTTACCTTCGAACAACTGCAAACTTGTAAGATGAACAGAAGGCTTCTTAGTCCGGTGCAGGCGCTTTTCGTGGCGGGTCTTGCCGCGCTTGGAGTTTTCACGATCCTCGCAGGCCTTCGTTCTGAAGGTTACCTGCAGCGGCCCGAGCTTGCACATTACGATTGGGTTTTGGCCCGCAGGGCCAGCGATGCGTTGGCACAGGATGTTGTCGTGGTCGCGGTCGATGACGAGGATTTGCGCAGCTGGGGCTGGCCCCTCTCAGATGGTCAGGTTGCGAACATTATCGACGCACTGTCGTCGGCGGGCGCCGCTGTAATCGGTATCGACATCTATCGCGACAATGAGGTGATCGAGGGGCGGCAGCAACTCGAAGCGGCGTTCCTGAAGTCCAATGCGATCTGGGTTGTGAAACTGAACGACAGCGGCGGGCTGAGCATCGAGGCGCCGGATTTCGCGCAGAACGACGGCAGCGTGGGGTTTGCTGATATCCCCGTCGACGCGGATGGTGTCGCCCGGCGCGGTATTCTGCTGGTCAGCGGCACTGATCGCATTTCTTTGGCGTTCAGCACACAGTTGGCCCTGCGCGCCACGGGTCAAAACAGCCTGAAAGCCTGGCCGGACGATCCCCGGACCCTGTTGTTTGGTCAGACGCCGGTGCGACGGCTGGAAGACGGGTTCGGCAGTTATCGCGGGGTGGATGATACAGGCTATCAGGTGCTGCTGGATTACACCAATGCATTGCCGATGGCCCCAATCGTACTGGCCCGCGACTTGCTCGCCGGACAAGCAGACGCGGACATGATCGAAGGAAAGGTCGCTCTGATCGGGGTTACCAGCAAGTCGATCAAAGACGATTTTCGCACACCGCTGAACAACCCGCCACAGACACCATTCAGCTACGGCGTATTGGTGCATGCAGCTACCACCCAGCAATTAATCGATTATGCCGTGGGCCGCAGCCAACCGATACGCAGCCCCGGGCAAAGTGCGCACCTGGCGATAATCTTCGCCGGCGCATTGTTCGGGGCACTAGCTGGGGTTCTGTTGCGCACTGTGCTGACCGTCATACTACTTGGACCAGGCCTTGCCATCGCTATCGGAGCAGCGCTTTCAACTCTGTTGTCTCGTGGACTATGGTTGCCGGTCGTTCCGACATCGGTTGCTTGGTTTGCCGCCTTTCTCTTAGCGCTCCTCACCGTCGGGATCATCTCGCGTCGGCAACGCCAGGCCATCGCCAAACTGTTCTCGGATCATCTGTCCCCGGAGCTCACAGCCGAGATATGGAACGCGCGTGATATCCTTTTTGCTGGCGGTAAACCGCGCCCCCGTCGCTTGCGCGTCAGTGTCCTTCTTGCTGATCTGGAAGGCTCGACGACCGTCGGCGGCTCGGCCGAGCCGGGAGCCTTCATGGATTGGACAAGCCGAATTCTGGATGAGATGAGCCAGGTCGCACGCGAAAACGGCGGGTTCATTGAGAAGTTCACCGGTGACGGAATCCTGGTGGTGTTCGGTGCGCCGATGCCTCGAACGACCGAAGAAGACATCCAAAAGGACGCTGTCGCGGCCTGCCGGACGGCACTGCAAATTTCTGACCGGATTGACAGACTGAATGCAAAAGGTGGTCTGTTGGCACCTTATGGCCTGCGGATCGGGCTCCATAGTGGTGTGGTTTTGGGCGGCACGTTGGGCAGCGCGGGCAGCCTTCAATACAACATCATGGGCGACACGGTGAACATCGCAGCCCGTATCGAGGCATTCGGAAAAGCGTTGCAAGTTAGGCGCGCGTCGGCAACCACGATCTGTGCCAGCGCTGATCTTCGAGAACTCGTTGGACGCTATTTCACGTTTCAGTTGGTCGGGCACCTTATCCACGACGACAAGTCGCGGGAAGTTGGGTTATTCTTGCTCACAGGATCTGCACAGAAGGGGGCATCGTAATGATGACACCGGCATGTTCGGGAAACACTCTTGGCGCTTTGATAACCGGTTTGCTGCTGCTTCTGGGCTCGACCATTGCCCTGTCGGCGCAAGAAAGCGAAGGCAGTCAGCAGGCTGATCCAGACGAGGTCATCTTCATTCCGCCCACCATCGGTGCCCCGGCGGACCGCGTCGGTGCTGCCACCCGCGATGTCGGGCAAGAGGCTGGTGTGCTGGCCGTGCTGGCACCGGCTGGCGGCGGTGTGACTACATTAGGTAAACCCCCACTGATCTGGCACTTGGCTGAAAACTTTTCAGGTCAGATGACCGCACAGATGGCCCCGATCGGAGCGCCGCAGAACGGGGTCGGTATTTCCGGCAAAGGTCGGTTCAGAAAAGGGTTCTACGCGCTTGACCTGTCGCGCTCGGAACTCGTGCTGGAGCCGGGGCGTATCTATGTCTGGACAGTCGTTTTGGCGGAACCTGAGGCGGGGACCGTTATCGCGACGGTAACGACTTACGTGGAACGGGTCACCGCCCCAGAGCCCGCCGCAGAGGATGTGTCGGTCTTGGCTGCCGAGGGATTATGGTTCGATGCCCTGCGACCCTTTGTCGAAATCGAGTTGTCGGGTAAAGTAAGGGTCAACCGGAATGCGGGGTTTGCGAGCCTTGTCCGGTCTGCTGGCATTTCGCTGCCATAGGACACGCTCCAGCCCCTCGGCCGACACGCGGGGGACGCTTGATGATAAACTGGTCTTTTTCAGGTCTGGCTCTGCGCTGCGTTCTGCTGGTCCTTGCGCTGATCTGCACCCTGACAGCGGCAGCCTCTGCGGCGACGGAAAGACGCGTGGCTCTGGTTATTGGCAATTCCGCTTATCAGCATGTCTCGAGTCTGGAGAACCCGGTCAATGATGCTCAGGACATCTCGATATCGCTGGCACGTATAGGGTTCGAGGTCACCACGGGTCTGGACCTGGATTACAACGGTATGCGCATCGCACTTCGGGACTTTACCGAAACCGCCGCAGGGGCCGATGTGGCGCTTGTCTATTTCGCGGGCCACGGAATTGAGATCGAGAACACCAACTACCTGATCCCGGTGAGTGCGGCCCTGAAAAGCGACCGCGACGTCGACTTCGAGGCCATCCGTCTGGATGCAATCGTGAATTCGATTGCCGATACGCCGGGGCTGAAGCTGATTCTGGTCGATGCCTGCCGCAACAATCCTTTCGTTGCGCAGATGTCGCGCGCGTCGGCCACTCGGTCGATCGGGCGTGGGCTGGCCGCAGTGGAACCTGGTGGGGTTGTCGTGGGCTATGCCGCGCGTGGTGGAACGCTGGCGCAGGACGGGGGCGGCCGGAACAGCCCCTATGCGACGGCACTTTTGGAACATATCGAACAGCCGGGGTTGGAGCTTGGGAAAATGTTTCGCCGGGTGCGCGATCGGGTGGTGGAGCTTACGGATGGATTTCAGGAGCCATTTACATATGGCTCACTGCCTGGCGAAGACATCTACCTTGTGCCACAGGTCGAACAGGTGGCAATGCTGGCACCTGCAGACCAGACGACCCAGCCCGTCGCCGTGCGCCCCCTTGCGACCCGCGACACTGCAATCAGCGCCGCGATGAAAGTGAACACCATGCGTGGCTGGTCGCTGGTCGCCGGCAAGTACCGGGCGGCCACCATCGTCGAGCCCGAGATTCTGGGGCGCATGGCCGAGATTACGCCGGATTGGCTGAAGAAACAGGGCCACCTGTCCACAATGGAGGATTTCCTTTTACCGGACCGCGAACGGAAACAGCGTCTGCAAGAGGCGCTCAATACCGCCGGTTTCGAGGTCGGCGTGCCGGATGGCGCGTTCGGACTGAAGACGCGGGCGGGAATAAAGGCTTTGCAGGAGGCCCGAGGGCTTGATCCGACGGGCCATGTCGATGCGGCCGTTCTGGCAAGCTTGCGAATGGAATGGCAGGATGGGGCTGACGATAGTTTTGTCAGCAATCCATTTGCCGCGCGTCAAATGCCGGATGACCTTGAAATGCTGGGTGAAAACGAAGAGATCATAACAGTGCTCAGGTGCCTTGGGCTGCGGAAAAGCATCTATGGCAAGTACCGGGGCAGCTTCTACATCGCCATGATTTATTCCGGCTCGATCGACGACGCACGCCGCCTCGCCGAGAGCTGTGGCATCGATCTTGCATCCCTGACATCGGCTGACGAGAACGCATTCGTGGTGCGCATGATCGCCCATGATCCAGCCTTGTTTGAACAAGGCTATGACAGTCGAACCAACACCAGTTACAAGGCTGGCCCCTATTTTGGCTTCCGGAAGGACCCAAAGGAAGAAAATGCCGTGACAGGTTGGCGGTGGTACACCGGAGAGCCGGTCAATTTCACAAATTGGTTGCCATCGAAACCGAACAAGACCCATGGGAAAGGCAACAAGGCTTTCGCTCAGTTTCAGTATGAACGAAACGGACGCCGAGACCTGAGTGAGATCGTGCCGACACAATGGTTCGACGGGTCGGGACGCTTTGCACGTTCAGTCGTTCTGGAAGGCAGGTTGCCCTAACCGGGATAAGTTCAAATGGATTGCAGCCCAGGTGCATTGCTCAGCTCTATAAAAGATTCAGACAGGGGCTATCCCGGCTAGTAATACTTGCAATGCAATCGAAATCCGATCGCTCTCAAGCCCGATCTGGACGTGTCGCGGTTTGATGCCGCTCCTTTGATGGCACTTATTGCAGCAACGGAGACGGACTTTGGGACTGAAACTGACGGACGATTTCCGTGCTGATGCAGTGTAGACTCCGCTGACGAGCGGGCTGACACGTCGGCGGGTTGCTTTAGACTTAGGTATTGGCCTTTCGACGCTGAACAAGTGGGTACCGGCGCATCGTAACGCCGGCGTTGTGTCGGACAAGGATCTGGACCTCGCCCGTGAAAACGAGCGACTTCGACGGGAGAACCGGGTTCTCAATGAGGAGAGGGGTATTCTAAAAAAGGCCACAACCTACTTCGCGAGCCAGAAGCCATGAGGTTTAGTTTCATCTAAGAGCATGGAAGCGAATTCCCAGTTAACCGCCTTTGCCAAGTTCTGAATGTCAGCTCATGTATCCTGCGCGCTTATTGCAGCCGCCCAGCCAGCCAAAGGCAGCGGACCAACGCGGTCGTGCTGACTCATGTCCTGGAGCGATCTCGTCTCAGCCTGAGCAGCCACGACCGTCCACGAATGACTGGCGAGTTGAAGGAACTTGGTCTGAGCGTCGGGCGTCGTCGTGTTGGTCGGTTGATGCGTGAAAATGGCATACGAGTCGAGAGATCGAAGTAATACAAAGTGACGACCGACTGCAATAACGCCTTCAATATCGCGCCGAACCTGTTGAACCGGGACTTCACAGCATACGAGCCCAATTGGAAATGGGGAGGCGCGCCCCATCCGCGTTCGTCACGTGGCAGATCAGCAGGAACAGACGCCGTCGGCGTCTGATCTGCAAATCAGCCCTGATTTTACCAAAATGGTGTTGAGGCTTGGCGACGTCGCTTTCCAGCACCTCTCCATCCAGAAACTATTCACGGCCACGTCATTTTGAATGGCAAGGCGATTGATTTGCCAGACGTCGCGGCGGCACAAGATCAGTTTCGAATTGGTGCTGGCAACTTCCTTGCGTCTGGAGCTCGGGCCGTAACGATGGTCCCAATTTCTCAAGGCGGGCAGACAGTTGGAGCTCTTGCCGTCTTGCGGCATTCGATCGGCAAGCTGCAAACAGAGCAATTCGATATTCTCAAGACGTTTGCAGCACAGGCAAACATCGCGCTGGATAACTTGCATTTGCTGAACCAAATGCGTGAAGCGAATGAGACCCTGGAGAACGTATCCAAACAGCTTGCCAAGTACATGCCGCCTCAACTTTATCGGTCAATCATAGCTGGTAACCAGCAAGCGGCAATCGAGAGCCGCCGCCGCAAACTCACGATCTTCTTTTCCGACATCGTCGATTTTTCCGAGATTACAGATCAGCTTGAAGCAGAGGAATTGACCTCGTTACTGAATGAATATTTGTCGGAAATGTCCAAGATCGCCCAGAGACACGGCGCCTATTTCGACAAGTTCATTGGGGATGCGATGATGCTGTATTTTGGCGAACCCGAAAGTCTGGGCGCAAAGGAAGATGCAGCCGCTTGCGTTCGGATGGCGATCGACATGCAACGCGCCTTGAACGACCTGCAAACTGGATGGCGGCGCAAAGGCTTGATTGATCGAGCATTTCAGGCCCGCATAGGCATTAACACGGGCTACTGCACAATAGGCAATTTCGGCTCCAATGATCGGATGGATTACACGGCGATTGGGCGAGAAGTGAACCTTGCTGCAAGGCTTGAGGCCGAGTGCGATCCAGGAGGCATATTACTGGCAGCGGAAACCTATTCTTTGGTGAAAGATTGGCTCTAGGTTGAAGAGCGTGAGCCGGTTCAGGTGAAAGGATTTCAGAATCCGATCCGCACTTACGCGGCAACAGCAATCTACGAAGCCGCGGCGCGAGAGAGCCGCATCATTCACGAGGAGGATGAGGGCTACACCCTCACTGTGGACCAGGATCGTATAACCGCGGAAGCCATCCGTCGGCTAAAGTCCGTTATTTCTGATTTAGGCGACTAAGTATTGAACGGTTGCCGTTCAGAAATGCTTGACTAGTCCGTACAACTATCAAATGGACGGTCTTCTAAACCGGCAAGCGCGCGTGAATTTCAATTGGAGCAATCAAACCACGTTCGATGTTCCGAACCATGTATTGAACCTTAAGTGCAGTGTCGTCGCCCATGATCAGATGAAGACCCAAAGCTGGAGGGCCATCTGAACGGCTTTGCGCAGCCGCCAGATCTGCAAAAAACTGCTTAGCGAATGCAGTGCGGTCAATCTGGGCTCTGATCTCGAAACCAACAGACTTCAGAGCAGCCTCATATGTCTCAGGTGGAGCAAGCGCGCTTTGATCTGATGAAGACGCCCAAGGCGCAGGATAGTCCATTTGCCCTTCTCCCACTTGCATCACATCGTAGATTGCAAAGATGCCTCCTGGCTTTAGAACCCGTTTTGCCTCGCGCGCTATGCCGGCCTTGTCCGCGATGTTCATGCCAACATGGATCATGTATGCAGCGTCCATTGACTGAGCTTCTAGCGGCAGCTCAAGTACGCTGCCTTCGATGAGTTGCACCCGATCAGACAAACCTGTCCATTCTGTAAGCGCGCGTCCTGTTTCCACAAACTCAGCGGTCAAATCGACGCCAGTTACATGCGCCCCGGTAGCAGCAGCGACATATCGTGCTGGACCGCCGAGACCGCATCCAAAATCGACAACCCGGCTGTCGGGGGAAAGACCGAGAGCCTTCACAAACGGTTCGGTCGCGAGGCGCCCGCCAATGTGGAACTCGTCAACCGGAGCCAAAGCGTCGTGGGAAATTGGTGGGGTCAAGTCCAATGCTGCGCAACCATCGGAAATCCTCTTGAGCAAGTGTCCAGAATGGTAATGGTGCGCGACTTCATTGGGATTGGTCATTTCGAAGCCTCCCTAATCGATGCCGATAGGGTACACGTAGTAGTTCCGAATGTCAGGTTTGTCCCGCAGACCACCAGTTCGATTTCCCTTTGACTGCGCACCTGCAGCGAATGGCGGCAATGCGGGCTGCCGATGCGGCATCCGAACGGTACCCTAAATGTCTCCTTTGGGCCGAACTCGCAGTGCTAATTGTTACTCAGGGTTTGGATGCCGCATCGCATCCGAAGTCCGCAGAGAGCCCTCAGCTGCCTTTTCTGCATCTTGCACGAGTGACTTCGAAGCACTGATTGCCGCCGTTGGCCTGCAAAAGGACGGCAGATAACCGTCATTCGGCTTCGGTCAATCTAGCTGTTGTGGCACACATCACATGAGACATTCGGGGAAACGCAAAACTTGGACACCTGTTTAGATCTCTAACGCGGGCCGCAGTCATGTTCAATGCGATCCTGAGACTAAGCTGTTTGTTCTTGCGGACAGTTCTTCGTTTTGTGGAGGATCAATTTCGAATGTTTTGCGACCAAATCAGCCAATTCTGGCCGGCAGGACCCGCAATTCGTTCCAGCCTGAAGAGCATCTCCGACACTATCAACATCGGTCAATCGCCTGTCGTGTATAGCGCGGATGATGGTGTTTAGACCGACCTCGAAACACGAGCAGACGATTGGTCCGCAGTCGTCGGAATCAGCAGATGACCGACCAGAGAGAATTTGCTGGGGCGCAACCTCAGGCAAAGCCGCCAAATAATCTCGCATAAGTGTTGTCGGTTGGCGAGAAACAAAGAGCGCTGCCAAAATTTGCCGCCCGTCTGAGAGCGCAATTCGGTACGAACCGCGTTTGGAATCTTGTACTGAAGTCACCGTTGCATCCGGCAACCCGAACCAATCGCGCGCAGTCTTTTCCCAGTCTTCTACGATCTGCTTCCCAGCTAGCTCCATTCTGTAGCCGTTGCTTGTTTTTGCAGCTGCCCAATAGTCCGCCCTAGGCAACACTGGTTCAATTGAAACGGCGAAACCGTACCATGCAGCATGCATACGTCGTACAGATACCGCTGTTGACTTGCTCTCCGGTTGTCCGGAAATCGGATCAGTAACGCTGGGAACTATGGCGTTTACACGGGCGGCCGGGGCCGTTTCTCCAGTCCAGTGAATGGGCGCGAACACATTTCCAGGCGCAATAGCTTCAGTGATGCGAAGCCGAAAAATGCCGCTTCCGACTGAGCTGCTAACTTCGACCAAATCGGCGGGATAGAACCCCAGCTGATCGACGTCCTTCGGGTTCATTTCCAAATAGGGCTCGGCCAGGTGCGCCGATAAGCGAGGCGACAAACCGGATCGGGTCATGGTGTGCCACTGATCCCGATTTCTCCCTGTGTTCAACAGGAAAGGGTAGCGTTCTGATGGCTCTGCCCTGGGCGTTCGATGGATGACCGGCACAAACCGCGCCTTGCCGTCAGTATGAAAAAACTTCCCGTCACCGAAGAAACGACCGTCAGCTTTCGGCGATGTCGTTGGCCACCGTGTCGGGCACATGGCATCATAGTCTTCGTCGCTGATGTCCGAAAACCTAGCAATCTCAAAGTCTTTACCGAATAAAACGGCAAGCGAGGACATGTCCGCATATTCTCGAAAAATCTGCGCCGGAGATTCATAACTGAAAGCCTCTGTCCAACCCATACGGCGACCCACATCGGCCAAGATATCCCAATCCGCGCGTGCCTGTCCCGGAGGGGTCAGAACACCACGTTGCCTGCTGATCGTGCGGTCAGAGTTGGTTACAGTGCCGCTTTTTTCGCCCCATCCTGCGGCTGGAAGCAAAACGTCTGCTAAGCGCGCAGTGTCTGTTTGGGCCGTCAGATCGCTTACTACGGTGAAGGGGCAGTTTTTGATCGCCGCCTTGACTCGATCGGCGTCCGGCATTGTGACTGCTGGATTGGTGTGGATGATCCATAGTGCTTTGATCTGGCCATCTTCGACGGCGCGAAACATGTCGACAGCTTTGAGACCGTGCTTCTGCGCCATCTTCGGTGCGTTCCAGAATTTCCGGACTGCTGCGCGGTGGGCATCGTTTTCGATATCCAAATGGCAGGCTAGCATATTGGCTAGGCCGCCCACCTCTCGACCACCCATGGCATTTGGTTGACCGGTTACCGAAAACGGCCCCATTCCTGGGCGCCCGATCCGACCACTGGCCAGATGGCAGTTCAGGATCGCGTTGACCTTGTCGGTTCCGCTAGAGGATTGATTGACGCCCTGACTGAAGATTGTGACAACGCGCTCGGTGCCAATCCACAGATCGCAAAAGGCTTCAATCTCATCTGAGGTAAGCCCCGTCTCATCAGGATCGTCAAGCTGTGCCAGCTCGAGGGCTTCCGAGAATCCAACGCTGCGATCCAGAAAATCTGCGGCAACGTGCCCCGTCTTGTGAATGCTGCGCAGCAGGCGGTTGAACAGAGCGACGTCGCTGCCGGGTTGCAACGCCAGATGTAGATCGGCCTGATCGCAGCTCGCGGTTCGACGTGGGTCAATAACCACAATCTTCGTGCCACGCTTACGCCGTGCGGCAATGACGCGCTGATAAAGAACGGGATGGCACCAAGCGAGGTTCGAGCCAACCAGGACAACCAGATCAGCCTGATCCAGATCCTCGTAGGTTCCGGGCACCGTATCGGTGCCAAAGGCGCGTTTGTGCCCTGCCACGGTTGAAGCCATACATAGCCTCGAGTTGGTGTCGATGTTCGCCGACCCAATGAAACCTTTCATCAGCTTGTTGGCGACATAGTAGTCCTCGGTCAGCAACTGCCCCGAGACGTAGAATGCGACACTGTCGGAACCATGTTCGGCAATCGTTGACGAAAACCGATCTGCAACCAGTTGCAGCGCATCGTGCCATTCTGCATCCTGTCCAAACACACGCGGGGCCAACAGGCGGTTGTCCAACCCAACCGTATCACTCAGTGACAAACCCTTTAAACACAGGCGACCGAAGTTCGCTGGATGGTCGGGATCGCCTTCCACGGTCAGCCCCCCTGCACCATCAGGTCGAAGCAGAACGCCGCAACCTACACCACAATAGGCGCAAGTCGAACGAACCTCTGGTAAGCCGGTGCCGTCCATCAAGCTGCGCTCCGACGGGTCACCGCGCTGTCGTCCAGCAGGATGCGACCGTTTTCGATACGCACCGAATACGTTGCAATCCGCCCATCATCTGTGCCTTGGGCTTCGCCAGTGTTCAGGTCAAACACCCAGTTGTGCAGGGGACAAGTCACGGATTGCCCATGCACGATGCCCTCGGACAACGGCCCACCTTTGTGTGGGCAGCTGTTGGTGGCAGCGAAGATTTCGGCTTCGGCGGTGCGGAAGACCGCGATGCAGCCGATATGCGTTTTCACCAAACGCGCGCCACGCAGTGGGATGTCGTCGATATGTCCGATGTCGATCCAGCTCATTCTGCGGCCTCCAGTGTGAAATCTGCGATCGGCGCATAGGTCTGCGCCTTGTCCTTGACGTGTTCCGCCCACGGGTCCTTACGGTAGATGCTTTGAGACAGCTCGAACCGTTCGACCAGAGCGGCACGGTTTTCCCGGTCCTCCACGACCTGAGCTTTGACCCAGTCCATGCCCACTTTGCCCAGCCATTTATACAAACGGTCCAGATACTTGCCGCCTTCGCGATAGGCTTGGGTGACGGCCATCACGACTTCAATCGCTTCGTCTTCGGTTGGGACCTGACAGAGCAATTCAGTCTCTTTGACGTCCATACCGGCGGCACCGCCGATGCTGATCTGATACCCTGAGTCCACGCAGACCACACCGATATCCTTGCAGGTCGCCTCGGCGCAGTTGCGCGGGCAACCTGACACCGCCAGTTTCAGCTTGTGCGGAGTCCACGACCCCCACAGGATTTTCTCAAGCTTGATGCCGAGACCCGTGCTGTCTTGTGTTCCAAACCTGCAATGATCGGTGCCGACACAGGTTTTGACCGTGCGCAGGCCCTTGGAATAGGCGTGGCCAGAGACCAGACCAGCCTGGTTCAGATCCGACCAGATGGCGGGCAGATCCTCGCCCTTCACGCCCAGAAGGTCGATACGCTGACCGCCCGTGACCTTCACCGTCGGCACATCGTATTTGTCTGCCGCATCGGCAATGGCGCGCAATTCTTCGGGGGTGGTGATGCCTCCCCACATGCGCGGAACAACGCTGAACGTGCCGTCCTTTTGGATATTGGCGTGTTTGCGTTCGTTCACGAACCGGCTTTGCGGGTCGTCTTGGTATTCCAGCGGCCAATCGGCCAGAAGATAGTAGTTGATCGCGGGACGGCAGACATGGCAGCCGTTGGGCGTGGTCCAGCCCAGCTCTTGCCAGACGGCGGCCTGGCTTTTAAACTCCTGCCCCTTGATCAGACGACGTACATCTTCATGGGTCAGATCGGTGCAGCCGCAGATTGGTTGCGCCGTTGGCATTTGGAAGTCGTCGCCCAGAGTGACTTGCAAGACTTGCTCGACCAGCCCCGTGCATGTCCCGCAGGACGCGCTGGCCTTAGTGCCGGCGCGCACAGCACCCAGATCACCGGCCCCTGCATTGATCGCCTCAACAATCTCGCCCTTGCATACGCCGTTGCAGCCGCAAATCTCCGCCTCAGGCGGCAATGCTGCAACGGCTGAGAGAGGGTCCGCGGTGTCGCCCCCCTGATAGGCGGGCCCAAAAATCAGCGTCTCACGCATTTCGTCGATGTTGGTGCCATCCTTGATCAGACCGAAGAACCAACTGCCATCGGCAGTGTCGCCATACATGACCGCGCCGACCAGACGATCCTCTTCGATGACCAGCCGCTTGTAGACCCCGCGCGAGGGGTCGCGGAACACGATATCCTCACGCTCAGGCGCGTCCGCGAAATCACCCGCGCTAAACAGATCACAGCCGGTGACTTTCAGCTTGGTCGAGAGGGTTTTCTGAACAAACGCAGTCTTTTCGCCCAACAGCGCCTGCGCGGCGACCTTCGCCTGATCATAGAGCGGCGCGACAAGACCAAAGACCGCCCCGTCATGTTCGACGCATTCGCCCACCGCAAAGACATCCGGGTCCGAGGTCAGCATCTGGTCATCCACATGGATGCCGCGCCCGGTGGCCAGCCCCGCCTCTTGTGCCAGAGCCGTGTTGGGACGGATGCCCACGGCCATGACCAGCAGGTCACAGGGCAGTTCGGTTCCGTCCTCCAGCAGTAATGCGTGGACCTTACCTTCCTTCCCTAGAATCTCCTTGGAGTTCGCTTGCAGACAAGTCTTGATACCTTTGTCTTCCAACGACTTTTTCAGCAAGTAGCCTGCGGCCTCGTCCAGTTGCCGTTCCATCAGGTGGCCCATGATGTGGACCACGGTGACGTCGACGCCATGGGCCGCCATGCCCGCAGCCGCCTCAAGCCCCAGCAAACCGCCTCCAATTACGACGACCTTGTTGTCGGGCCCCATGCCCATCATCCGCTGCGTGTCTTCAAGATCACGATAGGCAATCACCCCTTCCAGATCATGCCCGGGCAGAGGGATCATGAACGGGTTCGACCCTGTCGCGATCACCAACTTGTCGTATGGAACGTGGCCGTTCTCGCCCTCAACCACCTTCATCTCACGGTCGATCTTGGCAACCTTCTCGCCAAAGCGGCAGGAGATTCCGCGCTCGGCATACCAGGTGTCATCATGGGTGACGATTTCATCGTAGGTTTTCTCGCCCGACAGGACCGGGCTGAGCATGATGCGGTTGTAGTTCCCGCGCGGCTCGGCGTTGAACAGGGTGATGTCGAATGCATCCGGCGCGGCGTCGGTCAGGTGTTCCAGCACCCGACCCGAGGCCATGCCTGCGCCAATGACAACAAGTCTCTGCTTCATGATTTCACTCCGCTGCAATCGCCTTTGGGGCGGGTGTTTTTGGCTTGGTGCCGTGTTCGTATTCTTCGAGAAAATCGAGGACTTCCTGCCGGTAGGCGTAGTAGTCCGGATGTTTCAACAGGGCCTTGCGGGTACGCGGGCGCGGCAGGTCGACCTTGGTGATCTTGCCGATTGTCGCCTGCGGGCCGTTGGTCATCATCACCACTCGGTCGGCCAGTAGGATCGCCTCATCCACGTCATGGGTCACACAGATTGCGGTGACCTTGGTGCGGGACCAGACCTCCATCAGGACTTCCTGCAATTCCCAGCGGGTCAGGCTGTCGAGCATCCCAAAGGGCTCATCCAGCAGCAGGAGTTTTGGAGACAGAGCAAAGGCGCGGGCGATGCCGACGCGTTGCTTCATGCCGTTCGAGAGATCCGAGGCAGATTTGTCCATCGCATCAGCCAGTCCGACACGTTCCAGATAATACTCCACCACGTCCTGCCGCTCGGCCATGCTGGCCTTGGGATAGACCTTGTCGACGCCAATCGCGACGTTTTCCTTGGCGGTTAGCCATGGGAACAGGTTGGGCGATTGGAACACCACGGCGCGTTCCGGATCGGCCCCTTCAACGTGACGACCATCCAGCTTGATCGCGCCCTTGGAGATGTCGTTCAGACCTGCCGCCATGGTCAAAACCGTGGACTTGCCGCAGCCGGAATGGCCGATCAGCGAGATGAACTCACCCTTGTCAATCTTAAGGTCGAAATCTTCGACCACGGTCAAAGGGCCTTTGGGCGTCGGATAAACCTTGTGCAGCTGCGAAAAGTCGAGGAAGCGGTTCTCGATCATCCCCTTTTGCGCCTCTGCCACCGCCGTTGGAACCCCGTGGATCGGGGTGACATCCGGCAGAATACGAGAGCCTTCGACCTTGGCCTCGATCCCCACATCCATCAGATACTTGGTGACGTCAGCGCGGAGACGTTTGAACGTCTCATCGTTGTTCATCGCACCCCGATCCCGCGGGCGTGGGATCGACACTCGAAACTCCTGCCCCAAAGTCCCATCTGGGTTCAGAGCGATGATACGGTCGGCCAGAATGATCGCCTCATCAACGTCATTGGTGATCAGCACGCAGGTCTTTTTGTCGGCCTCCCAGATGTGTTCGATCTCATCTGCCAGATTGGCGCGGGTGAGCGCGTCGAGCGCCGATAAAGGCTCATCCAACAGCAGAACTTCGGGATTCATCGACAAGGCGCGCGCCACGTTGACCCGCTGGCGCATCCCGCCGGACAGTTCCGCCGGGCGGCGCGTTGCGGCATGGCTGAGACCCACCATCTTCACATAATGCGCGACCTTCTCGGCTTTCTCGGTCTTGCTGAGGCCAGAAAAGACCGTATCCACCGCCAGACCCACATTGCCGCTGACCGTCAGCCAGGGCATCAGCGAATAATTCTGGAAGATCACGCCACGCTCGGGGCCCGGGCCTTTGATCGGGGCACCTTTGAACGTGACCTCCCCAGTGGTCGGGCTGTCTAACCCGGCCATCAGGTTTATCAGAGTGGTCTTGCCGGTGCCCGAAAAGCCGAGGATCACCAGAAACTCGCCCTCTTGCACCTCCAGATCGATGCCTTGCAGCACATCCGTGCGTGCGGTGCCCTCGCCAAAGGATTTCGAGGCGTTCTTGAAGCTCAGAATGCTCATCTCGATCACCGGTTGTTCGTGAAGGTAAACAGGGATTGCAGCGCGTACATCACCCGATCCAGCAGGAAGCCGATAATGCCGATGGTGAAAACCGCAACCATGATCTTGGCGAGCGAACTGGAGGAGCCGTTCTGGAACTCATCCCAGACAAACTTGCCCAAGCCGGGGTTCTGCGCCAGCATTTCCGCCGCGATCAGAACCATCCAGCCGACGCCCAGCGACAAGCGCAGGCCGGTGAAGATCAGCGGCAAGGCCGAGGGCAGCACCAGCTTGGTGATCTTGGTATAAGTGTTCATTTTCAAAACCTTGGAAACGTTCACCAAGTCTTTGTCGATCGATGCCACACCCAGAGAGGTGTTGATCAGCGTGGGCCAAAGCGAACACAGGGTCACGGTGATGGCAGAGATCAGGAAGGATTTCGCAAACCAGCCGTCATTCGTGACGTAGACCGCCGAGACAATCATGGTCACAATCGGCAACCACGCGAGAGGAGACACCGGTTTGAAGATCTGGATCAGCGGATTCAGTGCGGCATTGGCGGTCGGGGACAAACCAGCGGCAATGCCAAGCGGCACGGCGACCACTGTGGCGATCAGAAAGCCGAAAAACACCGTTTTGATCGAGGTCCAGATTTGCTGGTAATACGAAGGTGCCCCGGTAAAGGCGACTTCCTTGACCTTCTCTGGCTGACCGGCATCGATGAACTTCTGATTGCGCTTTTCGACCATCGCTTCGAATTTGGAGCGCTTGGCGGCCTTGGCTTTTGCGTCTTCGTTCAGGCTGACCATCTCGCTCCAAACCTGCGCAGGTCCGGGAACCGCACCAAGCGAAGTCTGCACCTTGGGGGCCAGTGTGGCCCAGAGCAGCAGGAAGGCACAGATCGACAGCAGGGGTACGATCAGCAACCGCCAGATTTCGGTCATCTGCGCACGTGGGTTGTCTCCGGCGGCGGCCTTTAGGACGGGCGTGGCCCAGCTGAGGCCCAGCACCTGAAACCACTTGTCAGCTGCGTTGATGCGGGTGAAAAGGCGGGCGCGACGTTCCTCTCGGGCGGCGTCTGCATTGAATTCTGGATCGACCGTTGTCATCTGATGTGTCCTTGCGATGGCGGGGCACTGTTTGGGCCGCGCCCAGCAGATGCTGGGCGCGGATTTTCGGGATTAGCCTTGCACATCCGAATCGACGATCGTCTGACCGTCTTTCAGACCGATAGAGAGGCTTTCGAGATAGGCGTTGGGGGTACGACCGTCATAGGCGATGCCGTCGATGATATCCTCGGCCGGGGTCGGCGCTTTGTAACCATCGCTCTCCCAAGGAAAGTCGGCCTCATTCGCAAGGCCTTCGTCGACAAGCAGGCGTGCGGCTTCCAGATAGATTTCGGGCTTGTAGACAGACTTTGCGACTTCGTCATACCAGCTGTCTGGTTTTGCTTCGGCGATCTGACCCCAACGGCGCATCTGAGTCAGGTACCAAACAGCGTCCGAGTAGAACGGGTAGGTCGCATTGTAGCGGAAGAACACGTTGAAATCGGGAACCTCGCGCTTGTCACCTTTTTCGTATTCGAATGTGCCGGTCATCGAGTTGGCGATGACGTCATAGTCCGCGCCCACATATTCTGGACGGCTCAGGATCTCGACTGCCTCGGGGCGGTTGGCGTTGTCGTTCTCATCCAGCCACTGCGCCGCGCGGATCAACGCTTTGGTCACAGCCAGAGTGGTGTTTGGATATTCCTCGGCAAACTCGGCGTTAATGCCGAACACCTTTTCAGGATTGTTTTTCCACAACTCATAGTCAGTGATGACCGGAACGCCAATGCCTTTGAACACGGCCTGCTGGTTCCACGGCTCACCGACGCAATAGCCGTAGATTGTTCCAGCCTCCAACGTCGCAGGCATCTGCGGCGGAGGCGTCACCGACAGGAAAACGTCCGCGCCGATCTGACCGGTTACGTTTTCAGGGCTGTAGAAGCCCGGGTGCAGCCCACCCGCCGCCAGCCAATAGCGCAGTTCGTAGTTGTGGGTCGAGACCGGGAAGACCATGCCCATATTGAATGGCTTGCCTTCGGATTTGTATTTCTCAACGACCGGAGCCAATGCCTCGGCGCTGATGGGATGCTGCGGGCGGCCGTCGTCCATCACGGGGATATTCGGCTTCATTTCTTCCCAAATCTCATTGGAAACGGTGATACCGTTGCCATTCAAGTCCATCGAAAAAGGGGTAATGATATGCGCCTCGGTGCCGTAACCTATTGTTGCGGCCAAAGGTTGCCCGGCCAGCATATGCGCACCGTCCAATTGCCCGTCGATCACGCCATCCAGCAGCACTTTCCAGTTGGCCTGTGCCTCAAGCGTGACGAACAGACCTTCATCCAGAAAATACCCATTCTCATAAGCCACCGCCAACGGTGCCATGTCAGTCAGTTTGATAAAGCCGAAAGTCAGTTCATCTTTTTCAAGCTCCAGCTCGGCCAATGCCGGAGACACAAGCGCTGTCGTCGCAGCGAGGCTCAGAAGTAGCTTTTTCATCTCGGTCCCTTTCGTTTCAGCCCATTTCGATTGGGCAAACAAAAAAGCCGCCGACACACACCGCCGGGAGGAAATGGCGGTTGGTCGAGCGGCTTTGCTCTTGTGAGGTGCCCAGCGTTCTAGGCGAATTCCTTCGGTGGGCGTCGTTGCCTGCCGATGAACTGATTAAGCCAGCCGCATATCGGGTGGTCACCAAAATTCGCCATTTTAGCGTGGAATTTTCTGCGGTGCAGCGCGATTCAATGCTGCGGTGCAAAAAAATTGTGCAACCTTATCCGGTCGGCTCGAAAATGCGTCGGTCAAAAAACATGTTTTGCGGCAGAATCAGGCTGCCCGTCGCCGAAGCGACAGCCGTCGACTCGGTCAATGCCCCTTCCAGCTTTTCGGATGCGCCTGGTGTGTCAACACCCAGTCCTTGCAATTCGCGACGATAGAGATCGCTGCGAAAGACCTTGGCGGCCTGTCGTTCAGCCGTCGCAGGGTCCAACCCGTTTCGTTTTGCGAGTTGATGCGCAACCCATTTCGCCTGACTGCGCCAGGGGAAGGTTGCTGCGCCATCAAAGAACTCGACAAATCCCTCCACTTTGCGCTGCTCTCCACGCGCAGAGATCGTGAACTCACCCATAAGGGCACGGTCAACCAACTCGGGCGAGACATTGAGGTAGGTTTTGCGCGATAGCATCTCTGATGCGGTGGTCCGGCTGTCCGGGTTGGACAGCCACCGACCCGCCCGCCAAACCGCCCGCATGAGGCTGCCCAAAAGATGAGGTTCAGTTTCCGCCCAATCGTTTCTGACGGCCAGTACCTTTTCTGGTGCGCAGGTCCATATCGCTCGGCCAGGCAGAAGCAAGGCACCAACATTATCGTCTACCGAAAAGGATCCCCACGGCTCACCTACGCAGAACGCGTCAATCTCACCGCTGGCGAGAGCTTGCGCCATCAGTGGCGGCGGGACGGTACGGATTTCGACCTTTTTTGAAGCTAGACCCGTTCCGGCAACCCAATAGCGCAGCAGTTCAACATGCATCGCAAACGGAAATGGAACGCCAAAGACAAGAATATCACCAGCGGCTTGCGCCAATGTATCCCCGGCGGCTTGGGCGTCTGAAAAATCGAACTCATACCCCATATCCGCCAGTCGCTTGGCCAATTTGGTGCCGACACCGATGACATTGCCATTCAGGGACAGGACCGACACGGCGGAAAGCGGTGTTGCGATACCCCCCAAACCCAAAGCCATCGCCACGGGCACCGGAGACAACAGATGGGCTGCGTCGACATGGCCGAAGGCCAGCATATCCCGCAACGATGACCACGATGGTGCGGGGCGAAGGTCCAGCGAGATCCCTTCTGCATGGTCAAACCCCATCTCGCGCGCGACAATCAGCGGGGCCGCGTCCACCAAAGGCATGTAAGCGACAGGCAGCGTTACCGTCCTCATGAGAGCAACCCCGACGCTGTCACCAAGGCCTCGGCCACGTCTGCAACGCGCCGGTTCTGGTTCATCGCAGTTTTACGCAGCAAGGCGTAGGCCTCGTCCTCTTGAATGCCTTTGGCCTTCATCAGCAGGCCCTTGGCGCGGTCAATCAGCTTGCGCTCTTCCAGAGCACGGCGGGTTTCGGCCAGTTCGGTTCGCATCTGACGTAGCACCTGAAACCGGGCGATGGCGGTATCGATCACGGGTTTGATGCGCTCGGCTTGCAAACCATCGACCACATAGGCCGACACCCCCGCCTCAACGGCGGTTTTTGCCAAACCGCCCGCCGCGCCCGAGACGAACATGGCCACTGGTCGGTCCAATGGGCCAGACGCAACTGTCAACTCCTCCAGCATATCCCGCGATGGATTGTCTATGTCGATTAGAACGATGTCTGGGCTATGCATTGCAATTTTACGTGCCAGCCCTGAGACATTGCCAATCACAAAAACGTCTACGTCTTCGGACTCCTTTAAGGCATCCACAATGGCAAACGCACGTTCTTGATTCCGCTCAACGACAACGACAGTGAGGTGTTGTTTCATAGGCACCTAAGTGAGCCCAAGCTTTATCGATCGCAATTCAAAGGCCACCAAGTATCTCACCAGGCCACCAGCATGCCTATTTTATCAGCTTATTTTTATGTGCCGCGGAACGTCTGCACAGTTTTTCGACATGCCATCAAAGAAATCTGCACCGAACGCTGTCACGGCGCATTGGATCGTCATTTTGGCTTTCGACAGGGCCACTCTCTGGATCGTTTAGATCGAAAGGCGCTTCCACAGATGATGCGAAATCGAAGGTCCGCTTTGACAGCCAGAACCAAGCCACGCCACTATCGCTGCGAAAGTCCGCTTTCCGCCACACCTGCTGGGGTCGCCGTCGCTATCCGCCAGCAGCTGCCATTCGAGCAACAGCAGTGAATTCATTCAAAGTCCGCATATCGCTCGCTTGCCTGACACCGAATTTCGCACCCGCAGCGAAGGTCGGCAATTCGGGCGCGAAGCAGCATTCGGCTGCTATGCTCAAGGTCGGCTATGGGCCGCCCCTCTCGGACGGCCCTAGAACCTAGATTTCAATCGCTTCGGCGATAGCCAGGGCATCCTCGAGTTCCACACCAAGGTATCGGACGGTGCAGTCCATTTTGGTGTGGCCAAGAAGAAGCTGAACAGCTCGAAGGTTCCCGGTCTTCTTGTAAATCTGAGTGACTTTGGTTCTCCTCATTGAATGTGTGCCGTAGGCACTTGCCTCGAGACCGATCGACGTCACCCAGTCGCGGACAATCCGCGCATATTGGCGTGTCGAGATGTGCAGGCGTTCATGAAATCGGCCTGGCCACAGGTACTCTGAACCGATCATCAGTTCGTCTTCCATCCACTTTTCAACAGAGGCTCGAGTGCCTTCGGAAATCTCAAAGCGCACAGGTTTCTGCGTCTTGCTCTGAAGGACCGAAGCCCGTTCCTTGATTTGACCTGACGCCATGACATCTACGACCTTCATCTTCACCAGGTCGCAGCCGCGCAACTTGCTATCGATTGCCATGTTGAACAGCGCGAGGTCGCGATGGTTTTGGGCCAATTCAAGGCGCACTCGGATCGCCCAGACGTGCTTTGGTTTCAAAGGTCGCTTCTGGCCGACGATCCGGCCCTTGTTCCAAGCTGGACGAAGAGCGCGAATGGCAGGTAAATTTGGTGTTTCCATGACTGATCCTCCGATCCGCCATGCCCTCCCAAAGCGACAACCCGACGTTGACCGAAACATTTTATCATAGCTTGCTGCGCTGCCTCCGAGGTCCGCGATGGAGCCCATTGCTGCCGTCGACCGAGCTTTGGTCTTTCGCATGTGCGGCACGTAGCCTACCGCACATTCCGGACGTTTAGAACTAGGCGGCAAATGGTAGGTGAGCGGACTAAGCTGTCGTTCGCTACTGTGAAGTTAATGGCGGGTTTTCTGAGAGGAACCGAATTTTGGAAATTCTTGCAAAGAGCTCAAGCTAGCCTGCCTCGGAACGCATGCTCGCGAAGTATTGTGATCAGTGGTCGTTCTGTGACGTGATCTTAGTTCTTCCGCTCCGGATCATGCCCGACATTGCGCAACAGGCGCCATGCGATACCGGCGAAGGCGAATTCGAGCACCATGTAGAGGGTCAGAAGAGGTTCTGGCCACCCGTCAACGACGAGGCTCAGAAGGCGGCCCAAAGCCAGTCCAACCATGAAGATCAGGAGGCTCCAGAGTGCCGGAATACGAAGATCCGCGCGAAATGCGCCTGTGATCCAGAATCCGACCAGCGCGAGATATAGCCCCATAACGGCACGGAAGATGTGGCGGGTGTTGACGCCATCGGCATCGATACCAAACAGCCAAGGCAGGCTGGCGCCCGGAGCGAAGCCATAGGACAGCGCGATGGGGATAAGGCCTGCTGCGGTTACAAGCAGGAATGCGGATTGCAGCGTGTTTCTCGCGACCATATCAATTCTCCAGCGCGTCGGCGAAAGTCTTTTTGAATCCGCCGATTGATCACCCGCAACGCCAGAGACTTACCGACCTCGTGGCGCTCGGCGAGGGCCAGAAGATCGTTCATGATCACGCGCACCTTGCCCTCTTTGTCCTGCAGGACAAGTACCTTCTGGCAGAACGCATCGAGTCCGAGGCTTGGTGCATTCGCCATTGCGCGACCACCCGGTCCAGGCCCGCCATAGTCCCCCAATGTCGAAGAAGAGTGCGTTGTCCAGTGCTACAGCCAAACCCGCGGCTTCCA
This sequence comes from Ruegeria sp. AG7, assembly GCF_056541545.1. NCBI lineage: Bacteria > Pseudomonadati > Pseudomonadota > Alphaproteobacteria > Rhodobacterales > Roseobacteraceae > Ruegeria > Ruegeria sp. AG7. The sequence goes on from NZ_JBQFYP010000001.1 coordinate 459,978, forward strand.
TGGCCAAGCCCAGCATTTCGTCACAGATTTCCTTGGGTGTGTCTTTTCGCATCATTTTTCCTTTCCAAATTTTACAGATCGTCGAACCTGGCGCTGACATCGCGACGCACAGGCAATTCGAGTCTAGAAACGAAAGGAAAAAAACTTCAGACCAAACCTACTTGTTGGGCAAAATGTGGGGCAGGAGTTCGCCTGATCCGTATTTATCACTATTTTACAAGAGGTTAGATTTACCAAGTGGCGGACCGAGGAGGATTCGAACCCCCGACCCCTTGATTCGTAGTCAAGTACTCTATCCAGCTGAGCTATCGGTCCGCGTTGGTGAGGCGCTGTTTAGACCTGTGGTCAAAGACGTGCAAGCCGATTCTTAAAAAAAAAATCAAAAAGTCATGTCTCCGCGCGGAAGCCTTATTTCAAAGATCGTTCCTTCGGGCCCGGTCTCTTTCAGTGTCAGGTTACCGCCATGCCCGCGCACCAGTTCCTGAGAGATTGCAAGGCCCAGGCCAGAGCCTCCTTTGCGGACCCCACCCTGAAACGGTGTGAACAGGTTTTCACGTGCTTTTGGCGGAAGACCCGGCCCGGTGTCGCGAATTTCAAGACACCAGGCGTCCTGATATTCACACCCGTCGATGGTGATATGACCCGGCTTACCCGAAGCTTCCAACGCCTGTCTTGCGTTACGCACGAGGTTCATGATGACACGAAACAACTGCTCGGGGTCGGCGCGGGCGATCAGATCTTCAGGCACTTCGTTCACAATCTCGACGCAGCCCCCCGCGACTGCCAGCTGTTCACTGGTAGCGACGTCAGCCGCAATTGTCCGCAAGGGCACCATCGTCAAAGTGGGTGCAGGTTCTTCCGCGCGACCGAATGCCAATGTGCTTTCACACAGCGATACAGCACGGGTGATCGAATTCACCAACTTCGGAGCCATTCGCCGGACCAGCGGGTCATCACTGGATTCGATCCTGTCCGTGAACAGCTGCGCCGATGTCAGGATGTTACGCAGGTCATGACTGACCTTTGCAACCGCCCCACCCAGTTGCGCCAGCCGCTCGCGCTGTTTGAGCGCCTGCGTCAGTTCCGTTTGCAACATCTTCAGCGCTTCTTCGGCCTCGCGCAATTCCGTCACTCTGGAATTCGGCGAGATGATGCCGCGCGCATCCTCGGGTGCGCTGGCATAGCGCTGCATATATCCCACTACGCTTTTGATTGGGCGAACAAGAACCACGCGCACCGCAAGGAACAGTAAGGACGCCGTGATGATTGAGATGACAAAGGACAGCCCCAGAATGCGCAGGCCGTAGTCAACCATCGCCATACGCAGGGGGGCGCTGTCGATCGTGACCTCAATCAGCAACCCCGCGCCCTTGACCGGCTCGCCAATGATACGGATGACTTCATTTTCGGGTATGAATATCCGGCTCACCGCATCCCGGATCAAAATCCACGGACCGGCATCCCGTAGATCGAATGTTTTGGTGATTGCCTCGGGAATTGGTGACGACAGCATGAGTTGGCGGACTTCATCCCGACGCAACACAACGTTGTAGACACCGGCATTCGCCAGCAGTTCTGCCTCAAGATCTTCGGCCAGCATATCGTCAGCCAGCAACGCCAGCGATGCGATCTGGGCGCGTTCCAGACGGTTTAGCAGGAAATCCTCGCGGAACCGGGCAATCGACGGGACAAAGATCAAGATTTCGGCCAACATAACGAAGACCGTCGTCAGGATCAGAAATCGGCCCGACAGCGAGTTCAAATTACGCTCCTCTTCAGGTCAGGGAATCCAGCGCTGGACGAACCTGACCACACGTTTAACTGTCTGATTCTCAAACAGCCTTGGAGAGAAATAAGCGCCAGCAACGCGTTTGTTAAGCTCTCCGATCGTTGGATAGGGTGAAACCATAGCAGCGATCTGTCCCATCTTCAGATTATTGGCCAAAGCCAGCGACCACATGTTGATCAACTCGCCCGCCTGATGGCCCACAATCGTGGCACCGACGGGCCTGCCCTTCACCACCATGACCTTTATGAACCCTTTGGTTTTGCGCTCGGCCAAAGCGCGGTCATTGTGGTGATAATCAAAGCGCGCAACCTCCAGCCTGTCGCCATGCCGGTCGCGGGCCTGAGCTTCGGTCAGACCAACCTGCGCCAGTTCAGGATCGGTGAACGTTGCCCATGGGATATGCGCCGTTTTCGCCCTGGTGGGCAGGCTGAACAAGGCGGATCGAATGATGATACCCGCATGATACCCTGCAACATGGGTGAATTGCAGCCCCCCCACGACATCGCCGATCGCATAGACCCGGCGGTTTGACGTCCGCAAGCTGTCATCCGTCTTGATTCCGGTTCTGGTGCGGTCAATTCCCGCCGCAGTCAGGTTCAGACGCTCGATATTGGCCTTGCGCCCTGCGGCGATCAAAAGGTGAGAGCCCCGGTGAATATCGCCGTTCTCGGTCACGACCTCCACAACACCATCCTTTCCGCGAATCTGCGCCACCACGGCGTTATCGTGGATCACGACACCTTCACTGCGCAAAGCCTCCAGCACAATGGACGCGGCCTCGGGGTCGTCTTTGCCCAACGCCTTCTGCCCTTCAACGACTGTTACTTTACTGCCCAAACGGACATGAGCCTGCGCCATTTCCATACCCACCGGACCACCGCCAATGATCAGCAGGTGTTCCGGACGCTCGCGCAGGTCGAAGATGGTTTCGTTTGTTTGATAAGGTACAGTGTCCAGACCAGGGATTGGCGGAACCATTGGCGACGACCCGGTCGCAATCACGATCCGGCGCGCGGTGATGACATGATCTCCGGCCTGCACTTTGGTCGGGGAGATAAAGCTGCCATATTCGCGGATCACCTGGACACCCAAACTTTCGAAGCGCTCCTGGCTGTCCATCGGTTCGATCTGGGCAATCACATCCCGCACATGATCCTTCGCCGCCGCATAGTCGATCTGAGGGTTTACATCGGCCACGCCAAACGCGGCGGAATGCGCCTGACCAAAGGCCGCTTTGCCGCTTGCGATCAGCGCTTTCGACGGGACGCAGCCGAAGTTCAGGCAGTCGCCGCCCATCTTGTGCCCTTCCAGAAGGATCACCTTCGCACCCATCTGGCTGGCACCGGCCGCAACCGATAACCCACCGGACCCGGCCCCAATGACCAGGATATCTGTCTTGAGGTGTTGCATGGGTCAGGCGTCCTTTCCGCCACGCAGGGACTTGATGACAATCGGCAAAGCAGCCAGCACACACAAGCCGACAATGGGGCCAATGACGAAGGGTTCCCACAACAAAGATACGTCCGGTGTTTCGCCACGGTCGAACACACCGCCCAGCCCAACGCCGATCCAGGTGTAAACGATACCCCCCGGAATAATGCCCAGCGCCGTCGTGATCAGAAAATTGCGAAATTTGACGCCCACCAGCGCAGGCACCAGATTGGCCACAAAGAACGGCACAACCGGGACAAGCCGCAGCAGGAACAGCACCGAGATTTCGTTCTCGCGCAACCTGTCTTTCAGCTTCCCAATCGTCCCCTTTGAAGCATCCAGCCGGGCCGTCAAAGCATTGCCCAACCCCCAGCGGGCAGCCAAAAAGATGGCCGATGCGCCAATAGTGGCCGAAAATACATTGAACACCGTTCCGGCAAACAGTCCAAACAGGAACCCACCTGTCATCGAGGCGACAGCAGCCCCGGGCAGCGAAAACGCGACGATTACGATATAGACGGCAACGAACCCGGCCACCATGGCCCAATAGTTTGCGTCCCGCCACGCCAGCAACGCTTCGCGGTTGTCGCGCAGGGTTTCGAAAGTCAGGTAATCACCCAGCGTGAAAAACCCCACCGCGGCGACACCGAGAATCACCAGCAAGGGGATATGACGCGCCAACCCGTTTCGTGGAGCGTGGCTTGTTTCGGACATCTGGCTTTCCGGTTCTTCTTGCTTCATCTTACGCCCAACATGCGCTGCTTGCGCTTTTGGCAACAGGGGGTTCACGGGGCCTTGATCTATGTGGCCGCGAACGTGACAGTTTCAGACGATAATCGACCGATTTGAAATCTTTTCTGCATCCGGTTTACAGAATTGTTGCAAAAGCCGCGAAAACCGGACCGTTGGGGTTTGACTTACACTTCGCTTGGCAGTAGAGGACGGGCTTCGAACACTAGGGCCAGGCGAATCCGCGCCGCACCCGACCGCTATAGATTGGAGACGGAGCGATGAAACGCACCTATCAGCCTTCGAACCTGGTTCGCAAACGCCGCCACGGTTTCCGCGCGCGCATGGCCACAAAAGCCGGCCGCAAGATCCTGAATGCGCGCCGCGCCCGCGGCCGCAAATCGCTGAGCGCGTAAAACCGCCCACTGATCAGGGTATGAACATGATGCCGCCGGAGGCCCCTGAGGATGGTAAGAACCACCCCGGGAATACGCCCCCGGCGGCTTCTGTTTGTCTACCCACATCTCTGACGATCCTAAAAAAAAGAGCCGATTTCCTGAAAGCCGCGCGCGCGCGCAGACAGGGAACGTCTTCGATGATGGTGCAGGCCCGCCGACGCGCTCCGGATGAAGCGGTCGGGCTGCGCGTTGGCTTTACCTGCTCAAAGAAAGTCGGAAATGCCGTGGCCCGCAATCGTGCCAAGCGCCGTCTGAGAGAAGTCGCACGGGCGGTCTTGCCTGTGTCCGGTCTTGAGGGATGGGACTATGTGCTGATCGGGCGGGCGGATGTAACCGCCGATCTTCCTTATGATGTCCTGCTGAGCGACTTGCGGTGTGCGCTTCGCAAAGTGCATGCGGGCCACAAATGACCTTCCTGTCCCATATCGTCGCCCTGCCCGTTCGCGCGTACCGGCTGATTTTCAGCCCCTGGGTTGGTTTCAATTGCCGCTATCAGCCCACATGCTCGGCCTATGCGCTGGAAGCATTGGAAAAACATGGCGCGATCCGGGGATCATGGCTGGCTGCGCACAGGATATGCCGGTGCCATCCCTGGGGCGGTGACGGTTACGATCCGGTGCCCGACAATACAGACCCTTAAATCAACGCCAGATTGCCGCGGTCGGTGAAGCTGCGGGTCGGAATGACCTCTCGGTCAAGTTTTCCCATCAATGTATGGTGCAAGTCTTCGAAAAACCGGGGCGAGTCAAAATACCAGTTGTGTGTCGCAGAAGGCCCGTCCCCGTATTCATCGCGGGTATTTTTGAAGTAAGACCCGCAATACAGATTAACCGCTTTCTCGGGCCGGTCGTTTGGCATTCCGACACGGCCCAGTCGGCGCGATACTCCGACACGCTTGACCTCTGAGATCGACAAAACCTCGTCAAACGGGCTGTAATAACATGTCAGCCTAGTACAACGTCGCATCAGAGAGGACGTCTTGGAACTGCCATCGCGGAACGATTTCGCGGATACATCCGCCGCGACAAACGCGATCTGGCTGGTCATCCAGCTGTGTTGCGCGGTTTCGTGGTCGTCATCGGCATAATCCATGGCTTCTCGCACCAAGAACGTGCCCATGGAATGTGCCAGAACATGGACGTTGTACCGGCAATCGGCAGTCTGCATCCGGGACAGCCGCGTGATCCCGTGACTGAACAATTTCTCAGCCGCACGCCGCGCGTCAGCCCGATCAACGTTATAGCCCAGAACAGATCCATCGCTTGGCCAGTCATAACTGATGACCACACCGTTAAAGCCATGCATCTCAAGACCGGTGCGAATTTTGCGGTGACGTTCCAGCATCTGGTATTGCTCGGTATTGAACCCGTGCACGAAGACGACAATATGCCCGTTCTCGGTAGCCGTCGCCCCGGCTTCGGCCTGAATCCGGCTTATCCATTGAGATTGCGGTATTTCATGCTGCCGTGCCGGTTGCCCGACATTCCCCGGAATAGCCAGATATCGCGCGGCGCCCATCTTGTTTGAATAGTGATCGCCGCTTCGGGCGCGGACGGAAAAGAAATAGTCCATAATATACCTCCTGAAAAATACGCGCAGGGTAACACGGGTGTAACTACTCTCCAAATGCGGTTGATCCAGCTTCTACGCCTTGCCCGGGCCTTCGGTCCGCTGTAACCACGGCGCATGTTTGATGATGCAGACGATATCCACCCGCTGTTTGCCGGCGCGCCCTCGACAACCGAGTTCAAGAAGCTGCGTAAACGCATTGTGCGCCAGACCCGTGAAGCGATCGAGCAATACGGGATGGTGGATCCGTCCGCCCACGACAAGGATGGCAAGCCTCCCCGCTGGCTGGTCTGTCTTTCGGGTGGCAAGGACAGCTATACATTGCTGGCCGTTCTCTACGAGCTCAAGTGGCGGGGCCTGTTGCCTGTCGATCTGCTGGCCTGCAATCTGGATCAGGGCCAGCCGGGCTTTCCGGCGACGGTCCTGCCCGAGTTTCTGGGTCGAATGGACGTGCCGCATCGGATCGAATATCAGGACACATATTCCGTTGTGATGGACAAGGTTCCGCAGGGCCGGACCTATTGCGCCCTGTGTTCCCGTTTGCGCCGTGGCAACCTCTATCGCATCGCGCGCGAGGAAGGGTGCTCGGCGGTCGTTCTGGGGCATCACCGCGACGATATCCTTGAGACGTTTTTCATGAACCTGTTCCACGGCGGCCGCCTGGCCACGATGCCACCGAAACTGGTGAACGAAGAAGGCGATCTTTTTGTATTCCGCCCGCTCGCCCATGTCGCCGAAGCCGATTGCGAGAAATTTGCCAAGGCGATGCAATACCCGATCATTCCCTGTGACCTGTGCGGCAGTCAGGATGGGTTGCAGCGCCAGCAGGTCAAACAGATTCTGGATCAATGGGAAAAGAACAGCCCGGGTCGGCGACAGGTTATGTTCCGAGCGTTAACAAACGCGCGGCCATCGCACCTTCTGGATGGAAAGCTGTTTGATTTCATTAACCTTTCACTAAATTCCGACGAAAAATCTGGGAACTTAGAAGAGATTCCGCTTCTGCGTTAACGACTGACTTAGACTGGTTTCATAGGCTTTGCCTTGTGCAGATCATGCCCAAGGCCAGAAAGCTGATGCGGAACCATCCCCTTACCGACCGTTTTGTCCATTCGTTGAAAACCGTTCTGGGCGGCCCAGCCGCGCTGGCCTTTGTTCCGGCGCTTTGTCTGAGTGCGTTCTGGATTGGGGGTGAACAGGCCCTGGTTGCACTGGCCCTGATTTTGCCTCTGATCGTCGCAGGCATCAATGCGTTCGCAGCCAATCCGTCGCGTAAAGGGCTTTGGCGCCCCGGCGGTCTGCTGTCAAAGGACCAGTTTGAAACAGTTTTGGAGAAGGTATTTGCCGACGCCCGCCTGAAGGGGGAAAACTCGGCCTGTTTCGCGGTGGTTCTGGATGACTTCACGCAATTGCTTGATCTGCACGGACAGGCGGCGGCAAACCACGTTGCACAGAAATTCTGCTCGCGCGTTTTGTCCATGATCCGCTCCAATGATTGCGCAACCCGGATGGGTGGAAACAGGATGATGGTTGTTCTGCACCCGGCACGGCAACTGGATCTGGAAGCATGTATTCAGATGTCGGGCCGTATGCAAAACGCCGTTGAAGACCCCATCATGTTGAATGGCACCGGCGTGTATATGTCCTGTTCCATTGGCTTTTGCCTGAGCAGCAATATCACTGACGGCTCGGCAATCGAATGGCAGGAGGCCGCAAATAACGCCCTTTTGGAGGCGCAACAAAACGGGCCTTCCACGATTCGCGCTTTTTCCTCTCAGACGCGCAGACGGGCGCAGGTCAGGATCAACTTGCGCAAAGAGTTCGAGGCGGCGCTGGACAGCGGTGAAATCCGCCCGTGGTTTCAACCCCAGATCTCCACCGATACCGGGCGTATCAGTGGGTTTGAGGCTCTGGCCCGCTGGGAACATCCGAAAAAAGGGGTTCTTGCCCCCAATGTGTTCCTGCCCTTTGCCGAACAGGCCGAACTGATGGACCGGCTGGGGCAGGCCATGCGGCATCATTCCTTCTCTGCAATGCGCGAATGGGATCGGTCCATGCTGTCGGTGCCGCGCATCGGGATCAATTTCTCATCTGACGAACTGCGCAATCCGGGCCTGATCGACCGTCTGAAATGGGAATTGGATCAATTCGATCTGACTCCTGACAGGCTGGCGGTCGAGGTGTTGGAAACCGTGTTCTCCAGACGGCCCGACGATGTCATCACCCGCAACGTCACCGGGCTTGCCGCAATGGGGTGCTGTATTGATCTGGACGATTTCGGGACAGGACATGCCTCGATCGGTTCTATCAAACGGTTCAACGTATCCCGCATCAAGATAGACAGGTCATTTGTTGCCAAAGCGGATCTGGACCCAAGCCAGCAACAGCTTGCCAGCGCCATTCTGATGATGGCGGAACGTTTGCATCTGGAAACTTTGGCCGAAGGTGTCGAAACACCGGGTGAACACGCTCTGATGGCCCAACTGGGTTGCGATCATGTTCAGGGGTTTGGCATCGGCAAGCCCATGCCATTTGAGAAAACCAAGGATTGGATCTCGTCTTACCGCAACAAGATCGAAGGAGTTCCTAAAATCGGGCGGCAAACGCGGTAGGGAACCGGAAATCGTGACAAAGAAGACCCCTCCGTGACGAAATGACGGGCGATTCCGCTTGACCTTTGGGTCTGCACTCTGTTGAACCCTGCGGGTGTCTTTCACTGCTCAAGGTGGCTGTCCCCGATGGACGATCAGAACAAGAACCTTATCCTCGCAACCGCGCTCAGCTTTCTCGTGATCCTGGTCTGGTTCGTGCTGTTCCCCCCTCCGGAACAGACGACAACGCCGGATCAGGCTGAAGTAACCAGCGTCGAAGGCAATGAGGTTCAGGCGCCCAGCACAGCCGATACCAGCACTGTCGGAGAGGCAACTGCGGCCGCCACCGAAGCTGAGCCCAAGGCCGAAGCGCCCCGCATCAATATCGACACGCCCCGCCTGACCGGCAGCCTGTCCCTTGCTGGCGGTCGGATCGACGAGCTGTCTTTGAAAGACTACAAGGTCTCACTGGCCGAGGATTCTCCGATTGTCGAGCTGTTGTCGCCGGTCGGATCGCAATCCGCCTATTACGCCCTCTATGGTTGGGCCCCCGGCGCGGGCCTGACCGGTACAGACGTACCCGGACCAAATACCATCTGGACGCTTGAGCAGGGTGAAACCCTGGGTGTTGACACGCCGGTGACGCTGGCCTGGGAAAACGGCAATGGACTGACATTCCGCCGCACCATCGCGGTTGACGAGAACTATATGTTCACGGTCACGCAATCTGTCGAAAACGCCACCGGAACCGAAGTTGGACTGGCACCTTATGGCATTCTTGCGCGCCACGGCATTGGCGAAGACGGCGACCTGCCGGACCTGAAAAACTTCTTCATTCTGCATGAAGGTGTGATCGGTATGGCCGACGGCACTCTGACCGAAGTGGATTATGGCGACGTTCGTGATTTCGATATCGATCCGGACGAACGCGCGCAGGCCGAGGTATTCCAGGTCAAGGAAAACGGCTGGATCGGGTTCACCGATCACTTCTGGATGACCACGCTGATCCCGGAACCCGGTTCTGCTTTCAAGGCGGCTGCCAAATACGACTCGCGTCGCAAGATTTACCAGACAGAAACGGTACTTCTGACGCTGACCGTGGCACCGGGAGCGACCGAGCAGGTGACAACGCAGCTGTTTGCTGGCGCAAAGGAATGGGAGACCATCCGCGAATACCAGGCTGACGGTGTGCAGAAATTCATCGACAGTATCGACTGGGGCTGGTTCTTCTTCCTGACCAAGCCGATTTTCTGGCTGCTGCACAACATTCATGCGCTGATCGGCAACATGGGTTGGTCCATTATTGGCCTGACACTGATCATCAAGGCAATCCTGTTCCCGCTGGCCTTCAAGTCCTACGTCTCGATGGCGAAGATGAAGGAACTGCAACCGCAGATGGAAGCCCTGAAAGAAGCCGCGGGCGACGACCGCCAGAAGATGCAGCAGGGCATGATGGAGCTGTACAAGAAGGAAAAGGTGAACCCCGCTGCCGGTTGTTTGCCGATCCTGTTGCAGATCCCGATCTTCTTCTCGCTGTACAAGGTGATTTTCGTCACAATCGAACTGCGTCAAGCACCGTGGTTTGGCCCCTTCCAGGACCTGAGCGCACCTGACCCGACCTCAATCATGAACCTCTTTGGCTTGCTGCCCTGGGCCGGCCCGCAACCGGATACCCTGATGGCGCTGATCTTTATCGGTATTCTGCCGCTGCTGCTGGGGATCTCGATGTGGCTGCAACAGAAACTTAACCCGGCACCAACCGATGCCACACAAGCGATGATCTTCGCGTGGATGCCCTGGGTCTTCATGTTCATGCTGGGCGGCTTTGCCAGCGGTCTGGTCGTGTACTGGATTGCGAACAACACGATCACCTTTACCCAACAGTATCTGATCATGCGCAGTCAGGGCTATTCGCCGGACGTATTCGGAAACATCAAATCCGGATTTAAGCGATTGCCGAACACGGACAAGAAATGAGCGGAACTGTTTCAGGCCTTTGGCGTCACCCGATCAAAAGCCATGGGCGTGAAGCCCTGAGCCTGATTACCCTCAACCCCGGGCAGACCATGCCCGGGGATCGCGTTTGGGCGGTTGCCCATGAAGCGACCAAGACCGACGGAACAGAATGGGCCCCGTGTGTGGATTTCAGCCGCGGTTCAAAAGCTCCCAAGCTGATGGCAATTTGGGCGAAACTGGACGGCGACCAGGTCACTTTGCACCACCCGGACCGCCCGGATCTGAGCTTTCACCCCGACACGGAGCAATCGGTTTTCCTGGATTGGGTAAAGCCGCTTATGCCTATAGACCGCGCTGCGTCTGCCCGAATTGTCCGGGTGCCCGGGCGCGGCATGACCGATACCGATTTCCCGTCAATCAGCCTGTGCAACATGGCCTCTCATCGCGCTGTTGAACAAAAGCTGGGCCAGTCTTTGTCTGCGGCGCGGTGGCGCGGAAACATCTGGTTCGAAGGCCTGCCTGAGTGGGATGAATTTGACTGGCTGGGCCGTGACCTTCGCATTGGCGAAACCGTACTCCGGGTTCGCGAGCGTATCACCCGCTGTCTGGCCACGACCGCGAATCCGGAAACCGGCGAACGCGACGCGGATACTTTGGGCGCGCTGAACAGCTGGGATCATCAGGATTTCGGTGTTTATGCAGAAGTTGTTCAGGGTGGTGAAATCCGTCTGAATGATACGCTGGAGTTGCTATGACCACGCTTCCGTTTCCGCTGGCTGAAGAGCCGGATGACTTCGCCAAAGAACGCGGTCGCAAACTGTTTGCCGGCCCGTCTGAATTTATCAAAGGCGTGGTCGCCATGACGGGCCTGCCCGCCCCTGACCGGTTAGAGGTTTGCTTTGCCGGACGCTCGAATGTCGGCAAATCCAGCCTGATCAACGCGCTAACCGGAACCAAGGGTCTGGCGCGAGCCTCGAACACACCTGGCCGCACGCAAGAAATCAACTTCTTCACGCAAGGCCCCGACCTCTATCTGGTGGACCTGCCGGGCTATGGGTATGCGAATGCACCGGTTAACGTGGTGGAAAAATGGCAGAAGCTTCTCAAGCAATACCTGAGCGGTCGTCAGACACTGCGCCGTGCCTTTGTCCTGATCGACGCACGACACGGGGTAAAACCGGTCGACGCTGAAATCATGAAATTGCTGGATACCAGTGCCGTGACCTTTCAATGCGTTCTCACCAAGGCTGACAAGGTCAAGGCCAACGAGCGCGAAAAGGTTCTGGAGCAAACCCGCGCGGCCTTGTCCAAACATCCCGCAGCATTCCCGGAAATCGTCCTGACTTCGTCCGAAAAAGGCGACGGGATTCCGACCCTGCGCTCGATCATTGCACATCTGGAATAGCTTCGCCCTTGGCAGCGCGGTGCAAAGGCCCTAACACGGACGGTCAGAGGGACCTTAGCAATGAAGACACGTGACATGAACCGGGACTGGATCGCCACCGCAGCAACCCTGAACAGCGCATTGCCCTATCTGCAGCGCTATGATGGAGCCATCGTCGTCATCAAGCTGGGCGGGCACGCCATGGGCAGTGACGAGGCGATGGAGAGCTTTGCGCGCGATGTCGTCTTGATGCGTCAGGTCGGCGTGAACCCCGTCGTTGTGCATGGCGGTGGTCCGATGATCAACGCGATGCTGGACAAGCTGAATATCCAGTCCGACTTTGTGAACGGCAAGCGCGTGACTGACACGGCAACCGTCGAAGTTGTCGAGATGGTTCTGTCTGGCCTGGTGAACAAGCGCATTGTTCAGGCGATCAATGGTCAGGGCGGTTCGGCCGTGGGTTTGTCGGGCAAGGATGCAAACCTGATGATCTGCGACCAGACGGATGCGTCGCTGGGTTATGTCGGCACCCCTGCCGAGATGAACCCGAAAATCCTGCATGATCTGTTCTCACATGATGTGATCCCGGTAATCGCCCCGCTGGGTGCGGGCCGTGAGGGTGAAACGTTCAACGTGAACGGCGATACGGCAGCCGGGGCGATTGCCTCGGCATTGAAAGCTGACCGCCTTCTGCTGCTGACTGATGTCTCGGGCGTCAAGAACGCGGCTGGTGAAGTGGTGACCGAGCTGAAAGCCGGCCAGATCCGCGAGATGACCCGCGAAGGCACCATCGCAGGCGGCATGATCCCCAAGACCGAAACTGCCCTGGACGCCCTGCGCAGCGGCGTTCGGGCCGTCGTGATACTTGACGGGCGTGCGCCAAATGCGGTTCTGCTTGAACTGTTCACAGAACATGGCGCCGGGTCTCTGATACGGCCAGACTGATCACTGCAACAGCCGAGGGAAGATGACAGATCTCGCGCGACCTTCCTCTGGCCCGGATGCGGGAACTTATGGCCGCGTTGAACACGCGGCGCGTCAGGCGGGGTTGATTGTCATGGGCGCGCTGCATCCCCATCGCGTGGCAGCCCGGCAACTCGACACAGGCACGCTGATCTTGCTGGGCGCGGGTTCTGATTTCTGGCCTGCTCTGAAAGCCTCGCTCGAATGGCGGGGGCCTGATCCAGTAGACCGCTGGTCAACCAGAGTCGTCGGCCAGATGGCACATGCGTTCGGTGCAAAGGCCTATTTCCCCTTTGGTGATCCACCCTATGCGCCTTTCATCGACTGGGCCCTGAAATCGGGACGCACCTTCAGCAGCCCGGTGGGGGCCTTGGTACATGACACGGTCGGCATGATGATCTCATATCGCGGCGCACTGCATTTCGCCCATGAGCTTACCATCCCTAAGGCGCCCGGCGTTTCCCCCTGTGACACCTGCGCCGCCCCGTGCACGACAGCTTGCCCTGTCGGCGCGCTGAACGCGCAAAACTTCTATGACCTTGCGGCCTGCCACGACCATCTTGATACCGCTGAGGGTCAAAACTGCATGACAGGCGGCTGTCTGGCCCGTCTCGCCTGCCCGCTCAGCGTGGGCGCAGGGCGCAACCCCGAACAATCAGCCCATCATATGAAGGCTTTTCATCCGTCATGACCCGCACCCTGATCCTGACGCGACACGCAAAATCCAGCTGGGATAACCCAGGACTTGCCGATCATGAACGCCCCCTGAACAAGCGCGGGCGCAGGTCGGCCCCGGCCATTGGTGCATGGCTGCGCGAAAACGGCTGGATGCCGGATGAAGTGCTCAGCTCGACGTCTAACCGCACCCGCGAGACATGGGATGGAATGGGGTTAAAGGCCGATAAGGTCCGCTTTCACAAAGCGCTCTACCACGCCGACGCAGAAGACATGTTGCGTGAATTGGCAGGCGCTACGGAACCCGTAATATTGATGCTGGGCCATAACCCCGGCATCGCCGAGTTCGCCAGCCAACTTGTGCGACAGTCGCCGGATCACATGCGCTTTTTAGACTATCCGACTTGTGCAACAACTGTGATGACATTTGACGCCGACAGCTGGTCGGACGTGCGCTGGCATACGGGCACTGTGCTGGGTTTCACCACCGCGCGTGAGTTGCTGGAATAGAAAAAGGCGGGACAAAACCCCGCCTTTCCACCATCTTGAAACGTTCAGTGTCCCAGAATCTGGCTGAGGAACAGTTTGGTCCGCTCACTTTGCGGGTTGTTGAAGAACTCTTCCGGTTCGTTCTGTTCCACGATCTGGCCCGCATCCATGAAGATCACGCGGTTGGCAACCTGACGGGCAAAGCCCATCTCGTGCGTCACGCACAGCATGGTCATGCCTTCCTCGGCCAGTTCGATCATGGTGTCGAGCACCTCTTTGATCATCTCCGGGTCCAACGCCGATGTCGGTTCGTCGAACAACATGATCCGCGGCATCATGCACAGTGAGCGGGCGATCGCCACACGCTGCTGCTGACCACCCGAAAGCTGACCAGGATACTTGTCGGCCTGCTCGGGGATTTTCACCTTCTCCAGGAAATGCATCGCGCGCTCTTCGGCCTCTTTCTTGGGCGTCTTGCGCACCCAGATCGGCGCCAGCGTGCAGTTCTCCAGAATGGTCAGGTGCGGGAACAGGTTGAAGTGCTGGAACACCATGCCAACCTCGGACCGGATCTTGTCGATGTTCTTGAGGTCATTCGACAACTCGGTCCCATCCACGATGATCGTGCCATGCTGGTGTTCCTCCAGCGCGTTCAGGCAGCGGATTAGGGTGGATTTCCCCGATCCAGACGGGCCCGCGATAACAATCCGCTCGCCTTGGTTGACGGTCAGATTGATGTCGCGCAGCACGTGAAAGGACCCGTACCACTTGTTCATGTTGGTGATTTCGATGGCAACCTCGTCGCTCACCTGCATTTTGGAACGGTCGATTTCGCGGTCGATTGCAAGTTCAGACATGTGTTGAACTCCTTAACGATGATCCGTGGCAAGGCGACGCTCGAGCCACTGAGAATATTGAGAGATGCCGTAGCAGACGACGAAGAACAGAAGCGCGGCAAAGCCCAGAAGCTCCCAATAGACGCCGTTCCACTCGGTCGACGCCAGGATGGGTCCCCTGATCATACCCACCAGATCGAACATCGAAATGACCGAAACCAGTGTGGTGTCCTTGAACAGGCCAACGGCCACATTCACGATACCAGGGATCGAGATCTTCAGAGCCTGCGGCAGGATGATCAGACGCATCGCCTGAGGGTAATCCAGACCAAGGCTGTCTGCTGCCTCATACTGTCCACGTGGAAGCGCTGCCAAACCGCCGCGGATCACCTCGGCGATATAGGCGGCCGAGAACATTGTGATCATGATCACAACGCGCAGGAACAGATCAACTGTGCTTTCAGGTGGGAAGAAGTACGACAGCATCACCGAAGCCACGAACAGCAGCGTGATCAGAGGCACGCCACGGATGAATTCGATGAAGATGACGCTAACCCACTTGATCAGCGGCATGTCGGACTGACGGCCCAGCGCAAGGGCGATGCCAAGCGGAACTGACAGCGACACACAGGTGACTCCCAGCATCATGTTCAGCATGAAGCCACCCAGATCACGGCTGGGAACGGCGGAGAGCATTGCGTTCTCTGACGCCCCTTCAGGGATCAGCGCCCCACCGATCTTCCAGACGACAAGCGCGACGATGATGGCGCCAAAGAAACCTGCCGCAAAGCTGTTCTTGCCGAATTTCTGGAACACGGCACCACCGGCCACGCAACCCAGCAGAGCCGCAAACGGAACTAGAATGGTACCACCCCAGATCAGCCAGAACGCAATGAACGGGTAGAGCGCTGTGAAGATAAGCATCTTGCGCGGCAGGTCGAAGAACAGCACCGGCGCAAATGCCACCAGCATCAGCACAAAGGCCAGATTCGGGCGCCAGTATTCTTCGGCCGGGTACTTGAAGCCGTAGATCAGTTGCGGCCAACGTTCGGTCAGGACGGCGAAACAGGCACCAGTCTTTCCTGCCAGAATTTCGCGGCATTCCGCCAGCGAGTTCGCATTCCAAACTCCATTCAGAATCCACGGTAGCGTGTTATTCAAAATGAGGTAGATCAGGATCAGCGAGATCACCGTCAGGATCGTGTTGGCCACACCCGAGAACAAGTTCTCGCGCATCCACTTGGCCACACCGACCTCGTTTGCCGGGGGCGGTGAGGGGGGGATTGTGCCTTCGGCCACGAAGGCGATCGAATTCGTCGTTTGATCACTCATGGCTCAGCGCTCCTTCAACTTGACGGATGCGTTGTAAATGTTCATCACCGTCGAAATCAGCAGCGAGGCTGTCAGGTAGAACAGCATCAGCAGCAAAACACATTCGATTGCACGACCTGTCTGGTTAAGCGTGATACCACCCAGCGTTGCGGTGATATCCGCATAGCCCACGGCAATCGCCAGCGACGAGTTTTTGGTGATGTTCAGGTACTGCGAGATCAGTGGCGGGATAATCACCCGCAACGCCTGCGGCAGGACCACGAGGTTCATGATCCGTCCAGGGCGAAGACCCAGCGCCGCGGCAGCCTCGGTCTGACCTTTGTTGATCGCTTGAATACCCGCACGTACGTTTTCGGCAATGAAGGCACCGGTGTAAATCGACAGGGCGAACCACAATGCGATTAGTGGTGCACCGATTTGAAGACCCCCGCGCAGATTAAAACGGTTGGCCAAAGGATCAGGCAGGTCCCATGACAGTCCCAACAAAAACAGAACAACGATAACCGGCAAGAACCAAATCGCAGCGTTCAACAGCAAGGTGTTCGGTCTGACGCCTGTTTCCTCTTGCTTGATCTGGGCGTTTTTTTTCACTAACCGCGTAGAGAAATAGGACGCGACCAATACTGCAATTACAAGCAACCAGTTCGCAACGCCGCCAAAACCACCTGTAAAGTAGGGAAGCGGTACGTAAATTCCCCGGTTGGTGAAGGCAAAGAGTCCGAGCACCATTTCACGATCGGCATCCTCACCCAAATAGGCCCTTGGTGCGGGCATCGTAGCGGTGATGATGAAGAAGATGATAAGGATCCAGATCAGAACCGGAATATTCCGGAAGATCTCGACATAAAACGCCATCAGCTTTGAGATTAGCCAGTTGTTGGACAAGCGCAGAACCCCCGCGAGAACACCAAAGATGGTCGCGGTTATGCAAGCCAGAAAGGCGACCAGCAGCGTATTAAGAATACCCACAATCGCCGCCCGCCCATGAGAGGCCTGGCTGTCATATTCAATGAGGCGTTGGTTGATATCGTACCCAGACGGATCGCCAAGGAATGAATAGGAAATGTTAAGGCCAGCGGCCCTGAGGTTCTGGATCAGGTTGTTGCCCAGATACCAGATGCTAAGCGCAATAACGATTGCCGCAATCACCTGAAATGTCATCGAGCGATAGCGGGTATCGTTTATGAGCATCGACAGCCGAAAATCAGCTTTCGGCGGGTCAGTCATAGTCGACATATTTAGGAATCCCCGTGGCTTGCGGACTTTGTTTTTGTGGCGAGGTTGTCCTCGCTCTGCGTCCGTTCGCGTAAGTTTTAGTGAAAAAGGGCGCAGGTTGCCCTGCGCCCTTTTCCGTCGATATTAGCGGAACGGCGGCGAGTACAGCAGGCCACCTTCGGTCCACTGTGCGTTCAGGCCACGTGCCAGACCGATCGGAGTTTCTTCACCGATGTTCTTGGCAAACACTTCGCCATAGTTGCCGCCGGCTTTGATCGCCTTGGCTGCCCAGTCAGCGTTCAGACCCAGCATCTCGCCCAAGGTGCCTTCGGTACCCAGCAGGCGGTTGATTTCAGGGTTTTCGGTGCCAGCGGCCAGTTCATCGATATTGGCCGAGGTTACGCCCAGCTCTTCAGCCGAGATCAGCGCGTTCAGAGTCCAGCGCACAACGTCGCCCCACTCGTGGTCGCCGTGACGGACCAGCGGGCCCAGCGGCTCTTTCGAGATGATTTCGGGCAGCAGGATGTGATCACCGGGGTTTTCGAATGTGGCGCGGGTTGCCGCCAGACCCGAAGCGTCGGTGGTGTAAACGTCACATGCGCCAGCCAGATACTGCTGCTGTGCTTCGGCGTTGGTTTCGATCGGAACCGGTTCGTAGCTGATGTTGTTCGAACGGAAGAAGTCCGCCAAGTTCAGCTCGGTTGTGGTGCCGGTCTGGATGCAAACGGTTGCGCCGTCCAGTTCCTTGGCCGAGCTTACGCCCAGCGCCTTGGGAACCATAAAGCCCTGACCATCATAATAGTTCACGCCGGTGAATTCGAACTTCAGGTCGACGTCGCGGCTGAAGGTCCAGGTGGTGTTACGCGCCAGCATGTCGATCTCGCCCGAAGCCAGAGCGGTAAAACGTGTCTTACCAGTGGTCGGAACGAATTCTACCGCGCTTGCGTCGCCCAGAACAGCAGCAGCAACGGCGCGGCACAGCGATACGTCAAAGCCCTGCCATTCGCCATTGGCATCGGGAGCAGCAAAGCCAACCAGACCGGTGGTCACGCCACAGTTCAGCTTGCCGCGCGCTTTAACGTCGTCAACGGTCCCTGCCACGGCTGCGCCAGCAGCAAGACCGGCAATCGTTGCCGCGCCCAAGATTACGGATTTTTTCATTTTTACCTCTTCCTGATTTCCCGCCCCATCAGAGGCGGCTCTGCCCGGCAAGTGGATGCCGGATAGGTTACTCCAAAGGTGTCTCCCCTTTAGTGGCACTGAGTTTGGGCGTATTCATAAACAAACGTCAAGGGTCGGATCATCGAAAACGATGGATCAGACCCCAACCAATTTGAACATTTGGCCAAAAATCGGAAAATAAGGATCAAACCGACATATCAAAGAAGCGTTTAGCATGCAGAAACGCGGCTTTCTTCGTTTCGGCGACCAAATGGGCCTCGTCATCGTGACCCCATTGTTCGACCTGCCAGGTTTCGTCCAGCCGCGAAATGCGCCAAATTTCGGCTGGTTCGCGCCAATCCATGGCCGCCGCAAACCCGAGAATCAATGACCCCGACAAGCTGACCAGATCGTGGAACGCCGCCAGTTGAAACGCATCCAGCGCATGGACGCGAGCACGCAGCGCCGACAGGGCAGCGGCAGATTGCGGCTTGTGCAGCACACCGATAACCGGCTGCAAGCGAGCAGACAGCGCAGCCTCGGCCCAGTCCAGCGCCGGGTCCCATTCGGCGCTTTGACGTTCCTGCAACTCTGTTGGATGTGTCGCCCGATAGCACAGCAGATCAGAATCGCCGTAATCCGCAAGCATATCGGCAACTTCCCCGTACTGGAACCGAACCTTGTCGATTGCCGCATTCGCCGAACGGGTGCATGGCATTGTCGACGGATCTACCTCTTTCTGCTGGGCATCCCATTCTGCCGCAACCGCTTCGGCCATGGCGCGGGTCGGCAGGATCAACGCCGCTTTGGCAGGGGTCTTGACGCGGCGGCCATCCAGTTCAACCGTAAACCCGCCGTCGACCTCGGTGATCCGGCTTTCTTTCCAGAAGCGTTTCGGTTTCCAGTCGCTCATGTTTCAGTTCCATATCCCGGCCAGCGCATTGGGCAACTGGTCAAAGGTCTCAATCACGCAGGTGGCCGAGGTCAAAGCAGACCGATCATGGTACCCCCATGCCACGCCGATGCCGCGCACTCCGGCAGCGGCAGCCATGTCCATGTCATAGCTTGTATCGCCGACCATCACCGCGCAGTCGGGTTCGACACCGGTCTCGGCCAACGCGGTCTGCACCATGGATGGATGCGGTTTCGACGGATGGTGGTCGGCAACCTGCCGGGTGACGAAGTAGGGCTCAAGCCCATGCACTTCGATCAACGCATCAAGCCCGCGCTGGGATTTGCCGGTTGCCACCCCAAGAAGCACTTCGGGCACGGCGTGCAAGGCTTCAATCGCCTCTCTCGCACCGGGATAGAGCGGAGAGCTGGCCGCGCCCATATCCACACGATGCGCGTGATAGGCTTCCTTATACCCTTCAACGAGATCGTTCTGGACCGAGGAAGGTTGGTCCGGCACTAACCGTGCGATAGCATGTGGCAGGGACAGCCCGACGATGGACAGGATCACCTCTCGCGTCGGTACAGGGATCGAAGCGGCCTGAAAGCTGGTGGTCATGGCGTGAACGATACTGCCCTGACTGTCGACCAGAGTACCATCTACATCAAACAGAACCAGCCGCAGGGGTGCGCTCATTGCAGCGCCTCAAACGGGTCGTCGGCGGCCAGATCCTCGGTCCAGCCGAAGGTGTCCCAGCTGTGTTTCATATGTTCCGGCAAGGGCGCTGTCACGGTCACAGGTTTGCGCGTTGTCGGATGCAGGAATGACAGTCGCCGCGCGTGCAGATGCAGCTTTTTGCTGATGATCCCACCCAGTTGCGCGCCCCAGCCATCACCCAGGTTTTCCTGCCCCGAGCCACCGTATTTGCCGTCGCCGATGATCGGATGCCCGATGGCTGCCATATGCGCGCGCAGTTGGTGGGTGCGGCCTGTGATCGGCTCCATCGCCACCCAAGCGGCGCGCCCGGCCACGCGGTAGAGGGTCGCATAATGTGTATGTGCCCGTTTCGCACCGGGGGTGCTGTCGATCTCGTTCATATGGACGGGGATCATCTTTTCACCCTCGCCGTGCGCGCCATGACCAGCTGCTTTCACAAGACCCGTCTTGATTTCACCCAGATATGGCGTGGGAACACCTGCAACCAGCGCCCAGTAAATCTTGCGTGTATCGCGGTGACGGAAAGCGGCTGTCAGCCCCTTTGCGGCTTCGCGCGTGCGGGCCAG
This sequence comes from Ruegeria sp. AG7, assembly GCF_056541545.1. Classification (NCBI taxonomy): domain Bacteria; kingdom Pseudomonadati; phylum Pseudomonadota; class Alphaproteobacteria; order Rhodobacterales; family Roseobacteraceae; genus Ruegeria; species Ruegeria sp. AG7. The sequence goes on from NZ_JBQFYP010000001.1 coordinate 480,731, forward strand.
CAGCAGAACACCTGACGTGTCCTTGTCCAGGCGGTGAACCAGACGCGGGTTTTCGTCATACCCAAACCGCAACGCCTCGGACAGGCTGTCGACATGCCGGGTCTGCCCGCTGCCGCCCTGAACCGGCAGGCCCTGCGGCTTGTTCAGGGCCAGAATGTGATCATCACGGTAGATCACGCAGGACTGGATCATCTTGGCATCCGCATCCGAGATACTATGCCTGACCTCAACCGGTTTGTGTTCTGGCCCCGGCAACGGCGGCACACGAACCACCTGCCCGACCTCTAATCGGGTCGAGGCCTTGGCCCGGCTGCCATCCACGCGCAGTTCCCCCTTGCGGCACATCTTTTCGATGCGGCCCTGGCTGACATGCGGGAACAGGCGGCGCAACCAGCGGTCCACACGCTGATCGCCGTCCCCTTCAGCGACTGTAATCATCTGTACGCCACTCATGCCATTGCCCCTTGCGCCGCGCGGGTGATCCGCCCGGATTGCGTCTTTGTCCGTATCCCAGAAATCATGGGGGTCTCTCGCGCGCAACGCGGCAAGAGTCAAGGTATCAGACAGGAACCTTTGGCGTTCGAGGGGGCTCAGCGCCGCCCGCCACTTCTCGGCACGATCAGTGCATTCCCAGCCAGCCTAGCTGTTGCGCTGGGTCCGAAGCTTGGCGAAGTAATCGAGGCGCTTTTTCAGCTCACGCTCGAACCCGCGCTCGACCGGTTGATACAGAACCGGGCGTTTCATTGTTTCGGGGAAATAGTTCTGACCGGAAAACCCGTCTTCGGCGTCATGGTCATACGCGTAGCCGGCACCATATCCCTGATCCTTCATCAGTGATGTGGGGGCATTCAGGATATGTTTGGGCGGTGGCTCGCTTCCCGATTGCTTGGCCAGCCGCATCGCTGCCTTATAGCCGACATAGGCGCCGTTGGATTTCGGGGCCAGGGCCAGATAGACCAGCGCCTGCGCCAGCGCCAGCTCACCTTCGGGGGAACCGAGCCGCTCATACGTTTCCCAGGATTGCAGGCATATGGCCTGCGCCTGCGGGTCGGCCAGACCGATATCCTCGACCGCCATCCGTGTGATCCGACGCGCCAGATAGCGCGGGTCTTCGCCCCCTGTCAGCATTCGCGCGAACCAGTACAGCGCCGCGTCCGGGTCGGACCCGCGTACCGATTTGTGCAGGGCTGAAATCAGGTTGTAATGTTCATCGCCCGACTTGTCATATTTCGCCGCCCGCCGCATCAGACGCGTCGACAGCGCGTCCGTGTCCAACGGCGCATCAACCTTCCAAGCCGAAACCTGTTCGATCAGGTTCAACAACGCCCGTCCGTCCCCATCGGCCATTTCCTGCAACGCATCGCGGGCTGCGGGTGTCAACGGCAACGCGCGGCCCAGCTCTTTTTCGGCACGCTGGGTCAGGCGTTCAAGATCGGAAAGGCCAAGCCGTTCCAGCACCAGAACCTGCGACCGGCTGAGAACAGCGGCGTTCAGCTCAAAGGACGGGTTCTCGGTCGTTGCCCCGACAAGAAGGATCGTGCCGTCCTCCATATGCGGCAGAAAACCGTCCTGCTGTGCCTTGTTGAAGCGGTGAATCTCGTCCACGAACAGCAAGGTCCCCTGCCCATTCTGACGCCTGATCTTGGCCGCTTCGAAAACCTTCTTCAAATCCGGCACACCGGTGAAAATCGCACTGATCTGAACGAAATGCAGATCGGTTTCCTGCGCCAGCAACCGTGCGATCGTCGTCTTTCCGACACCGGGCGGCCCCCAGAAGATCAAGCTGGACAGACTGCCCGACGCCAGCATGACCCCCAGCGGCGCATTCGGGCCAAGAACCTGTTCCTGACCGATGACCTCGGCAAGAGTCTGCGGGCGCAACCGGTCCGCCAGGGGACGGTGTGGCGCAGCGGTGGGTTCCGTTGGCCCGGTATCGAACAGATCGCTCACGGGTTACAGCCGGAACCGCAATGAGACTGACCGGCCACCGCGCAGAAGACCCATCTGCACACGACGACCCGGATCTGTCAGCGCATTCTCTACATCCCCAGGACGTTCGATGTCATTGGAATTGATGCTTTCAAGAATATCCCCCGATCGCAAACCCGCGCGTCCACCATAGGGACCGGGATCAACAACAACGACACCTGTCTGGGACAGTGGCAAGCCCATATCAGAGATCACCGCAGGGTTGACGCGGGACACCACCAGCCCCGGCAGGACAGTGTCTTCATCCAATGTCGTCTCTTCAGCCGCCGGGACTTCGGGCGCTTTGATCAGTGCCACCTCAACCTCTTCGCTCTGGGTGCCACGCAGCCGTGTCAGAACCGATGTTCCCCCAACCCCTGCGACAGACATGCGAAACTTCATCTCGGCAGGTGAGTTCACTTCGTCCCCGTCCACATGGGTCACGACATCCCCCACCTTAAGCCCCGCCTCGCGCAGCGGGCTAAGGTCATGCAGGTCCGAGATGACAACACCCAGTGGGATGGCAAGACCAAGGGATTCAGCAATATCCGCGCTCATATGCTGACCGGTCATGCCTGCCCAAGGGCTGACAAAACTGTCATTGCCCTGCTGTGCCTGTTTCAGGAACTCGGCCACAAGATTTGCGGGGATGGCAAAACCGATGCCATTCGACCCGCCCGAGCGTGTCAGAATAGACGTGTTGATCCCGATCAGGTCCCCGTTCATATCAATCAGCGCACCGCCGGAATTCCCCGGATTGATCGCTGCATCTGTCTGAATGAAATACCCGCGCGCATTGCCCGTCGCCGTACCTGTACGCGCCAAGCCCGAGATGATACCAGAGGACACCGTCTGCCCCACCCCGAACGGGTTGCCGATGGCAAGGGCCAGTTCGCCAACCTCGACCTGATCGGAATCGCGCAGGGTCAGGTAGGGCAGATCTTGCGCCTCTTCCAGACGCAGGATCGCAATATCGCTTTCTTCGTGCCCCAGTACGACCGTGGCAGAAAACTCGCGCCGATCGGTTGTCACGACCCTGATCTCGGTCGCCGAGCCTACAACATGGTAGTTGGACACAACGTAACCATCTTCAGACAGGATGACCCCGGAGCCCAGCGAGTTCTGAACCCGCGGCTGCGGTGTTCCCAGGCTGCCGCCGAAGAAATCCCGAAAGAACGGGTCCGAATAAAACGGGCTGGCCCGCCCCTGCCGCACGATCTTGGCGTAGATATTCACCACCGCAGGCGAGGCCTTTTTGACCACCGGAGCAAAGCCCAGAGAGATTTCGGACTGTGATTGCGGGACGCGGGTTTCGGCGAATGCTGGCAGGGCCATGACAAGCATAAGAGCGATAAAGGATGCGCGGATCATGGGGGCTCCGGATTAGATCATCCTTGGGATATGCGGGGCAAAGGCGATAAATGCAAGCCGCGCGCTCAGCTTCGGCGGCGCAGGAACTTGAGCCCGGACCAATCGGCGTCAACCGCGCAAACCTGCACGTCGACCCAGCCCAGCGGCAGGATTTCACCGCGCAGCATATCCTCGGTCACACCTGCGTGCAGGGGCGAAGATTTCTTGGCCCAGGAGACCCACAGCATTCCTCCGGGCCGTATGTGGGCGATTTGCTCAGCGGCCATTTCGGCGATCTGGTCCGGGTGGTTCAGGAACATGTGAACCGCATCCGCGAGATCGGCTACGGGGTCGAACAGAACACCGTCGGCACCCGCTGTCAGGTTGGGATAATTGGCAGGGGCGTTGAGCGTGCGGACCGCATATCCGGGTTTGAAACCCAGTTTCGCCCAGAGCGGTTTGCCCGAGTATCCAGTTGCAGGTTTATTTGTCATAACGGTTTGAACTTAATGGACAAACCACATGATGACAATTGGCTGGCTGAGGCACAAAAAAGCCCGCCCGATTGCTCGGGCAGGCGCATCAGGTCGATGACCGTAGTGCTTATTCTTCGGCTGCGGCCTCTTCGGCGGCAGCGCGGGCTTTGTCCGCGGCGCCTTTGGCATCGATGTCGCGATCGACGAATTCGATGATCGCCATCGGAGCCATGTCACCATAGCGGAATCCGGCTTTCAGGATGCGGACATAACCGCCCTGACGCTCAGCATAGCGGGGGCCCAGAACTTCGAACAGCTTGGCGACGTCTTTGTCTTCTTTCAGCTGAGCTGCGGCCTGACGGCGGGCGTGCAGGTCGCCGCGCTTGCCCAGGGTGATCAGCTTTTCGATGATCGGGCGCAGTTCTTTTGCTTTGGGCAGAGTTGTCTTGATCTGCTCATGTTCGATGAGCGAGCCAGCCATGTTTGCAAACAGAGCCTTGCGGTGCTCATGAGTACGGTTCAGGCGGCGGTAACCACGTGCGTGACGCATTTTTCAATTCCTTCTTTCGCGTTTTGCTTTGTCCGGCCTCCGATGCGTGTCAGAGGCTCACCTTGGGGCGGGATTGCCCGGATTGTACGTTTTGTACCGGCTTTCAGACCCCATTGGTCCGAAATGTACAAAACCTGCGACGGCAGGTTGGACCCGCCGCCGCAGCCGAAGATGCTTAGAACGCGTCTTCGAATTTCTTTGCCAGATCTTCGATGTTGTCGGGCGGCCAATCCTCGACATCCATGCCGAGGTGCAGACCCATGCCGGACAGCACTTCCTTGATCTCGTTCAGCGACTTGCGGCCGAAGTTCGGGGTGCGCAGCATCTCGGCTTCGGTCTTCTGGATCAGGTCGCCGATATAGACGATGTTGTCGTTCTTCAGGCAGTTTGCCGAACGGACCGACAGTTCCAGCTCGTCCACTTTCTTCAGCAGCAGCGGGTTGAACTCCAGACCATCGTCTTCGTCCTGACGGTTTGCCGATTCCGGCTCGTCGAAGTTGACGAAGATCGAAAGCTGATCCTGCAGGATGCGCGCGGCGTAGGCCAGTGCGTCATCGGGAGTGATCGAACCGTCGGTATCGATCTTCAGGGTCAGCTTGTCATAGTCCAGAACCTGACCTTCGCGGGTCGGCTGCACGTCATAGGCGACTTTCTTGACCGGCGAATAGATCGCGTCGATCGGGATCAGGCCGATGGGCGCATCTTCCGGCTTGTTCTTTTCGGCCGAAACGTAACCCTTACCGGTGTTGACGGTCAGCTCCATGAACAGGTCGGCGCCGTCGTCCAGGTGACAGATGACGTGATCGCGGTTCAGAACCTCGATACCTGCGCTTTCGCTGATGTCACCTGCGGTAACGATTGCCGGACCTTTGGCATTGATCGACAGGCGCTTGGGGCCTTCGACTTCCATGCGCAGGGCAACCTGCTTGAGGTTCAGGATGATGTCGGTGACGTCTTCGCGCACGCCCGCCACGCTCGAGAACTCGTGCAGGACGTTGTCGATCTGGACGCTGGTAATGGCCGCGCCTTGCAGCGAGCTCATCAGGACGCGACGCAGGGCGTTGCCCAGGGTCAGACCAAAACCACGCTCCAGCGGTTCGGCAACCAGAGTCGCCTGACGCGCAGGGTCGTTGCCCGGCTTGGCTTCCAGCTGGGTCGGCTTGATCAATTCTGCCCAATTCTTGTGGATCATGTAATCCCTCCATTCCTGCCCGCGCCCCATGACCAACAAGGTGCAGACGCCCGAGGTTCAAAATGACGTGCTGGGGCCGTGTAAAAACACAGCCCCAGCTTAATTTCAGATCGCTTAGACGCGACGACGCTTCGGCGGACGGCAGCCGTTGTGAGCAATCGGGGTCACGTCACGGATCGACGTGATGTTGAAGCCCACGGCAGCCAGTGCGCGCAGAGCCGACTCACGACCCGAACCGGGGCCCTGAACTTCGACTTCCAGCGTCTTGACGCCATGTTCCTGCGCTTTCTTGCCTGCGTCTTCCGCAGCCATCTGCGCGGCATACGGGGTAGATTTCCGCGATCCCTTGAAGCCCATGGTACCGGCAGACGACCACGAGATGGCGTTGCCCTGTACGTCCGAGATCAGGATCTTGGTGTTGTTGAAGGTCGAGTTCACATGGGCAACGCCCGATGCGATGTTCTTGCGCTCTTTGCGCTTGATGCGAGTCTTATCGCGTGCCATCAGTCAGACCCTCCCTTATTTCTTCTTACCGGCAATGGCCTTTGCGGGGCCTTTGCGGGTACGAGCGTTGGTGTGGGTACGCTGACCGCGAACCGGCAGGTTGCGGCGGTGACGCAGACCGCGATAGCAGCCCAGGTCCATCAGACGCTTGACGTTCATCTGAACTTCGCGACGCAGGTCACCTTCGACGGTGTAGTTGGCGTCGATATGTTCGCGGATGGCCAGAACTTCGGCATCCGACAGTTCATTGACGCGGCGGTGCGATTCAATGCCCACGGCTTCGCAGATCGCGTTGGCCGAGGTGTTGCCGATACCGGTGATATATGTGAGGGCGATTGGAACCCGCTTTGCAGTCGGGATGTTTACGCCGGCAATACGTGCCACGTGTCACTTTCCTTTTTGTTGCGGTTCCGTAACTCCGGAACCTTTTTTCACAACACTTTACCGTGGCAGTGACGCCAGAGGGTCCAGTATTATTCGAGGTGGTCGGGGCAATTGGGACGAATCCCGCATGCAGTCTTGATTCCCTTTAGGGATGGGGGTCGATATGGGCTTTTGGTGGGGCCGTCAAGCCCCAACTTTCGGTCAACCCAGTATCGCCTCGATCGACGCGGTGACTTCCTTGATATCCGCCAGCCCATTCACCGGACGCAGATCGCCCTTGGCGTAGTAATAGCCAATCAGCGGCGACGTCTTCTTGTAGTATTCCATCAGGCGCGTGCGCAGGCTGTCTTCGTTGTCGTCGGCGCGGCGTTGGAAATCATTTTCCTTGCCGCAATTGGTGCATTTACCATCTGCCGGGATCGGTTTGGTGTTGTCGTTATAGACCTCACCACAGCCACCACAGGTCGAACGCGCCGTGATCCGGCCCACCAGCGCGTCGTCATCAACGCGCATCTCGATCACGGTGTGCAGCGACTGGCCCAGCTTGGCCAGCAAAGCGGCCAGAGCATCGGCCTGCGCCAGCGTGCGGGGAAAGCCGTCAAAGATGAAACCGGCCCCTGTTTCGGTGGTCAGTTTCTCTTCGATCAGGCCGATCACGATTTCATCGGTGACCAGCTTGCCCGCGTCCATGATCGCCGCAACCTTCCGGCCCATCTCGGTGCCCGAGGTCTTGGCTTCGCGCAGCATGTCGCCCGTGCTGAGCTGCACCATGCCACGTGTTTCCACCAGGTGACGGGCCTGCGTTCCTTTCCCAGCCCCCGGGGGGCCCAAAAGAATGATATTCATCGACGAGAGGGTCCCTTCCTGCCGCGTTTCTTGCTTTTGCCGCGCAGTTGAGACTTTTCGATAAGCCCTTCGTATTGATGCGCCAGAAGATGGCTCTGAACCTGCTGGATCGTATCCATGGTCACGGAGACGATAATCAGAACCGAGGTGCCGCCGAAATAGAACGGGATGGCAAACTGGTTGCGCAGAATCTCGGGCAGCAGGCAGACCAGTGCCAGATAGGCCGACCCCAGAACCAGCACGCGGTTGACCACGTATTCCAGATACTCGGCGGTTTTCTTGCCCGGACGGATACCGGGCACGAACCCGTTCTGCTTTTTCAGGTTGTCCGCCACATCATCCGGTTTGAACGACACGTTGAACGTGTAGAAATATGCAAAGAACACGATCATCGACGCGAAGAACAGCAGATACAGCGGCTGTCCGGGGCCGAAATTGGCCAGCAGCCACGACATGACCGGCCCATTTGCCGCGCCCGACGAGAAGGTCGAGATCGTCACCGGCAGCAGCAGCAGCGAGCTGGCAAAGATCGCCGGGATCACGCCCGCGGGGTTGACCTTGACCGGCAGGTGGCTGGAGCCGCCTTCGTAGATTTTCATCCCGGCCTGACGGCGCGGGTACTGAATATGGATCTTTCGCAGCGCCCGTTCCATGAAGACCACGAACATGATGACGGCAATCACCATCACGATCACGCCAACGATCACGGCGGGGCTGATTGCGCCCGAACGGCCCGACGCGAAGAACTGCGCCAAGGCGGCGGGGACCTCGGCGATGATGCCGACGAAAATGATCAGAGAGATACCGTTGCCGATGCCGCGTGCGGTGATCTGCTCACCCAGCCACATCAGGAACATGGTGCCGCCGACCAGTGTGATCATGGTCGACATGCGGAAATACAGCCCCGGATCGGTCGCCAGATCGCCCGATTCCAGCGAAACGGCCAGACCATAGGCCTGGACGGTGGCCAGCGCCACGGTGCCGAAACGGGTGTATTGGTTGATCTTCTTGCGGCCCTGCTCGCCCTCTTTCTTGAGCTGTTCGAGCGCGGGAACCATCGACGTCAGCAGCTGCACGATGATCGAGGCCGAGATATAGGGCATGATGCCAAGGGCAAAGATGCCCATTCGGCCAAGCGCCCCGCCCGTAAACATCGAAACCATGCCGCCGATGCCCTGCCCCGCCTGTTCCATGAACTCGCGCAATGCTGCTCCGTCGATCCCCGGCACCGGAATGAAGGTGCCCAGACGATAGACGATCAGCAAACCCAGCGTGAACAGGATGCGGTTGCGCAGATCGGTGGCCTTGCCAAGGGCAGCCCAGCTTGTGTTGGCTGCCATTTGTTCTGCTGCTGATACCATAAAGTCGGTCTCTCTTATGCAAACGCCGCCCGGAACCGTTTTCCGGCTCGGACGGCGTCTTGGAAAACTCTGAAGTCTATGTAAGCGGGTCTTTGCCCGCTCACAAGCGCTTACTCTGCCGCAGCGGCTTTTGTGACTTTCAGTGAACCGCCCGCTTTTTCAACTGCCTCGACAGCAGCTTTCGACGCACCGGTCACTTCCAGATCAACCTTGGCGCTGATCTCGCCTTTGGCCAGAACGCGGATACCGTCCAGCTTGCGGCGGACCAGACCGGACGCAACCAGAGCGTCTTCGGTGATCGCAGCCTTGGCGTCCAGCTTGCCGGCTTCGACGAATTTCTGGATCAGGCCCAGGTTGATGACGGCGAATTCCTTGCGGTTTGGCTTGTTGAAGCCACGCTTGGGCAGACGCTGGTACAAGGGCATCTGACCGCCTTCATAGCCATTGATGGCCACACCCGAGCGGGATTTCTGGCCTTTGATACCACGGCCACCCATTTTACCTTTGCCGGAACCCGGACCACGGCCAACGCGGGTGCGTTTTGGGGCGGCGCCAGGATTGTCGCGCAATTCGTTCAGTTTCATTTCGCTTCTCCTAAGCCGGATATGACCCCCGAAGCGTGATGGGCCAAACACGGCATTTCTTGGTTTTGATTCTCGCGGCCAAAAAGCCACCGCAGGCGTATAGGCCCGATGGCAGGGCTTGGCAAGACTGTAGATCGCCAGCCGCTTGTCATGACCGGCAAAAGCCCCGGGACCGGCCCCGCGGGTGAACCCAAAAGGACACCTTCACCGGGGTCTGACCGAAAATCGAGCACGAAATATGGCGATTTTGGCAATTATCGCTTGCCATGACCGGGCGGTAGTCTATCCGGATTGCCACAAACAAGAACTTGGCAGGCGCATGACTGAAACCACTCTCTCGACCCGGAAACAGCCGGAGACTACCGCTGCACGTGACTGGGTAACAACGCTTGCCAAATATCGCGAACCCGACCAGCTGCGCAGCGCGTTTGAGCTGGGCGTCAGTATCATCCCCTTCTTCGCGCTCTGGGCTTTGTCCTGGATGTTGCTGTCGGTCAGCTATTGGCTTGCTTTTGCGATTTCCGTTCTCAACGCGGCCTTTCTGTTGCGCCTGTTTGCCATCCAGCACGATTGCGGGCACGGCGCGTTCTTCAAGAACCGGACGGTCAGTGACTGGGTTGGACGCTCGATCGGAGTTCTGACGCTGACACCTTATGATGTCTGGCGCCGCACGCATTCCACACATCACAACAGTTCCGGCAATCTGGGCAAACGCGGGATGGGCGATATCCACACCCTGACCGTGGCCGAGTATCAGGCGAAAACCCCGATGAACCGGTTCTGGTATCGTGTGTATCGAAACCCGATCACCCTGTTCGTCTTTGGCCCCGGATATCTGTTCCTGTTTCAGAACCGCCTTCCACTGGGTCTGACCGACAGCGTCCGGTTCTGGGTCAGCGCGATGGCCACCAATCTTGCAATTCTGGTTGCGCTTGTGGCCATCTACTATTTTGGCGGGCTGATGCCGATGGTGCTGATCTTCCTGCCCTCGACCCTGATTGCCGCCACCGCCGGGGTATGGCTGTTCTATGTGCAACACCAGTTCGAGGACACACATTGGGACGCCGATGAAGACTGGCAGTTGCACGAAGCGGCGCTGCACGGAAGCTCTCATTATATATTGCCGTCCGTGTTGCAGTGGTTCACCGCCAATATCGGCATCCACCACGTGCATCACCTGTACAGCCGCATTCCGTTCTATCGCCTGACCGAAGTGCTGCGCGACCATGATGAGCTGGCCAACAGCAACCGGATGACCATCCGCGAGAGCCTCGCCAACGCGCGCCTGCACCTGTGGGATGAGCAAAGCCGCCGACTGCTGTCCTTCGCCGAAGCCCGCGCACTTTATGGGTGAGGGGTTCGTTCAACGGCTCTGAACGCCGGAAAGAAAACTTCGAAAAAGCAGGAGTTCTTTTACTTAGATGAGTTTCTGCTGGGAGCCCAAAGCGGTCCCGCGACTTCTTCTCGACGACATCTGGCTAAGTGTGCAAAACTGGAGGGGAAAGACCACGAGCCATGATGCTGAAATGAGCGAAAACTCTAATCGAAAATTAGCTGCTATTCTGGCGGCTGATGTAGTTGACTATTCACGCCTAGTCGCCGAGGACGAGGAAGGGACCGTTCGTGCATTCCGAGTTTTGCGTGAAACGATTGTTGATCCAATCATAGAAAAATTCGGAGGTAGGATAGCCAATACGGCTGGCGATAGCTTGATCGTGGAATTTGCAAGCGTGGTCGAAGCGGTAAAATGTGCATGGGACATTCAGTCCAGCGTCGCCCGCTACAACTCGGCGTCCGAAACTGGCCGTGAGATTTTGTTTCGGATCGGTGTCAATGTTGGCGACGTGATTGCCAATGGCCAAGACCTGCTCGGCGATGGCGTTAATGTTGCAGCCCGGTTGGAAGCTATTGCTGATCCGGGCGGTATCATCGTCAGTAAGGCGGTGGCTGACTACACCAAAGGCAAAACTGACTTCTACTTTCACCCGCTGGGTTCCAAGCGTTTGAAAAATATTGACCGCCAGGTGGAAGTATTCAGTGCTAAATCTGTAGCCCCTTTGCCAGAGAAAAGACGCACTCCACTCTTGCTTGCTGCATTATCTGTCATTCTGGCACTTGGCGCAGGCCTTTTTTTCTGGCTATCCCCGTTTGCGTCCAAGCCTTCAGGTCCGCCGCGAATTGCCGTCCTCGCTCTGGATGACCACAGCACCGGCGACGACAAAGGCTGGCTGAGCGACGGAATTGCGGAAGGTATCATTACGGAACTGGCCAGCTATCGTGAATTTCTCGTACTGGCACGAAACTCAAGCTTTAGCTTCCGGGACAAGCCTACCGATATTACCGACATAGCAAAGCAGTTGAATGCGGATTACGTGGTCGAGGGCAGTCAACAGAAATCTAAGGACAGGCTCAGGGTGACCGTCCAATTGATCAATGGCCACGACGGTTCGCACATATGGGCGGACGAGTTCGACGCTTCCATCGACGAGTTATTCGAAGTCCAATCGCAGATTGTGCGAAGCATTGCTACGCAGATCGGCAGCGAATTGACCTCGAAACCGCCACCAAGCGGAGGAAGAGCAAAGGTAGATGCTCTGCACTGGTACTTAACGGGCGTGAATGAGTTCCAAAAAAGATCTCCGGAAGCGAGGCAGGCAGCCGCACAACTGTTCGAACAGTCCATTGAGGCAGATCCCGATGCACCCTTCGGATACGCTGGTATGGCAACCTTGATTTATTTCGACTTGCTTCAGGGATGGGTCTATCCCGATGTCCCTCGCAATGAGCTTATTCGACGAGGCGTTGAATTTGCAGAGAAGGCTCTTGATGCAGATCCCACGTTTTATGAATCGCATATTGCACGTGGCGATCTTCATCTTGCCGTCGGTGAACACGCAGATGCGGTGAAAAGATATCAAATGGCGCTTGAACTGAACCCAAGCAGCAGTGAAGCGATGGCAGTTGCCAATGATCCCTTGCTGTATCTCGGTCGTGCCGACGAAGCTGTTGCGTTGATGGAGCGTGCGATTGACATCAATCCAATAACTCCCGGCTGGTATTTCAACGAACTTTCCCGCGCCTATTGGGCAGTTGGGCGATGTGACGAGGGGCTTGAAGCGATCAAGCGTAGACCAACGCTCCGAGCATGGGACTACAGGGCAATGATCGTCAACCTCACATGCCTCGGCGAAATAGACGAAGCGCAAAAGGTGGCCGCCAAGCTTCTGGAACTCGATCCCGACTTTACGATCGGTACACACGGCAACCAAATTCGCGAGACCGTAAACAACCCGGAGTTCCTTGAGCGTTGGTTAAACGGCCTCCGGGCAGCCGGATTACCAGAGAACTGAACCAGCTAGAATTTGACCAATTTTGTCATTTTGGCTTCCTGACGGATTTTGAGCGGCGGCTAAGTCCGCATTGCGGTCATTGCCCCTAGAGTTTGATGCGGATAGTGTCATTCTCATGAAATATATCCCCAAAGAAACGACAGATGACGCCCTTATTAAAGAGTTCCTAGATAAGGGAGGCAAAGTCAGCGTCGGAAAAACCAAACCTGCACGCGTTGAGCTGGGTTTAAGCAACAATGTTTGGAATAACAAGCTGACCAAGGACGAGAAGGCCGCGCGCGACAAAAAGTGATCGTGCAGGAGCGGATCGTCTTTCGCGCTCTTAAACGCCGAAACGTGCGTGTGCAGGCTTTCTGATATGTGCTAAGAGAATGTGCTTTATCCTATAGACACCCACCGCCAACACTGCTAAACGCTCCCAATCTTGCGGCCTCGGATTCGTTCCGGGGCCTTAGATATTTTGCAACCGGGGACCTTCGGGGCCCTATACCTTTGGCACCTACGGGGGCCTATCACATAGCGGGGGACCTCCCCTGCACTTGCTAAACGGAAGACAGAAAGCATGGCACTCAAGTCGTACAAGCCGACGACGCCGGGCCAGCGCGGGCTGGTGCTGATCGACCGTTCGGAGCTTTGGAAAGGACGTCCGGTCAAGTCTCTCACAGAGGGTTTGACCAAATCGGGCGGCCGGAACAACACCGGACGGATCACTTCACGCCGCCGCGGCGGTGGCGCAAAGCGTCTCTACCGGATCGTTGACTTCAAACGGAACAAATTTGATGTCGCGGCAACCGTCGAGCGGATCGAATATGACCCGAACCGGACCGCGTTCATCGCACTGGTAAAATACGAAGACGGCGAGCAGGCGTATATCCTGGCTCCGCAGCGTCTGGCTGTTGGTGACAAGGTCATCGCGTCGGCAAAGGCCGATATCAAGCCGGGCAACGCAATGCCGTTCTCGGGCATGCCCATCGGTACCATCGTCCACAACATCGAGATGAAGCCTGGCAAAGGCGGTCAGATCGCACGTGCGGCCGGTACTTACGCTCAGTTTGTTGGCCGCGATGGCGGTTACGCTCAGATCCGTCTGAGCTCGGGCGAGCTGCGCATGGTCCGTCAGGAATGCATGGCCACCATCGGTGCCGTGTCCAACCCCGACAACAGCAACCAGAACATCGGTAAAGCCGGTCGTATGCGCCACAAGGGCGTGCGTCCGTCGGTTCGTGGTGTTGCTATGAACCCGATCGATCACCCGCATGGTGGTGGTGAGGGTCGTACCTCGGGTGGCCGTACGCCGGTTACGCCGTGGGGTAAGGACACCAAGGGTAAGCGTACCCGCAACAAGAACAAAGCGTCCCAGAAGCTGATCATCCGCTCGCGGCACGCCAAGAAGAAGGGACGTTAATCCATGTCTCGCTCTGTTTGGAAGGGTCCTTTCGTCGATGCTTACGTGCTGAAAAAAGCCGAAGCAGCGCGCGAGTCGGGCCGCAACGAAGTCATCAAGATCTGGTCGCGTCGTTCCACCATCCTGCCCCAGTTCGTGGGTCTGACCTTTGGTGTGTACAACGGCCAGAAGCATATCCCGGTAAACGTCTCGGAAGACATGATCGGTCAGAAGTTCGGTGAATATTCGCCGACCCGGACCTATTATGGCCACGCCGCAGACAAAAAAGCGAAGCGGAAGTAAGTCATGGGCAAGGAAAAGAACCCCCGCCGCGTGGCTGAAAACGAAGCAATGGCGAAAACGCGCATGCTTCGCACCAGCCCGCAGAAACTGAACCTGGTAGCAGCTATGATCCGCGGCAAGAAAGTCGAGAAGGCCCTGACCGACCTGACTTTCTCGAACAAGCGTGTCGCGCAGGACGTCAAGAAGTGCCTGCAGTCCGCAATCGCGAATGCCGAAAACAACCACAACCTGGACGTTGACGAGCTGATCGTCGCCGAAGCCTGGGTTGGCAAGAACCTGGTCATGAAGCGCGGTCGCCCGCGTGCCCGTGGCCGTTTCGGCAAGATCATGAAGCCGTTCTCGGAGATCACCATCAAGGTGCGTCAAGTTGAGGAGCAAGCCTAATGGGACATAAAGTCAATCCGATCGGCATGCGCCTTCAGGTCAACCGCACCTGGGACAGCCGCTGGTACGCAGATACCAAGGACTACGGTGATCTTCTGCTGGAAGACCTCAAGATCCGTGAGTTCATCCAGAAAGAGTGCAAGCAGGCCGGTGTTGCCCGTGTGATCATCGAACGTCCGCACAAGAAGTGCCGCGTTACGATCCACACCGCACGTCCGGGTGTCATCATCGGCAAGAAAGGTGCGGACATCGAAGTCCTGCGCAAGAAGCTGGCTGCGATGACCGACAGCGAACTGCACCTGAACATCGTCGAAGTGCGCAAGCCCGAGCTTGACGGTCAGCTGGTTGCCGAGTCGATCGCTCAGCAGCTGGAACGCCGTGTTTCGTTCCGCCGCGCGATGAAGCGTGCCGTACAGAACGCCATGCGCATGGGCGCCCTGGGTATCCGGGTGAACGTCGCTGGCCGTCTGGGTGGTGCCGAAATCGCACGGACCGAATGGTACCGCGAAGGCCGTGTGCCGCTGCACACGCTGCGCGCCGACATCGATTACGCACATGCCGAAGCGATGACCCCCTACGGGATCATCGGGATCAAGGTCTGGATCTTCAAAGGGGAGATCATGGAGCACGATCCGCAGGCACGTGACCGTAAAGCACAGGAACTCCAGGACGGCCCTGCACCTCGTGGTGCTGGTGGCGGTCGTCGCTAAGGAGGGAAAGATATGCTTCAACCAAAGCGTACAAAATTCCGCAAGTTGCACAAAGGCCGGATCAAGGGCGAAGCCAAGGGCGGCTCTGATCTGAACTTTGGCACCTACGGCTTGAAAGCGATTGAGCCTGAGCGTGTAACCGCACGCCAGATCGAGGCTGCACGTCGTGCCATGACGCGTCACATGAAGCGTCAGGGCCGTGTCTGGATCCGCATCTTCCCCGACACTCCGGTCACGGCAAAGCCGATCGAAGTTCGTATGGGTAAAGGTAAGGGCTCGGTCGACCGCTGGGTTTGCAAGGTCAAGCCCGGTCGCGTGATGTTCGAGATCGACGGCGTCAATGACGACATCGCCCGCGAGGCCCTGCGCCTGGCTGCGATGAAGCTGCCGATCAAGACCCGCGTCGTGGTTCGCGAAGACTGGTAAGCGATCCGGGGGCACCCCCGCTCGTGACAAGATTGACCCCCGTCGGAACACCGGCGGGGGTTTTTCTTTAGGGGGCTCTGCCCCCGCCGCGCGTGCCGCGCGCCTCCCCCGGGATATTTTGGGCTAGATGAAGCAGGGGATCCGTTCTTCATCTGGCTGCAAATATCCCGGAGCGCGAGGCAGAGCCTCGCAAAACAGCCATCGCGTTCACTGCGCGGCTGGTTTAAGACAGCCCCATGCCACAGATTGAATCACTCTTCGTCACCCGCCTCTATCGTGCCTCTTTGTCCGAGTTCGGTCCCCCGATCGATGCGGAGGAGTTGGAAAGCTCGTGCCTTGTCATCGCCGAGGATGACGAGGCCGGTCAGGACTGGTGCGAAGAAAACGGCTATCCCGGTTACACCAGCTATGCTTCGCTGACCGACCTGCCCTGGCGGTTTCCGATATTCGCCGATCTGGTCAAGGCGCTGGACAGCCATGTGGCGGCTTTTGCCAAGGATCTGGAGTTTGATCTGGGCGAGGGTAAGCTGAAGCTGGAAGACCTGTGGATCAACATCCTGCCCGAGGGTGGCATGCATTCCAGCCACCTGCACCCGCACAGTGTGATTTCCGGCACCACCTATGTGGCGATGCCCGAAGGCGCGAGCGCGCTGAAGCTGGAAGACCCCCGCTCAGGCCGCATGATGGCCGCGCCGACGCGGCTGAAAGGCGGGCGGCGCGATTTGCAGCCCTTCATCTATGTGAAGCCGCAGGTGGGCGATGTTCTGCTGTGGGAAAGCTGGCTGCGCCACGAGGTGCCGATGAACATGGCCGAGGAAGAGCGGATTTCAGTGAGTTTCAACTATAAGTGGGAGTGAGCATCAGCTCATTGCACGGTAGTTGTTCAGTGTAGCGTTTGCGAGACGAACGGGCGGCCCCCTACCAATCACGATTCACAAAGAGTTTTCGATAACACTTGCAATATGTGCCGACATGGACCATGTGAGGCACGCTTACGTTTTTCTTTTTCGACCACTGTCTCCCGATATTCGGCGTTCAGTCTCTCGATCCAGACCGACCACGCCGCGCTGTCGCAATTCCGCGGACAGCAATTATTTGGAGAATACGGATATGGCCAATGGCACCGTAAAATGGTTCAACACAACTAAAGGTTTTGGCTTCATCGCACCGGAGACCGGTGGCAAAGACGTGTTTGTACACATCTCTGCTGTCGAACGCTCGGGTCTGACCGGTCTGGCCGACAACCAGAAAGTAACATTCGACATCGAGCCCGGCCGTGACGGCCGCGAGTCGGCTGTGAACATCGCTCTGGCGTAAGTCGCCCAGACTTAGACAGTTGCAGACGCGGTCTCGTGCAAACGGGGCCGCGTTTTTCGTAAAAGCGAATTTGAGCCATCTGATCTCAATCATTCCATTGGGTTCAGACACACGATAGAATCCAAGCTATGCACCCGCCCGTCATGTTGAGGTGTATTGTTCAGGCTTTGGTCAGGCATTTACGATGCAAGCCCTATTCTCATTCGTTCTGGTTGCGACAATTGCCTGCACGACAAGTGCTGTGGGGCAAGTTGCGAACCCGCACCGCATCTACGAAGACAGCTGTGCCGGATGCCACGCCCCCCATTCCGGTGATTTCGTTTGGGATGAGCTTGGTGTGTCAGATGGCGTGCTGGTCGGAGCCCGGTCCGGACGGGCGGTCGAAAATTACTTGCGCTCCGGTCATGGCGGGGTGACTACGGACAAGGCCGAGGTACTGCTTGCTCATTTCCGGATTATCCGGGACTCGGGCGGTGTCTTCATCGAGAAATGCCGTATTTGCCATGTGACCGCCGTGGAGCTTGTGCGAAACAATCTGATCCTTGACGAAGGGAAGCTGACGGGGCGATATACCGGGCGTGACATCGGAGCGTTCCTGGACGGTCATGGCCGTCTTTCGCCGGAAGAGGTTTCCGAGATGCTGTCCGTATTGACCAGAGTGGCAAATAGCCAGGGTCTGACACGGTGACACAAGCGGGTTTTTGATTTCGGGAAATTCCCTGTTCCCGCATGGCAAACTTTCCCTTGCCACCCCACCCCTAACCCCCTATAGAGCGGCATCTTGCGGTCTCCCGGCGTTGTCGGGCGATTCGTATGTCTATCATTCATCCACCAGGTCAAAGGTGACCCGAGTACGGGGCCTTCTGGTGTTTTGAGCAAAGGAAAAGGCGATGAACGCCCAAGAACTGCGTGACAAGACCCCTGATCAGCTCCGCGAGGAACTGGTCAACCTGAAGAAAGAAAGCTTTAACCTGCGCTTTCAACAGGCAACCGGTCAGCTGGAAAACACTGCTGGCATCAAAGCGGCCCGCCGCAACGCTGCCCGCGTCAAAACCATCCTGAACGAAAAGGCCGCTGCTGCGGCATCCGAGGAGTAATCAGATGCCCAAGCGTATCCTGCAAGGCACCGTGACCAGCGACGCCAACGAACAGACCATCACCGTGCTGGTCGAGCGCCGTTTCAAGCACCCGCTGCTGCACAAAACCGTTCGTAAGTCCAAGAAATACCGGGCTCATGACGAAAAGAACGCCTTCAAGGTCGGCGACTCTGTACGCATCATCGAATGCGCGCCGAAATCGAAGACGAAACGTTGGGAAGTTCTGGAAGCGTAAGCTTCCGGGATTTTTCATTTGTCGAAACCCTGGGGGATTTAATCAGACCAGCCCCCACAGGTCGGGAGAAACCACATGATCCAGATGCAGACCAATCTGGATGTCGCTGACAACTCTGGCGCACGCCGAGTTCAGTGCATCAAGGTCCTGGGTGGTTCCAAGCGTAAATACGCCTCCGTTGGCGACATCATTGTCGTCTCGGTGAAGGAAGCCATCCCGCGCGGCCGCGTAAAGAAAGGTGACGTCCGTAAGGCCGTCGTCGTACGCACCGCCAAGGAAGTCCGTCGCGAAGACGGCACCGCGATCCGTTTCGATCGCAACGCCGCCGTCATCCTGAACAACAACAACGAGCCCGTAGGTACCCGTATCTTTGGCCCCGTTGTTCGTGAACTGCGCGCGAAGAACTTCATGAAAATCATCTCGCTGGCTCCGGAGGTGCTGTAATCATGGCTGCTAAACTCCGCAAAGGCGACAAGGTCGTCGTGCTGTCCGGCAAGGACAAGGGCAAAGAGGGAACTATCACCTCGGTTGACCCCAAAGCCGGCAAAGCTGTGGTCGATGGCATCAACATCGCCATCCGCCACACCCGCCAGTCGCAAACCTCGCAAGGCGGCCGCCTGCCCAAAGCTCTGCCGGTCGATCTTTCGAACCTGGCACTGCTGGACAAGAACGGCAAAGCAACCCGCGTTGGCTTCCGCGTGGAAGGCGACAAGAAAGTTCGCTTCGCCAAGACCACAGGGGACGTGATCGATGCTTGATAACGCAACCTACACCCCGCGTCTGAAAGCGCAGTACGCCGAGACCATCCGTGCCGCTCTGAAAGAAGAGTTCGGCTACAAGAACGACATGCAGCTGCCCAAGCTGGAAAAAATCGTTCTGAACATCGGCTGTGGTGCCGAGGCCGTCAAAGACTCGAAGAAAGCGAAAGCTGCTGTCGAGGATCTGACTGCAATTGCCGGTCAACAGGCCGTTTCAACTAAGGCGAAGAAGTCGATCGCGGGTTTCCGCGTCCGGGAAGACATGCCGCTGGGTGCGAAAGTGACCCTGCGCGGTGACCGGATGTACGAATTCCTGGATCGTCTGATCACGATCGCAATGCCGCGTATTCGTGACTTCCGCGGTGTTAAGCCTTCTTTCGACGGTCGTGGCAACTTTGCCATGGGCATGAAAGAGCACATCGTGTTCCCGGAAATCGACTTCGACAAGGTCGACGAGGTCTGGGGCCTGGATATCGTAATTGCCACCACAGCGAAAACCGACGCTGAAGCAAAGGCATTGTTGAAAGCATTCAACATGCCGTTCAACGCGTAAGCGCCGGGAGGATTGAGACATGGCTAAAAAAGCAATGATCGAACGCGAAAAGAAGCGCGAACGCCTGGTGGCCAAATATGCCGCAAAGCGTGCCGAGCTGAAAGAAATCGCGAATGACGAGAGCAAGCCGATGGAAGAGCGTTTCAAAGCGCGTCTGAAACTGGCGAAACTGCCGCGCAACAGCTCGGCTACCCGTCTGCACAACCGTTGTCAGCTGACCGGTCGTCCCCACGCTTACTACCGTAAGCTGAAGGTCAGCCGTATCATGCTGCGCGAGCTGGGTTCTGCTGGTCAGATCCCCGGCATGGTGAAATCGAGCTGGTAAGGGAGACATAGATATGAATGATCCTATCGGCGATATGCTCACCCGTATCCGCAACGCGCAAATGCGCGGCAAATCCACCGTATCCACTCCGGCGTCAAAGCTGCGTGTTTGGGTTCTGGACGTGCTGGCGGACGAAGGCTACATCCGTGGCTATGAAAAGACGACCGGCGAAAACGGTCATCCGGCCATCGAAATCAGCCTGAAATACTACGAAGGCACCCCTGTCATTCGCGAACTGAAGCGGGTTTCGAAACCCGGTCGCCGCGTATACATGGGCGTCAATGACATCCCGCAGGTCCGTCAGGGTCTGGGCGTGTCGATTGTCAGCACTCCGAAAGGTGTGATGTCGGACGCAAACGCTCGCTCCAACAATGTTGGCGGCGAAGTGCTCTGCACCGTCTTCTAAGGAGGTCTGCAATGTCTCGTATTGGTAAAAAACCGGTCGAGCTGCCCAGCGGCGTAACCGCCTCTGTGTCGGGTCAGACCATCGAAGTCAAAGGTCCGAAAGGCACCCGCAGCTTCACCGCCACCGACGACGTAACGCTGTCGGTTGAGGACAACGTGGTCAAGATCGACCCTCGCGGCATGTCCAAGCGTGCCCGCCAGCAGTGGGGCATGAGCCGCACCATGGTTGCCAACCTGGTAACCGGTGTGACTGAAGGCTTCAAAAAAGAGCTGGAGATCCAGGGTGTTGGTTACCGGGCGCAGATGCAGGGCAACACCCTGAAGCTGAACCTGGGCTATAGCCACGATGTTGATTTCACGGCTCCGGAAGGTGTCACCATCACCGCACCGAAGCAGACCGAAATCGTTGTGGAAGGTATCGACCAGCAGCTGGTGGGCGAAACCGCGGCCAAAATCCGCGAGTGGCGCCGCCCCGAGCCGTACAAAGGCAAGGGCATCCGCTATAAGGGCGAGTTCATCTTCCGCAAGGAAGGCAAGAAGAAGTAAGGACGCAGACAATGGCAAACAGCAAAAGAACCCTGTTTCTGAAGCGCCGCCTGCGCGTTCGGAACAAACTTCGCAAGGTCAACGCGGGTCGTCCGCGCCTGTCCGTACACCGTTCGAACAAGAACATCTCTGTTCAGCTGATCGACGACGTACGTGGCGTGACCCTGGCCTCGGCCTCGACCCTGGAAAAAGATCTGGGTGTTGTTGGCAAGAACAACGTCGAAGCGGCGACGAAAGTCGGCGCGGCCATCGCCGAGCGTGCCAAGAAGGCAGGCGTCGAAGAGGCCTATTTCGATCGTGGCGGCTTCCTGTTCCACGGCAAAGTGAAGGCTGTCGCCGACGCTGCGCGTGAAGGTGGCCTGAAGATCTGATGGTGTGCCGGGCTGAAGCCCGGCCTACCGGATACGACGCCGTAGGCCGGGCTTCAGCCCGGCACCGGCACTTTGAAGGCGGGTCCGCCCGCCTCGATGATCGGGGAGCCCCAGAATGTCATTCACGGGTTCACTTCGATTGAGTAATTGGCGCCGCAAGCGCCTCTAGAGGAAAAGGGATGCCAAATGGCAGAACGTGAAAACCGTCGGGGCCGTGGCCGCGACCGTGAAGAAACACCGGAATTTGCAGATCGCCTGGTCGCAATCAACCGCGTGTCGAAAACCGTAAAAGGTGGTAAGCGCTTTGGCTTCGCCGCTCTGGTGGTTGTCGGCGATCAGAAAGGCCGCGTCGGCTTTGGCAAGGGTAAAGCGAAAGAAGTACCTGAGGCCATCCGCAAGGCGACTGAGCAAGCCAAGCGTCAGATGATCCGCGTGCAGCTGCGCGAAGGTCGGACCCTGCACCACGACATCGAGGGCCGTCACGGCGCCGGTAAAGTGGTTATGCGCGCCGCGCCTGAAGGTACCGGTATCATCGCCGGTGGTCCGATGCGTGCCGTGTTCGAAATGCTGGGCGTCAAGGACGTTGTGTCCAAGTCGCTGGGCTCGCAGAACCCGTACAACATGATCCGCGCCACCATCGACGGCCTGCAGAAAGAGCAGAGCCCGCGTTCGGTTGCCGCACGTCGTGGCAAAAAGGTTGCTGACATCCTGCCCAAGCGGGACGAAGCACCGGCTGCTGCTGAAGCAGAAGCAGAAGCATAAGGAGAGCACGTCATGGCAAAAACCATCGTCGTCAAACAGGTCGGTTCGCCGATCCGTCGCCCCGCCGAACAGCGCGCAACCCTGATCGGCCTGGGCCTGAACAAGATGCACAGAACCCGTGAGCTGGAGGATACTCCTTCGGTGCGCGGCATGATCCGCAAGATCCCGCATCTGGTAGAGATCATCGAAGAACGCGGCTAAGCCCGCCTTCATCGGAAAGAACAAAAACGCCTCCGGTAAATTCGGGGGCGTTTATTGTTGGCACTTCAGCTTCTTGGGGATTCCTTCCTCCAACCCGGATTTCTGGAGCGCCATGTTCAGATTGATCTGTATCAATGACCAATTGGATTATGATGGGCTATCCAGCGTGTTTCACGCAGGAGGTTCTTGAAGTGAGTGCGGATAAGACAGGACGGATCGTTTGGCATGACCTCTTTACGCCTGATCTGAACGCTTCCGAGGCTTTCTATGGCCGTGTAGCATCGTGGGATTTCATTAAGGAAAGCACAGAAGACTATGTCTGGGGCCGGGGAAAGGGGGAATTCACTCTTGCTCTTTTGAATGGGGAAGCCGGAAGTGGATTTACCAAGACTCCAGCGGGCTTTGATGCCGGCTGGCTTCCCTATTTCGAGGTTCCCGATGTTGACAAGTATTCAAAGCGTGCCGAGAAGCTGGGCGCACATATCATTCGGCGCCCCTTTGATGTGCCCGGCGTCGGTCGAAACTGCCTATTGTTGGACCCCTTGGGAGCCAGGTTTGGCATTTCCGTTTCACAACACGATTACCCGATACCTACACAACAGTTCACAACAGAGGTTTATCTGAGCGAAGGCCCAGAGTTTCCAGTTGAATTCTACCAATCGTTGTTTGATCGAACAACTTCGAAAACGGATGGCCCAGGCGCGGCCGGGCCAGGTCCGTGGCTTACACATATTCCTGTGGTTGCTTCACCAGATATAAAGATACGTGAAAGATGCGCCTGGCTACCCGGAATTAAGGTCACCGCTATCGAGGATGCGGTACGTGATGCTTTGACGCTTGGAGCGTCCGAAGTGCGTGTTCGATCACGGCAAAGCGCGCAGCATGCACCGCGTGTGTTTCGTGATCCGACGGGACTTTATTTTGCATTTCATCAGGTCGGTCCGGTTTTAGGAGCAAACTGAAAGTCGCTGCAAACCGCAGATGGCCATCGCGTCGACCTGCAGTTCAACTGCAAAATTCATGCCAATAGGAACAGGAACCAGGCTACGAGCAATCCAACCAGCGAAAGTTATTCGCCGCATGCATACCGGCTAGACCAAAATCTGCGTTGTTAGCGATAGCAAACGCTCCTATCTCTGCCTTGTCCAATGAAGGAACTCAAAAGGAAACGTCAGGGAATACGCCCTGATACGAGAAAGGAATACAGAGATGACAACTGCGACACTGACCCATACCGGCTTCAACTTCGGCACCCGGATCGCTGACATGATCACACGGATCAAAACAGCCCGCGCTCGTGCTGCTGAGTATCAGCGCACCTATACCGAGTTGCAGCGTCTGAGCAACCGTGAGCTGGACGATATCGGCATCCGCCGCTGCGACATCGCAGATATCGCGCACCGGCACGTATATTGCTCATAACCACGCACACAATTAAAACGACCCAAAGGCGCCTTAACGGCGCCTTTTCTATATCCGTTGCAGGCTCTGCCCCGCTTGCAGGCCGCTCAGAGGCCGCCAGAGGGTGCGATGGCTGTTGAGGCGGCCAATGAGCCCGAAACGTCAGAACCGCCCTGAGGCGACCGCTGGAGGGCGTGTGACCGCCCTGCCCTGACGCGCGTCCCCAGCTTCGACGCCTGAAACGAAATCGGCCCCGGCGGAGTGATCCACCGGGGCCGTAAAGTGTCGCTAAAAGCTTCGGATCAGAGACCGGTGCTTACGTCGATTGTGTTACCCTCTTCCAGGGTCACATATGCTTTCTTGACGTCCTTCCGACGGCCCAGCTGGCCGCGGAACCGCTTGACCTTGCCTTTGGTCACGGTGGTGTTCACCGCCTTGACCTTCACACCAAACAGCGCCTCAACGGCCTCTTTGATCTGCGGCTTGTTGCTTTCGATCGCCACTTCAAAGACAACCGCGCCATTTTCGGACGCCATGGTCGACTTTTCGGTGATGATCGGCTTGCGGATCACGTCGTAGTGTTCTGCCTTCGCGCTCATTTCAGACGAGCCTCCAGTGCTTCGACAGCCGCTTTGGTGAGCACCAGGGTGTCACGCTTGAGGATGTCATAAACGTTTGCACCCATCGACGGCAGGATATCCAGACCTTCGATGTTGCGCGACGCCTTCAGGAACCCTTCGTTCACGGTCGCGCCGTCGATGACCAGAGCGCGTTTCCAGCCCAGGTTTGCAACCTGTTTGGCCAGTGCGGCGGTCTTGCCTTCTGCTTCGGCGTTCTCGATCACAACCAGTTCACCTGCTTTGGCTTTTGCCGACAGAGCATGGCGCAGGCCAAGCTTGCGGAACTTCTTCGGCAGGTCGTGGCCGTGCGAACGAGGGGTCGGGCCCTTGTAAACACCACCCTTGCGGAAGATCGGTGCGTTACGGTCACCATGGCGTGCGCCACCGGTGCCCTTCTGGCGATAGATCTTCTTGGTCGAGTAGCTGGTTTCCGAGCGGGTCTTGACCTTGTGGGTGCCGGCCTGCGCATTGTTGCGCTGCCAACGGACCACACGGTGCAGGATGTCCGCGCGCGGCTCGAGGCCGAACAGGTCTGCATCCAGCTCGATGTCGCCGGCCTTGCCGCCGTCCAGTTTGATTACATCAAGTTTCATGCTTCACCACCTTCCGCGGATACTTCTTCCGCAGGTGCTTCGGTTGCAGCCGATTTCACAGCAGCCGGGAAAGGCAGGCCTTCCGGTGCTTTCTTCTTCACGGCGTCCTTGACGGTGACCCAGCCCGATTTCGGTCCGGGAACGGCGCCTTTGATGAAGACCAGACCACGGTCGGCGTCGGTTTTGACAACCTCGAGGTTCTGGGTGGTAACACGGGCAGCACCCATGTGACCGGCCATCTTCTTGCCTTTGAACACCTTGCCCGGATCCTGACACTGACCCGTTGAGCCGTGCGAACGGTGGCTGATCGACACACCGTGCGAGGCGCGCAGACCACCGAAGTTGTGGCGCTTCATCGCACCGGCAAAGCCTTTACCGATCGAGGTGCCCGACACGTCAACCTTCTGACCAGCCAGGAAGTGCTCGGCCGAGATTTCGGCACCTACTTCGATCAGGCCATCTTCGGAGACGCGGAACTCGGCCAGCTTGCGCTTGGGCTCGACCTTGGCAGCGGCGTAGTGGCCGCGCATGGCCTTCGAGGTGCGTTTTGCCTTGGCAGCACCAGCGCCCAGCTGAACGGCGGTGTAGCCGTCTTTTTCAGCGGTCCGCTGTGCAACAACCTGCAGGTTGTCCAGGTGAAGAACGGTCACAGGGATCTGCTTGCCGTCTTCCATGAACAGGCGGGTCATGCCAACTTTTTTTGCGATAATACCAGAGCGCATAATCTATACCCTCCGATCTTACGACTGCAGCTTGATCTCGACATCCACACCAGCAGCCAGGTCGAGCTTCATCAGCGCGTCCACGGTCTGGGGGGTCGGATCAACGATGTCGAGCAGACGCTTGTGCGTGCGGATCTCGAACTGGTCGCGGGATTTCTTGTCAACGTGAGGGCCACGGAGAACCGTGAACTTCTCGATCTTGTTCGGCAGCGGGATCGGGCCACGCACGTTCGCGCCGGTCCGCTTGGCAGTGTTGACGATCTCTTGCGTGCTGGCATCCAGAACGCGATAGTCAAATGCCTTCAGCCGAATACGGATATTTTGGCTTTGCATAGTAACAGCCTTTTATCAGGCGTTGAGGTTGAGAGGAGGACAGACGCGCATCGCCAACCCTCATCGAACCCAAAAGGCGGGAATCATCCCGCCTTGATGTTCTTGTTGAGAACCTGCGCGTATTAGTGGGGTTGGCGGGGTTTGACAAGGGGCAAACGTCACAAAGAACACCGTTTTATTCGCCGCCAGACACGCCATTGGTTAGCCATGCGTCTTCTACCTTCATCCCTTGGTAAACCGCATGCAGATACAGATGGGCAATCACAGGATCATTTGAGAACGGCGAGTAATCCAATTTGCCCTCTCGGACACCCACTTCGGCTTCATAAACAATCTCGTCGCCCTTCACGGTTACAAGCACTTCTAGTTCCGCCAGTGTTTCTGGGTCAACGGATGTGGGGTCGTCTGACAGGATCACGAAATCCGCAACTTTGCCAACCTCAATGGACCCCTTTTCATCTTCCTCGAAATGCTGCCAAGCGGGCCAGATTGTCATGGCTTTCAAGGCAGTCATAACATCGACCCTTTGATGCGGCCCCAAAATATCTCCAGAGCGTGTGCGTCGAGTAACCGTCGCAGCAAGAACACGCATGCTATCTGGAAAGGCCACCGGGGCATCGTGGTGTGTGCCAAACATCATGTCCCGCTCGAGCAGCCATCCTGTGGGTGAGATATTGTCTGCATTGACCGGCCCAACGGTGTGATCACGATGCCAATCCCCCCAGTAAAACGTGTGCATCGGGAAAAGCGATGGGAATACGCCGAGGCGTTTAAAACTCGCAACCTGATCCTCTCTTAGAAACTGACCGTGGATCAGAACCGGACGATTCCCCGGGTCGCCATACTTCATCTGTGCCTCTTCGAGAGCTGCTATCAGCATGTCAGAAGCCCCTTCCCCGTTAGAGTGCACAAGGATTTGGAACCCATTTTCGTAACACCAATTAACGGCGTCCTGTAGCTGCTCCATCGTAATAGCAGCATACCCTGAATAACCGGCGGAGTAGCTTCCGACTGGATCATAATAGGGCCGATCCCTCAAAGCCGTGAAACCCTGAGGCGAGCCGTCAATCGTTAGCTTGCAGCCCCCGACCCGAACCCGGTCGTCGTAGTTCTTGGAGGTGTTTGCACCTATATATTCCCTAGCCTCAAGAACATCCGGGAAGGCTACCACGTCAATTGGGAGCCCATCTTCGGCGGCAACTTTCTTGAGAACGTCAACAATTTCTCCTGAGGTTCGGCCTTCTTGTCCGGTCGTGTATCCAAACTGTGCCCAAAGTTCGGTTCCAGCTTTGGCAAATGCCGCCAGGCCTTCTTCACCCAGATTTCCCAACATGGGCACAAGGACCGAAAAGAACGCATACTCTTCCAGAACACCGTTTGGCTCACCGGCGTCATCGCGTTGAATCACTCCGCCCGGAGGGGCTTTTGAAGCGGCTGTGATGCCTGCCAACTCTAGAGCTTTCGAGTTTGCTACTCCCAAATGCCCGGACTGATGAACGATAACGACCGGCAAGTCCTCAGACACAATGTCCAGTTCTTGCCGCGTAGGGTGGCGCAGTTCCTTTAATTGAGCATTGTCGTAACCAAAGCCGATGATCATTTTGACCTGTTCAACGGCTTGCGCATTTTCGTCGGCCCAGTCAGTCAACGTGGCTTGCAGACTGGCGATATCAACGACTTTCCCATCAGGCGGCGCAAGAAGGTTGGCGGACAATGCCTGCAACCCCCCCATGACCACATGACCGTGGCTATCTACAAAACCCGGAAGCATCGCGCGGCCTTCCAGGTCAAACGTTTCGGTTTCTTCACCGCGATGCATCGACAAATCAGACAACGACCCCACAGCAAGAACGCGTCCGTCTTTGACTGCGACCGCTTCAGCGGACGGAGCCTTATCGTTCATCGTTAACACAGGCCCTCCGAGATAAATCCTGTCCGCGATCTGCTGTGCGGACGCTGATGTGGATAAATAAACAAGTGCAGCAACTAGACCAACTGAACGCGCCAATAAGTGCATGCTGTGACCTCTTTCTAATTGTGATGCCTCAATATGAGAGAAGTAGCATTACAATCAGCTTAGGCAAAAACGAAAAAAGGGCGTCCCGAGGGAAGCCCTTTTCGTTGGTTCATTCGCTTGTGCGAATTATTCAGTAATCTTCGACACGACGCCGGCGCCGACGGTGCGGCCGCCTTCGCGGATGGCGAAGCGCAGGCCCTGCTCCATCGCGATCGGTGCGATCAGTTCAACGCCGAACGACACGTTGTCGCCGGGCATGACCATCTCGGTGCCTTCCGCCAGGGTCACGGTGCCGGTCACGTCAGTCGTACGGAAGTAGAACTGCGGACGGTAGTTCGCGAAGAACGGGGTGTGACGGCCGCCTTCTTCCTTGGTCAGGATATAGGCTTCGGCTTCGAACTTGGTGTGCGGTGTCACCGAACCCGGCTTACACAGAACCTGGCCACGCTCAACGCCGTCACGATCCACACCACGCAGCAGGGCGCCGATGTTGTCGCCCGCTTCACCGCGGTCCAGCAGCTTGCGGAACATTTCAACGCCGGTGCAGGTGGTTTTGCTGGTGTCG
This sequence comes from Ruegeria sp. AG7, assembly GCF_056541545.1. NCBI lineage: Bacteria > Pseudomonadati > Pseudomonadota > Alphaproteobacteria > Rhodobacterales > Roseobacteraceae > Ruegeria > Ruegeria sp. AG7. Next base: position 509,324 of record NZ_JBQFYP010000001.1, read on the forward strand.
CGGATGCCGACGATTTCAATCTCGTCGCCAACGTTGATCACGCCACGCTCGATACGGCCGGTCACAACGGTACCACGGCCCGAGATCGAGAACACGTCTTCGATCGGCATCAGGAACGGCTGGTCAACAGCACGCTCGGGCGTGTCGATATATTCGTCAACAGCCGCCATCAGCTCGCGGATCTTGTTCTCGCCGATTTCAGGGTCACGGCCTTCCATCGCGGCCAGAGCCGAACCTGCGATGATCGGAATATCGTCGCCGGGGTATTCATACGAAGACAGCAGCTCGCGGATTTCCATTTCCACCAGTTCCAGCAGCTCTTCGTCGTCAACCTGGTCAACCTTGTTCATGAACACGACCATCTTCGGGATGCCAACCTGGCGGCCCAGCAGGATGTGCTCGCGGGTCTGCGGCATCGGGCCGTCCGCGGCGTTCACAACCAGGATCGCGCCGTCCATCTGAGCAGCACCGGTGATCATGTTCTTGACGTAATCGGCGTGGCCGGGGCAGTCGACATGCGCATAGTGGCGCGCGTCGGTCTCGTATTCCACATGCGCGGTCGAGATGGTGATGCCGCGGGCTTTCTCTTCCGGCGCGCCGTCAATCTGGTCATACGCCTTGAAGTCACCAAAATACTTGGTGATCGCTGCGGTCAGCGTCGTCTTACCATGGTCAACATGCCCAATCGTGCCGATGTTGACGTGCGGTTTTGTACGCTCAAACTTTTCCTTTGCCATGATGGCCTCCTTTTTCTGTAATGAAGGGAGCCCCGGAACGGCGCTCCCTCAAATCGTCGCTTATGCGTATTTCGCCTGGATCTCGTCCGAGATGTTTTGCGGAACCGGATCGTAGTGGTCGAACTGCATGGTGAACTGGGCACGGCCCGACGACATCGAACGCAGGGTGTTGATGTAGCCGAACATGTTCGCCAGCGGAACAAACGCGTCGATCGCGATTGCGTTGCCGCGGGATTCCTGACCCGACACCTGGCCCCGACGCGAAGTCAGGTCACCGATGATACCGCCGGTGTATTCTTCCGGGGTGATCACTTCGACCTTCATGATCGGTTCCAGCAGCTTCGCGCCAGCTTTGCGCATGCCTTCACGCATACACATACGGGCCGCGATTTCGAACGCCAGAACGCTCGAGTCTACGTCGTGGAACTTACCGTCCAGCAGGGCAACCTTGAAGTCGATTACCGGGAAGCCAGCCAGAGGGCCGCTGTCCATGACCGAGTTGATGCCTTTTTCAACACCGGGGATGTATTCCTTAGGAACGGCACCACCCACGATGCGGCTTTCGAACGAGTAACCTTCGCCTGCCTCGGTGGGCTGGATCTCCAGCTTGACTTCAGCGAACTGACCCGAACCACCCGACTGTTTCTTGTGGGTGTAGGTGTGTTCGACCGGCATCGAGATGGTTTCACGATAAGCCACCTGAGGCGCACCGATGTTGGCTTCGACCTTGAACTCGCGCTTGAGACGGTCCACCAGGATGTCCAGGTGAAGTTCGCCCATGCCCTTCATGATGGTCTGACCCGATTCCAGGTCGGTTTCCACGCGGAAGGACGGGTCTTCGGCGGCCAGACGGGCCAGACCCTGAGACATCTTTTCCTGGTCGCCCTTGGTTTTGGGCTCGACCGCGATCTCGATCACCGGATCGGGGAAGGTCATGGTTTCCAGAACCACCGGATCCTTCGGATCGCAGAGGGTGTCACCGGTGGTGGTGTCTTTCAGACCCGCCAGCGCGATGATGTCGCCTGCAAACGCTTCTTCGATCTCTTCCCGGTTGTTGGAGTGCATCATCATCATACGACCGATGCGCTCTTTCTTGCCTTTGGTCGAGTTCAGGATCGAGTCGCCCTTCTGCATGGTGCCCGAATAAACGCGGGTGAAGGTCAGCGAACCGACGAAGGGGTCGTTCATGATTTTGAACGCCAGACCCGAGAAGGCCATGTCGTCATCGGCACGACGTGCGATGTTACGAACTTCTTCCTCGTCGCCGGGTTTGAAGCCCATGTAATCAACAACGTCCAGCGGGCTGGGCAGGTAGTCGATCACAGCGTTGAGCAGCGGCTGAACGCCTTTGTTCTTGAACGCCGAGCCACCCAGAACCGGAACGAAATGCAGCGCCAGCGTACCTTTGCGCAGCAGTTTGCGCAGGGTCGGAACGTCGGGCTCTTCGCCTTCCAGATAGGCCATCATCGCGTCGTCGTCTTCTTCGACGGCCGCTTCGATCATCTTGCCGCGCCATTCGTCAGCCATGTCTTTCAGGCTGTCACGGATCGGAGCTTTGACCCAGCTTGCACCAAGGTCTTCGCCCTGCCACAGCCACTCTTCCATGGTGACGAGGTCAACCAGGCCTTCCAGCTCGGTTTCGGCACCGATCGGAATACCAACCGGAACAGCACGTGCGCCGGTGCGGTCTTCGATCATGCGAACGCAGTTGAAGAAGTCTGCGCCGATCTTGTCCATCTTGTTGACGAAAACCATACGCGGAACCTTGTAGCGGTCAGCCTGACGCCACACGGTTTCGGTCTGGGGTTCAACACCGGCGTTTGCGTCCAGAACGCAGACGGCACCGTCGAGAACCGCCAGCGAGCGTTCAACTTCGATGGTGAAGTCAACGTGGCCGGGGGTGTCGATGATGTTCAGGCGGTGCTTAGGCGTGTCAGCATTCTGACCGTCTTCGGTGCGTTCCCAGAAGGTGGTAGTTGCAGCCGAAGTGATGGTGATGCCGCGTTCCTGCTCCTGCTCCATCCAGTCCATGGTGGCTGCACCATCGTGCACCTCACCGATGTTGTGGGATTTACCAGTGTAATACAGGATACGCTCCGAGCAGGTGGTCTTACCTGCGTCGATGTGCGCCATGATACCGAAGTTACGGTATAGTTCGAGCGGATATTCGCGTGCCATTTGGATAAGCCTCTGGGATTACCAACGGTAATGGCTGAAGGCTTTGTTCGCCTCGGCCATCTTGTGGGTGTCTTCGCGCTTCTTCACGGCGGTACCGCGGGACTGTACAGCGTCCAGCAGCTCACCGGCGAGGCGTTCTTCCATGGTGTTTTCATTGCGGCCGCGCGCAGCGGTGATCAGCCAGCGGATGGCCAGTGCTTCGCGGCGCTCGGGGCGGACTTCGACCGGAACCTGATAGGTTGCACCACCAACCCGGCGCGAGCGAACCTCGACCGACGGTTTGATGTTGTCGAGTGCTTCGTGGAACACTTCGACGGGCGCGCGCTTGATCTTGCTTTCGACGCGGTCAAAGGCGTTGTAGACGATGCGCTCGGCGACCGACTTCTTGCCGTCGATCATCAGGTTGTTCATGAATTTGGTCAGAACCTTATCGCCAAACTTGGCGTCAGGCAGGACTTCGCGTTTTTCGGCGGCGTGACGACGTGACATATCAGCCTCTCCTTCTTACTTGGGACGCTTCGCGCCGTATTTCGAACGGCGTTGCTTACGGTCTTTGACGCCCTGAGTATCCAGAACACCGCGCAGGATGTGGTAACGCACACCGGGAAGGTCTTTCACACGGCCGCCACGGATCAGAACAACCGAGTGTTCCTGAAGGTTGTGGCTTTCACCGGGGATGTACGAGATGACCTCGAACCCGTTGGTCAGGCGCACTTTGGCAACCTTACGCATAGCCGAGTTCGGTTTCTTCGGTGTGGTGGTGTAAACACGTGTGCAGACGCCGCGTTTCTGCGGGCACTGCTCCAGGTGCATGGACTTCGAGCGTTTTACTTTGGGCTGCCGCGGTTTGCGGATCAGCTGTTGAATAGTTGGCATTCCGGTTTCTTCCCCGTTTGCAACACACATGACATGCACGCAACTGGCGTGCGGCTAACTTCGCTGCGCTGATGCGTCCACAAGCGCAAAACCCACGAGCGTTCCCATTCCGAGGTGAACGTCGCGGTTGTTTCTCAGAGGGCGCGAACTGCAAAATTGTCCGGGCCTTGACCAGCTCATTACTGGAATCGGCTATGGGGCGGCCCCCGGCACCGAGATGACGCGCGTAATAGGGGGAGTCGGCCCGAGTGTCAACAGCACGATACCGGTTGCCCGGCAATTGGCTGATCCGGGCCGTGCCGATATGGGTGCGCAGGCTCAACCGGGTTCATAAAACCGCCTTGCACCAGAAGCGCCAATGTTGAGCTGAACCCGCAACCGGAGGCCGGGTTTCGCCTTCGGATAACCAGTGTTCAGAGCTTTGTCACGCAGGTTCACGCCGCTTCCCGACGCGCGCGTTCCCGGAACAGCGTAAACAGTCCGGCGGCCACGATCAGTGTCGCACCCAGCATGGTCAGGCCGTCGGGCCATTCATCGAATACGGCCCAGCCCAACCCCAGGGCCCAGATCAGGCTGGAATAGCGAAACGGCGCGATGAACCCGACATCGCCCTGACGCATGACCATGACGCTGAACAGATAGCCCATCAGGACGAACACGGCCGCCGCTGCAACCAAAGAACCCGCAGCGCCGGAAACCGGAACCCATCCTTCGAACACCGAAGCAATCGCGGCGGCCACCGTGATGGAAAGAGACGTCGCCAGTGTCACCACCATTGACGGAACCTGGGGCGACATGCGTCGCGTCACCAGATCGCGAACCGTGATCGAAGCCACTGCGATCAGCGCGTAGATGGAATACAGGCTGAAGCCGTCAGGTCCGGGCCTGACGATCAGAACCATGCCGCCAAAACCAATGGCAATCGCCAATATGCGCCGCCAGCCGACCTGTTCGGAAAAGACCAGCGCCGCGCCCAGCGTCACGGTCAGAGGCAGCGCCTGCAGAATGGCCGTCACATTGGCAAGCGGCATGTTCTTGAGCGCTGTCAGGAAAAAGAAGGTAGCCGACAGTTCGGCCAGACTGCGCAGCGCAACCAGCCACCGGTCGTGGTTTGAGAAATTGAGGTGCAGCGCCCCCAGATAGCGGGCAAGACCATAGACAAGGAAAACGGCCAGAACGCCCCGCATGGCCACGAGTTGGAACAATGGCAGTTCCCGAAGCGCGACCTTGACCAAAGTGTCGTTCAGGGTGAAGGCCGCCATGCTGCCCATCATCAGCAAGGCACCTTTGGTGTTTGGGTTCATGTCAGATTTGGCCCTGCGCAGAGTGATCGGGCCATTGGCCCAATCGGACAGCCGCCTGTCAACGCATCAAATCAGATCAGCGCAAGAATTACGCTCCGACGCGTTGGGAGCGGGTCGAAAACGCCTTCTGAGCCCCTATCAGAGACCAGAGACCCGACCACCTCCGATCCCTTCCACAGCCACCCCGGCGCTGAGCATGTGCGTTGCGATCAACCCGCCGGACATGTCCAGAACGCCAAGCTGGTTGCCGTTCTGAAGCGCAACATAAAGCTCGCGGCGTTTGGAATTGATGCCAAGGCCAAAGCGTTCGATCTGCACCGCTGCGCCGACCGATGGATTGGTCGCCCGGATTGTCCTAAGCACCGTGCCGTTCAAATCCACCTCGGCGATCAGGCGATTTCGGATGAACAGCACATAAAGCGTGCCGGTCGTTTCGTCAAAGGCCAGCCCGCCAATCGGCCCCTGTGGCTGGCTAAGGGTTATGTTGCGCACGAATTGCCCGTCGCGGGTCAGTTCCGCGATCATCACCCCGTTCGGATGGTCGAGGAACAGATGCCCGTCGCTGCCCCGAATGGCCAGCCCGCACTCCTGTATGGGAAACTCGTCAGGTGTGATGCCACCGCATCCGGCCGGAACCCGCTGTGCCGCAAAGGTACGCAGGACACGGCCATTTCGGTCCAACTCCTGTAGTTGGGTGCCGGGAAGATTACGCAGGAAGATCCGCCGTCGCGGCTCATCATAAGCCAGCCCGACGATCGAGCCGGATATCGGGATCAGGCGCGTCGTGCCGTTCGGGATCACGATCTCACGCGATGGCTGGCCCGGTGGCATCCCCACATAGGCATAGTCCGTGCAGGCGGCCATCAGGCCCAGACCGAAAACCGAAAATACGCGCGACAACTTTGTGACAGCTCTCATCATCCACCCCCGTCACCTGTGTGAACTCATGGCGGATGGTAGCACAGTTTAGGCTAAACCAGAAAAACCCTACTGTTATTGCAGGTCTCATACGGCGAGCGCGATATTCCAGTGGTCTGGAACCGCCTTAAGCGTGGTGCGCGTTTCAGCCCTGCAAAAACGAAAGGCCCCGCGAAATCGCGGGGCCTTCCTAAACTTGTCAATCGGGCGATTACTCGCGGCTTTCGGGTGTTTCCACCAGAACGTCCAGCTCATCCCCGACCAGATCATCATCCATGATCGGCGCAGCCAGGGCAGCGGCCGCTTCGGCCTCTTCCCGGCGGGCTTCGATCACCACATTGTCGCGCGACTGCGCGATGTGGCGGACGGCCTGCGTGGCCCCACCGGTACCGGCGGGGATCAGGCGACCAACGATGACGTTCTCTTTCAGGCCGACCAGCTTGTCCTTTTTGCCCTGCACGGACGCTTCGGTCAGTACGCGGGTGGTTTCCTGGAACGACGCCGCCGAGATGAACGAACGCGTCTGCAACGAGGCCTTGGTGATCCCCAGAAGGATCGGCTCGCCCTGTGCCGGACGACCACCGCGGGCGATGGTCTTTTCGTTGGCTGCGTCGAACTCCTGCTTGTCGACATGTTCGCCTTTCAGCAGGGTGGTGTCGCCTGAATCCAGGATCTCCCACTTCTGCAGCATCTGGCGCACGATGACTTCGATGTGCTTGTCGTTGATCTTCACGCCTTGCAGACGATACACATCCTGCACTTCGTCGATCATGTAGTTCGCCAGCGCCTCGACACCCATGATGGACAGGATGTCATGCGGGGCCGGGTTACCGTCCATGATGTAGTCGCCCTTCTGTACGAAGTCGCCTTCGACAACAGGGATGTGCTTGCCCTTGGGTACCATGTACTCGATGGGTTCCAGTGACTCGTCAGCCGGTTCGATGCTGATGCGGCGCTTGTTCTTGTAGTCGCGGCCAAAGCGCACGTAACCATCGGCTTCTGCGATGATCGCGTGATCTTTCGGACGGCGGGCTTCGAACAGTTCGGCCACACGCGGCAGACCACCAGTGATGTCTTTGGTCTTGGCACCTTCACGCGGAATACGCGCAACAACGTCACCGGCTTCGATCTTCTGGCCATCTTCGACCGACAGGATCGCATCCACCGACATCGGATAGTGAACCGGGTTGCCCGCATCGTTGCGGACCGGTTCGCCATCGTCACCGACCAGAATGATCTCGGGCTTGAGGTCGCTGCCACGGGGGGCGGCGCGCCAGTCGATCACGATCTTCTGGGTCATGCCGGTTGCTTCGTCGGTCTCGTCACGGACGGCAAGGCCCGAAACCAGATCGACGTATTTGGTGGTACCGGCTTTCTCGGCGATGATCGGCAGGGTGTAGGGATCCCATTCGAACAGCTTGTCGCCGCGGGCCACCTTGGTGCCTTCCTTGACGAACAGCTTGGAGCCGTAGCCCAGCTTGTGGCTGGCGCGCTCTTCGCCGTGATCGTCCTTGATCACCAGCTTCATGTTGCGGCCCATGACAAGGCTTTCGCCTGCGGCATTGACCAGGATCTGCGGGTTCTCGAAGGATACGACGCCAGCCTGGCTGGCTTCCTGGAACGACTGCTGACCACCTTGCGCAACACCACCGATGTGGAAGGTCCGCATCGTCAGCTGTGTACCGGGTTCACCGATGGACTGGGCGGCGATGATGCCGACAGCCTCACCCGTGTTCACCATGGTACCGCGAGCAAGGTCACGACCGTAGCAGGTGGCACAGACGCCTTCCTCAGACTCGCAGGTCAGAGGTGAGCGGATGCGGGTCGACTGAACGCCCGCTTCGTCGATGGTGTCTGCCATACGTTCGTCGATCAGCTGACCAGCCGCAACAAGCACCTCATCCGTACCCGGACGCAGGATGTCATCGGCAGCCACGCGGCCCAGAATACGCTCGGCCAGCGAGGCGACAACTTCACCGTCGTTGACCGCAGCTTCGGCCGTGATCGCGCGTTCAGTGCCGCAGTCGATCTCGCGAACGATGCAGTCCTGTGCCACGTCCACCAGACGACGGGTCAGGTAACCCGAGTTCGCAGTTTTCAGAGCGGTATCCGACAGACCTTTACGGGCACCGTGGGTCGAGTTGAAGTATTCAAGAACGGTCAGACCTTCCTTGAAGTTCGAGATGATCGGCGTCTCGATGATGTCACCGTTCGGCTTGGCCATCAGGCCCCGCATACCGCCCAGCTGTTTCATCTGAGTGACCGAGCCCCGCGCACCGGAGTGAGCCATCATGTAAACCGAGTTCGGCTCCATGTCCGACCCGTCTTCGGCCTTGGCGACGTTCGAGATGGTGCTCATCATCGCCTCGGTCACGCGGTCGTTACACTTCGACCAGGCATCGACAACCTTGTTGTACTTTTCGCCCTGAGTGATCAGGCCGTCCATGTACTGCTGTTCGAAATCTTTCACCTGATCGCGGGTGTCATCAACGATGCCCCACTTGTCATCAGGAATGACCATGTCGTCCTTGCCGAACGAGATGCCCGCCCTGAACGCTTCTTTGAAGCCCATCGACATGATCTGGTCACAGAAGATAACCGACTCTTTCTGACCGCAGTAGCGGTAGACGGTGTCGATCACCTGCTGCACTTCTTTCTTCCGCAGCAGGCGGTTGACCAGATCGAACGGCGCCTTGTTGTTCATCGGCAGCAGGGCCCCCAGACGCAGACGGCCCGGAGTGGTTTCATAGCGCTTCTGAACTTCGTTGCCTTCTTCGTCGATCTGCGTGATCCGCGCGGTGATTTTGGTGTGCAGATGCACCTCACCCGCGTCCAGCGCGTGCTGAACTTCGTCGATCGAACCAAAGACCTTACCTTCGCCCGGCATGCCCGCACGTTCCAGCGACACATAGTACAGACCCAGGATCATGTCCTGCGACGGAACGATAATCGGCGCGCCGTTTGCAGGCGACAGAACGTTGTTCGTCGACATCATCAGTACGCGGGCTTCCAGCTGTGCCTCAAGGCTCAGCGGGACGTGAACGGCCATCTGGTCGCCGTCGAAGTCGGCGTTGAAGGCCGAACAGACCAGCGGGTGCAGCTGAATGGCTTTGCCTTCGATCAGAACCGGTTCGAACGCCTGAATGCCAAGACGGTGCAGCGTCGGCGCACGGTTCAGCATGACAGGGTGTTCGCGGATCACCTCGTCGAGGATATCCCACACTTCGGGACGCTCTTTCTCGACCAGCTTCTTCGCCTGTTTCACGGTCGAAGACAGACCCTTGGCTTCAAGGCGCGAGTAGATGAACGGCTTGAACAGTTCCAGCGCCATCTTCTTGGGCAGGCCACACTGGTGCAGCTTAAGCTCCGGACCAGTCACGATGACCGAACGGCCCGAGAAGTCGACGCGTTTCCCCAGAAGGTTCTGACGGAAGCGGCCCTGCTTGCCTTTCAGCATGTCCGACAGCGATTTCAGCGGGCGCTTGTTGGCGCCGGTGATCACGCGGCCACGACGGCCGTTGTCAAACAGAGCGTCCACGGATTCCTGCAACATCCGCTTTTCGTTGCGGACGATGATGTCAGGCGCACGCAGTTCGATCAGACGCTTGAGGCGGTTGTTCCGGTTGATCACGCGACGATACAGATCGTTCAGATCCGAGGTCGCAAAGCGGCCACCATCCAGCGGAACCAGTGGGCGCAGTTCCGGCGGGATGACCGGGATCACGGTCATGACCATCCATTCAGGTCGGTTGCCCGACTCGAGGAAGGATTCAACAACCTTCAGACGCTTGATGATCTTCTTGGGCTTCAGTTCGCCTGTGGCTTCGGCCAGATCAGCGCGCAGCTGCTCGGCTTCGGCTTCCAGATCGATCTGGGCCAGCATCTCACGGATGGCTTCGGCACCGATATTGGCGGTGAACGCGTCCATGCCAAAGGCATCCTGCGCGTCCATGTACTCTTCTTCGGTCAGCATCTGGCCGTAGGTCAGGTCGGTCAGACCGGGCTCGATAACGACGTAGTTTTCAAAGTACAGAACGCGTTCCAGATCGCGCAGCGTCATGTCCAGCATCAGACCGATGCGGGACGGCAGCGATTTCAGGAACCAGATGTGTGCAACGGGCGCGGCCAGTTCGATGTGGCCCATACGCTCGCGGCGGACTTTTTGCAGGGTGACTTCCACGCCGCATTTTTCGCAGACAACGCCGCGATACTTCATCCGTTTATATTTGCCGCACAGACATTCGTAATCTTTGATCGGGCCAAAGATACGTGCACAGAACAGACCGTCACGTTCAGGCTTGAACGTCCGGTAGTTGATGGTTTCGGGTTTCTTGATCTCACCATAGGACCAAGACAGGATCCGTTCGGGCGACGCCAGCGAGACTTTGATTTCGTCAAAGACCTTCGGGGGCGTCAGCGGGTTGAACGGGTTGTTGGTGATTTCCTGGTTCATTTTGATACCTCAAATTTTGCGGAAGGGGGGACGGGAGGAAGGGCTGAGGCCCTTACTCCTCAACCTCCGCATCCAGGAGTTCCATATTCAGGCCGAGGCCGCGGACTTCTTTCACCAGAACGTTGAACGATTCCGGTACGCCCGCTTCAAAGTTATCCTCGCCCTTGACGATCGACTCATAGACCTTGGTCCGACCGGCGACGTCATCCGATTTCACCGTCAGCATCTCTTGTAGGGTGTAGGCGGCGCCGTAAGCTTCCAGCGCCCAGACTTCCATCTCACCAAAGCGCTGGCCACCGAACTGCGCCTTACCACCCAGCGGCTGCTGGGTCACCAGGCTATAGGGCCCGGTCGAACGCGCGTGGATCTTGTCGTCCACAAGGTGGTGCAGTTTGAGCAGGTACTTGATGCCCACGGTGACCGGACGCGCAAATTGCTCACCCGTACGACCGTCGAACAGGATCGACTGACCGCTTTGCGAGAAGCCCGCACGCACCAGCGCGTCGTTGACGTCAGCCTCTTTGGCACCGTCAAAGACGGGGGTTGCGATCGGAACACCGCGGGTCACGTTGCCCGCTGCTTCGACCAGCGTCTCCTCGTCCATGCCGGTAATGCCTTCTTCGTAGACATCTTCGCCATAGGCCAGCTTCATCGCCTCGCGCACCGGGGTCAGGTCGCCGGACCGGCGGTACTCACCCAGAGCCTCATCGATGTTCAGACCCAGACCGCGCGCGGCCCACCCCATGTGGGTTTCAAGGATCTGACCAACGTTCATACGCGAAGGCACACCCAGCGGGTTCAGACAGAAGTCGACCGGCGTACCATCGGCCAGGAACGGCATGTCTTCCATCGGAACAACCTTGGAAATCACACCCTTGTTCCCGTGACGACCGGCCATCTTGTCGCCCGGCTGCAACTTGCGCTTTACGGCAATGAAGACTTTGACCATCTTCATCACACCCGGCGGCAGGTCGTCGCCACGGCGGACCTTCTCGACCTTATCCTCGAAACGGGCGTCCAGAGCGCGCTTTTGCACTTCGTACTGCTCGTTCAGGGCCTCGACGATCTGTGCGTCCTGCTCGTCTTCCAGAGCCAGCTGCCACCATTGACCACGGGTCAGGGTGTCCAGCAGCTCCTCGGTGATCACCGACCCTGCCTTGACACCTTTCGGGCCTTTGACCGCAGTTTTACCCAGGATCAGACCTTGCAGACGCGCATAGATGTTGCGGTCAAGGATCGCCAGCTCGTCGTCCCGGTCACGGGCCAGACGTTCGACTTCCTCACGCTCGATCTGCAGCGCACGCTCGTCTTTCTCGACGCCGTGACGGTTGAAGACGCGCACCTCGACGACCGTACCGTAATCGCCCGGCTTCACGCGCAGCGAGGTGTCGCGCACGTCAGATGCTTTTTCGCCAAAGATGGCGCGCAGCAGCTTTTCTTCCGGGGTCATCGGGCTTTCGCCCTTCGGAGTGATCTTGCCGACCAGAATATCGCCCGGCTCGACATCCGCACCGATGTAAACGATGCCCGCCTCGTCGAGGTTGCGCAGCGCTTCTTCACCGACGTTCGGAATGTCGCGGGTGATCTCTTCCGGGCCCAGCTTGGTGTCACGGGCGGCGACTTCGAATTCCTCGATATGGACCGAGGTAAAGACGTCATCACGCGCGATACGTTCTGAGATCAGGATCGAGTCTTCGTAGTTGTAGCCGTTCCACGGCATGAACGCGACGACCACGTTCTTGCCAAGGGCCAGTTCACCCATATCGGTCGACGGACCGTCGGCAATGACCTCGCCCTTTTGGACGGTGTCACCCACCTTTATCAGCGGACGCTGGTTGATGCAGGTGTTCTGGTTCGAGCGCTGGAATTTGCGCAGACGATAGATGTCAACGCCAGCGTCGCCCAGTTCCAGATCCTCGGTGGCGCGGATAACGATACGCTGGGCATCGACCTGGTCGATGATACCGGCGCGTTTCGCCTGGATCGCAGCGCCCGAGTCGATCGCAACCTTTTCCTCGATGCCCGTCCCGACCAGCGGTGCCTCGGCCCGCAGCAGCGGAACCGCCTGACGTTGCATGTTCGAGCCCATCAGAGCGCGGTTGGCGTCGTCATTTTCAAGGAACGGGATCAGCGATGCAGCAACCGAGACCAGCTGCTTCGGCGACACGTCGATCAGGTCCACATTCTCGCGCGGAGCAAGGGTGTAGTCGCCTGCCTGACGGGTCGAAACCAGATCGTTGATGAACTTGCCGTTCTTGTCCAGTGTCGCGTTCGCCTGCGCCACGGTATGACGCATTTCCTCGGTCGCGGACATGTAGTGAACCTCATCAGTCACCTCGGCGTTCTTGACAACGCGGTAAGGTGTTTCGATGAAGCCATACTTGTTCACGCGGGCAAAGGTGGCCAGCGAGTTGATCAGACCAATATTCGGGCCTTCCGGCGTTTCAATCGGGCACATCCGTCCATAGTGGGTCGGGTGCACGTCGCGTACCTCAAAGCCCGCACGTTCACGCGTCAGACCACCGGGGCCAAGCGCCGAGAGACGGCGTTTGTGGGTGACTTCCGACAGCGGGTTGGTCTGGTCCATGAACTGCGACAGCTGCGACGAGCCGAAGAATTCGCGCACAGCAGCAGCAGCCGGTTTCGCGTTGATCAGGTCCTGCGGCATGACGGTGTCGATCTCGACCGACGACATACGCTCTTTGATCGCGCGCTCCATGCGCAGCAGACCGACGCGGTACTGGTTTTCCATCAGTTCGCCGACCGAACGCACACGACGGTTGCCGAGGTGGTCGATATCGTCCACGTCGCCTTTGCCATCGCGCAGCTCGACCAGAGCCTTGACACAGGCCACGATGTCTTCGCGGCGCAGGGTGCGCAGGGTATCCGGTGCGTCCAGTGCCAGGCGCATGTTCATCTTCACGCGGCCAACAGCGGACAGGTCATACCGCTCGCTGTCGAAGAACAGGGTGTCGAACAGGGCCGACGCCGCTTCGACGGTGGGCGGCTCACCTGGACGCATGACGCGGTAGATATCCATGAGCGCGGTTTCACGGCCCATATTCTTATCTGCGGCCATGGTGTTGCGCATGTAGGGACCGACATTGACGTTGTCGATGTCGAGAACCGGGATATCGGTGATGCCAGCGTCGATCAGTTCCTTCGCGGTACCGCCGATCAGGTCGCCATCCTTGTCATATTCCAGCGTCAGTTCGTCACCGGCTTCGACATAGATCGCGCCGTTTTCTTCGTTGATGATGTCTTTGGCGACAAACTTGCCAACGATGTGATCGAACGGAACCAGCAGTTCGGTGACGGTGCCCTCGTCGATCAGCTTTTTGACCGCGCGCGGGGTGACTTTCTTGCCTGCCTCGGCAATCACCTCACCTGATTTTGCGTCGATCAGGTCATAGGTCGGACGGGTGCCGCGAACACGCTCGGGGAAGAACGGCGTGACCCAGCCCTTCTTCTTTTCCAGCTTGTAGGAAACGGTGTTGTAATACGCGTCCATGATCGCTTCCTGATCCATACCCAGCGCATAAAGCAGGGTTGTTACAGGCAGTTTGCGACGGCGGTCGATACGGGCGAACACGATATCCTTGGCGTCGAACTCGAAGTCCAGCCAGCTGCCGCGATACGGGATGATGCGGCAGGCAAACAGCAGCTTGCCCGAGGAATGGGTTTTACCCTTGTCGTGGTCAAAGAACACGCCGGGCGAGCGGTGCATCTGGGAGACGATCACACGCTCGGTGCCGTTGACGACAAAGGTGCCGTTCGGGGTCATCAGGGGCATGTCGCCCATGAAGACATCCTGTTCCTTGATGTCTTTTACCGATTTCGCGCCGGTGTCCTCATCGACATCGAACACGATCAGACGCAGGGTAACCTTCAGCGGTGCGCTGTAGGTCATGTCGCGCTGCATGCACTCTTCGACATCGTATTTGGGTTTTTCCAGATCGTATTTCACGAACTCCAGAACGGAGGTTTCGTTGAAATCCTTGATCGGGAAAACCGACTGGAACACGCCTTTGATGCCTTCGCCGTCTGTGGGCTGTTCTGCATCGCCGGAGCGCAGGAAAAGATCATAAGAAGATTTCTGTACCTCAATGAGGTTCGGCATCTCCAGCACTTCGCGGATTTTACCGTAATATTTACGAAGACGTTTCTGGCCAAGGAACGTTTGAGCCATGTCAGATGTCACCTTTCGATGTTCTCAGCGGGCAAAGACACCGTCGGGCCCCGGCATCTTGCACAATCGAGACAACACGTCCGGATCAATTCGTGGCCACCGTCCCGAAGGCGGCCTCCCGATCCGAAAACCGTGTCTTAGAAAACGCCCCATTCTGTGAGGCCCTTTCTAAGACAGGTTCGGCTGGACCCGGATTTCTCCGGATCCAGCCAGAATTTTCGGCGCATCAGCGATGCACCTGAGACCAGGCTTAGGCCAGCTCGACTTCGGCGCCAGCTGCTTCCAGCTTGGCTTTGACGTCTTCGGCTTCGTCTTTCGACACGCCTTCTTTGATCTTGCCGCCGGCTTCGACCAGTTCCTTGGCTTCTTTCAGGCCCAGACCGGTGATGCCGCGAACTTCTTTGATCACGTTGATTTTCGAAGCGCCGGCGTTCTTCAGAACGACGTCGAATTCGGTTTTTTCTTCCTCAGCTGCGCCACCGGCGTCGCCACCAGCTGCTGCGACCATTACGGCGCCGCCAGCTGCGGGCTCGATGCCGTATTCGTCTTTGAGGATGGTTTTCAGTTCTTGTGCTTCCAGCAGGGTCAGACCCACGATGCTTTCTGCGAGTGCTTTCAGATCAGCCATTTTATCAGCTCTTTCCGTTTACAATGTGTGTTCCAACGTCAGGGTAGGTACCCTACGCAGATCATTCAGTGCCAACCGCTTACGCAGCTTCCGCCTTCTCTTCGATGGTGGAAAGGATGCTTGCGATATTGCTTGCAGGTGCGCCAATCGCGCCGGCGATGTTCGAAGCAGGTGCGCCAATGCAGCCCACGATCGAAGCAATAAGCTCCTCGCGAGACGGCATTTTCGAAACGGCTTCAACGCCTTTGCGGTCCAGAGCGTTCTCGCCCATAGCACCGCCGAGGATTTCAAATTTCTTGTTATCCTTGGCGAAGTCCTCGGCCACCTTGGCTGCTGCCACGGGGTCCTCGGAATAGGTCAGAACGGTCATCCCTGTCAGCAGGTCGGCCATGCTTGCACACGGCTTACCCTCGAGGGCGATTTTGGCGAGCCTGTTCTTGGCAACACGCACGGAGCCACCCGCGTCACGGGCACGTGCGCGAAGGTCCTGCATCTCGGCAACTGTCAGACCGGCGTAGTGAGCAACCACTACGACGCCAGAGCTTTCGAAGATTTGGCCGAGTTCCTCGACCACTTTCTCTTTCTGGGCTCTATCCACAGTTCTCTCCAAGTTAGGGGTGAGATCTCACCCCGGCTCATATTTGCCGCGGCTTGCGCCCCGGCGTTCAGGTCCGTTGTTACGGGATTGGCCAAAATTCGCCCGAGGGTGGGACCCTCAGAATTCTTTGGTCTTACCCGTCTCAGGCAGGGAATTAAGGGGCCATATGGCACCACCCACCGTCTTGGACGAAACAAAATAAAGCGCACGACGAATCGCACGCTTTATTCCGCAGGTCTACTTAGGACAGATGGCCGGGGTTTCCAAGAGGTAAATTGTGATAAATCAAACGCAACAAGGGATGACCAAAACAACAAGATCCATTGCGCTGACGAGCAATTGATTAGGTCGAATTACAGGGTTGAGCGCAAAATAGTTCGTGACATTGTTCCAACTTCAAGACTATAACCCGACAATTTTTCTCAGAAACAAGACGAAGCAGAAAAAATGTGTAGAATTGCCGCCTATTGCGGACCAAGTATTCCGCTTGAAAACATCGTCATCCGGCCCCAGCATTCATTGCTGGAGCAAAGCCAGCATGCGGCCGAGGCAAAGCTTGCCGTCAATGGCGATGGCTTCGGTATGGCCTGGTACGCGGATCAGGATCGTCCCGGCCTGTACAGGGATGTCCTGCCCGCGTGGTCGGATGGTAACCTGGTCGATCTTTGCAGGATGATAAAATCCTCGCTGTTTCTAGCCCATGTCCGCGCGTCGACATTCGGCGAAGTGTCGCGCGCAAACTGCCACCCTTTTACATTTGGCAAATGGTCCTTCATGCACAATGGTCAGATCGGAGAGTTCGGGCGTTTGCGCAGACGGCTAGAATCCTCACTGCCGGACGAGCTTTATGCGGCGCGGCGCGGGTCGACGGATTCAGAGCTTCTGTTTCTGCTGCTACTGGCCAACGGGCTGGATGATGCGCCGCAGGACGCTGTTGTCGCAACTCTGCGTCAGATCGATGCGCTTGACAGTCATCGGACGCAACCGGATCGCATGGCCGTCGCCTTTTCGGATGGACAGAGCCTGTATGCGTTTCGATATTCCAGCGACCAGCGCAGCCCGTCCCTGTATTTCGGGGAAGGGCTGGACCACGGCGGCAAGGTCATTGCATCCGAACCTCTGGACAAGGGCACAGGAAAATGGACGCCCATTGAAGACCGGAGTTTCTTTACCCTGACCGGCGAAACAGCCAGCCATACCGCGTTGCCGTTCAGCTAATCGAAAACGGGCGGTCCGATTGGACCGCCCGCAACATTGCTTTGGCGTGGATCAGGCTTATTCGCCCGAAGCTTCTGCCACATCAACGGTCACACCGGGGCCCATGGTCGAGCTCAGCGCGATTTTCTTCATGTAGGTGCCTTTGGCGCCCGACGGCTTGGCCCGGGCAACAGCCGAGACGAAGGCGCGAATGTTTTCGGCCAGCTTGGCGTCATCGAACGATGCTTTGCCAACGCCTGCGTGCACAACGCCGCCTTTTTCCGCCTTGAACTGAACTTCACCGCCTTTGGCTGCTTCCACGGCTGCTTTCACATCCATGGTCACGGTGCCAACCTTGGGGTTCGGCATCAGGTTACGGGGGCCCAGAACCTTACCCAGACGACCGACGATCGGCATCATGTCCGGGGTTGCAATGCAACGATCGAATTCGATGGTGCCGCCCTGAATGGTTTCCATCAGGTCTTCTGCGCCAACGATATCCGCGCCTGCTTCTTTCGCTTCGTCAGCCTTCGCGCCACGTGCGAACACAGCAACGCGCATGTCTTTGCCTGTGCCGTTCGGCAGGCCGACAACGCCGCGCACCATCTGGTCTGCGTGACGGGTGTCAACGCCCAGGTTCATTGCGATTTCGATGGTCTCGTCGAATTTCGAAGTTGCATTGGCTTTGACCAGAGCAACAGCTTCGTCCACCGACAGGTTTTCCTTGCCAGCGACGGCTTCGCGCGCAGCGCGGGTACGTTTACCGAGTTTTGCCATCTTACTTCACCTCGATGCCCATGGAGCGGGCCGAGCCCAGGATGATCTGCATTGCGCCTTCGATGTCGTTGGCGTTCAGATCTTTCATTTTGGCTTCGGCGATTTCACGAACCTGCTTCGAGGTCACGGTTGCGATCGTTTCACGACCGGGATTCTCCGCTCCACGAGGGCGGTTCCGCTTGCCAACCGGCTTCAGACCAGCTGCTTTTTTCAGGTAATAAGACGCCGGCGGCGTCTTGATGTCCATGGTGAAGGACTTGTCCTGATAGTAGGTGATCACGGTCGGGCACGGCGCGCCGGGCTCCATATCTGCGGTCTTGGCGTTGAACGCCTTGCAGAATTCCATGATGTTGATGCCGCGCTGACCCAGCGCCGGACCAACCGGCGGCGACGGGTTCGCCTGACCTGCAGGAACCTGCAGTTTCATTGTACCAGCAAGCTTCTTGGCCATTTGGTTTTCCTTTCAACTAAGGTGAAACGCGTCTCACCCAGATTATGTTGCGTGGTCCGGCCCGGGATCGCGATCCCGGTAACCTCCCACGAGAGAATCTCGCCCGAAGACGATGGGGCGGCGTTTACAGGGGATCATGGGGGTTGGCAAGTGGCCCGCCATTCAATTCGGGATCACCGAATCGAGTTTCAAATCGATAAACACCGGCGTCGACGCGCCATGGCGGGAAATTGCTGGTCATTCCGGTCAAACCCAGGAAATCCCAGGTGGCCTGTAAAACGAGGTTTCGCGCTATATTAAGGGTTTATTTTGCTTGAAAAAACCGGAGCGAACCCGGCGCCCGACCGACAGACTGCTGTGGCTTCGTTCCTTGCGCCGCATAAATAACCGCGCCATGCTGTGGCTGTGCTATAATCGGGGAAAACAAATTTGTTCGGAGGTTCGTCATGATTATTCGTTTATTAACTATGCTTGTCGCCGCACTGTCTTTTGCGGCGTCCGTTCCCCAGACCGCACGGGCCGATGCGGGCGACTTCATCGGCGGCGCTGTCGTTGGCGGGGTCGTCGGATACGCGATCGGCAAGGACCAGCAAAAGAAAAAGTCCCGGTCTTCAAGCCAGACCTACCGGTCAGGCATTCCGTCCACCTCGCAAGGGGCGCAGACACAGACCGCGCTCAACTATTTCGGCTATAATGCCGGGCGTGTCGATGGGCAGGTCGGGCATGGGACCCGGTCGGCGATCGAACGCTATCAGGTGTCTATGGGCTATCCTGTGAATGGCTATGATTTCCAGCCCTATCAGTATGACTTTCTGATGCAGGCCTATTACTGGGCGACAAGCGGTGGGCAGGCGGCAACCCAGCTTTCGGGTCAACCGCTTTTGATGGCCTATCGGCAACAGGTGCAAACCGGCTCTGCGTTGGCGGCGGCGCCTCAGACCCAGGCCCCGGCCATCCCGGTTATCACGCCTCAACAGGCCGAACCCGCAACAAGCGCCGCTGAAGCTACGACAGCCAGCCTGCCGAGCCTGTTTTCCGGCGGTACCGGAGGCCCATCGTTAGCCAATCGGTGCAGCGGGGTCATGCTGCAAACGTCGACCAATGGCGGCTATACGACCCTGTCCAACATGTCCGATCCTGACTTTGCGCTCAGCGAGCAATTCTGCCTTGCCCGCAGCTATGCGATGGCACAGGGTGAAGAACTGATGCAGGACATTCAGGGCCTTACACCCGATCAGGTCGCAGCCCAGTGCGCCGCTTATGGCGACATGCTGGCACCGCAAGTTGACGCGCTGTCTATCAACTCGAAATCAGAGGCTGAAACCCAGGTGCGCAAGCTTGCCTTGGATTCGGGTCTAAGCCCTGCTGATCTTGCCGCGACCAGCAAGGTCTGCCTTGCGATGGGATATCGTCAGGACAACATGGATACCGCGGTTGGTTCCGCGCTGATGCTGGTTGCCATGGGTGAACCCGCATACGGAGAACTGGTCGGTCACCACTTGCGCGAAGGCTTTGGTGTTCAGGCGCGCCGCGACCTTGCGATGCAGTGGTATGATGCAAGCCTTTCGGCGCTGGATTCCGGGTCGCAGGCGGTTTTCCTGCCATCCCAGACCGACCGCCCGCAGCTTTTGCGCGCAGCCATGGTTCAGTCGCAGTAAGCCTAAACGCGAAACGGCGACAAACCCTGTATCTTAAACCAAAACGCCGCGGTGCTGAATGCATCGCGGCGTTACGCTTCCATGATCGAAAAAATCCGGCTGGCAGTTAGCACGGCGTTCAGGTAGTCAAAAACTTGCTGGGCGGTCTTAGGGACAAACAATTACTGACTGTACGCCCCTCTTGGCTCGTCACGGTGATTTGACACAAGAATACAAGCCCTTAATCACGTGCGAGTAGAACTAGTCCGAATACGCTGAAGGACGCATTCGCCCAAGTTCTAGAGTTTCACATTGTGCTTTCTAAAGAACTCTTTCATTTTTTTGTCGAGAAATCCTTTACCCGTCGCAATTTGCATAAGCTCAAAAGCGCAGCCATTGTTCACTTCAACCACAACCGGACCATCCGCCGTAAGAGCAATATCCGTTGATCCAAAGTGATTTTCTGCATGCAGCAAAGCGATTTCTTCGTTCAGCTTTTTCAGTTCAGCCCAGAATGGCAGTTTTTCACCAATAAGAGTGCGGTCGCATTCCGGCAGAGAACTAAGTTCAACTCGGCGACCGTCTTCAACTGAGGCTATGCTCTTAACCTCGCCGGTTTCCGGGTTCAGGTTGCAAAGAAGATTGCCGGGACGCCAGAAGTTGTCCGCAACATTCCCCGCAAGGGGTAGCTTTAGCATTGTAAACGGAACGGAAAGCTGATTGTCGTCGATAACATTCAAACTGCGCACGGTCGCGATAGCGTCGGTAATACCGTCAAAAAAACCATGTGTTTTCAGACAGTCCTGAAAGATGTAGGGTATTTCACCAAGTGTCGAATTGGCGAAGTCCTCGTAGGATTGAGGTTCCAGCCCGTCCAGAATGACATGCGTATCAGTATGCGCTGAAATGCGCATGGCACCTGCGCTCCACATCCCGACGATAGGTTTCGCGAAAACTGAATATGACCCGTGGGTCGAAAAGAAAGACTTCAAGTCTTCGGCGTTTGTCAGTTTTGGCGTTCCCCCGAACTGGCGAGCGCTGCGATCAAAGACAGCCAGTGTTTTCGGAACGGGCAGCCTGTTGTGTTCGAGGAAACACGCAGACAACCATTTATCTTCGGTGAGGGCCTGCCATTGACTGTTGTTGCAAGCATTTACAAGCGGCCAGTGGATATGAGATGAAACGAACTCCTCACGCTCAATATCTGACCAACGCTCCCGATCATAAAGCTCGTAAAGAAAGTACTCGTAAAACCTCAGCTTTCCGCGTTTCTTGCGAAGCTTGAAAAAATCAAAGGCCAGCGAAAATGGACTTCTCCCGGTCCGTCGAGCAACTTCGACTAGAAGACTAGAAACATTGGATGTTTCTTTGCTTTTGACGGCCAACACATCTTGCGCAAAAGCTGTCATTTTTAGTAATCCCTCAATTGTCGCCGATCTGGAAATAATCAACAAATTGTGTCGATACTTTGGCGCAGGTAAATCGTTGTGCTTTCCGCGGCACAGATGCGAAAACGCCGCGATGCTTTGACATCGCGGCGTTTCGAATTTCTCTGGCAGAACGCTTAGCTTTGCTTGGTGACCTGCGTGAAGTCCAGCTCGACCGGGGTTTCGCGGCCAAAAATCGACACCGAAACCTTCAGCTTTTGCGCCTCGTCGTCCACGCCCTCGACCATGCCGTCGAAATCCTCGAACGGGCCGTCGTTGACCTTGACCTTTTCGCCGATCTCGAAGGTGATCATCAGCTTGGGCGCTTCTTCGCCTTCCTGAACGCGGTTGAGGATCTGGTTCACCTCGGCGTCGCGCATCGGCATCGGGCGACCCTGCGGACCCAGAAAACCGGTGACGCGGTTGATCGAGTTGATCAGATGATAGCCCTGATCCGACATTTCCATATGCACCAACACGTAACCCGGCATAAAGCGGCGTTCGGTGGTGACCTTCTTGCCCCGGCGCACTTCGATCACCTCTTCGGTGGGCACCAGAACTTCGTCGATATCGTTCTCAAGGCCCTGTTCAGCCACCGACGTGCGGATCTGCTCTGCGATCTTCTTTTCGAAATTCGAAAGAACGCTGACCGAGTACCACCGTTTCGCCATGAACCTGTCGTCCTTGTTTGTCTTCGGGGTATCACATCTAGCAGACACACCCGTCATTTAAATCCTGTCACGTTATCCGGAATAAAAAGCGGCGCGCGGCCCGAATCGCCACACGCCCATTCCGAATATGCGTCACCTACTCTGACATCGCGCGAGGTGCAAGGGGCAGTCGTATTTGCCCCCGCCTGAACCGGCTTAGCCGAAAGCGCCCAGAACCAGCTGAAGGCCGCCCCGGATACCCAGATCGACCAAAGCAAAAAACACAGCTGTCAGCGCCGCCATGATGAAGACCATGACCGTGGTCAACAGCACTTCGCGCCGGGTCGGCCAGACGACCTTGGAAACTTCGGCACGGACTTGCTGAATGAACTGGATCGGGTTGGTGGTGGCCATTTGGCGTGTTCTCTCTGCTTGCGGATGGGCCGGACATAGCCGGGCATTGCGGCAATTTCAAGGGCGCTTGGATGAACTCTGCGCATATCGGGCGATTGGTCAGGGTTTGGGTTTGTCGTCCCACTCGTCACTCAGGATGCGGCGCGCGTCGCCATCGGGGTCTTCGTACTGATTGGAACGAACGGTATAGATAAAGGCGACCAGACCAACGCCCCCCAGAAACAGGGATATCGGGATCAGATAGGCAAGCACTTCCATCAGGGTTACCTCAGCCGCAATGCGTTCAGCGATACGGTAATTGACGAGGTCGACATCGCCAAGGCCGCGATCAGCGGTGTTGCCAGTCCGATCACGGCCAGCGGAACGGCAATCACGTTGTAAACGGTTGCGATCTGGAAGTTCTCGCGGATGCGACGGGTGGCCTTGATGGCCGTATCGCAGGCATCCGCAATGGGCAGAAGGTCATTGCCCAGAAGAACGATGTCCGAGGCAACCCGCGCCGCATCCAACGCCGAGGCCGGAGAGATCGACACATGTGCCGCCGCCAATGCAGCCGTGTCGTTCAGGCCGTCCCCCACCATCAGAACTTTGCGGCCCTGATCCCTGAGGTCCTGAATGCGCTGTGCCTTGTCCTGCGGCAAAGCCTCGGCGACCCAATCCGTTATTCCCAGCTTCTCGGCCAAAGATTGCACGGCGCCCTTCGAATCCCCCGAGATCAATAGCACATGCTTGCCCGACGCGCGCAACGCTTCCACCGCCTCGTCCGCGCCCGGGCGCAGCGCGTCCGAGAAACGGAACGCCAAGGGCGCATCGTCGCCAATTGCAAGCCAGGCAGACGTTTCCGCGCCCTGCTGTGCGCCGAGCCATGCGGCCCGGCCCAAACGAACGCGTTGACCGCGGTATTCCCCTTGGGTGCCGTATCCCGGCACTTCGGTTATGTCCCGGACGTTAGCCGGTTTGATCCCGGCCTGTCGCGCGGCCTTTGCCAATGATACAGACAAGGGATGCGCAGAGGCCTCGGCCAGGGCCAGAGCAACCTCGACCTGTGCGCGGGCGTGGTCGCCAAGATTGACCAGTTCCGGCGCACCCGAGGTCAGTGTGCCCGTCTTGTCGAACACCACGGTGTCGGTCTCGGACAACCGTTCGAGCGCGGTTGCGTGCTTGATCAGCATACCCTTGCGGAACAACCGGCCCGAGGCAGCGGTGGTCACTGCTGGAACAGCCAGACCCAAGGCGCAGGGACAGGTGATGATCAGAACCGCCGCGGCAATGTTCAGAGCGGTGCGCAAATCGCCCGAATAGATGTACCACCCTACAAAGCTGAGCGCCGAAAGGATGTGGACACCGGGCGCATAAAGCTTGGCGGCCTTGTCGGCTAGCGAGGTATAGCGGGACCGCCCCGATTCAGCGATGGCCACCAGATCCGCCATCCGGTGCAGCGACGTATCCTGCCCCACAGCTGTGGCGCGCAGGGTCAGCGGACCCGTCAGGTTGACCTCGCCCGCGCTGACCAGCTGGCCGGCTTCGGCAAACACCGGCAGGGTTTCCCCCGTCAACAGCGAACGGTCCAGTTCGGACTGACCAGACACGATCTGACCGTCCACCGGCATTCGGCCACCGGGGCGCACAAGGATCAGATCACCGACCTTCAGATCGGCCACCGCAACTTCCGCCTCCACCCCGTCCACGATGCGGATCGCGCGCGGCACTTCCAGGGCGGTGAGCTCTTCTGCGGCGGATCGGGCTGCAGCGCGGGTGCGGTAGTCCAGATACCGGCCCGCCAGCAGGAAGAATGTCAGGGTCAGCGCGGCATCGAAATAAGCGTGCTCTCCGCTCAGCGCGGTCTCCCACAGGGAGGTGACCAGCGCCAGCAGGATCGCCAGCGTGATCGGAACATCCATGTTCAGCCGCCGCACCCGCAGGGCGCTCCAGGCGTTGGCAAAGAACGGTTGAGCCGAGAAGGCAATGGCAGGCAGCGCGATTGCAGCGGAAATCCAGTGGAACATGTCGCGCGTCGCGTCTGTTGCGCCGGACCAGACCGACACCGACAACAGCATCACGTTCATGGATGCGAACCCGGCGACGGCCAGTCGCATCAGCAGGTCACGCCCCGCCTTGTCCGCCTGTGTTGCCGACAAAGCGCCGGGGTCAAGCTCGTGGGCTTCGAAACCTGCCTGTTCAAGCACCGGGATCAAATCGGCCGCGCGGGTTTCCGGCGCGGCTTTGATCATCGCCCGTTTCAAAGTCAGGTTGACCCGCGCGTCTTCGACACCGGGATGGGCGTTCAGTTCACGTTCGACCGTCGCGATACAGGCCGAGCAGTGGATGCCCGGCAGGGACAAGGCAATCTGCACATCTTCCGGAATCGGGCGCGCGGGTTCTGCTGGTGCTGCCAGACACCCCGGACAGGCCGCCGTACCGGATGAAAGCTGCGCCGTCATCGGCTACCCTTTCACATACAGCGGAACGCGCTGCGAAAACTCGGCGCCACTGCCGTCACGCGCGACCAACCGGATATTCCAGTTGCCCTTGCCCAGCGTGGCAGGTGTGGCATAGGCCGCGCCGTCAAAGGTGAAATCCGGTGCAAAATCGTCCCGCACATGGGTTGCGCGGCCAACCACCGCCTGCAATTCGCTGACCTGAACCGGTGCACCGGTCGCGTCCGTAATATGCAGGATCAGAAGGCCACCTTTGGTTTCTGCCCGAACCGTCCAGCCCAATGCCTGCTGCTCTTTGAGGCGATCATTGAACTCCTGACTGGCAACGTAGGAATTCTTGACCTCCAGTCCCGGAAACGTTTTCACCGCATTATAAGCCAGCACGAGGTTCACCGCGATGATCACGCCAAAGGCACCGACAAACACCGCCAGAGCGTGCTTTCCGGTGAATTTACGTTCGGCCATGATCAGTTCCCCCGTCCGTTGAACGTGGTGTCCTTGTAAGCGCGTTCGCCGCTGCTGAGGTCTTCGACCCAGATCCGCACTGGTGTCGCTTCTGCTGCCGCCGGACCGCTGTCACGGGATGCCACGATGTATACACGGGTCAATTGTGCCGTATCCGCCGTGACATTCACAGTATCGATCTTGGTTCCCTCAATTTCCAGTCGCATCGACGGATCGCCCGCCAGAGACAATTTGAACAGGCGGTCCTCGCCGTGCTTGTTGCGCAGTCTGACATCATAGGTGTTCCGAATGGTGCCGTCTGACAGGGTGACAAAGGTCGGGTTGCGCACGGGCGCTACGGTCAGATCGATGTCAGAGCGAATGAACAGGGCGAACAGCAGCGCAAACCCCACCAGTGACCACAACGAGGTGTACAGGATCGTGCGGGGTCGGAAGATGTGTTTCCAGACATTCTTGGGCGGTTGGCCTGAGCGTTCGCGTGGCTCGTCGCTGAGCGCCATATAGTCGATCAGGCCGCGCGGTTTGCCGATCTTGGCCATCATGTCATCACACGCGTCGATACACAGGGCACAGGTGATACATTCAAGCTGCTGACCATCCCGGATATCGATCCCAACAGGGCAGACATTCACGCAGGCCATGCAGTCGATGCAATCCCCCAACTCGGAATCAGCTGTCCGCTTGCCTTTGCCGCGCGGCTCACCACGCCATTCGCGGTATCCCACGACCAGCGTGTCTTCATCCATCATCGCGGCCTGAATGCGCGGCCAAGGACACGCGTAGATACAAATCTGTTCGCGGGCGAACCCGCCGAAAAAGAAGGTCGTGCCAGTCAGAACCAGCATCGTCGTGTAAGCGACGGGATGCGCGTTGCCCGTCACAAGATCGCGGAGCAACGTCGGCGCATCCGCAAAATAAAACACCCAGGCACCGCCGGTGGCCAGGCCGATCAGGAACCAGGTCACCCATTTCGTCAACCGGAGCCGAGCCTTGCGGAAATCCAGCTTTTCCTGACGATGCAGGCGCAAACGGGCGTTTCTGTCGCCTTCGATCCAGCGCTCGACCAGAATGAAAAGGTCAGTCCAGACCGTTTGCGGGCAGGCATACCCGCACCAGACCCGCCCCAGCGCAGATGTGAATAGAAACAGACCCAGCCCCGCCATGATCAGCAGGCCCGCCACGAAATAGAACTCGTGCGGCCAGATTTCGATCCAGAAGAAATAGAAGCGCCGGTTTGCCAAATCCAGCAGGACGGCCTGATCCGGCAAGCTGGGGCCGCGATCCCATCTGATCCAGGGCGTTACATAGTAAATGCCCAGTGTCACGATAAGGATGATCCATTTCAGGTTCCGAAATGGCCCAGAAACGCGCCTTGGAAAGATCGGTTCTCGTGCGGCGTATAGGCTGGGGGTGGGGTTGGAATCGCTCACAGGCTGGCTCCGGTACTGGCTCTTCTGAGTGTGTGTTCTTCCAGATCACGTGCATAGCAACTTTGACATGGGTCAAAACGCGCATCGTACAGACACCTTTTATCACATTTCCCGTGCCTGACGCCTCAACCACGTCACAAAAGTTCTGACAGCTGGTCTAAGTGCTGAATTTGGCGTCACAATATGGTATCCGCGCGTATCCGGCTCTGCATAAAGCTCGACAATACGACCGGCCTTGATGTCAGGCTCGACGAAATGTCGCACCGTGACAGTGACCCCCTGCCCGGCCCGCAGACCGTCCAGTACCAGGTTTCCCGGCAGCTCGGTCCGGCCTGCACCGCGTTCAGGACCGGCACCATGTTCGGCCAGCCAGGTCGTCGCCTCGGTGGTGCCGATTTCCTCAAGCCAGGGCAGTTGGGCCAGCTCGGTCGGCGTCCATGACATCTTTTCACCCAGCAGTTTCGGAGCGGCGACGATGACCACCGGCGACTGCAACAGCATCTCTGATTGCACACCGGTCCAACCGCCGGGGCCGTATCGAATGGCAATGTCGATCCCACCCGGTCGCAGTTCAACAACTTCGGCAGTGGGATCGAGGATCAGGTTCACCTCGGGATGGGTTTCGCGAAAAGCCGGTAGACGCGGCATCAGCCAAGAGGCCGCAAAAGAGGATGTCAGCGACACGTGGACCGGGCGGTCCTGACCAGACCGCGCCAAATCCCCCACTGCCGCCTCGATCGCGCCAAACCCGAGTTGCAGGGCTCGGGCCAGATGTTCACCATCGGCGGTCAGGGTCAGGGCCTTGCCTGTTCGATCCAGCAAGGCAGCACCCAGATGGTTCTCAAGTACGCGCAACTGCTGGCTAATCGCCGCATGGCTTACGTTCAACGCAGCACCAGCTTCGACGACATTGCGTTTTTCAGCAAATGCCGCAAACGCCCTCAGCGCGGCCAATGGGGGAAGCGACAACCAATTCATATGTAACCCTGACTTACACTATGGAATGGTATTTGAGTCGCATTCAGCACTTCAAAGGTCAATCTTTATTGCAGAGATACCCTTGCAGAGGAGACCAACCATGCTGACCGTTTTTGCCAGATCTTTCATGACCGCAACCCGGATCAATGCGCCGCATATTCGCGATGTGCCAAAACCGGGTCGCCACAAACGCCGTTGGCTGCCGGAAGGTCATTGGTGGATTAAAAACCCGCGCGAGGTGGATCCGAACAACTTTTGACGCAGGTAACAGTAAACCTGAATCTGGACCACAGGTTTAAGTGGCCTTATTGTGGGAAAAAAGCACCGGCTGTTCAGGAAACGCGCGAACAGATGGAACAGCCGGTGCCCCAGCCTTCGGGCGGCGAACCGCCCGAAGGTGTTCTTTAGATCTTACTGACCGCCGCCCAACTGGTGGACATAGGCAGATACGGCGCGAATCTGCGCCTCGGTCAGGCGGGTATCCCAGTTCGGCATGACACCAAAGCGGCTGTAAGTTACGGTTTCCGTCAGCATTTCTTCACTGCCACCGTAAAGCCAGATCGCGTCAGTCAGGTTCGGCGCACCCTGGAAGATATCGCCTGTGCCATCCTCGCCGTGGCAGGCCGCACAGTTGTCTTCGAAGACAACTTTACCTGCCTGCGCTGCCGCATCGTCGGTCTGGGCATTGCTCAGCGACATGACGTACTGGACCACCTGCGTGATTTCCTCATGTTCGAGGATTTCGCCAAATGCCGGCATCTCGGAATAGCGCGCATCGGCGCTTTCTTCGTTCCGGATACCGTAGCTGACGGTGTAAACGATATCGTCCAGCGTTCCGCCCCACAGCCAGGCATCATCCAACAGGTTCGGGAAACCCGGCGCACCCTGCGCACCCGAACCATGGCATTGTGCGCACCAGGTCCGGAACACCGCACCTCCCGAGTTCACGGCATATTGCTGCAGTTCTGCATCCTTGGCGATGTCTTCCAGCGAAGTTTCCACCAGCTTGGCGTTCCAGGGCGCGTTTGCCTCTTCGAAGGCAACCATGTCCTGCTGAACGTTTTCTCGGGTTGACCATCCCAGCACACCGGCTGTCGCGCCGTGGACCAAGGGCCAGGCCGGAAACATGATCGTATAGATCACGCCCCAGAAGATGGTGGCGTAGAAGGTCCATAGCCACCAGCGCGGCATAGGATTGTCGAATTCCTCAATCCCGTCCCAGCTGTGCCCGGTTGTATTTGGATCGCCCGGCTGTTTATCAGGTGTCTTGCTCATTGCCGCGCCTCCTTGGGTGTGGCGGGTTTGTCTTGATGCCGGAAGGGGATGTTGGCAGTGTCCTTGTATTCCTTGCTGGCACCGGGGCGGAAAACCCAGATCACGATGCCAACGAAGAAGGCAAACAACACAAGCAGCATCCAGCTATCCGCGAACTGTCGAAGAAGTGTGTATTCTTCCATCCCACCCTCCTGTTAACGGCTTGCATCCGGGGTAAAGGTCGAGAAATCGACCAGCGTACCCAGCATTTGCAGATAGGCGATCAGCGCGTCGGCTTCGGTCAGTTCAGGCTGACCATCGAAGTTGCGTACGTTGACCTTGTCACCGTACCGCTCCAGCAGACCGTCGTAGTCACTGTCCGGGTCGGCCTGCGCGCTGAAATCGGCAACCGCGTTTTCCAGCATCTCGTCGGTATAAGGGGTGCCGACAACCGCATTGGTCGCCATGATGTCACCGATATACTTGCCGTCGATCTTGCGATGTTCGAGGAAGCCGTATTTGGGCATCACCGATTCAGGCACCACAGACTGAGGGTCGCGCAGGTGGTCCATCTGCCACTGATCCGAATAGCGGCCACCGACACGCGCCAGATCAGGTCCGGTACGCTTTGATCCCCACTGGAACGGGTGGTCATACATCGATTCAGCCGCCAGCGAGTAGTGGCCATAACGTTCGACCTCGTCCCGCATCGGGCGGATCATCTGGCTGTGGCAGACATAGCAACCTTCGCGGATGTAAATTTCACGCCCTGCCATTTCGAGAGGGGTGTAAGGGCGCATGCCCTCCACCTTCTCGATGGTGTTCTCAAGATAGAACAGCGGGGTGATCTGCACCAGGCCACCGATGGTCACGACCAGAAAGCTGAAGATCAGCAGGAGGGTCGCGTTGGTCTCGAGGATCTTATGTTTGTCGAGAATTGCCATTGCTCCGGCCCTCCCTCTATTCAGCAGGGACCGCGACGGTCAGGCTGGCCTCTTTGGCCGGCGCTTTCCGCACAGTCATCCACAGGTTGTAGCACATGATCACGGCGCCAGCGACGAACAGAACGCCACCCAGAGCACGCACCACATACATCGGGAACTTGGCGGCCACGGTGTCAGCGAACGAGTTCACCAGGAAGCCATTTGCATCCACTTCACGCCACATCAGGCCTTCCATGATACCGGTGACCCACATCGACGCGGCATAAAGCACGATGCCGATCGTGGCGAGCCAGAAGTGCCAGCTGACCATCTGCAGCGAGTACAGACGCTCGCGCTTCCAAAGCACGGGCACCAGGAAGTACAGCGCGCCAAAGGTAATCATGCCGTTCCAGCCCAGCGCGCCTGAATGCACGTGACCAATGGTCCAGTCGGTGTAGTGGCTGAGGCTGTTCACAGCACGGATCGACATCATCGGACCTTCAAAGGTGGACATGCCGTAGAAGCCGACCGAGATGACCATCATGCGGATCACCGGATCGGTGCGCAGCTTGTCCCAAGCACCCGACAGCGTCATCAGACCGTTGATCATACCGCCCCAGGACGGCATCCACAGGATCACCGAGAACACCATACCCAGCGTCGACGCCCAGTCAGGCAGCGCGGTATAGTGCAGGTGGTGTGGACCGGCCCAGATATACAGGAAGATCAGCGCCCAGAAGTGGATGATCGACAGCTTGTACGAAAACACCGGGCGTTCGGCCTGTTTCGGGATGAAATAGTACATCATGCCCAGGAAACCCGCGGTCAGGAAGAAGCCCACAGCGTTGTGGCCATACCACCACTGGATCATGGCATCCTGCACACCCGACCAGACGATGACCGATTTCGAACCCCAGATGCTGACAGGGATGGTCATGTTGTTGACCAGGTGCAGCATGGCGACGGTGACGATAAAGGCCAGATAGAACCAGTTGGCCACATAGATGTGGGGTTCTTTCCGCTTGATGATCGTACCCAGGTAGACCGCCAGATAGGCGACCCAAACAATGGTCAGCCACAGATCGACATACCATTCAGGTTCGGCATATTCCTTGGACTGCGTTCCGCCCAGCACATAGCCGGTTGCGGCCAGAACGATGAACAGCTGGTAGCCCCAGAACACGAACCACGCGAGGTTGCCGCCCCAAAGCCGCGCTGCGCTGGTACGCTGAACCACATAGAACGAGGTTGCGATCAATGCGTTACCGCCAAAGGCAAAAATGACCGCCGAAGTGTGCAACGGACGCAGACGACCAAAATTCAGATAACCCTGCGCCCATTCGAAGTTCAGTACCGGAAACGCCAGCTGAAACGCGATAAACGTCCCGGCGAGGAACCCGATCACGCCCCAAAAGGCAGTTGCGATCACGCCATAGCGGATCACGCCATCCATGTATTCGCCCGAGCGGTCGATCTGAATATCTGGCTCGTCAGTGTTTCGAAGCGTCCAGATGAACAGGCCACCGGCGATGAGCATCACCAGCAGCGCATGTACCTGATACGCCAAATCGCGTGCATAATTGGTTCCGATCGCTGCAAACAGCGCGATCAGACCAAGCACGATCAGCTTGATGTAATTCGACATATTGCGTCCCTTTGCCATGCTCCGCGCGCTTTTGATTCTTATGACGCGCGAAACCCATTTGACTGGCTGCCGTTCTGAAGCACGGCCACCTTCATTGCTTTGATCTGTATCAAGACAGTCCAGCGTTTTCTATGACACGCATGGTAGTAGAAAAGGGCTAACAGGTCACATGAGACCAATTGCCCGAAAAATGAGGTCAAAATGGCGTACAAATCTCTTCTCACAGTCATGACCGAAACGCAGACTGCACAGGCTGCTTTGGCGCAGATTGTGGCCCTGGCCGAGGCTCAGGATGCCCATGCCGAAGTCCTGTGTCTGGGCGTCGATCGCAGTCAGACAGGTTACTATTATGCGGGTGCCAATGCTTTGATCGTTCAGGAAACGCTGAACCGGGCCAATGCCGAGGCACAGGATTTGCTGGCCTTTGCCAATGACTATCTCGGCAAATCCGGCGTGCGTTGGTCCGCCGAACACGGCGTTGCACAAATTGCCGATATCGGGCGCCACGTCGCGCACCGGGCCCGGTTTTCCGACCTTGTGATCCTGCCACATCCGTATGGTGAAGGTCGGGGGGCCGAGGCCGAGCCCATTATCGAAGCGGCCATGTTCGAAGGACATTGCCCTGTTCTTGTGGTTCCCGACAGCGGCGCGCCGTTGAAAGCGCCGGGCAACATCATGATCGCCTGGAACGAAAGCGTCGAGGCCATGTGCGCCATCCGGCGGGCCCTGCCCTTCCTCAAACGGGCCGAGATCGTCCGTATTGTGGTTATTGACCCACCACAGCACGGGCCAGACCGGTCGGACCCGGGTGGGATGCTGTCCCAGATGCTGGCCCGTCATGGTGTCAAATGCGAGATCGATGTGCTCAGCAAGACCATGACCCGCGTCTCGGATATCCTTAATCGCCACGCGACGGATACCGAATCGGACATGATTGTGATGGGCGCTTATGGCCACTCCCGCTTTCGCGAAGCCATTCTGGGCGGGGCGACCCGGAACATGCTGGAACAATCCTCGGTTCCGGTGTTCCTGGCGCACTGACCTAAACAAGCTAAAAGCCGCCTCGACAGGCGGCTTTTTTTCACCCCCGACGAATGAGGCCGATCAGGAACAAAAGGATCACGGCCCCAATTGTTGCGAAAAGGATCGACGACAACAGGCCCCCGCCAACAGAAAATCCTAGCGCCGGAAAGATCGTGCCCGACAGGAACGCACCGACGATGCCGACGATAATGTTGCCGATCAGGCCGAACCCACGGCCCTCCATGATCTTTCCCGACAGCCATCCGGCGATTGCGCCAATGAACAGCATTGCCAACAGACTGCTGAACCCCATGCCACACTCCTATGTTAGTTCGTGAACCGACCGGATGGTCGCGGTAAGCGAGTTCTGCCGAGCGAAAGACCGGTCATACCAGAAACCCGCCATCGGAATCGTCGCCTGCTTCTTCCATGAGCCGGCCAAGATCGGGGATGGTCACGTGACGTTTGCCTTCCAGCAAGATCAAACCGTCCTTCTTCAGAGCTGAGATCTGGCGGCTGACCGTCTCAAGCGTAAGTCCCAGGTAATCCGCCATGGCCTCTCGGGTCAGGGGCAGATCGAACACGATCGGTCCCGACAGGCCCTTTTGACCAATCGACGCATCCCGGCGGGCAATGATCGATATCAGGCTGGCGATTTTTTCGCGCGCTGTCTTGCGACCCAGAACCAGCATCCATTCACGGGCAGCATCAAGCTCGTCCAACGTCATCTGTAGAAGGCGATGCGCGATGTGTGGCGTTTCGTCCATCAGCTCTTCAAATGGTTTCTTGCGGAAACAGCACATCACGACATCCGTTGTCGCCTGCACATCGTAAGGCGCAATGTCGCGCCCCGGGCGACCGACGAAATCGCTGGGCAAGAGAAGACCAACCATCTGGGTGCGCCCGTCTTCCATCGTTTGTGTCAGCGACGCGATTCCCGCGACGACTGAACCGACAAAATTCATCTGGTCGCCCGACCAGATGATGGTCTGACCCGCTTCGAAACTGCGGTAATATTTAATGCCGTCAAGCGCTTCCAGCTCGTCCGCGTCACAGCGGGCGCAGACCGCGCGATGTCGTATCGGGCAGTCTGCGCAATTTGAATGATCGAACTGTGCTTTTTTTGTCATCTGCGTTTCCACTTGATCTCCGTCAAAGCACCTAAGTCGCCTGCCCCCTAAGGGTATCGTCATGATAGTGAAACCACAATTGGCAAAGCTTGGACTTTTTGACGCGAAAGTACCGCGTTACACAAGCTATCCCACAGCGCCCCATTTCAACAATGACGTGGGGGCGGACATGTTTGGCGACTGGATTTCGGGAATCGAGCCCGGCAGCGCCATATCCCTTTATATCCACGTCCCGTTCTGCCGCAGGCTGTGCTGGTTCTGCGCCTGCAGGACGCAAGGCACACAAACCGACAATCCGGTGATTGCATATGTGGATGTTCTGAAAGCCGAGCTGGACCTGCTGGCGGCGCGCCTGCCCGCGGGCGTGGTGCTGTCGCGCCTGCACTGGGGCGGCGGTACGCCAACGTTGCTGAACGCCCAGCTGATGCGTGATCTGGCACGGCACATTCTGGGGATCGTCCCCATGGGGCCGGACGCCGAGTTTTCGGTTGAAATCGATCCGAACGAGATTGACGAGGCGCGTCTGGATGCGCTGGCAGAGGCAGGCATGAACCGCGCCTCGATCGGGGTGCAGGATTTCGACGATGAAATCCAGAAAACCATTGGCCGCATTCAAAGCTACGATACCACGCGCGACGCGATTGACATGATCCGCGCACGTGGCATTGCCAGCCTGAACGCGGATATCCTTTACGGGCTGCCCCATCAGACCAAGGCCCGGATGACGGAAAGCGTGCAGAAGCTTTTGTCGCTCAGCCCGGATCGCGTGGCGCTTTATGGGTATGCCCATGTGCCTTGGATGGCCAAACGGCAACAACTGATCCCGTCGGACGCACTGCCAACGCCCGAACAACGGCTGGAACTGTTCGACACCGCCCGCCGCCTGTTCCTGTGGGACAACTACGCCGAGATCGGCATCGATCATTTTGCCACGCAGGATGACGGGCTGACCCAGGCCCTGCGCGCGGGTCGTCTGAAGCGGAACTTCCAGGGTTATACCGACGATCAGGCCGATGTGTTGATCGGTGTCGGGGCCAGCTCGATCTCGCGCTTTCCACAAGGCTATGCGCAGAATGCCCCGGCCACATCCGCCCATACAAAAGCCATCCGCAACGGGCAGTTTTCGACGTCCCGCGGGCACCTGTTCAAAGGTCAGGATATTCTGCGCGCCCGTCTGATCGAAGCGCTGATGTGCGATTTCCGGATCGATTCGGCTGAAATCCTGCGCGATCACGATATCTCGGCCGCAGCGCTGATTGAGATGTATCGTGCCGCCAACGCCTCATTCGACGGGCTGCTGCAAATCAGCGAGGAAGGGCTGTTCATCCCCCCCGAGGCGAGGGCGCTGACCCGGATGGTTGCCCGCAGCTTTGACGCATACGACCTCAGCAAAGCCGGGCACAGCTCGGCGATCTGACCTTTTTTTCGGGCAACATTCAGCCCGTTGAGTACAAAACACATCGGGGGCTTGACGCACGCCTGCGGTTTTTCCCACACTCAAGCTGTGGGGTGATGTTTCGCCCTGCGGCCTGAGGCGGGCAAATTACAGACAGTCCTAGCTGACGCGACTGCGTCGGACGGCCCTTTTCGTGCAGCCATTCTGCAACCTGAAAGAGGGACAACACTCATGCGCGTATTCACCGTCCTCGGGCCCAGCCAGTCGGGCAAATCTACCCTGGTCGAGGCCATCAGCCGCCTCGACGGGCGCCCGACCACATTCGATGTTTCCGGAACCGTGCACTTGCACGGTTTTTCTTACCTGGACGAGCCCTGGTGCGCGATCGACGTGGATGGGGGTGGCGATTCCCTCGCGTATGTCGGCCCAGCCATGGCGATCTCGGATGCTGCCGTTATCGTGGTACCGCCCGATCCAAATGCCGCCGTGCTGTGTGCGCCGTATCTTCGGCTGGTGGAAGAGGCAGGCATTCCCTGTTTTCTTTTCATCAACCGCATGGACAACCCCAATGGCCGCATCCGCGACATCATCGCGGCGCTGCAAACCTACTGCACGCACCACATCGCCCTGCGTCAGGTTCCGATCCGCGAGGGCGACACGATCATCGGCGCGGTCGATCTGATCTCGGAACGGGCGTGGAAATATCAGGAGGGCCAGCCGTCGGCCCTGATAGAGCTGCCCAAATCTGTCGAGGATCGCGAGCAGGAAGCCCGGACCGAGTTGCTTGAGACACTTTCCGATTTCGATGACCACCTGCTGGAACAGTTGATTGAAGACAAACAGCCCCCAAGCGATGAGGTTTATGAGCTGGCCGCGCAGGTTTTGCAGAATCATCAGTTGATCCCAGCCTGTCTGGGCGCCGCAAGCCACGGCAACGGGCTGACGCGCCTGATGAAAGCACTGCGTCATGAGGCCCCCGAGTTTGATATCGCCGCCGGACGAGACGAGGCCGCCGAAAACGCCCGTGCCATCGCGGGCTTTGCGGATGTCAAAAAGCATATCGGAAAGATCATCGTTCTGCGCGGCCTTGGGGACGGGGTAAAAGCCCATGAGGCGTTGGGCGGTGAAACGGTCGGCAACCTGACAACACTGGACGCCAAGACCCAGATCGCCGCGCTGGAGGCCGGGCAGATCGGACTGGCGGTCAAATCCGATCACCTCAACCCCGGATACATTTATGACAGTTCCTCCGCGACAGAGTTGCCGGAATGGGCGTCTTCTCATCCGGTTGCGCATCGTCAAGTCGTCTCGCCCGCGCATGAGCGGGACGATGTGCGCCTGTCAAACGCCCTGAGCCGTCTGGCCGAAATCGATCCGGGCCTGCACCTGCAACAGGATGAGATGAGCGGCCATTCGATTCTCGGCTCGCAGGGACCGCAACATATGCGCCGCGTGACCGCCAAGCTGGCCGAGGATTTCGGGATCGAGATCGAGGCGGAACAGGTGGAAACCGCCTATCGCGAAACCATCCGCGCAACGGTTGAGCATCGCCATCGCCATCGCAAGCAATCCGGCGGCGCGGGGCAATTCGCGGATGTGGTAATATCGGTCGCGCCATTGCCGCGCGGATCGGGGTTCCAGTTCGATGAGGTGGTCAAGGGCGGTGCCGTTCCCAAGAACTACATCCCGTCTGTGGAACACGGAGCCAAGGACGCATTGGAACAAGGCCCCGAAGGCTTTCCCGTAGTTGATGTCAAAGTGACCCTGAGCGATGGCAAACACCACAATGTGGACAGTTCGGATTATGCCTTCCGGACCGCAGGCAAGAACGCCGTGCGCGAGGCATTGCCGCAAGCCAAACCTGTGGTCCTGCAACCGATCCTGAGCGCCGAGATACACTTACCCTCGGCCTTTGTGGGCGATCTCGTACCAACGATCAGCACCCTTCAGGGGCAGGTTCTGGGATTTGAGGGCAACCCGAATGCAACGGGCTGGGAGATATTCAACGCCCAGTTGCCCGCCGTTGCCGAGGACGAACTGCACCGCACCCTTGCCAGTGCCACACGTGGAACTGGGTGGGTCAAGCTGAGCTTTGATCACTATGAAGAACTGCGCGGGCCTGTGCCCCAGTCATCGGCGCGAGAAAAAGCCAGCGCCTGACTCGCGACACCGGGCGGGCTGTTCTCAGCCCGCCGCTGCGATCAATTCGCGGGTATAGTCGGTCTGGGCGTTTTCGAACAAATCCTCTGCCGCGCCCATTTCGACCACATCGCCGTTTCGCATGACGATCACGTTGTGCGACATGGCACGGACCACTTTCAGGTCATGGCTGATGAACAGATAGGCCAGCCCGTATTTCTGTTGCAGATTGCGAAGCAGATCGACGATCTGAACCTGAACGGTCATATCCAGCGCACTGGTCGGCTCGTCCAGAACCAGCAGTTTGGGACGCAGAACCATCGCGCGCGCAATGGCGATGCGCTGACGCTGACCGCCAGAAAACTCGTGTGGGTATCGATCCATCGTCGCCGGATCAAGCCCCACTTCGGTCATCACCTCGGCCACAAGTTCGCGTGGCGCGCGGTCCGGGTCGACTTTGTGAATGGCCAGACCTTCCGCAATGATCTGCTGGCAGGTCATCCGCGGGCTGAGGCTGCCAAACGGGTCCTGAAACACGATCTGCATGTCCTTGCGCAACCGGCGCAGTTCCCGCGTGGACCATTTGCGCACGTCCTGATCGCGAAAGGTGATGCCACCCTCGGACGCGATCAGCCGCATCATGGCCAGCGCCAGCGTGGTCTTGCCTGACCCGCTTTCGCCAACAATCCCCAACG
The DNA here is from genome assembly GCF_056541545.1 of Ruegeria sp. AG7. Classification (NCBI taxonomy): domain Bacteria; kingdom Pseudomonadati; phylum Pseudomonadota; class Alphaproteobacteria; order Rhodobacterales; family Roseobacteraceae; genus Ruegeria; species Ruegeria sp. AG7. The sequence continues at coordinate 547,274 of NZ_JBQFYP010000001.1, forward strand.
TCTCACCCGCGCGCACGCTAAGGGTCGCGTCGTTCACCGCTTTCACATATCCAACCGTTCGCTTCAGAAACCCGCGCTGGATCGGAAACCAGACCTTAAGGTGGTCGGTGCGTGCGACCTCTTCCGCATCTGAGGCAACGGGTTCAGGCCGACCCGACGGCTCCGCCGCCAGAAGTTTGCGGGTATAGGGGTGCTGCGGGTTTTCGAATATCTCGGCCGTCACGCCGGTTTCGACAATCTCGCCGTCTTTCATCACACAGACCCGGTCGGCGATGCGGCGCACGATGCCCAGATCATGGGTGATAAACAGCATCCCCATGTTTTCCGATTTCTGCAATTCAGCCAGCAGTTCGAGGATCTGCGCCTGAATGGTCACATCCAGAGCCGTTGTCGGCTCATCCGCGATCAGGATGTCCGGTTTGTTGGCAAGGGCCATTGCGATCATCACCCGTTGCCGCTGACCGCCCGACAACTGATGCGGATAGCTGTCCAGCCGGTCTTGAGGATCGCGGATACCGACCTTGGTCAGCAACTCGACAATCCTGTCCCGCGCCACATCGCCCGCCACACCCTGATGCAGGGCCAGCGATTCAGCCATCTGTTTCTGGATCGTGTGCAACGGGTTCAGCGAGGTCATCGGCTCCTGAAAGATAAAGCTGATGTCGTTGCCCCGCACATCCATCAGACGCTGTTCCGAGGCGCCAATCATCTCTTGCCCGTCATAGGTGACCGAGCCGTCGACCAACGCGCTGTCGCCCAGCAGGGAAACGGTCGATAACGCCGTCACGGATTTTCCTGATCCGGATTCGCCCACCAGCGCGACGGTTTCACCCCGGTCCACAGTGAAGGACACGCCTTTGACCGCCGCGTTGACCTGCCCATCCTGACGGAACGAGACCTTGAGGTTTTTCACATCCAGCAAGCTCATGAGAAGGTCTTTCTGGGATCAAACGCATCGCGAACGCCTTCGAAGATGAAGACCAGCAGCGACAGCATAATGGCAAAGGTGAAGAAGGCGGTGAAGGCCAGCCACGGGGCCTGAAGGTTCTGCTTGGCCTGCAAGGTCAGCTCTCCCAGCGAGGGAGCCGAGGATGGCAGGCCAAAGCCCAGATAATCCAGCGAAGCCAGCCCGCCGATGGTTCCGGTGACGATGAACGGCATGAAGGTCAGCGTGGCCACCATCGCATTGGGCAGCATATGACGGAACATGATCGTCATGTTGCCCACGCCCAGCGCCCGCGCGGCGCGCACATATTCAAGGTTCCGCGCCCGCAGGAACTCGGCGCGGACCACTCCGACCAGCCCGGTCCAACTGAACAGGATCATCAGCGCGACCAGCAACCAGAAACTTCGCCCCAGCACCGCAAACATGATGATGATGACGTAAAGCGACGGGGTTGCGGACCAGATTTCGATAATCCGCTGAAAGATCAGGTCCAGCCACCCACCAAAGAACCCTTGTATGGCCCCGGCGAAAATCCCGATCAGGCTTGCCGCGCCCGTCACAAGCAGCGTGAACAGGATCGACAAACGAAAGCCGTAAATCACGCGGGCCAGCACGTCGCGCTTGGTATCATCGGTACCCAGCAGGTTCTGGCCGTTGGGCGGCAGGGGCGCCGCGCCGGGCCGGTCCACCGAGGTATTGAAGGAATAGGGGATCAACGGCCAGAGCGACCAGCCGCGTTCAAAACCCTCGGCCTGGAATGTACCGGCGTCGATCTGTTCGATGATGCCTTCGGGATCATCGAAACAGTCTTCCAATCCACCGCTGTCGATCAGGCACTGAACTTCGGGGTCTCGATAGATCGCTTCGGTCTGGAAATCGCCGCCAAATTCGGTTTCGGCGTAGAAGTTGAAGATCGGCGTAAAGTACTCTCCCCGATATTTCACAAGGATGGGTTTGTCGTTGGCGATAAACTCGGCAAAGAGCGACAGGCCAAACAGGATCGAGAAGATGATCAGCGACCAGAAGGCCCGTCTGTTGCGGCGGAAGTTGCTCCAGCGGCGCTGGTTCAGCGGGGACAAAGCCATTTACCCCTCCCGCTTTTCGAAATCGATGCGCGGGTCGACCAGCACATACATCAGGTCGCTGATGATGCCGACGACCAGCCCCATCAGACCGAAGATGAACAGCGTGCCGAAGATCACCGGATAATCGCGCGCAACGGCAGCCTCGAACCCTAATCGGCCCAGACCATCCAGCGAAAAGATCGTCTCGATAATGATCGACCCCCCGAAGAACACACCGATGAACACGGCCGGGAACCCTGCGATCACGATCAGCATCGCGTTTCGGAAGACATGATTATAGAGCACCTTGCGCTCGCTCAACCCTTTGGCGCGGGCAGTCATGACGTACTGTTTCTTGATCTCGTCCAGAAACGAGTTCTTGGTCAGCAAGGTCAGCGTCGCAAAGGCCGAGATCGTCAACGCAATCGTCGGCAGCGCTATGTGCCAGAAATAATCCGTGATCTTGCCAAAGAAACTCAGGCTGTCCCAATTGTCCGACGTCAGACCGCGCAGCGGGAAGATTTGCCAATATGATCCGCCAGCGAAGAGCACCAGCAGCAGGATCGCAAACAAAAAGCCCGGAATGGCATAGGCCACAATAATCGCCCCGCTTGTCCAGGTATCGAATTGCGATCCATCCTTGACCGCCTTTCGAATACCCAGCGGGATCGAGACCAGATAGGCAATCAGGGTCGACCACAGCCCCAGCGAGATCGAGACCGGCATCTTTTCAAGCACCAGATCGATCACGCTGATCGAGCGGAAATAACTCTCGCCAAAATCAAACGTCAGATAGTTGCCCATCATATTCAGGAACCGTTCCAGCGGGGGCTTGTCGAAGCCGAATTCTTTTTCCAGCTCGGCAATAAACTCGGGCGGAAGGCCGCGTGCGCCGACATATTTGTCGTCGAAGACACCGCCCGCCGGTTCGGAACCCGCTCCGGCGTCGCCCCCCCCGGCAAACCCGGCGAATACGTCACCTTGACCTTCGATTTGCGCGATGATCTGTTCGACCGGCCCACCAGGTACGAACTGGACCAGCGTGAAGTTGACGATCATGATACCCAGAAGAGTCGGAATGATCAGCAATAAGCGTCTTAGAATATAGGCGCCCATGTTATCGCAGCGTGCCTTTCGCTTTCAACGCAGCCTGTTTTTCCGGATTGATCCACCACAAATCCAGATAACCCAGCGAATAGGGCGGCAGGTTTTCCGGGTATTCGTACATATCGTAATATGCTGTCCAGTATTCTGCGATGTACCCCACGGGGATTACGAAAAACTCGTACCTCAAGGCGCGATCCAAAGCCATTAACGCCGTGTCCTGATCGGCCTGATTGTCAGTTTCAAAGGACGCCTCGATGATCGCGTCGACCAAGGGGCTGGCCAGACCTGCCGGATTGAACAGGCTAAAAGCCGCTTCTTCCGATCCGTACATCTGGCTCAGACCGCCCCCGGTAGACAAAAACGACCCGTAGCGCGTGGAATAGACCATGTCATAATCCCGCTCGCGGCTGCGCAACGTGTATTGCGCCGGGTCAACTTTCTCGGTCGAGGCATCCACACCGATGGATTGCAGGTTTTGGACATAGGTTTCGATCATCGTTGCGGTCGAGGTCGGCAGGTTTGAAGGATATGGAATATTCACCTTCAAAGTCTGCCCTTCGGTATTGCGGCGAATATTGCCTTCGCCGACGGACCAGCCTGCCTCGTCCAATAACCTGGCAGCTTTGCGCAGGTTTTGTCGGTCATTCAGGCGTGCAGGGTTTGATTCGTGCGCCACTACAGCGGGTTCCGTCAGGACATCTTCGGGAACGACGCCGCCCAACGCCTGCAGGAACGCCAGCTCAGCCCCTTCGGGCAGGCCTTGCGCCTCGATCGGGGTTCCTTGCGTGAAAGAATTCCGCGGCGTGTTCAGGCCGAACAACAATGACTCGTTCGTCCATTCGAAATTGAAGGCCAAGGCCAGGCCCTTGCGGACATTCTTGTCGGCGAATTGCGGTTTTCCAAGGTTGAAGACAAAGCCCGAAGGTGTCGGCGGGCTGCCATCTGCGATCTCATCCCGAATAACGGTGCCTTCATCCAGCTTCGGGAAATCATACCCGGTCGCCCAAAGCTTGGGATCACTTTCAATCCGAAATGTATATTCACCCGCCTTGAAACCTTCGAACGCTGCTGTCTGATCGGCGAAATACTCGACCCGAATTGTATCGAAGTTGTTGCGTCCGACATTGAAAGGCAGGTCCTTGCCCCAATAATCGTCCCGGCGTTTGTAAACGATGCGGCGATTGATGTCGTAGCTGTCGAGCTTGTAGGGGCCAGAGCCCACCGCCACTTCCAGCCGTGGTTCATCCAGGCGCCGTGTCTCATCTGCCTCAAACCATGCTTTTGAGAAAACAGGAGTTGAGCCGACGGTTTCGATCAGGCTGCGGCGAGTGACTTCGGGATTGAATGTAAATTTTACGGTATGGTCATCCAACGCCTCGGCTCCTGTCACCATACGGCCAACGGCCTGCGCGTAAGATGGCAGGCCCTGTTCGATGAACAAACGGTGGCTGTAGACAACATCTTCCGCCGTGACAGGCGTGCCATCCCAAAAAGTTGCTTCGGGGCGCAAATGGAAAATGACGTAATTGCGCCCTTCGTCATATTCCAGACTTTCCGCAACTACGCCGTAATACTGCCCGACACTGTCTTCGGCACTTTCAAACAGACGGTCATATTGCAATGTGGTCAGCGCACCGGCACGCCCCTTTCGCGAATAGGGGTTGAGGGAATCGAACGTTCCCGAAGCTGCCAGCGAAAGCTCGCCGCCTTTGGGGGCGTCGGGATTCACATAATTCAGATGCGCATAGTCCGCCGGGTAATCCAGATTTCCGAAATACGAATACCCGTGGCTGCGGGTGACCCCCTCATCCAGCGCCTGGGCTGTATGCGGAGCAATCAGCGCGGCACAGAGCCCCAAAATGCCAACCCATGGCCTTACCTCGAGATCACGTGCAGCAGGCATCAGGGATTTCATGTGGCTCATCCTCTCGGTCATTGTCACCGTCAATGTCGTAACCGCTAGCTAAAGTGCCAGCACGTGCAGATTCAAGTTTAGAATGCGTGAGCACTTTGTGAAGGTTTCTTCAGACAAAAAAGCCGCTGCGTTGCGGCAGCGGCTTTGAATGGTTCTGATCGCTCAGGCAATCAGTTGCCGATTGTCTGCAGATAGGCAATCACGTCGGCGCGATCCTGCGGCTTTTTCAGGCCGGCAAAGCTCATCGAAGTGCCCGAGATATAATTGCCCGGCTTGGTCAGGAAGGCATCCAGCGCTTCGGGTGTCCAGTTGCCGCCATGCGCCTGCATACTGGCCGAGTACCCGGTGAAACCGTTGGCCGAGGCGACCGGGCGATTAACCACACCGTACAGGTAGGGGCCGGTGCCGTTTGCGCCGTCTTCCAGCTTGTGGCACGCGGTGCATTTGCGGAACACTTTTGCGCCGCTCTCGACGTCTGCGGCGGCCAGCAGGTCTTCGAAGACCACTTCTTCACCGTCGGCGCTTTCGCCCGAGCTTTCGGTTTCGATAATGTAGGCGGCCTCAGCCGAGCCATGGCCACCGGAAGAATAGAGGACATCTGCCCCCCACTTGGCCAGAAGCAGCACCAGGAATGTGCCGAACAGGCCTGCGGCGGCCTTGGTTACTGTCATCGTGTCGAACATTGATCGCGAGTCCATTTCAGCTGTCTGGGCAGCTGTCTAAGGCTTCCCCTTGCGAGAGGCAAGGTATAGACACCGCGACGAAACGACCAAATCGCGAACTTGTTGCATGGAATCGACCAAATGACCAATCGCATTGCCTTTCAGGGGGAACCCGGCGCCTACAGTCACGAGGCTTGCCGCAACGCTCGGCCAGATATGGAAGCCCTGCCCTGCCGCACTTTCGAGGATGTGATCGAATCGGTCCGCTCGGGTGCTGCGGATCTGGCAATGCTTCCGGTCGAGAACACGACCTATGGACGGGTGGCCGATATTCACCGGCTGTTACCTCACAGCGGGCTGCATATCATCGATGAGGCCTTTGTCCGTGTGCACATCAACCTTCTTGCCGTACCGGGTGCAAAACTGGAAGACATCACCGAGGCGCATTCGCATCTGGTACTGCTGCCGCAATGCGCGGGCTTTCTGAAGGAACACGGCATTCGCGGCCGCGTCAGCCCCGATAACGCCCGCGCCGCCCGCGAAGTGGCTGAGGAAGGCAATCCGCATTCAGCCGCGCTGGCCAGCGAGCTGGCCGCTGAGATCTATAACCTGAACGTTCTGGCCCGCCATATCGAGGATAATGACGACAACACGACCCGCTTTCTTGTCATGTCGCGCGAAACGGATTTGTCCCGCCGGGGCGATCATGGGATGATCACCAGCTTTGTGTTTCAGGTCCGCAACATCCCCGCCGCGCTTTACAAAGCGATGGGCGGGTTTGCCACCAATGGGATCAACATGACCAAGCTGGAAAGCTATATGGTCGACGGCTCCTTCACCGCGACGCAGTTTTACGCGGATATTGTCGGGCATCCCGAAGACCGCAACGTGCAGCTGGCCATGGACGAGCTTGAGCATTTCACGACCAATGTCGAGGTTCTGGGCGTCTATCCGGCAGCACATCCGCGCGGATAATCACGGTTCGCCATGGCATTCCTTTGAGCTTGTTTCGTTGTTGCCCATTTTTTCGAAGCTGTTTGCAATGCCGGTGGCCCCCCATGTCTCGTGCCGCTGCGCCTGGAATCGTCGCTCTCTAGCGGTTAATCCGGTAGACCTTTGACACAGACCCATCTTGTGTGCGGTACGTCCGGAAACCCATGGCTTCGTAATAGGCCAGACCTTCAGTATTGCCTGCGCCAATTGTTGCATCGATAGCAGGGAGACCGCGCGCAAGGGCCGCGTCCAGAGTGTGCGCGAAAAGTGCGCGCCCGATCCCAAGCAGGGCGGCTGATGGTCGGATATGGGTTCCAATCACGCCCCACCCCACTGACACGCCGTAGGGGTTGTTTTCGACCGCATCTTTCAGGGATTGGAACCCGAGCACGTGACCATTCGGGTCCGTGGCGATTGTACATCGTAATTGATCTGGATGGCGAATATAGTGCCTTAGGGCAAAATCGACATCGTGGGCTTTGCGCCGTTTGCCAGCCAGGACCAGATCGTGAAGGACGCCAGCGACCCCTTCGGCATCGGTTTCGGATGCGGGTTTGAAACTCAGGTGGTCCGATCCCTTCACACCTGCTGCGCGATCTTGTGTCTTACCCCCCATGCAGGTGCCTCTGCTCCAACTCGCGTGCGAATTCACTGAGACGCACCTGGAACTGTTTGCGAAACCTCGACTGTCCCAGCTTCATGGATTGCAACAGCAACCGTGCCGGCAGGGACTTGGCGGCCAGGGACATCTCGATGCTCAGGCGTGTCCGGCGCGGGGACAGGGCCAGAAAATCCACGGTCGTGAACCCGGTAATGCCCTTGCTGGCAGCGTCAAATCGCATTTGCGAAGGCCTGTCGAAATCTGTCATAACCACTGACATCTGACGCGGCTTTCCGCGCAGTTTGAACTCCGTATTCCACTCGGTTCCGGCAGTCACCGCTGCGCCACCGCCCAAACGGCGCACATCGATGCCGCGGCGCATTGCCATACGCTCGAACCGTTCGAAATCCGACACCATGTCGAATACCGATTGGATGGGGGCTTCGATATCTTCGCGCGCTGAAAACTGCATACTGACCTTTGCTGTCGTAATTACTGAGCCAATGTTTCCTCAGTCCAGAGTATCTGCAAGCCAGTTCTGAAGCAGAAAATGAGCGACTGCCCCCTTGCGCGCTGGCAATAGCCTAGGATGATCGCCTGCAAAGGCCTGCATCATTTCGGATTTGCTGACCCACATCGCCTCTTCTATTTCGACCGGATCGATCACGATGTCGCGTGACAGTGCCTCACCTGCACACCCAAACATCAATGAGGCCGGAAACGGCCAGGGCTGGCTGGACAGGTACGAAACCGCACCTACCGGCACGCCCGCCTCTTCCATCACTTCGCGGCGCACTGCTGCCTCAAGCGTTTCGCCGGGCTCAACAAATCCCGCCAGCAAGGAGAACATCCCGTCAGGCCAGCCCGGAGACCGGCCCATCAGCACGCTGTCACCATGCGTGATCAACATGATCACAACCGGATCGGTGCGCGGAAAGTGCTGCCCGCCACAGGACGGGCAACTGCGCTGCCATCCCCCTTGCGACACCTCGCTGGCGGCACCGCATCGTGCGCAATAGCGATGTGTTTCATGCCAGCCGATTATTGCCTTAGACGTGGCCGCCAGTTCCGCGTCGCGTGCCGACAGCCGTGTCATGATCCGGCGCAGTTCGGCAAACACGTGGCCTTGCGGTAAATCCGGGTGTTGTTGTTCGGACTTGTCCACGAAGGCGCCCAGACTGGTTAGATCCAGCCCCTCGGCTGCCCATGCGGAAATATCAACGGCAAACACGGGGGCGCTGTCAGCGCTCAGACCCAAAAACACCGGGGATTCAATGACGCCACCGGGACCACTGCTGATCAGCGGATGCGTCATCGGGATCATGGCAAGCTGGTCCAGCCCCTCACCCTGTACCAGCAGCTTTCCACGCCACAGCAAGACACAGCGGGCGGCCGGGTTGTGCATCGCCTCGGCCAGCTTGTTCGCATCTCCGCGATACTGCGCCGCCCGATCAAGGCCCGACCCCCCGAAGGTTACGTGCTCTGCGTTTTTCATTGGATTTCCTTTTGATCTTGCGCACAGGGCTGCCACGTCTCGGCCTGTGTTGCAATGGCTATTCAGGGACGGAAAATCCACCACCCTGCCGCTGAAAAGCCGCATGGTGGCCTCGGAAAAATCATCTAGAGTGAATTTTGATGGATTTAATCAATACCCACATTCAATAGCAGAATACTCAAAGTGAAGATCCCCTTCTCGACGCAGGTACAGCCCATTGGTGACAGTGGGAAAATTCGCATTCTGGCCACAACTGACCTGCATATGAACCTGACCGGTTTTGACTATTACACCGACACGCCAGACCAGACGATTGGATTGACGCGCACCGCCAGCCTGATCCACGCAGCCCGACAAGAGGCCAAGGACGCGCTGGTGCTGATGTTTGACAACGGGGATTCGTTGCAGGGAACCCCAATGGGCGATTGGGCCGCCAAAAGTGGCACTGCCCATCCGATGATGACGGCGTTCGAAGCCCTGGATTATGACGCGATCGGGCTGGGCAACCATGATCTCGGGTTCGGGCTGGCGACATTGGGCAACATCCTGACGCAAGCCCCCTGCCCAGTTATTTGCAGCAACCTGCATCGCACGCGCGGACCACTGCCCTGGCAGCGATACACCGTTCTGGACCGCACCGTGCTTTTGAACGGAGAAGACATTCCCGTTCGCATCGGCATCTTCTCGGTTCTTCCTCCGCAAACGGCCTGTTGGGAGGCGCATAATCTGGATGGCGGTATCGTCGTCGAGGATATCCTGCTTGCGGCTAAATCCCTGACGCAGACATTGCGCAACGAGTGTTGTGATATCATCGTGGCGCTTGCCCATTCCGGCCTTGGGGGCAGCGAGCCGGTAGCGGGGATGGAAAACGCCGTGATACCCTTGGCCGCGATCAAAGGCATCGATGCCATTGTGGCCGGGCACACCCACCTGACACTTCCAGGAGAGGGCCACGCCAATACCCCGATGGTCGATCACCTGACGGGGCTGGTACATGGAACGCCCGTTGTCATGCCGGGATCAGCGGGCTCTTACCTGGGGGTTATCGATTTGGCCGTGACCGCCGGGCCGGACGGCAAAGTGCGAATCCGGGATAGCCGCGTCGAACTGCGCCCGGTTATCAGCAACGGCACAGCCGTCGGGGAAGACCGTGAAATTGCGGGTCTGTGTGAGGTGGCGCATCCTATGACCCGTCAATCCGTTGCGGCACCGGTGGCACATATCCCGGATACATTGCACAGCTATTTCAGTTGCTGTGCGCCGGATCGCGGGCTGAACCTTGTAGCTGCGGCGCAAGCCGCCGCACTGCGCCCGCTTTTGCAGGGAACAGACCTGGCGGATCTGCCGATTCTGTCGGTTGTTTCGCCTGCCAAATCCGGCGGGCGCTCAGGCCCCCGCCATTATACCGAGGTACCCGCCGGAGAAATATGTTTGCGCCATGTCGCAGATCTGCATGTGTTTCCCAACGAGCTGCGCGCAATCCGGATCAGCGGTGCGCATCTGCTGGACTGGTTGGAGATGTCGGCCAGCGTATTCAACCAGTTAAAGCCCGGTTCCGAGCCCGAACTGATCAACCCTGAACGGGCCGGGTACAATTTCGACATCGTGTTTGGACTGTCTTATCAGATCGACCCTACTCAGCCGCCTCGATACGATGCGCAGGGGAAAATGATCCATCCAGACCACAGGCGGATCAGCGATCTGACATATGCAGGCCGCCCCGTACGACCGGAGCAGATGTTCGTTATGGCGCTGAACAATTACCGCGCCAGCGGAGGCGGGCATTTCCCGCATGCGACAACGTCTGAGTTCATCAGCCTGCCACCGCTGAGCATCAAGGACCTTGTGCGGGATTACCTGGCGCAGCACCTTCCGCCCGATCCGATCGTCACGCAGCCCTACCCGTTCTCGCTGATACCGCAGCGGGGCGTGACAACAATTCTTCGCACAGGTGCGGGCGCCCCGAAATATTTGGATGAGTTGCGCAGGTTCGATCCCGTGTTGCTGGGCTCGGATGGCAGGGGATTTGAACGCATCCGCCTGACGCTCTGACGGGTTGTCTTTTCCCGTTGCCTTCCCTATATCCGGACTCGAGAGGTTGGCGCGGGCGAGCGCCTCGCCAACCTGGTCAGGTCCGGAAGGAAGCAGCCACAACGAGCCCCGCTTGGGTCGATGTCCAACCTCTCACTTCGTGAACCACAGCCACAGGAGGGCTTTATGATTGTAGTGAAAACCCTTCGGGCAGACTGGTTCTGATTCACCGGAATCACCGGACTGCCTGAACACACGACCTGCGGATGCGCGCATGCCATCCGTTGGCATTGCTGTTTCTGAAAACAGGCAGATAAATGTCTTATACGCTTTCGGACCTGGGATGGTCCTCTTACTTTGCCGCGCAGCATGCGGTTTTTCCTTCTGACACGCCCTTTCGTATCGCATCGGTACATCGGGACCGTCTGATCGGGCTGAGCCCGGATGGTGATATCCCTTTGCTGACACCGGATAATCCGACCGGTTCATATGCCGTTGGGGATTGGGTCCTTGCCGACGCCGAAAACCGCGTGCGTCACATTCTGGACCGGCGCAGCCTGCTGCAACGCAGGGCTGCCGGTACAGGTGCCGCAACACAACTGATAGCAGCCAATGTCGATGTGTTGTTCATCGTCAGCTCGTGCAACGCCGATTTCAACCTGCCCCGGCTGGAACGTTATCTGGCGCTGGCACATCAGGCCGGATGTTATCCTGTCGTTGTCCTGACGAAAGCTGACCAGTCGGATGACCCCGGCAGTTTCTCGGGACAAGTGCAATCTCTGGACCCTTTTTTGTCGGTACTGGCGATCAATGCGCTGGACCCGGCAGATATCGAAAAGGTTCTGGCATGGTGCCCCAAAGGCCAGACCGGCGCGCTGGTCGGGTCGTCGGGCGTGGGTAAAACGACGCTCAGCAACGCCATGACGGATCAAAACCTCGCCACCTCTGGAATTCGCGAAGACGACGCACGGGGCAGGCACACGACAACGGTGCGCGCGTTGCACCGGATGGGTAACGGTGGCTGGCTGATTGACACGCCGGGAATGCGCGCATTGCGTTTGTTGGACGCTCAGGACGGGATCGACAACGTGTTCTCGGACATCACAGAGCTTGGCCAAAGCTGCCGCTTTTCGGATTGTCAGCACGAGACCGAGCCCGGCTGTGCCGTGCAGAACGCAATAGGCAAGGGCGTTCTTGATCCGGCGCGGCTGGACCGTTGGCGCAAGCTGCGGCGCGAAGATCAGCGAAACTCGGAAACCGTTGCGCAATCGCGGGCGCGGGACAAGGCGTTCGGCAAGATGGTCCGCGGTGTCATGCAGGACAAGAAGCTTCGCAAACGGCCATAGCTGCAAGGTGTTATGGAAAACCTGCGTCGCGTCTGATCAGGCGATCAGGCGCGGCCAGACCGCTGCATTGCGCCGGGCAAATGCGCCTATGTGACCAATCTCCGGCAGCCCAAATTCGGCAGGCTTCAGAAGGTGGCGTCTGGCCCCGGGGCCATACAGATCGGCAAGGCGCCAAACCGCCTCGGGCGGAACCATCTGGTCGTCTTCGAACGTGAACAGATCCACAGCTGTTCCAGAACTGCCCCAATGCGCATCAGGCAAATTCTGCCCGATCTCGGGAACGTAGCTAAGAGGAGCTGTGCACCATTTGCGCCATTGCCAGTAGACCGAGGCGGGCAGGTCCGAGCCAAACCCGATTGCTTTGCCAGGCAGATAGCCAAGCGCCCGCACCATCAGCGGTGCATGGCCATACCAGAACAGCCCCGCCAGCCCCCGATAGGGCCATGGGTGATCATTCAAAGTCACCAGCCCCGAACACACACAGATCATACGGTCAATCTGGTTGATATCCGGCTGCACCGGCCCCAGCATCGCACCGACCGAATGGCCGATGGTCCAGTGCTGCGCCTTTGGAAACCGCCTGCGCATCTCGGCCCGTGCCGCCGGCATATCGATCAATGCCCAATCCGCCATTGTAGCACGCGCGTCTTTCAGGCGGCCGACCAACGAAAGCCCGTAGTCCCGATAGTCATAGGTCAGGCAAGCCACCCCCCGCTTGGTAGCCAGCCATCGCGCAAAATGGCGATAATAGTCACGCGGCACACCTGTAGCACTGTTCAGCACAACAACGGTTTCCGGCTCACCCACAGGCCGGTACAACCGCGCCGACAAGGTCACGGACCCTGACGGAAAGCTGAAATCTTCGATCAACACCGTCTGTTCCGTATCCAACATGATCCCCGGCTTTCACTGAAACAATCGGTTTGCCTGCCTTCAATGCCGACGACACTAGGCCGGAACATAATCCGCATCCAGCATGACCAAACGTCCGGCCTAAAGATCGGCTTGACTCGGAACGCGATCAGACGCTAGCGGTTGTGTGATGGTTTCCGGCCCCTACAAGAGGTCGGGATGAAAAGGGAACACGGTGCGGTTTGTCTGGTCACACAGACATCAACCAAGTCCGCGACTGCCCCCGCAACTGTAAGCGGTAAGCAATGCCGAAATACCACTGGCCTATGGGCTGGGAAGGTCGGCAGAGCAATGACCCGCAAGTCAGGAGACCTGCCATCGGAACTGAAACCGAAACTCGGGCGGGGTGTCCGGGCAGGTCCTGACGGCGAAATGCTGTCCCACCTGCCCCAATATTCCAGCCCACCACGCGCGGAGGGCGCAGGATGATCTGGAAGACAAAATCACACGAATACAGCGCAACGGTGTGCCAGCGGACAGGGAAAACCTGCCCGGCTTTGGCGCGACTGGCCCGCTCGATTTCGGAAGCCATGGCGCAGGCGGTTTCGGCCACCAGCGAGGATTTCGAATTTGAAGGCAGCAGCGCGCTGTCACATTGCGCAGAAGGGTGCATGGCAACGATCAGAGCGCGATCCGACAGCGTTCGCATTTTCTGTGGAACACACCCTGACACGGCAACTCGGGATCTGGATGCCTATGCTGATTTGATCTTTGGACCTACATTCAGCACGCTGCCCTCGGGCACCATCGCGAACCTGCCTTGCGCCATGATCGAGGTTTCAACGATCCGCCCCCAAAAAACCGGCTACGCGCCACAGCAGCTTTCAGCTTGATCCCACTTCCACCTGTGCCGGGGTGATCCGGGACGCCCAGGCCAGCTGCGCATCGGTTTCGACAGCGCAGGGGCGCACGGCCCGCAAGCGGTCCAGTGCGTCGCTGGCGCGTTCACCGCATTCAACCATCAGTCGCAGAACAATCATCCCGGACCTGCCGCACCCCCCACGGCAGTGTACAAGGACCCGGCCACCGCCCGACAGTGCGTGTCGGGCCGTGGCGCTGACCTCTGGCCAGGCCTTCCGAACCGCTTGCGTCGGTGCTCCAAAATCTTCGATCGGCAGGTGAACCCACCGGCTGGCCCGGCTTTGGATGTCACTGCCAAAATGCTGCGCGCCATCCTGAAGCATTTCGACATCCGTCGTCATTGAAATCACAAGGCCCGGTTTCCACGCCGCAATCGTATCCAGATCGGTGGCGTAATCCCCGCCACGCCCTGGCATTGAAGTAAGGGCAAGCGTTCCGCCTCCGACCTGCAGAGCAAAAATGACCAGCTGCGACATGAAGTGCGTCCTCCCCCAAGGTACTCTTTACAAAATGAGTCATTAAATCCGCTGGTCCAGTTTAGTTGGAAACCAGTCCGTTTCTGAAACAAAAAATCATCTCGCCCCACAGTGGACGCGGACTGCCGCCGCCACTACGCTGTGCCGAAGCACCGAATCCGAGCGAGTAGACATGACAGACACGCCCAGCCCCGCCTATCAGGTTCTCGCCCGCAAATACCGCCCGGAAACCTTTGCCGACTTGGTGGGTCAGGACGCCATGGTGCGCACCCTGAAAAACGCTTTTGAGGCCGACCGGATTGCGCAGGCCTTTGTCATGACCGGCATTCGCGGAACGGGTAAAACCACCACGGCACGGATCATCGCCAAGGGCATGAACTGCATCGGACCGGATGGAACCGGAGGGCCGACAACAGAGCCTTGCGGTCAGTGCGAGCATTGCATCGCGATCATGGAAGGCCGCCATGTCGATGTGATGGAAATGGATGCCGCCAGCCGTACCGGCGTCAACGATATCCGCGAGATCATCGACAGTGTCCGCTATCGCGCAGCCAGCGCGCGCTACAAGATCTACATCATCGACGAGGTTCACATGCTCTCGACCAGCGCATTCAACGCGCTGCTCAAGACGCTCGAGGAACCGCCCGCACATGTGAAGTTCATCTTCGCGACCACCGAGATTCGCAAAGTGCCGGTCACGGTTCTGTCGCGGTGTCAGCGCTTTGACCTGCGCCGGATTGAGCCCGAAGACATGATCGGTCTGCTGCGCAAGATCGCCGGGGCCGAGGGCGCGCAGATTGCCGACGACGCACTGGCGCTGATCACCCGCGCTGCAGAAGGGTCGGCCCGCGACGCGACCTCATTGCTCGATCAGGCAATCTCGCACGGGGCCGGTGAGACGACGGCAGATCAGGTCCGTGCGATGCTGGGTCTGGCGGATCGAGGTCGTGTTCTGGACCTGATGGACATGATCCTGCGCGGTGACGCGGCAGGGGCGCTCACTGAACTGAGCGGGCAATATGCGGAAGGCGCAGACCCTCTGGCTGTGCTGCGCGATCTGGCCGAAATCACGCATTGGGTGTCCGTCGTAAAGATCACACCCGACGCGGCCGAAGACCCGACGGTTTCCCCCGACGAACGCACACGGGGCCAGCACATGGCCGAGGCTTTGCCGATGCGGGTTCTGACCCGGATGTGGCAGATGCTGCTGAAGGCGCTGGAGGAAGTCTCTGCGGCGCCCAACGCGATGATGGCCGCCGAAATGGCCGTTATCCGACTGACACATGTCGCCGATTTGCCCAGCCCCGAAGAACTGATCAAACGGCTGCAAGACAGCCCGCCTCCGCCCCCCGGCGGGCCGGGCGGGGGCATGTCAATGTCCCGGCAGGCCCCGGTGGCAACGCAATCCAACGCGACCCCGCCGCCTGCCTATACATCGCCCCCGCGCGGCGCGGGTGGCGCACCGGTTGCCGCGCTGGCGCAGGATGCCCAGACGGCCCTGGCCCGCTATCCAACCTTCGGGCATGTGGTGGAACTGATCCGCACAAACCGCGATGTGAAACTGCTTGTCGAGGTGGAAAGCGGCATGCGCCTTGTGTCGTACCAGCCCGGCCGGATCGAATTCACCCCGACGCCTCAGGCACCGTCGGATCTGGCGTCGCGATTGGGCTCTGCCCTGCAACGCTGGACTGGCAATCGTTGGGCCGTCTCCATTGTCTCGGACGGGGATGCGGCGACCATCGCGGAAGTGCGGGACCGGGCCGAACTGGCCCTGAAAGCCGAGGCCGAAGAGCACCCGCTGGTTCAGGCCGTTCTGACGCAATTCCCCAAGGCAAAGATCATTCGGATCGAAACACCTGAACAGCGCGCCGCCAAGGTTGAGACCGAGGCCCTTCCCGAAGTCGAAGATGAATGGGACCCCTTCGAAGAGGATTAGCCCCCAGGCCCGTGGGTCCAAGTTTCAGGAAACCTGACATACTCACGCCCTTCCACGTTGCAACTGAGGGAGGGAATGCGGGCGCATAAATTATCGGCCGGCGACGCTCTGATCTGGACAGGCGGGAGACCTCTTGTGCCGCCTGCCTGCGGTCCGTATTTAGAACCAAACAGAAACACAGGAGACGACTGATGCTGAAAGGACTCGGCGGGCTTGGCGGACTGGGCGACATGGCCAAGATGATGAAATCCGCACAAGACCTGCAAACCAAGATGACCGAAATGCAGGAAGAGCTGAACAACATGATGGTTGTCGGCGAATCCGGTGCGGGGCTGGTCAAGGCAACGGCCACAGCCAAGGGTGAACTCAAAGGGCTGGACATCGATCCGTCGATCTTCAACGGCGACGACAAGGAAGTGGTCGAAGACCTGATCCTGGCCGCCATCAAGGACGCTCAGGCCAAAGCCGCCGAACGTTCACAGGAAGAAATGGGCAAGCTGACCGAAAGCATGGGCCTGCCGAAGGACATCAAGCTACCGTTCTGAGCTTCATCTTTTCCCAAATACTCCCGCCGGAGGCTCTCTCCGGTACAAAGCAGGGCAGGCCATGGGCACGAACAGCGAAATCGACAATCTGATCGACCTAATGGCCAAACTGCCGGGGCTTGGCCCGCGCTCGGCCCGCCGTGCGGTGCTGCATCTGATCCGCAAACGCGCTCTGCTTCTGACGCCCCTGTCAGACGCCATGCAGCAAGTGGCCATCACCGCTCGCGAATGCCTGAATTGCGGCAACGTGGGCACCACGGATATCTGTGACATCTGCAATAGCGAGGCCCGAGCGACCGGCGAACTCTGCGTGGTCGAGGACGTCGCCGACCTCTGGGCGATGGAGCGGTCAGGGGTCTTCAAAGGCCGCTATCACGTGCTGGGTGGCACGCTGTCCGCACTGGACGGCATCGGTCCGGACGAGCTGCGCATTCCCCGCCTCAGGGATCGGGTTCTGGCCGAAGGGATCACCGAAGTGATCCTTGCCCTGAACGCCACTGTCGACGGTCAGACCACCGCCCATTACATCGCGGACCAGCTGGAAGGTCAGGTGCGCCTGACCTCACTTGCGCAAGGCGTGCCCATCGGCGGAGAGTTGGATTATCTGGATGATGGGACGATTACGGCGGCGCTCAGGGCGCGCAAGGAAATGTAGCCTAACGAAGGATGATATACCAGCTGCACGAGTCTGTCACCTGGCTGTCATTTGTAAGCTTATTCAGGGTTAACTGCTTCAAAAAAGTTTAACTTTGCGGGAATACCAACGCCCTCCGGATTCTCGAATACCCTGAATTTTTCCATAACGGCTTCTTGTATTGCCGCGACATCCGCATCCGTTCCACAATACTTTTTTAGAATTCGCGCTGCTGGTCCTATGTTGGAAGCCAAATCAGAAACTTTCTTGAGCGGTCCTTGATGTTTTAGTGTGATCGCCGAAACCTCTCCTTTCACATTTCTGAACCCTGCTTTTTTCAACACATCGACAACGTAGTCGATATCCTGAAAACCCAGAGGTCCCGGTGCGTTGGGATCAGCAGGATCAGGTGGCCCCAAACGTGAAACTGCCGCTTTGCATGGAGCATCGAACCAAGGGTTTATTGCCATTGGAGCCCAAGCCGCTGCAATCAAACGCCCCTGTGCCCGCATGTGTTTTCGTATATTGGCAAACGCAGCGTTCGGATCGGAAAAGAACATGACGCCAAAGCGCGAAATCACAAGATCGAATGGCGCGCTTGGGATCGCACCTTGTTGCGCGTCCATCAAAAAATACCTTGATTTTACGGGAAGCTTACCAGCTTTCTCTTGAGCGTGCTCCAACAGCGGTTTGGAAATATCCAACGCCGTCAGTGTTCCATTTGGGGTCAGCTTTTTCGCAAAAGCACGGCTCGTGGCACCGGTTCCGCAACCAACATCAAGTACATCCGCATCATGGATATCACCCGCTCGCCGGATGAGTTCTTGGTCCACCGCTTCAAAAACAGCGTCCAGTTCTTCTTCGAACCTGATCCACTGAAGTCCCGGAGCTGAACTCCAGTAATCCGCCTGCGCTTTGTTGGCAGTCATAGCGTTTCTCACATTCTTGAACGCAATCACTGTAGCATAGTTGCCGCTCAAAACTGTCGTACTTTGAAACTGCTGAAGCATCTGGACCAGGTTTCAGAGAATACTGTTTGCCTGAAACAGAGTTACAGTTAGATACAGCCAACCACATTTTTTAGATGGGAGTGCTTAACTTGACCCGCCTTCTCGCCTTTACCTTCGCCGCCTTCACCGCAACCGCTGCCCTGTCGCAGGAACTGGTCGACAAGGGCTTTGTCGAAGGCTGGAACATCATGATGGACCCCGCGCTTGGGAACGGGTGTCTGATCCAGACGGTCTATCAGGACCTCTCGGTCGTGCGGCTGGGCTATGACGCATTGGATAATCGCGGGTACTTCGCCGTTTACAACAAGGCCTGGGGCAATATTGAACAGGGTAAAAGCTATCCCATCCGGTTCGAACTGGACGGCAAGAGCTTTGATGCCACCGCTATCGGGTTCAATGAACGCAAAGTGCCCGGTGCGACGGTTTTTTTCACCGACCGGAATTTCGTCACCGCGATTGCCCAGAACAAGACGATGACGGTTTACAATCCCGCAGGCGAGGTGGTGATGGCGATTGATCTGAAAGGCACCGCCAAGGCGCTGGACTATGCGCGGGACTGCCAGAACAAAAAACTTTAACGAATCGGATCGAACAGCGCGTCCTTGGCGGTGCAGTCGCGGATCACATCGCGGCCGCATGGCACCGGATCAAGATCGCGCGACAGGCAGAGACGAACCTCTTCGATGTAGCCCTGTTTGCAGGTGACCGTGATCATATCGCGCTCAAACCCCGGATTGGCCTTCAAAAACGCATCCTCAACCACCGAAGCCGGCAGTTTGACGGATGCGTCCAGTTTGCGGAAGAGCTGCGGGCGTTCGACCGCATCATAGGCACGCCGGGACAGGGCGAAATAGTCGGGCGCAGATAACCCCGAACAGGTGCCGTGTTTCTTCCACTGATGCCATGCAAGGCCAGCACTACCCTGAATATCTTCCATTTCCCGCGTCACGCGGCGCGATGGCGGCGCCTCGGGTGAGGGGCAGAAGGATGGCCATCCCTGATGAAATTGCGGCCAGAGCCCGTGCAGTATCCATCCGTGGTCGTGTCGGTCGTCGCATTGGTCTGACCCGCGCGCGTCCCCTTCCCGGGCGCACCAATTGGGCGACCAGCTAAGCGACAAGACGTAATAGTCGAACTCACCCGCTTTTTCACCATCGGCCAGCGCTGCCATCGCGCTGAAAACCCACAATACGACCCAGCGCATTCGCCTCTTCCCTTCTTGCTGCGTGGCGACTATATACGGGCCAAGTTCCCCGACAACGGAAACCTGCCCCAAGACCAAGGGGCCGCCGAATTCCGGCGACGGGAAAGATGTATGTATAGGAGACGGGCTGATGGCAAAACCGCTTATGGCCAAGGCAACCGCCGTATGGCTGGTGGACAACACCACGATCAGCTTCAAGCAGATCGCGGATTTCGTAGGGATGCACGAACTGGAAGTGCAGGGCATCGCCGATGGTGATGTGGCCGCAGGCGTAAAGGGCTTTGACCCAATCGCAAACAACCAGCTGACCCAGGATGAGATCGACGCCGCGCAGAACAACCACCTGCACAAGCTGAAGCTCAAGTTCAACCCGGCGGCATCCGGCGAAGAAAAGCGCCGTGGCCCGCGTTATACCCCGCTGTCCAAGCGTCAGGACCGTCCGAACTCGATCCTGTGGCTGGTCAAGTTCCACCCCGAACTCAGCGACGGCCAGATCGCCAAGCTGGTCGGCACCACCAAGCCGACCATCCAGTCGATCCGCGAGCGCACGCACTGGAACATCTCGAACATGCAGCCGATCGACCCGGTTGCGCTGGGCCTGTGCAAACAGTCCGAACTGGATGCGATCGTGCAGAAGGCCGCTGCCAAGAAAGCGGCCGAAGGCGGCGTGATGAGCGATGACGAGCGTCGCAAACTGGTTTCGACCGAGCAGTCGCTGGAAATGGACGCTGCGCCGAAAATCCCGACCGCGATCGAAGGTCTGGAAACCTTCTCGCTGTCCGATGATCGCTCGGATGACAAAGACGACGAGCCTATCATCGACGCCGACAGTTTCTTCAACCTGCCCAAAGGCGGGGCGGATGATGAAGACGAGGATGATCCTCGTCTATAACAGGCAATCAGCCCCGGTCGGAACGGCTGGGGCTTTTTTG
The DNA here is from genome assembly GCF_056541545.1 of Ruegeria sp. AG7. NCBI lineage: Bacteria > Pseudomonadati > Pseudomonadota > Alphaproteobacteria > Rhodobacterales > Roseobacteraceae > Ruegeria > Ruegeria sp. AG7. The sequence goes on from NZ_JBQFYP010000001.1 coordinate 567,944, forward strand.
ACGGACTTGTCATGCTGAGCATTCTTTCCGCGATTTTCGGTCCGCACCGCGCCGTAACGATCTATGCCTTTCTCAGGACATGGGGGCTGGGTCTGGCGGGTGGTGTTGTCATGATCGCCATCGTCACCACCTTGTTTCTGCTGGGGGACGAAGGCGAACATGAGCACGAGGCTTTCCTGATCGTACCGGTTCTGTCCGCAACGCCGGTGAACGGGGACCTGAAGAACGGCGTCGTAGCCTCGGTTCGCCTGCCCGATGGATCGGCCACGTCGATCACGTCGACCGAATCGCAGATTTCAAAAACCGTAGGAACGACGGCCTGCGTGGAAAAACGCATCTACGTGAAAAGCGGTGAAGCCCGGTATCGGTTCAAACTGCCCCGTCTCTGCGAGTCCGGTTGATCAAGATTTCAGACCAAACAAAGCCGCCGATGCTGACGCCGGGCGGCTTTTTCGTTCATACCACCTGAAAGATGATGCCTGCGATTATTGCGCCCCCCACACCAAGGCTCAGGTAGGTGACAAACACGCATGGTTTGACCAATGACCAGACTGCGGCCATCGCCGGAATGGAACTGACGGCACCCGCAACCATGAACGACATCGCAGCCCCTGCGGTCATGCCCTGATCGATCAGACCTGCCAGCAGCGGCGGCGCGACGTAAGAGTTCAGATAGGCTGGCATCCCCACCAGTGCGGCAACGATGATCGGCAGCACGCCTTCTCCACCAACGACGCCAGCGATCAGGTCCGCAGGCACATAGTTGACCAAAAGCGCCTCGAGCACATAGGCCAGTGCCAGCCACTTCAGCAGGAACAGCCCGTTGTGTACGAATTCCGAACGGAACCGAACCCGGCGTTCGGGCTCTTGCCAGAACTTCCAGACCGGCTTGTCATCCGCTTTCGGACCACATCCGCAGCACCCTGCAGGCTTGTATTCGCGCAAGGGCTGAGCAAATGCCCCCTGCCGCATCAGCCACCGAACCGCGAACCCGCCGAACAGGCCAAGCGCAACGGCGGCAACCGCCTTGCCGATCGCAAAGGGCCACCCCAGTGCAGCAGCCGTAATCAAAAGCGTCGGTGGGTCGATCAATGGCGAGCTGAGCCAGAACGCCATCACGGCCGACAGGGGCGCTCCGAGTGCAAGCAGGCCCGCAATAAAGGGAATGACTTCGCAAGAACAAAATGGTGCGAGTCCGCCGAACAGGGCGGCCAGAAAGATCATCCGGGTCTCGCGCCCTTCAAAGGCGCGCGCCACCATCACCTCGGCCCCTGTCGCCTTGAGATATGACAACAGAAGCACGGCAAACAGGATGTATTGTCCAGTATGCGCCAAAGCCCTGACTGCAAAACTCACAACCTCACGCAGGTTGCCGGGGTCGAGAACGGCCACCACCACAAGAATGACGACGATCAATGCCCAGGGCGTCTTGATTATCTCAAGCGCACCTTTAGCGGTCAGTCGGGGGGATTGCGTCAATTCAGCCATCGTTGGCCGCCTTTCCAAACGCGTCAGCGCAGCATTCACTGAGAATGAACTGCGCCAGCGTCTTCAATTCATCATAACAGGCCCGGTTGATCGTGGTGCGACCGATCTTTTCCTGCTCAACCACACCTCCGGCTGCAAGAAACCGCAGGTGGTGCGCCAAAGTCGACGGGGCAATCCCCGTCCGGTTCTGGATTTCGCCAACGGTCAGACCGGCCTCACCAGCCCGCACCAGTGTCTTAAGGACTTTCAGCCGGGCTTCCGAGCCCATGGCGGAAAATCCGGCAGCAGCAGTTTCCCACATGAGTCGCCTCCATTAAACTAGATTTCTAGTTTTTTAGTTTTATAATAAATCCTGGTCAACCCACCTTGGGAAAATTTTCCATGGCACTGTAAGTCCAGATTGCCCCTGCCTTAAGTCCAACCTATAAGCAGGCATGGGGATATCGGTCGAAACATTCTTTCTTGAGCTCAACGGTCAGGGCACGTTGCAGGCCCAAATCCAGCAGATGATTGCCGAGGGCATTCTGTCCGGTCGCTTTCACGTGGGGGAAAAACTGCCATCCTCGCGAAAGCTGGCCGCACATCTGGGTGTCAGCCGCATCACGGTGACGCTGGCCTATACCGAGTTGCTGGCCAATGATTATCTGACGGCAAAGGGCCGGTCAGGATATTACGTCTCGCAAAACGCGCCGGTTCCGCCCAAATACTCGCCCGTGCAGCGCGGCACGGAATCTGTCGACTGGGACAGGGCACTGGCGCGCCGCTTTCTGGACAGCGACGTCCTGCCGAAACCCAGCAACTGGCGCGAATACCGCTATCCGTTCATCTACGGTCAGGCCGACCGGACCCTGTTTGATCACGCCAACTGGAGATTGTGTGCGGTTCGCGCATTGGGGCATAAGGACTTCGATTCGCTGACAGGGGATTACGTGGATCAGGATGATCCGTTGTTGATCGAGTTCATCGCGCGCCACACCCTGCCGCGCCGTGGTATCGTTGCCCGCCCCGAAGAGATCTTGATCACCCTGGGCGCGCAGAACGCGCTTTGGCTGGCCTCTCGCATTTTGCTGACCCACAATCGCACGGCCGTAATCGAAGATCCCTGCTACTACGCGCTGCGAAGCCTTTTGAACCACTGGGACTGCGCTGTGACGCCCCTGAGCGTCGATCGCGACGGCTTGCCACCGGAGGCGATCCCCGACGAAGCGGATGTCATCTTTACCACCCCCAGCCATCAAAGCCCGACAACCGCGACGATGCCGGTCGACCGCCGCAACAAGCTACTGGATCGGGCACGCGATCTGGATGCAATGGTTGTCGAGGACGACTATGAATTCGAGATGGCCTTTCGCAGCGCACCTTCGCCTGCACTCAAGTCCATGGATCGGGATGGGCGCGTGATTTACGTGGGCAGTTTTTCCAAATCGCTGTTCCCGGGATTGCGGCTTGGATATATGGTCGGGTCCGAACCTTTCATCCGCGAAGCACGTGCGCTTCGCTCGTTGGTCCTGCGCCACCCTCCGGGTCATATTCAGCGCACGGCAGCGTATTTTCTGTCATTGGGCCATTACGACGCGCAGATCCGACGTATGTCGAAAGCCCTGCAAGAGCGGCGCGATGCGATGGACAAAGCCATCGAGGAAAGCGGGCTGACAGTGGCCGGGCGGGGTGTAATGGGCGGCTCATCAATGTGGATGTCGGCCCCTGAGCACGTCAACACAACGCAGCTTGCGCTCCGACTACAGAACCAGGGCGTTCATATCGAGCCGGGTGCTCCGTTTTTCTCGGGGCCCGACAGGCCGCAGAACTTCTACCGCCTCGGGTACTCTTCTATTTCGACCAACCGCATAGGCCCCGGCGTCGAACTTATCGCGGAAGCCATCCGGGCTGCCTGAGGTCGCACTGGACATATTCCGCAGACGCGTCTGGCCCTAACGCAGGTCGCACCCTTACGCCAAAACCATATCAACCCCCGGGCCCCGGTGCCCGGTTTCCTCACTCTTGCTTGGAGAGCACCCCTATGAAGATGACGACGGAAGAGGCCTTTGTTAAGGTTTTGCAGATGCATGGTATTGAGCATGCGTTTGGGATCATTGGCTCGGCGATGATGCCGATTTCGGACCT